>CAWEJL010000003.1:0-65353 GCA_963809385.1 uncultured Chloroflexia bacterium | reverse complement strand
GCATGCAGCAGCGATGATGCAAATTCTCCGGCCGGACCGAATAACAATTCCGATGTCGTCATTCTCACCGGAACGATCATTGATGACATGACTTTCACCGCCAACAAAACCTATCTAATGCGCGGTGGTGTCTTCATTGGAAACGATGTCGACGAGACCATTCTCACCATTGAACCCGGCACAACCGTCTACGGCGAGTCGAGCACCGACGGTATGCTTGTGATCCGTCGAGGTTCCAAGATAATGGCAGAAGGAACATCTCAACATCCAATCGTGTTCACCAGCGACAAAGAAGTCGGAACGCGTTCCCGTGGCGACTGGGGCGGTTTGATCATCAATGGCCGACTTCCTTCTTCAATACCGGAGATGGAGCCACAGGTGAAGGCGGCACCGGCAACTACGGCGGCGCAGATCCCAATGATAACAGCGGTGTACTGCGATACGTTCGCGTTGAATTCGCGGGGCGCGAAATTTCCCCCGATAATGAACTCAATGGTATCGCCTTCCAGGGCGTCGGCGCCGGTACTACCATCGACTACGTGCAAGTTCATATGAACAAGGACGACGGCATTGAATTCTTCGGCGGTACTGTCCGCGCGAAGCACGTCTTTATCTTCGGCTGTGCCGACGATCAATTCGATTGGACGGACGGCTGGCAAGGCATGGGACAATTCTGGGTCTGCCAACAGTACAGCGATGACGGTGATAAGGGTATCGAAGCCGACAACAATGCCGAAGACAACGCTGCCCTGCCGCGTCAGTCTCCCACGCTCTATAACCTTACTTTAATCGGCAACGGAGCCGCATCGGGAATCGGCATGTCTTCGTGAAGGCACCAGTGCAGTTATTCGCAATGCTATTGTCATGAACTTCGGCGATTGCGGCATTGACATCGATCATGCTGAAACTTTCAACAATGCATGGGACGACATTGCCCTGAACGGCAATCTTATTGTTGATAATTCCATCTTCTCCAGCAATACCGACATCGCTTAGACAGGCGAAAGCGATGAGGCGACCTTTCCCTTCACGAGCCAGCAATTTGCCCAGACTTTGAACGGCAGCAATCGCTTCACCGATCCCGGCTTAATCGCTCCGCTCGACACATCCGCTCCTGACTTCAGCCCGATGGGCAGTTCGATCTCTGTCGAAGGATTCGCAGCACCTCCCGTCAATGGTTTTTTTGAACAGGTGAGCTTCATCGGCGGTGTTAATCCCAGCAACAACTGGCTAGCCGGTTGGACGACTGCTGCCTCGAACTAAACAGTACATGTCTATCCGAAAAGCCCGGTGTGTGCCGGGCTTTTTTGCTTGCTGAGTGCATATGTCCGATCAACTTGTTGTCGACGCTTAAGACAAGTCGCAGCAAAATCATCTGGAGCGACCAACAAATGCGGCAGATTCTATTCCTATTCTTAAACTGTCCCAAAACCATCCCTAGTTGTAAGTAACGTATTAACAACATAGACAATTGACTCTTAATCAATTGGTTCGGGGTTCAAGTCCCTGTGGGTGCACCAAGAGAAAGCCCTGTAAGTTAATTACTTACAGGGTTTCTTTTGTTGATGATTTGAACATAAGTTTAGCACGTAACTCCATAGTTCTTGTACTGGACTGTACCAAAACTGTCCCTTTCCAATTGCAAGTAGAGTAAATACAAGATGGCGCAATTGACTACCGGTCAATTGGCTGCTTGGCGTACTCCCGCTATGCCAAGCGAGATGCACGGGTTACGCAGCCTAAAGTATGGAAGTCCGCACACAATGTCCTTCCAGTCCAATCACTACCTTTCGCCTTAGCTTGCCATCAGAAGCCTTGGGCAGAGTGAAAGCCTTGCTTTTTCAACAAATTAGTGCTAATTTATGAATGATCTGGCAGCAAACGAGTTTGGAGTCTGACTGTGAATGTCCTAATTATTGACGACGAACTGAACATTCGCAAGACTTTGTCGGTTTTTTTTGAAACCGAAGGTCACCATGTGGTTGCGGTCAGCAATCCGGATGATGCGCTCGCCCAAGCCACCCAGTATTCATTTGATCTTGCGCTTGTAGATTTGCGATTGGGCACATCTTCAGGGCTTGACTTGATTCCGAAGCTCCTGTCCGTATCTCCCTGGTTGAAGATCGTCGTGATTACCGCCTTTGCAAGCATTGACACGGCTGTAGAGGCTATCAAACGCGGGGCAATAGACTACCTGCCGAAACCGTTTACACCTGCCCAACTCCAACTCGTGATCGGCAAGGTGACGCAAGTTCGCTCGCTGGAACAAAAGATCGACAGCCTGCAGGAAACGCTTCGCATGTCTGATACCGGCTTGCACATGGACTCCGCCAGTGCGATTATGCAGCGAGCCATCGACACCGCGCGAGACGTTGCGAACAGCGAAGCGACCGTGCTGCTGAAAGGTGAAAGCGGCACCGGCAAGAGCATGCTGGCGAAGTGGATTCATCAGCAGAGTCCGCGAAATTCCAAGCCTTTCGGGGTGATTTCCTGTCCATCGCTTTCTTCGGAATTACTGGAGAGTGAATTATTCGGTCATGTGAAAGGCGCATTTACCGGAGCGGTGCGGGATCAGCCCGGACGAGTAGCAACCTGCGAAGGCGGCACGCTCTTGCTGGACGAGATCGGTGACTTGCCTTTACCGTTACAGCCGAAACTACTGCGCTTTCTTCAGGATCGCGAATACGAGATGCTTGGCGAGGGAATCACCCGCAAGGCCGATCTTCGCGTGATTGCGGCGACGAGCATCGATCTGACATTGGCCGTGAAGCAAGGTCGCTTCCGGGAAGAGCTTCTCTATCGATTGAACGTGTTCGAAATCCCGCTTCCGCCATTGCGTGAACGGCCCGAAGATATTCCCGATCTTGCCGGACAGTTCCTCTCTTTCTTTGCGCGCCAGCAATAACGAGACCTATTTTTCCCTCCAGGAAAAACTGTCACGCGATCGATCGCAAAACCAACAGATGCTTGCTCTTTAGAAAACTACTGCTGTCGCGGCGCAAAACACCATCTCGAAGTAACAAGTTATCAAAAGGATTAGGAAAAGCAGAAACACAAACTCGCGGGCCTGACTCTATTGTAATCTATTTTTTGAAATGATAAATACCCCTGAACGGGTTAGATGAGAAAAAAAAGGGACGGGGGATTTTTCCTCGTTCCCACGCTCCTTGCGGGGGAACGAGGCGAGAATGCCTAAACCTGCCGGTTTATTCGTCTTCGATCTTCGCATCGGGCTTGAAAACCTTGTGGCAATCTTCGCAGTTTTGCCCGAGTTTGGTCAGGTTTTGGGCCGTGGCGGCTGCGTCGCCCGCGTGGATCGACTTATTCATCGCCGCCGCCGCGTTCCGCATTTCTTCGCAGAAATGATACCACTGCTCGACTTGCTCCGGCGATTTCGTCGCGCCGGTGTCGGCCATCGCCCCTTGGGCGACCGCCGCCAAAACGGCCGTCATGCCGGCGGTATCCTTCGCTTTGGCCTTGAATTTGGCGGGCTTCACATTGGCCTTCAACTTCGTGTTGATCCGCGGCACTTGCTTCATCAAAGCCGGCAACGATGCGACCTTCTCCCATTTCAGCTCGACCTTCGTCTGATCCTTCCCGGCCGCGGCGTCCTTGACTTTCGCCAACCCCTTCTTGGCCGACGGCAGATCCTTGGTGGCGGCGAGTTCTTCGGCGGCCTTCATCAATACACCGGCTTGGGCCTTGAATTTGTTGTCCTGATCGTGCTGGCCCAGGTTGAGCACGATGATGGCCAACGTATTGCCCTCCTTCTCGATGTTCTCCTTGATGTCGTCGTATTTGTCCGTGGGCGTGCCGCAGGCGTGGATTGACGGGCAGGTTGTGGTCGGCTTCGACCGGGCCCGTGTAGACTCGCTTTTGGGTTTGTCCGCGTAGGCCTGGAACAAGGCGCCAGGGCGTTTGAGGAAACGTACCCAGGTCAGGTAATTGAAGGGATTGGAACGATGAAGACGATTCAGCCGCTAGGCGAGCGCGCGCTCGTCAAAGTGATCGATGCGCCAACTCAGACGGCGAGCGGGTTGTATATCCCGGACACCTCCAAGGAGCGTCCTAGCGAGGGCGAGGTAATCGCCATTGGTGATGGCTCCACGCTGGCTGAGAAGCTGGTCGTTGGTGAGCGGGTGCTGTTCCAGAAGTTCGCTGGCACGGAAGTGAAGCTGGATGACGGCGTGTACGTGATCCTGGCTGACACCGACATTCTCGGGCGCATCATCGAGGCGGAGCCGCTGAAGCGTCAGAGCGCGTAGCGCAGCGCGAGCGCCGGCTGGCGCTCGCGCGAGCCGTCAGACGGCCCGCGCAACAGCGGAATACCATGCCGCGCCCTGGCTTTATGCCAGGGCGTTTTTTATGTTGTTGAACCAGCGCGATGCAGGGGTATAGCCCATATGTTGAGGCTGCCGAGCAGACCTGGAAACAAAAGCTGTGGCGCCTCTCGAATCAGCGGTTTGCTTGCGAAGCCGATGCCCACGCCGCCGGTGAACGCGCACTGCACCACTGTCCCGCTTGGTTTGAGGTGCAGATGCAGCTCGTCGCGCACCACCAATATGCTCAGCCTGGTCGCCCCCGCCAAGGCGCAGCGCCAGTGACGACGGAGTGGCAACTGCAGGTGGCATTGGCCCTCAATCACGTGCGGGTCGAGGCGGATGCCCTTCGTGCAGCCTGCTTTATTGTCGGCACGAATGTGTTGGACCCCGAGCGGGTCAGTGACCAAGAACTGGTGACCACCTACAAAGAGCAAGGAGGAGTCGAGCGTGGGTTTCGCTTCCTCAAGGACCCGTTGTTCCTGGCCTCCTCCGTCTTTCTCAAGAAGCCCGAGCGCATCATGGAACGCATTTTGATTATGGAGATGTGCTTGCTGATCTATCGCCTGGCGGAGCATCGGCTTCGCCAGCGTCTGGTCGAAACAGGCTAGACGATTCCTGACCAACTGGGCAAACCGACCAACCATCCTGCGCTGCGCTGGGTGTTCCAATGCTTTGAGGGGGTTGAGCTGCTGCAGATCGATGCCCCGCCTGCTGCCAGACAGGCTTTGATCCTCCGTCGCCAGCCTCTGCACGAGCAGATTTTGGCTTTCCTTGGCCCGCCCGCCCACCACTTCTACCACCCGACCACCAGAGCAGATTCACGTGAGCGGACGGCACGCCCTCACGGGAGAAGGATCACCTCTTGACACTATCGGTGTCGGAATACCCCGACTCGCTCTTCCAGTCCATAAGAGCGGTTGCGTCGTATCTCGCATCAATGAGGGCCCATTTTGGCCGCATTTGCCTGTATCCTGGAGAAGGAACTGGTAGCGTTTGGTCGGCGGTGGCAAGCTCGTCGCTGCGACCAAGGCTGCAGCTATGCGAGGAGGAAAGATCGTGAGCGAGTCAACCTTCAAGCAGCAGGAACAGGATGGCCGGGCGGATTTTGATTTCTTCATTGGCTCCTGGAAGTTCCAGAATCGGGTTCTGCGGGAGTGGCTGAAGGGGTCAACGTCCTGGGATGAGTTTGGAGGCACGTCGGTTGCCCGCAAGATCCTGGGTGGACTGGGCCATATCGAGGAAGTCACACTGGAACGCGCGTCTGGGGCCACAGAAGAGATGGTGGTGCGCCTCTTCGATCCCCAAACGCAGCAGTGGAGCGTCTATGAGGCAGACAACAGGAACGGCTTCGACCCGCGGCCGGTGATTGGCGCATTCAAGGACGGGCGCGTCGAGGGGTATTCACACGAACCCTGGGAGGGCAAGTACATTTTTCGTCGCGTGATCTGGTCGGAAATCACCGCCACCTCGTTCCACTGGGAGCAAGCGTTTTCCGCTGATGGTGGAAAAACGTGGGAAACCAACTGGATTGCGGACTTTGTGCGCAGCGACTAGTCGGTGAAGCGTGGCTCGTGGAATCTAGACTGCTGCGTGTCCTGCCGCCCCTGGGCAGGACACGCAGCCCTCTTTGGCAGAGCGGTTCATCCCCTACCCTGCTAATGGTCGTGCCGTTGACCTTGCACACCCATTCGGCCAGCAAGGAAGAGCAGCGAGCCATCTCGGAGGGGCCATGAAGATTGGTCTGGGACTCGCCTCTCGTCCATCCCTGGTGTGCGGGGCCAGGTTATCCGTGAGTAGGCCAGATGTGCCGAGATGTGCTGAGGCCGGTCCCTTTTCCAGCCTGAGCGTTTTTGATCGCCTGATCTATGCGAAGTATGAACCGCTGGTGACCCTGGCAGCCGTTGCAGGAGAGGCCCGACGCGTTCGTCTGGTGACCAGCGTCAGGCTTTCGCCGCTGCGCACGCCGACCATGCTCGCAAAGATGATAGCCAGCCTCGATGCGCTCTCCAATGGCCGCCTGAGTCAGCCAGAGACAGAGCGCGCACTGCTGAGGTGCGGGAGGTCTGCTATGCATACTTTCCTGGCCTCTCCCTATCTGTCTTGCGAGAGAAAGCGTTGAGCAGCCATCTTTTATTCAAGAAACCTTCTCTCAGCGGATGAGACGAGCGCGCGGCCGCCATATCCTGTGGCTTGCCCATATTCCGTTTTCAACCAAGCGGACTTGCATAATATGGGGTATAGCTGGTGCGATGGGTGTTCCACACGGCGCTGCCAGCGCGCTAGCGGCTGGAGATGATCCGCCAGATGGTAAGCGTTGCGGAGGATTTATCAGAAAGCACGAGCTGGTGGCCATCAGGAGACCATGTGATGCTCAGGTTAGGATGCGGGTAAGCGCCCATCATGTGTGACTGCCCCAGGTCACGACAGCCGGGGTCGCTCGTGCTGAGCGCCAGGCTGGCGCTGCCGATCAGCGCGCCGGAGAGTGTATCACGGAGCTCGAGCGCCTCACCATGTCGGGCATAGCAGGTGATACTCGCCAGGATGGCTCCGTCGGGGCTCCATGCGATCTGCGCCCAGCCATACGCGCCAATACTTTCCTGTACACTGGTGAGGGCTATATCGCGTGGCGGCGCGGAGATGAACGCGTCAGGTAGCGTGACATGGGGCGATCCAACGCTGGCGGATGCGCTCACGACCCCCAGCGCCCGAGTTGGTGTGGGGAGTGAAACGCCCGCTGTGAAGACACCGACCCGCTCACCATCCATCGCCCAGGCTGGGAACGTGGTGACGAAGGCGCTTCGCTGTCCGCTCAGGTCCGATGAGCCAGGCCCGATAAGCGTGCCAGGTTGCCAAATGGTGAAGGGAGATCTTCCGTCTGGATTGCCGACTGGGGTGATGGAATCGGCGTATGCGGGAAGGTGAGAGATGGGGGTATGGACAGGATCCATCGCTTGAGGGTAGTCGGAGTCTGACCATGTATAGAGCAGTGAGGGGGTGAGTGCGGCTGGGGAATGCTGGATCGGCCCCTGCGCATCCCAGATAGGGTGATCCGCCGAGAGGCCACCGAGCGACGCGAAATAACCGGAGTCTCCTCGAATGATGTTCGTGACGCCAGAACTTGGATTGATGAGCAGGAGTCCTGAATCCTGGAGGTCATCGGGTGTAGTGGGCTTAGGGGTGTTGAAGACGCTGTAAATCAGACCATACCAGGCGGAATCAGGTGTCCATCCAACGCCATAGAGGCTGACGTACGGGCCACCCTGTGTTGATGCGCTCGAGATCGCTATGCCAAGCAGTGGCTCAATAGGAGACAGCCGGATCAAATCGCCGGTGACCGCGTTGAAGATTGCCAGGCCGTGGCCACACGAGGTGAGTTGATGTGGCGCTGGCGCACAGGGCGTGAAGACGCCGAGGGCCGCGATGCGTGCGCCATCGGGCGAGAAGGAGACGCCCTCAGGTTGAGCCAGCCCTGCCTCATAATTGAAATCGAGCACCGTTTGATCGCCCAGCGCGCCTTGACCTCCACCTTCTGAGCCATTCGCTGGTAGGCGCTGCATGGCAGCCAGCGCGGTGGCGACCGCTCCGACTATCAGTACCACGGCGATGATTGAGATCCATAAGGGCGCTTGCCCGGTGGCATCACTGTGGCGATCCATAACCGTCTCCTCGCCGATGCTCGCCAGATTCCTCATTATGCATGATGTGCGCTCAAACAATGTCAGTTGCGTTCGTGGCTCACTTCGTGACGTCGTTCGCGTCGTCCTGACGCATGTCTGTATGATATATACGTCAGAGTATGGCGCTGTCTTTCATACCCACACGAATCAGCCTATCGAAAAGCGCAATATAGGCGCCGTCCGTTGTGACGCGACGGCGCCTATGAGGCTGATGCTTCTTCCGCTAAGCTGTCAGTTCGGAGAAGACGCTCGCGCCGTGGCGCTGGACAGCCGGAATCAGCCCCCCCTCGGCTTGCAGGGCGTGCACCATCGCAGTCACGTTATCCGATTGAAACTCTTCGCCGGATGGAAGATGACGCACGACGCCGGATTCGAGATTGATCTCCAACTCGGCTCCCTCCTCCGCCAACTCGTAGAAGCGCGGATCATGAATGATGAAGAATGGGAGAGCCTCATTTATGAGGTTGCGCTTGTGGATAAATGCGTAGCTGCGTGCGATGATCGCCTGGATGCCGACGCCCTGGAGCGCCCAGACGCGCCATTTCACGTGAACTGCCGCTTCCCCAAGCTTCTCCCGCGACGATGATGGTCGCGCCCTTGCGCGCGCGCTCGCGAAATTCCGGACGGACATAATAGAAAGCCTTCTCGCCAAGCGCCTCAGTGGAGGTGAGATGGCAAAACTCACCGGGAATGATGGCGTCCGTGTCCACAGAATCGCCGAAGCGCTGTGTCTTGCCCTGGATAACGTGCGCTTCCGCTCGCATTCCCTCTTTTTTGCGGGTAGGCGGCGTTACGGTCATGAGGGGCTCGCTGATGGTGATTTCGGGCGCCGGGCGGGGAGCGTTGCGCTGGAGGATCATCGCGAGCCGGTCGCGATCAACACGTTCCAGGAGCGGACGTGGATCGCTCAGGCGCATGTCGAGTGGCGCTGGCGGCGACGGTGGCCGCGCTGGCGAGCCAGGCGAGGGAGCCTTCGCCCATGCGGTTTTCGAAGTTGCGGTTCTGGGAGCTGAGCCAGGTTTCACCCTTGCCTGCCTTGCGGCTGGCGATGCCGAGGCACATGGAGCAGCCGGGAGGGTCTACCGTGAAGCCGGCGCGCTCGTAGATCGCCCATAGGCCGTACTGTTCAAGGTTCTGCCGGATGAGGAGGTCGCCAGGGACAACGATGCGACGGCCGCTCTCCATTGGGATTGGCGTCGCGCCAGCGTCCATCGCCGCTTCCAGGACGAGCGCGCCAATGGCCAGTTCTTCCTCTGTCGTGGTGCAGGCGCCGATGAACGCGCCGTCGAGTGGCTGCCCCGCAAGCGCTGTGACATCGAAGACGTTATCGGGCGAGAACGGTTTCGCAACCTGCGGGGCGAGGTTGGAAAGGTCAATCGGGTAGCGTCCAACGTAGGGGGCATCATCATCGGCGCGGAAGTAGAGTGCGCTCTCGTTATAGCCCCGGCGGCGGCGGGAGAGCCATGTGGCGACGACCTCATCGGCCTCGAAGATACCATTGAGGCCGCCAAACTCGGCAGTCATGTTGCAGATGGTGAAGCGCATGTCAGTGGAGAAGCGGTGGGCGGCGGCGCCACGGTACTCGACCGTGCGCTCCATGGCGACGGTATTGCGGCCCAAGGCCCCCATCGTGCGCAAGATGATGTCTTTGCCGCTGATGCCGAACGGTGGATCACCCTGGTACTCGACGGCGATGGCTTCAGGAACCTCTAGCCAGGTCTCGCCAAGCGTCATGGCGACGGCGACATCGGCGCCGCCCAGGCCCATCGCGAACGCGCCCAGGCCGCCATGTGAGCTGGTATGCGAATCGGCGCCGAGGATCACTTCGCCTGGCTGAAGGAGTCCGCGGTAGAAGCGGGTGTGCATGATGGTGACGTTGGCGTCATAGAAGTGCTTGATCCCGCTCTCCTTTGCGAAGTCGCGAGAGAGGTCGGCGAGCTTGCGCGTGCGCGCATCGCCCGCGAGTGTGATGGGATCTACGGAGTGGTCAATGGCGAGGTAGAAGTGATCGGGATCGTGCAGTTTGGGCCGGCCTAGCGTCGTATAGGTGCGATCCATGCCGTTCCAGGCCAGCTCACTGGCGATGGTCCAGTCAACGCGCACGCGGAGGATATCGCCGGTCTGGGCCCAGGGCCGCTCCAGATTGACGGCATGATGCGCCAGTATCTTCTGCGTCAGGGTCATTGGCTGTGCGGTCTGCGCCATGTCCGTTCGTACTCCTTCGTACTTTATGCGCTTATCACGCTCACGCCGGACGCGCGGGCGTTACACCGTGATAGACGCTATGCCGGGTTCAGTATATCGCGCATGAGGCCCGCTTCGTCATGGTCGCGCAAGGGTGACGCGGAACGTGCGAATCTCATATGGGCGCAAGGTAAATGTCCAGCCGCGCGCGTCACGCGCATCGGGTGGCGCGTCGTCGTCTTCATTGTCCCCATCGGTGACGAGCGGGTCACGCCAAAGCTCGCGGTCCAGGAACGGTTCATCGTGACTGGCGGCGGACGAGTCGCGCCAGAGATCGTAGGCAGGGCTCTCGTTTTCACGCAGTGGGCGTTCGAGCAGGTCGGTTTCGATGACTTCAGCGAGGGGAAGCAGAGAGTTGATGTGAGCGACATGTCGGGCGCCGGTAGCCTCGTACACCCGCGCAATCAGCGCCTCACCGTCAGCCGCGCGCTTGATGGCCTCGATCACGAACCCCGCGCTGTTCGTCGTGAAGAGCGGTTTTGGTGGTCTGCTGGGTGGCGTAGCGTTGTTCGTGGCTTCGCTGGTGGGCGGAAAAGTGAGTAGTGGACGATTGAGCGCGTAGCCGTGCGCGATGACCTCGCCATCCGGCCATGCGCCTATGTGTGGCAGCAGGCTGTAAGTGATGTCATGTGGGCCTTGGTCGGCGTTGGGGTCGGGGTAAGCCGGCGACCGCAGGAGCGACAGACGGATGGTCGCATCAAGGATGTCGTGGCCGTATTTGCCGTCGTTGAGGAGCGCGACGCCGTAGCCGGTTTCGGAGAGATCCACCCAGCGGTGAGCGACGGTCTCGAAGCGGGCCTCGTCCCAACTGGTGTTGCGATAGGTGGGGCGCGTGATGGAGCCGTACTGAATCTCTGAGCGAGCCTCGGTGACGCGCAGATCGAGGGGGAAGGCGACTTTGAGCAGCAAGTGGTGTTCCTGCCAGTCGATATGGGTGGCGAAGTCTATGCGTGGGTGGCCGCCATAGATCGAGATGTCTTGGGTGATGGCGCTGCCGAGCAGTGTGCGCTTACGCGGACCGTGGCGCGTAGAGGACCGGCTTCTATGCCGGTGATTTGGGCGCTGTCCATGTCATACGGCTTGCGTTCGTAGCCAGCGTCAATATCCCAGGCGTCAAACTTCCTCGGGCGATCGTCGAAGGCGGTGATGACGTTGGCTGGAGCGCCGGGGAGGATCAGTTCGCGGCCACCCACGAGACGGCGGTCGAGTAGTGAGGTGATGGCTCCCTGCGCGTTGAGGGTGACGCGAATGTGGGCATTTTCCAGGATGGCTCCCCCATCCGCTGTTTGAGAGGCGGTGGGGGCGTCAGATTCGTGGCCCTGGGAATCGCTGCCATCGGTGGTGGGATAGGCTAGCAGACAGCCGCGTCCAGCGAGCATAGGGGTCTCGATCAACAGCGCGCGCTCGCCGGTCACAGAGATAACTTCCTGGGCTGGCAGCAGGATATTATTGGCCGCCGCAAGCGTGGGCGCTAGCGCGTCGCCAAGGGGCATGGTAACAAGCGCGGTAGCGCCGGGCGTGGAGCACGGGCTGGGGTTGTGGATGAGCCAGGCGCCGTCGGGCGCTCCCGCAAGGCGCACGACATCGCGTGCGGCTTGCTCGCTAAAGGCGTCGAGTCGGTCAGCCAGCGCAGTGAGGTCGCGCTTGGCGTCGTCGTAGACCGGTCCGATGGAGGAGCCGGGCAGGATGTCGTGGAACTCGTGCAGCAAGAGCGCGCGCCAGGCGTCATCAAGCGTCGTGCGCGCGTCGGGGGCTTCTGCGCCTGCGGATGTCGCGAGCGCCCAGCGCTGCGCGTCGAGTGATTCGGCGAGCAGCAGTCGCTCCTCGTTGCGGCGGTGGAGGCGCTTGAGCCAGCCGTGGGTGGTGTAGACGCCGCGATGGTATTCCAGGTAGAGCTCGCCATCCCAGACGGGCAGAGCGGGATTGGCCCAGACGCGCTCACGCAGGCTGTGGAAGTACTCATCAGCGCGGCCTAGGCGTAGGTCGGGCATGCCGGGTAGCTCGGTGAGCGCTCGATAGCTCTCGATGCAGCTGGCGTGTTGGCCCGGCTCCGCCATCGCCATAGCCATAGATCAGCAGTAAATCCTGATTGACCTCTTTGGTCCGGTAGCGCTCCCACAGCTTGCGCGTCGCGGTAATGTCCAGCCGCCCATTGTAGGTGTCGGTTTCGGCGACATAGGTGTCGCGGGGGTTGTAGGAAAGCCAGGGCGTAGTGACGAAGTGGGCGAGCGTTTCGGAGCCATCCAGACCGCGCCAGCGAAAGGTATCATGTGGGAGGCGATTGGTGTCGCTCCAGCTCATCTTGGTGGTCATGAAGGCGCGCAGACCGGACTTCAGCATGATCTGGGGCAGGGCGTAGGTATAGCCGAAGGTGTCGGGCAGCCAGAGAAGGTCATACTCCACGCCGAATGTTTCGCGCATGTAGCGCTGGCCGTAGAGAATCTGGCGGACGAGTGATTCGCCGGAGACGAGGTTGGTGTCGGATTCCAGCCACATCGCGCCAGCGGCCTCGAAGCGGCCCTCCGCAGCGCGGCGGCGCACACGCGTAAAGAGGTCGGGGTAGTCGCGCGCAAGCCAGTCGAAGATCTGCGGCGTGGTGTGGAGGAAGTGGTATTCGGGATAGAGATCCATGAGCGCGGTGGCGACGCTGAAGGTACGCGCGGCCTTTTCGCGGGTGTGGCGGGTTTGCCAGAGCCAGGCGACGTCGAGGTGGCCGTGGCCGATGGCGGTTACGCGCGGGCGCTGGGGCGGGTCGTAGGCGGCCCGGAGGCTGGCGAGCCGCTGGCGGAGCGTAGCGAGCGCGCTGGTGGCGCTTTCGTCAAGGGTGGAATCGAGCGGGCGGCGGAGGTCCAGGTGATTGTAAGCGTCATCCAGCGCGGAGAAGAGCGGCTGGAGGAGCGGATCGCACTCTTCCAGCGCGTCCACCAGATCTACGCCAGCGTACAGCAGATGGTAGAGTGATTCGATGTCGCGGTTGAGCAAGGCGATCTCGGCGTACTCGAACTGGTGATCTCGCAAGGCGATGCCGGACCAGGCCCGCACATCGAATGACAGATTGTTTGCTGTGAGGACGCTGTCAGGTAGCAGCGCGTCGGGGTGGTGCTGGTTGATGCCCTGGAGCAGCGCGCCGTTGATGAAGAGCAGCCCTTCCGGCCAGCCGAAGTCGGGGCTTTCGCCGAGCAACAGACGGAGTGCGACGCTGTGCCGCGCGGAGCCCAGCTGTGCGCGCCAGCCCGTCGGGACTTGCGCTTCGCCGTGAAACCAGGCGTTGTGGTCCGGCCCGCCCCAGCGCGCGCCAGGAGCGATTGGGCGCCAGCCTGGTATGTCCTGTGCGGGGATCGGCGCATCTTCGGGGGCGATATTGACTCCCAGTGGGAGTATGCGCAGGTTAGAGAGCGGCAAGCGCTCGCGATACATTGCCGGGGCCAGGTCTTGCAGACCCCGGCGGATGCGATGGGTGGATGGCTTCATGATGTGCGCCTTGTTTGGGCTTGTAGCGACGCCACTACGCGGGGCCGCCTAACGCAACTGGAAGAGCGACATAGGAGAGATGCGCAGCGTCGTGTAGCACGGTTTGACGAGCGGGCTGCGCCTCAGTAGTCGTGGCGCTTGACTGGCCAGTGTTGAGATTGCGCTCCCAGCGAGGGAAGCTGCTGCTCGTGACATCCAACCGGATGCGATGCCCGGGAAGGAATGCGTTCGCGGTGGCCCACAGGTCAATCGTGATGAAGCAGACATCGCCTGGGACCATCGGGCTGGCAGGCGCCTCGATCCCGTTCCGGTAGCGCATGCGGGTGATGCCGTCAGTGAGGGGGATGGCGCGTCCGTCAGGGTAGACATCCACCAGACGCGCGACGAAATCGGTGTCGGGCGCATCGGATGCGACATGGAGCGTAACGCTGACTGGGCCGGTTACCTCGACGACCTGTTCCAGGGGGCTGGAGGTATAGACGAGGGTATCCGCGCGACGCTCGACTGGCGCCTGGTCAATCGGGCCTGCGCGATAAAAGCTATGCATCAGCGTCGCGCCACCGACAGTGGGGGTAGGGCTGGATGGGTCATACGTGTAGCCGATCGACTGGCTCGGATTGTGGAGCGAGCGGGCTGAGCGCGCCATCGCCTAAGGCGGTGTTAGCGCGCCCGCCGCTATGGAGATACCAGCGCTGCTCGGTGAAGCCCTCTGGTGGCCACGTTTCAGCGGTCTTCCACATATTGGCGCCCATCAGGAAGTATTTCACGGGTGGCTGGCGGTCGAATGGCGCGGGTTGCTTGCCCTTTGATCCAGCGATCGAAGAACTGGAGATGAAGGGACATCAGGTCAATTTGGTAGTCCATCAGCGCGCCGGATGAGGCCATGCCGAAGTACACATCGCCGATGAGTGGGTCTACCCTGCCATGCGTCCAGGGGCCGATGACGAGGCTTTGTCCCTGAACGCCGCGCTTGCGCATCTCGGCGTAGTTCTTGAGTGTTCCCTTGAGGAAGACATCATACCAACCACCGACGTGCAGCATAGGGAGCGCGATGCGATCATAGTTTTGAGGGCCGCGCGGCAGCCCGGTGAAGTCGCCTGTGTCACGCGCACGGATGGTGTCGGCGAGAGGGGTGTTGAGATCCAGCGCCAGAAGCGCTGGATACTGGTCGAGCGGGAGGTGGCCGTAGCTGCCACTCGCCAGGGTGTCGTAGGCATGGGTGACGCTGTAGATCGCTTTTCCCAGCGCCTGGAGATCAGTAGGGTAACGGCGGAACACTTGGGCAAGCCCTTGCTGGAGGAGCCAGCTAACCTGTAAACCCCATTCCAGCACACCATCGCGGAGGGCGGCTTCTTCGCCGTCCGCCCAGGTGATCATGGGAGCCATGGCGCGCAGCGCGGGGGCTCCCGCGCTGGCGGCGGCCCACTGTGTCTGGCCGAAGTAGGAGGCGCCAAACATGCCGACGGAGCCATTTGAGCCGGGGAGGTGGGCGGCCCATGCGACGGTATCCATGCCGTCGGCGGGCTCGTGGCGCAGTGGATACCAGTCGCCTTCAGAGGCGAAGACGCCGCGGACATCCTGCACGACGACGATGTAGCCACGCCGCGCCGCCTGTGCGGGATCCAGAACGGACGCGCCGATGGGCAGGTCTTTGCCGTAGGGCAGGCGGGTCAGGAGGACGGGATAGACGCCAGCGCCGCCATCGTCGGGGCGGTAAATGTTGGCGCGCAGCGTCACGCCATCGCGCATTTGGGCGGGCGCATCGAAGTCAACTTTGACGCCTGAGGCTGGTCGTGGATTCACTGCATCCACTCCTTGAAGTTCGCGAGCATTCGCCGCTTAAAGAGAATGCCATCCGGTCGCGTTCGTCAGCTAGACATATAGCAAAGGACGGCTCACCATCGAGCCGTCCTCCGCAGTACCGATGGCGTGAGCGCTAGAAGGTCTGCGCTAGCTTGGAGAAGAACTGGCTGAGCTGGCTCTCGATGATGGGCTTACCCATGGTCTCCACCACCGGGCCCATCGGTCCGGTAGATGGCCGCGTTGACGGCGTAGGTGAGCTTCGTGCCAGCGCCTTCAGCCGCCAGGTCAATCGTCGCGATGGCGTTGACCGGACCGCGGTTGAGGGTAATCTTCATATGACTTGGGGACGTGTATCTCGCTAACCTGACCCTGCACCGTGCGTGTGCCCGCGAACGGGCCAGCGATGGATGGCAAGGTAACAGTCGCGGTGACTGCGCTCTCAGCCCACTGGACGTTCGAGACGCCCGCGGCGTTTTGAAGTGTCGAGGGATTGTGCAGCGCATCCCACACGGCCTGTGGGGCGGCTGAGAAGCTCTGGGCGCCACTCAGTTCCATTGGAGATGACTCTTCCCTTCCTCTAACCAGGATTCGGCCCTGTTGTTCAACATGCGAAGGACTTCGCGATAGAGCGTCATGAAGTCCGGCGCGCAAACTGGCGCCTAGGACGCTGGAAAACGCTCTCGCTCGCCCGCCGCCATTATACGGGTCGGTGGCCGCTGGCGCAAGGAGGCTGCGCATCAAATAGACGGGGTCATGCCACCATCTATGATGATATCCTCACCGGTCAGTCCAGGGGTGAGATCAGAAACGAGCATAAGCGTCATGGCGGCGATTTCGTCCAGGCTGACGTGCCGGCCCAGCGGGATGGTTATGGCTTCGCGACGCAGCACTTCCTCTACCGGGATATTTAGGGCCATGGCTTGCATCTCGTAGCTCCGCAACTGCCGTTCGGTCAGCGTCCAGCCTGGGCTGATGGAGTTGATGCGGACGTTATGACGCGCCAGTTCGCGAGAGACGCCGCGCGTGAAGTTGACCAACGCGGCGTTGACCATCGCGCCGGGGATGAAGTCGGCGGTAGGAGTGCGGGCGGCGGTGCCGATGATATTGACGATGCGCCCATCGCCGCGCTCCATCATGTGGGGGGCGACGGCGCGCACCAACCGGACGTAGCCGTGGCCCTTGACCTGCCATGCTTCCTGGAGGTCGGCGTCGCTCATGGTAAAGAATCCGCCGGTCTTTGTGCGCGCGGCGCAGTTTACCAGAATATCAACGTGATTCATCAGACGGAGGGCTTCAGAGGCGACGTGTTCGATCTCTGCCAGCAAGCTGAGATCGGCGATCTGGATGTGGATGGGCGCGGCGTCAGCGCCAAACTCGCGCGCGGCCTGATCGAGGCGGGCGCGTGTCTGGCCTACCATCATGACGGCAACACCTTCCTGATGGAGCGCGTGGGCGATGGCGCGGCCAATGCCCTGGCTGGCGCCGGTGACAATCGCTGTCTTGCCGCGGAGTCCGTAATCCATAGCGTCTCTCGCTTCGTGGCGCGTCTCGCGCGGAGCGAAGCGTTTCCCCTTTCACCATCTTTGCGCGCCGCCGTATCCGCTTTCCCCTGTCGCCCGGCGCTGAGCGGCTTCTGGGTGGCGGGGCGCCCGGTCGCCTGTGGCGCTGGTGTCAGTATATCAGCAGCGAGGGTGTGGCTGGGCGTGACGCGCCCCGCGACCACTCGGCTACGTGAGCGGTCTCGAACAGACGCTCTACTGGAATGTTGACAGTTCTCATTCCACTCTGATACTATATAGAACGACAGTTCCAATAACCAGCATGGAACCCTTTTACGCCCAGGGCGCCGAATGAGGCCGCCAGAGGAGCCGCGCGATGCAGGATACCCCAACAGAGCCACAACAGCGAATCTATGACTTCATTCGCGAGTACATGCAGCGTGAGGGTAGGCCGCCGACGAATCGCGAGATCGGTCAGGCGGTGGGCATCCGCTCGACGGGGCATGTGGATCATCATCTCTCCGCGCTTGAGCGCAAGGGGTTGATCACGCGGGTGCGAGGCAAGAGCCGCGGCATCCGGCTGCACGAGCAGATTGGGTATGGGGTACCGATCGTGGGCACAATCGCCGCGGGCAAACCGCTGGATCACTTCGCGGATACCGAGCAGGATGTGCTCGATTTGGGCGCGCATACCACCGGTCGGGCGTATGTGTTGCTCGTCAAGGGCGATTCGATGATTGACGAGCACATCGCCGATGGTGATTTCGTGCTGATTGACCCTGACGCGCAGATCCACGAGGGTGATATCGTCGTGGCTACGCACGTCAACGCGACCACGGATGGTGGCGCCGCAACACTGAAGCGCTGGTATCGTGAAGCGGGGCGCATCCGCCTCCAACCAGCGAATTCTGCGCACTCCCCAATCTACGTGGACGCGGCGGAGTGGGACCGTGAGTGGGAAGTCCAGGGGAAAGTAACAGCGGTCTATCGCCGTTGCTAATTTCCGCCTGAAATATGCCTCGCCGATTGCACACATTGGGGGCATTCAGCTACGTGACCATCAGGCCTGACCGCTTGTCACTCTGGACTCTCCTATGCTACGCTCACGGCGGCGCCGCTCTTTATTCCCAACACGGATTGGGCCGGACGGCGCAGCTGGTCCATCCCCGTTGAACGCGGATATCTCAGTGGATGGCTCCAGCGTCGGAAAGGGAGTATCCGGTGGAGCAGGCGCTCTTCGACCTTGTCAACAACTGGTACGTCGCAACTGGCTATATCGGTATCGTGCTCGCGATGGCGCTGGAGAGTTGCCTCATCCCGCTGCCAAGCGAGATTGTGATGCCGCTCGCGGGCCTCTTTGTCGCGACGGGCGCGGCGACTTCAACTGGGAAGCTCGATCTGGTTGGTGTGGCGCTGGCCGGAGCCATCGGCTGTCTCATTGGGTCAGCAGTCGCTTATTGGATTGGCGCGGCGGGTGGGCGTCCATTGGTTCTGCGCTATGGCAAGTATGTCCTCATCTCGCAGGCGGACTCTGATCGGGCTGATCGCTGGTTCGCGAAGTTTGGCTCATCTGTGGCGTTCTTCTCGCGGCTGCTCCCCGTCGTGCGAACATATATCTCGCTGCCGGCTGGCATCTCGCGGATGAACTTCAGCAAGTTCATGTTGTATACCTTCCTTGGCTCGCTGCCCTGGACGTTCGCGCTGGCGTATGTTGGCTATCAGTTTGGACCAGCCTTGAGGCAGAAGATAGGCGAACTGACCACGATCTTCCACGGACTGGATGTCGTGATCGTTGTCGTGTTCCTGGCGCTCGTTGGTCTGTATGTGTACCGCCATATCAAGCATGACCGCAACGCGCGGGCGGGGCGGCTCGATCAGCCAACGGCGCCCTACCAGCGCTAGCGCCTGATCCAGTTGACTCCTCGATGAAGCCCCTTCCATATCGGATATGGAGGGGCTTCCGCTATTCACTTTGATCAAAGCTTGTGGTGCGCTGTTTGCGCGAGATGGGGAGGGATGGGCATGGCGAAAATGCTGGCCAAGCGAGGTAATCCTCAGGCAGGGACGTCGCGAAATGGCCGGTTTACGGGCTTTCTGGAGTCTACCGATTCGATCGTCTATGCGTTAGTAGGGGCGAGCTTCCTGGCGGCGGCGATTGTCTCGCTATGTTATGGGATCGCCAAGTTTGTCTATACCCTGTGGGGGATCGGTTCAGGCACCCCCGCTAGCATCTTCGATCAGCCCGCTGCTGGGACGGCGCTCATTACCTTCGTCAGTGACCTGCTGTTGACACTCATTATCCTGGAGGTGATGGGAACAATAGTTCACTACCTTCAGACGCGCGCGACGTCTCTCAAGCCGTTCCTGTTCATCGGCATTATCTCCGCGACACGTGGCGTGCTGGCGGTGGGCGCCCGGCTGTCGGTGACTGATTTCCAGACGCTGCCGCCGACGCTGTTTCGCGACTCCATGATTGAACTGGGCGTCAATGCGGGGGTCATCATCGCACTGGGGCTCTCGCTGCGTCTCATCGGTCGCTTTCTTGATGACGTTCCCGCACGTGAGCATAAATCAGAGGAGGCGGAAGCGCCATTAGCTGAGGCGTAGCGGTTGCACCTCATACCAGTTACGCCCAGTCTTCATCTCGACTTTCACCGGCACACGCAACTCTATCGCTTCCACCATACACGACCGCACAAGCGCGCTGATGGGGCCTATCTCTTCATCAGGCGTTTCTAGCACGAGTTCGTCGTGGACTTGCAGGATCATACGCGCGCGCGCGTCGCGTGATCTGAGGGCGTCATCCAGGTGGATCATGGCGATCTTTATCATATCGGCATTGGTTCCCTGGATGGGCATGTTGATCGCCTCGCGCTCAGCCGCCTGGCGCTGCGTTACCTGCAATCCGGCCATTTCAGGCAGGTACCGCTTGCGCCCCAGGAGCGTCTGGACGTAGCCTTGGGTGCGAGCCTGGAACAAGGTCTCTTCGACATATTGCCGCACACGGGGGAAAGTCTTCTCGTAATTGCGGATGAACTCCGCCGCCTCGCTATTGGTCATGCCCGTCACACGCGCCAGGCCGAAGGCGGACTGACCGTAGAGGAGGGCGAAGTTGACGGTTTTAGCCAGGCGGCGCTGGTCAGGCGTCACCTGGTCGAGCGGGATGTGGAAGAGTTGCGCGGCGGTGGCGGCGTGGATGTCCTCGTCGTTCTCGAAGGCGGCGACGAGGATCGGCTCACCCGTTATGTGCGCCAGGATGCGCAACTCGATCTGGGAATAGTCCGCGGTGAGCAGAAGGGAGCCTGGGTCAGCGAGGAAGGCGCGGCGGATGCGGCGGCCAACCTCCGTGCGCACGGGGATATTCTGAAGATTTGGATTCGATGAGCTGAGGCGCCCGGTACTCGCGATAGTTTGGTTGAACGAAGTATGGATCCTGTGGGTCTTCGTGTCCATCAACTCAAGCAAGCCATCGACATAGGTGGACTTGAGTTTGGTGAGCTGGCGGTATTCCAGGAGGTTGTCCACAGCGGGATGGGCGCCACGTAGCGCTTCGAGCGATTCGGCGTCAACGGAGTAACCGGTCTTGATTTTGCGCGCTGGGGGCAGCTTGAGCTGGTCGTAGAGTACTTCGCCAAGCTGTTTGGTGGAATTGATATTGAACTGATGGCCGACGGCCTCATAGATGTCGGTCACGAGCGCGCTGAGCTGCTCGTCGAGCTCGGCCCCCATGCGGCGCAGGAAGTCGGGGTCAATCAGGATGCCAGCAAGCTCCATGCGCGCGAGTACGGGGATGAGGGGCGTTTCGACGCGCTCCATGAGTGGCAGCAGATCCCGCGCCTCAACCTGGGGACGTAGGGCGTGATAGAGCCGCAGCGTCATGTCGGCGTCGGCGCCCGCGTAGGTCGCGACCACGGGTATTGGCGCCTGGGCCATCGTGATTTGCGTCTTGCCAGAACCGATAATGTCGGTGATTGGCGTCATGATAATGCCCAGCGTCTCGAACGTAAGGTCTTTGAGGCCGAGTCCGCGCCTGCCTGGATTGAGCAGATATGCCCCAACCATCGTGTCGAAGACAAGCCCTTCCACCCAGAGGCCATGTTTCGCCAGCACCATGATGTCGAACTTGGCGTTGTGCCCGACTTTGGGCCGGTTGGGGTCAGTCAATGCGGGGCGCAGGCTGTCGAGTACCTGAGCGAGCGGAAGCTGGCGGGAGACATCGCTATCGCCGGCTGCGAGATGTCCGACTGGGATGTAGTAGGCCTCGCCGGGACCCATCGAGAAGGATAGGCCGACGATGTGCGCATAGCGCTCGTTTTGCGAGTCGGTTTCCAGGTCGAAGGAGATGAGCGGCGCCGTGGCGAGGGCGCGGGAGAGTGTGGCGAGCGCTTCGGGCGACTCGATCGTGAGGGTGCTGGTGGCTCCGGTGCCAGTGATCAGGCGGACGTGGCGCCAGAGTGATTGGGCGTCCCGCGAGTTCTGTCGCGCCGGTCTCGGCCATCGCTTCTAGCTCAGATTCGTCGAAGAGGCTGAGCTGAGCGGTGGCGTCGCTCGTGGCGGTAGGGGGCATAGCTTCAGTGGGGCGCTGAACGTGTGGCGCTGGCGTGGAAACACTTTCCGCGCGGCGGGGAAGCCGGTCTACCATGCTGAAGAATTCGAGCTGGCGGAAGAGGGCAAGGACGCGATCCGGCTCGTAATCGAGCGCGCGGCAGGCCTCCAGGTCAAGCGTCACGGGGGCATCGGTGACGATTGTCGCCAGAAACTTGCTCTGAATGGCGAGCGCGCGATGTTCGGTGAGCGCGGCTTTCGTGCGTGGGGGAAGCTCGTCGAGGTGTTCGAGGATCGCTTCGAGCGTACCGTACTCCTGGATGAGCTTTGTGGCGGTCTTCTGGCCGATACCCGGGACGCCGGGGATGTTGTCCGAGGTGTCGCCAACCAGCGCTTTGTAGTCTACGATGCGCGGCGGCGCGAAGCCGTAGCGCTGCTCGACGGCGGCGATATCGTAGTACTCGAAGTCGCCCCGACGAGGTGAGCGAGCGAAGGTGACACGGGTCAAGTCGTTGACAAGCTGGATCGTGTCCAGGTCGCCGGTGGCGATGACGACGCGCACATCGAGCGCGTTGGCCTGGTGCGAAAGAGTTCCCAGGATGTCGTCAGCCTCGTAGCCGTCAAGCTCGTAGATTGGGATATTGAACGCCTGTACGATTTCGCGGACGCGCGGGAACTGCGCGCGCATGGAGTCGGGAAGCGGTGGGCGATGCGCCTTATATGGCGCGTAATCGTGGTGGCGGAAGGTAGGCGTGGGGCGATCGAAGGCGATGGCGAGGTACGTGGGGCGGATGTAGCGGAAAATATCAAGCAAGATGCGAGTGAAGCCGAAGACGGCGTTGGTCGCCTCTCCAGATGCCGTGCTCATCTCGTCTGGAAAGGCATGAAACGCGCGATGGAACAGCGCATGCCCATCCAGCAAGGTGAGCGTCGTTTCTCCGGCGGGAAGAGCGTCGCTCTGACCGGGCATCGGTGTCTGCTGGGCGCTGGGTGGCGCTTCGGACATGCTGTACCTCGGCTGAACAATTCGTGACAGATGGCCCTCGACTGGTCGCGCTCACTCTGAAGCCCCTCACAAGGGAGAGTAGCGCGATCGTATGGCGCGCGCTCACTCTCGTGGGAGGAGTTGAATATGTACTATACACCTTCCGCGCGGTCTGTCAGCGGACGGAAGCGAGTGGCTTTCGCGTGGTTCGTTTATGCGCGGGTCATGGGTTCCCGTCTAGGGCGAAATAGCCGGGTGACGCGGCGCACCAGTCGCGCTGGCGTTTGCCTGGCGCGCCGCACGATGACCGTCAGCAGAGCGCCACGTCCCTGTTCGTACAGATGCGTTGTCGTGGTGACTTCGGCGGGGCTGAGTGGGCGACCCCAGCGCTCGCGCGCGTAGAGCGCGCCCACGCGCTCAATCGCCTCGCGCTGGACTGGTGCGGCGGTGGCAAGCTGACTGGCGTACTCGCGCGGCGTCTGCGAGCGTTTCGGGGCGATTCCAGCCCAGGCGCCGAGCATGGTGAGGCGCGCGAACCCACGCGCGACCGGAGAGTAGTTCTTGAACAGTGAACGCCACCAGAGTGTGACTGCGCCGGCGATCAACAGGATGATCAACGCTAGGGCGCCGAGGTCTAGCGCGAAGGCGGCGATGCTGCCGACCCCGGTTCCAGCGATGATTGGTGTGTTTGAGTTGTTAAGCTGGGTTCTGCCACGCTGCGCGTTGTTGGGCGTAGGGACGGGGGGATGGTTAGGGCCCTGTGGGCCGACGCCTTGCTCGTTGGGTTGGGCGCGGACAAAGGGACTGAAGGTGGAGGTCGGCTCAAAATTGACCCAGCCGTACTGGGCGAAATAGATTTGGGTCCACGTGTGGGCCTGGGTACCACGCACGATGAAGCTGTTCGTCTTCCCGTCGTAGGCGCCGGCGGCGTAGCCGCTCACGATGCGCGTGGGCATGCCAAGCGCCCGGCCCATCAATGCCATCGCGCTGGCGAAGAAGGTGCAGAATCCTTGCTTGCGTTGGAGGAACCAGGCGGTCGCGTCTTCGTTGGTGGGTGGATTGGGGTTGTGAGTGTTGTAGGTGAAGTTCTGGTGCAGGTAGCTCTCGATGTCGGTGGCGGCGGCATACATGTTGGTCGAGCCTTGCGTCACGCTCTTGGCGGTGGAAATGATCAGCGGGTCGAGTTGCTCGTTCTGGGGCATGTATTCATTCAGGATCTCTTGTGGATACTGGCTGCCCGCGCTGGAAGACTTCGCCTGTGAGGGATACGGCACGCTTTGTAGTTGGCTGGCGGTGGCGCTCGATACGTAGCCGGTGGCAGTGTAGGAAGAGCCAACGGGCAGTGGTGACTGCGCCTGCCAGGTGATTGGCTCGCGCGTGCTGACGCTGACCAGGCTGGAGCTGGGTATGCTGAACGTGCCAGCGCCGCTGCCCGGAGCAAAGATGTAGCGTTCACCGCCGCTTGGTGTAGCGAGGAAGGTTATGCGGTAGGTGTCGAGTTGATAGACACTAGTGGAGGGTGGCTGGTCCTGATTCGCCGCATAGTCTTGTGCGATGGTCTGATCGCGTTGCCAGTTCCCAATGCCGTCATAGGTCGAGAACGCTTCGGTGATGAGGTATTGGGAGCTGTCTCCCTGTGAGTTGATGGGGAGCGTGTAACGCAGGATGGGAGTATCGGGTAGGTAGACCGATCCGACGAGCTGGAGGTTGCTGTCGAAGAAGCTGTAAGAAGAGCCTGCGCCTCTGCCATTGGCGCCGCTGAAGAGGTTCGCGAATCGCTGCTGCGCTTGCGTGATCGGACTCTGATCGGAAGTCAGGTAGGTGAGTAGCGTCTGGTTTGGCTGAGCGAATGGTAACAGATTCGGCAGCAGTGCGACGATGACCGCAAAAATTGCGCCTGCTTGCATGAGATCCCAAGCGAGGTCGGGCGAGAAACGCAGCCCGATATGACGCCACTGACGGACATTTTCGGCGAGAGAGAATCGCACGAGAAGCAGTAATGTGATGACAAGGAAGATGATCAGGAAGTAGAACTGGTCAGAGGTGGATTGATTGAGATTGATGAGAAGCACCACCGCGTTGGCTACCAATGCAAGCCAGGGGCGGCGGGCGATGAACACGAGCCAGATGGTCAAGTACGCCAGCAGGAAGGTGAGCAAGGTCAGGAACAGGACAAAGACGCTGTTATCAGTACTGACTTGCTGATTTATCAGCGAGCGTCGCAGCCAGATGGAGATGTTGGTGAGCAACTCGGTGCGGTTCCCAGCCAGAACCGCATTAGCGGTCAGGATGAAGGAGACGACGCATCCGGCGAGGAGCGCCAGCAAGTGCATGAGGTTGCCGCGAATGAAGTCCTGCTGGATGGCGAAGTAGCCGGCTCCAACACCAAACAGCATGGCTGGAGTCAGGATTAGCAGGCCGTCGGCCCAAACGGGCCGAACGGACTGGATACTTACGACAGTGATGTAGATGATGGCGAAGGTGAGCAGGAAGGTGAGCCAGCCATCGCGCGGAAAGAATGCCGTGAGCCGCTCAGGCAGAAGCTCGATGCGCGATTTCGCGTTCTGGCCATCTATTTCCAGTGAGTCACGCATCTTCGCAATCTCCGTCTTCTGCTTGCGTCAAAGACGCTGGTTACCAGGTTGGGCTTGTAGGTTCTGATGAATCGATCAGGACGCAGAACGTTCTAGCGCGGTGGCGATGTCTGTCCCGCGTTGGATGGTGGTGGAAGGCACGCCCCCTAAGCTGAGCGCCTCTTCGACGCGACTGACGCCTCCACGACGTGGGTCGAAGCTGCTGGAATCCAGCAGGATAACGAACGGACGGACGCCCCGGCGGCGCAGGAACGAGAGTTGTCGTTGCCAATCGAGCTCCGTTGAGGCGGTGATGAGAATGAGCGCGCTATTGCGCGAGAGTCCGCAACTCGGTCTCGGCCAGGGAGGCGGAGAGCGGGACATGAGCCTTCGCGCGCACAATCGCCAGCGCTTCGAGTGAGCGGTCAATCTGCCGTTCGCCGCGATCGAGTGGGCAGAAGGACGCCATGCGGGCCGGGGACTTCGAGCGAGACGGCCAACTCGCGGCGCTGGAGCAGGAAGGTCGTCAGACTAGCGGCGATCGTCACGCCATACTCTTCCGTGGATTCCTCGTTCTCGCCCGCCTGGACGTCGCGGTCCAGATCGAGCAATACGACGACGTCAATGGTCGGGTCGAGATCGAACTCCTTGACCATCAACTGGCCGTGGCGCGCGGTGCTGTTCCAGTGGATGCGTGTCAGGGCATCGCCTGGGACGTAGCTGCGCACGGTGACGGCATTGGTCGAGGTGTGAAGGGAGCGTTGCGAGCCACGACCACGGCCCGGCATCATGCCCGCGAAGAGTGAGAATTCGCGTATGGAAGATATTGGGCAGGACGAGCAGTGGCGCGGCTGGAGAGAGAACGAGCTCGCGCCGGAACAGCCCGAGCGGATCACCGGTTGTGGCGGTCACGGGACCGAGCGTGTAGCGGCCACGCTGGCGGCATAGGGTGCGTGCGCGCCAGGAGATGCGCTGGCGCGGGCCAACGCTGGAGACATAGCCAGCGTGGTGACCGGGTAAGGTAGAGGCGTCGGTGATCTGGACCCAAAGCTTGGGAATCCAGGAGTGGTTTTCAAGCGCCAGCCGCTCCTCGATGCGTTCGCCTACCTGTGCGCGGGCGCCGACAGAGGTGCGATTGAACTTGAGGCCGCGAACACTGACGGTAAGCCACGCGACCGCGAGAGCGAACGCGACGACCAGGGCGTAGAACAGCACCCAGAAGGGCTTCCAGCCATAGACGACCGCCAGGGCTCCTAGGATCAGGATCAGTCGTAATGAGTTGCCAGGGACGCATTGCGCTGGCCTTTCCGCGCTCGTTGCGAGTTATCCGCGCGCGATCAGCGACGCCGGGCCGCCAGGTGTGGACGCCATCAAGAGCACCTCATTCAACACGGAGTCAGTCGTGACATCATCGCGCCGTAGATTGGGGCGGAGGATGATGCGATGCGCGAGGGTGGGTTTCAGGAGCGCCTTGACGTCATCCACCTCGACATAATCGCGACCATCCAGCGCGGCGCGCGCCTGCGCCGCCTGAAAGAGGGCCAGCGAGCCGCGCGGGCTGGCGCCGAGGTAGACGTGCTGGTGTTTGCGCGTGGCGGAGACCAGCGTGACGATATATTCCCTGATCTCCTGCTTGACGGCGATTTCGCGCACGCGGGACTGCATCGCGATGAGTTGATCCGAATCGAGAACGGCGCCAAGATCATCGAGCGGGTGATGGCGCTGCTGCCGGTCGAGGATCGCGACTTCATCGCTCGGTTCTGGGATAGCCGAGGTGGATGTTGAGCATGAAGCGGTCGAGTTGGGCTTCGGGCAAAGGAAACGTGCCTTCGTACTCGATCGGGTTCTGGGTCGCCATGACCAGGAATGGGTGAGGCAGGTAATGCGTCTCGCCATCCACGGTGATCTGAGCCTCTTCCATCGCTTCCAGCAGCGCTGACTGCGTTTTCGGAGTCGCGCGATTGATCTCATCGGCCAGCACGAACTGGCTCATGATCGGGCCAGCGCGAAACTCGAACTCAGCGGTGCGCTGGTTGAAGATGGAGACGCCCGTCACATCGCTTGGTAGCAGGTCGGGCGTGAACTGGATGCGCTTGAAGCCACAGCCGATAGATCGGGCGATGGACTTCATGAGCGTTGTTTTGCCAACACCGGGCACATCCTCAATGAGGACGTGTCCGCCGCAGAGCACGGCGATGAGCGTGAGTCGCACAGCCTCTTGCTTGCCAACGATGACGCGCTCGACGTTGGCGATCACGCGGCTGGCAGTATCGCTCAGCTCTTGTATGGTAAGAACGGGACGATCTTCTAGCTTCACGCCTCTTCGCGGCGTCTCGCGGCGGTCGCGCTCCACGGTGTTGCGCGCCATCACGCGGCGAGGTCACCGCGCTCCTTTCTCATCATTGGGCCCTACGCTACACCACATCCGGCGCCAAACACGTATTTCCTGTCGCGCCTAGTCACACTTGTGTCTGGACTCTCACCACTCAATTGTGCCGAGCGCTTCTCCTGGCGTCAAACGCCGAGGATTTTGGGCGCTGTATGGCGCAACGCGCTTTTCGTGAAGGGATGCGCGATGTTTCCCTCTTTGGTTGATGACGCTCCGCAGAGTCGGAGTCGTTTACTGCTACGGCTGAGGTACACCTCATCTCAGCGTACAATACGCATACCGGATTATACGAGCATACGCGACGACGATACATGATCCGCGCGTCGGGCGCGACGAAAGGGAGCACTCCAGAGATGCCTGATATTGCCGCTTTCCAGGCCGTTTTGAACGAAGAACAGATCGATGGCTGGCTATTCTTCGATTTTCGGCGCTCGAACGCCATCGCGCACCGTATCCTCGGACTACCTGAGCAAGCGTTTTTTACTCGCCGGTGGATGTATTATGTCCCGCGCGAGGGTGATCCTGCCGCGATCGTCAGCGCGGTGGAGTCGCACGCGCTCGCGAGCCTTCCTGGACGTCAGCGCGTTTACCGCACCTGGCGGGAATATCGCGACATCGTGAGCGACACGCTCTCGGGCGCTCGCCGCGTTGCGATGGAGTATGTGCCGCAGAACGCGAATCCGTACTGCTCACTGGTAGACGCGGGCACAGTTGAATTTGTTCGCGCGCTGGGACCAGAGGTGGTTTCCTCCGCGAATTTCGCGCAACGTTTCGAGGCGACACTGAAGCCGGAGCAACTAGACAGCCACCGGCGTGCGGGCGAGGCGCTCCGGCGCGCGGGTGACGCGGTTTTCGCCTGGACACGGGATCGGATGCTCGCTGGTGATGATCTGACTGAGCTGAGCGTCCAGCGGCGCCTCACGGAGTTGATGCGGGCTGAGGGGTTGCGCGTGGAGTTGGACGAACTGCCGTTGGTTGCGGTGAATGACAACGCCGCTAATCCGCACTACAGCCCAACTGAGGAGCGGGACTCGCCGCTGCGTCGCGGAGATCTGTTGCTGATAGATTTCAGCGCGCCGCTAGAGGGGCCGGGAAGCGTCTTCGCGGACTACACATGGATGGCGTACCTGGGTGAGCGTGTGCCGGAGCGGATCGCCCAGCTGTTCGCGGTGATACGCGAGGCACGAGATACGGGTGTGGCGCTGCTACGGGAACGGTTCGGACGTGGCGCGCGGGTCGAGGGCTGCGAGGTGGATGATGCGGTGCGCGCGGTCGTGGCGCGGGAAGGTCTCGGCGATGCCTTCTTTCACCGGACGGGGCACAATATCGGGGCGCGCGTGCATGGAAATGGCGCGCATCTCGACAACTTCGAGACGCACGACACGCGCCCGCTGCTTACTAATACGTGCGTGAGTATGGAGCCGGGGGTGTATCTGCCCGATGAGGGGTTGGGGCTTCGCACCGAGGTGGATGTGTTGTTGTTGCCCGGCTCGATCGAGGTGACGGGCTGGGAACAGGTCGAAGTGACGCCGCTTCTGGCGTGAGCATCACCCGTTTTCCCAGGCCTCAGCGAGCGCGGGACGGTAGCGATCGAGCCAGAGCCAGAAGCGGTCGGCCCAGGCGAGGCGAGCAAGCGCGTCTTCCTCGTCGGGCGTGTCCGTGAAGTCGTCAGCGAAGACGAGATCTTCGGCGATGCCGTTGGCGAAGGCGATGGGGAACACGAGGGCGAGCGCGTCCGCGACGAGCGGCGCCTCGTCTTCGCTGGGGGGCGCCTCACGACCGTACGCGGCGAGGAAGCGGTGCGTGAGCAGGGTGTCGAGACCATCATCCACACGCGGCGGAGTGAGCGGTTCACCATCGTTCCAGCGCAGTCCGGTAAAGAAGAGCAGCGCATACGCAAGCTCGTAGACGCGCTGTTCCCAGCGGGCGGCGTCGAAGTCATAGAGCGCGGATACGCCGCCGCCGGTGAAGGCGAGATTATGCGGCTGGAAGTCGCCGTGGATGTGCAACTCAGGGGGCGCGGGGGTGAGTGAGAGCGCTTGCGCCGCTGCGGCGATGCGCTCGTCGCAAGCGTCCGCGACGCGAGCCAGCCCCGACGCAACGCTCGACCCGGCCCAGAAGCGCTCAGTCGCTTGGCGGATGAGGTCGGTATACGCCTGAGCGAGCGCGGGAGCGGAGCGGTCTTCTGGCCATGCGTAGGGGGTCCAGGAGAACTCAGCGGAGGCCTGATGGAGCGCGCCGAGCAGCGACGCGGCGGACTCGATGCGGGCGGCGCTCTCATCTGAAGCGAATGGCTCGCCAGGAATGTAGGCTTGAAGCTCATAGACGCTCTCGCGGGCGATAGCCCAGGTCCGGCCCTCCGGTGTTGGCAGGAGCGTGGGGACGGGCAGCCCGGCCTGAGTCAAGTGGGCCATGAAGGCGTGCCGGAAGCGGGTGTCATCCTGAGTGAGGTCGGGCGCCTGGCGGCGCAGAGTCCAGACGCCGGAGCTGGTCTCGATGATAGGACGCAGCAAGCCGCCGCGAGCGCCGGGCAGCGCGCCGAGCATGCGCCACTGGTCTGGGGCGAGACGCCAGGCGCTCAGCACGTCGCGCGCCTCCTCGAGAAGCGCCGCCGCCTCGTCTGGCTCGGGGTGTCGCATAATGCCTCCCGCTTATCGTACATTGGCGGACGCCTGATGGATGCGCCACCCCTGTGCGGTATCCTACGCCGCAAAGACCATTCCCGGCCATGCCCATGCGCTGGCGTGGCCGGATGAGCGGCGTAAGCCGTTGCTTGATGCGGGCAGGGCTGGGTATACTGCGTCCTAAGATTGTTGAGCGAGCGGGAGATATCCAATGGACAGCGCGAGAGATGGTGCGATAGCGCGCGGATGGATACACCAGATCAATGTGTCACGCGGCGGTGTGCCAAAACTTCCAGTTGCATCGGCGAGTCGTCACCGCTGATGGGCTGGTGGGTGACGGCCATGATGATGAACAAAATCATGGTGGCCCGCAGCGCGCGGTATGCTTGTTTACACTGGAAGAGATCGAGCGGCTAGCGGCGGAAGGGAACCCGATGTATCCAGGCGCGGTGGGCGAGAACGTCACGCTGCACGGGATTCCGCTGGAGCTTCTGACGCCAGGGGCGCGAGTCGCGATGGGGCAGAGACACTGCTGGAGATTACTTCCTACGCGATGCCATGCAAGACCATCGCGGGCGCCTTCAGCACAGGCGATTTCACACGCATCTCCCCAAAGACGCATCCTGGCGAGAGCCGGACTGTACGCGAGTGGTGATGCGGGGCGGTGAGATACACGAGGGCGATGAGGTCTCTGTGTGGCGGGCCGATGAGGCCGAGACCGCGCAATAGTCAGCAGTGCGAGTGAGACTGATACCGATTTCCGTCAGGAGGACTGGTGAACCAGGCGACGCTATTCGGTGAGCGGCCAGAGCTGACCGAGCTGCACTGCCATGTGGGCGGTGGGGTGGATCCGGCGATCATGTGGAGCATCGCCCATCAGCAGGGTATCAGGCTGCCGAGTAAGGATTACTGGGACTTCGTCGAGCTTATCACGGTCAGTCACCCTGACAAGGTCAACAACCTGGCGGAGTACGATCAGATCTTCCGCTGGACGGAGCTGATCCAATCCAGTCCGCTGGCGATCGAGCGTTCGGTCTACGAGATCATTGGCGGGGCGTACCGGCGCTGCAATATTACCCAGCTCGAGCTTGCGTTTCAACCCGATGAAGCGCAACCGCGAAGGCGAACAAGACCTCGACCACATCATCACCGCCGCTATCCGGGGACAGGACCGCGCATTGCTCGAGTATCCGCAGGTGCGCTCGGGCCTGATCCTGATGATGGACCGCACGTTTACACATGATCTCAACGCGATCATCGTCGAGAAGGCGCTGCGGTATCGCGCGCGCGGTGTAATCGCGATTGACATCGCTGGGCCTCCCAATCCCGACTTCTCGTATAGAGAGCATGCGGACTGGTGGAGCGTGCGCGCGAGGCGGGGCTGGGCGTGACGATTCACACGGGCGAAGAGGGCCGGATCGAGGATATGTGGGAGGTGCTGGAGCATCTCAGGCCCGATCGGGTGGGGCATGGCATTCTCTGCGCCTATGACGAGCGGCTGATGGAGATGGTCAAACGGCAGGGTGTGACGCTGGAGATTTGCCCGACGAGCAATCTACGCACACGGGCCGTGCGTGACCTGGATGAGCTGCGCCACATCATCCGCACGCTTGCGCGAGCATGACGCTCCGTTCACCTTCAATACAGACGGGCCAGAGATGCTGCTGACGAATCTGGTCAGAGAATATCAGTTCGTGCTGAGCGCGGGCCTGCTCAGCGAGGAGGAAGCGCGCGTGTGCATGGAGACGGCGCGATCGCGCGAGCTTCCTCAACGCAGAGCGGGTGATACGAGTGGAGTAGTGTTAGGCCATCTGGCGCTTAGTGTTTGAGGACTAGCTTGCCGTCCTTCAGGAGCAGCTCGCCATCCACCCAGACCTCGCCCCCACCGGCCTCGGCGCGCAGGTCGCAGATCATGTCCCAATGCAGCTGAGACACGTTTTTCCCACCGCACTCGGTATAGCTGGCGCCAAGCGCCATGTGGATGGTACCGCCGATCTTTTCGTCGAAGAGAATGTTGCGGATACCGCGCTGGATGCCGAAATTATTGCCGACGGCGAACTCGCCAAGGCGGCTGGCTCCCTCGTCGCTGGCGAGCATCTCGCGCAGGTACTCCTGGCCTGTGGCGGCAGTCGCTTCGACGACGCGACCCTCCTCGAAGGTCAGGCGGATGTCGCTGACAAGGTGGCCGTTGACGACGCTCGGAATCGTGAACCGGATATGGCCGCTAGCGGAGTCTTCGTGCGGGCTGGTGAAGAACTCGCCGCTGGGGAAGTTGCGCTTGCCATCGCTGTTGCGGAAGATGCGTCCGTCGAAGCGCACGCGGATGTCGGTATCGGGGCCGATGACGTGGGCTTCCTTTTTGTCCTTGAGCCAGTCCACATAGAACTGCTGCTCGCGGCCCACTTCGCGCCAGCGCTCGGCGGGGTCATCGCTATTGAGGAAGCAGGCTTCGTAGACAAATTCGGTGAAGTCCGCCGAGTGACATGTCCGCGTCCTGAGCGTAGGCGTCGGTAGGGAACAATGTCAGGCACCAGCGATCGTCGCCGGGGTTCACCCGCGCGGCGCGCTCGCGATAAAGAGCGCGGCCCGCCGCGCCGACAATCGCCTGGCGCTTCGGATCAACGCCTGAGAGATGGCGGGTATTTGTCTCACTCATGATATTGAGGCGAGCGTCGAGCGACTCTACCAGCGCGCGATCGGAAGGGCTGACCCAGCCTAGTTGCTCGTCGGAGCCTTCCTTCATGGCGACTTCTCGCACAGCCGGCAGGCCGACGTTCACGACGGGGTGGCCGCCAGCGCGCAAGGCGTAGCGATAGACCTCCGCCACGAGCTCCTCGGCGGCGGGTGTCGCAGCTGATCGCCACCAGGTCGCCTGGCTTGACGGAGCAGGCAGTATTCCACGAGTGTCTTCGCCCAGCGGGTGATGCGAGGATCCATGATTCGCTGTACTCCAGTCTTGAAAACGATTGGAAACGATAGAACGATGGATATGTGGACTATGCGCCGCGTTTCTTGCGCTGATTGGCGAAGAACGCGAGCAGTTCTTCGCGCTGCAAGGGTATTGAGGCACTGGCTGGGGGTGAGCCAGCCCTTACGGGCGAGGCCGACGCCGTAGCGTAGATTGGCCAGGCCTGCGGGGCTGTGGGCGTCGGTGGTGATCGCGATGCGGACGCCGCGTTCGGTGGCGAAGCGGATGTAGCGCCAGTCGAGGTCGAGCCGGTGCGGATCACCATTCAGCTCGATAGCGACACCCAACTCGCCCGCGCGCTCGATGACTGCCTCCAGGTCCGGCGCAGTAGCCCTCTCGCTGGAGAAGGATGCGTCCGGTGGGATGCCCGAGGATCGAGCAGTAGGGATTCTCCATCGCGCGGATCAGCCGCTGGGTTTGCTCGGCTGGGGAGAGGTTGAAATTGCCGTGAATCGAGGCCACGACGAAGTCGAAGCGGGCGAGCGTTTTGTCGTCGTAGTCCAGCGAGCCATCCTTGAGGATGTCGCATTCAGTCCCTTTCAGGATGCGCAGGCGACCCGCGTAGTGGTCATTGAGCCGGTCAATCTCCTCCTGCTGGCGCTTGACGCGGTCGGGCGTCAGGCCGTTGGCGTAGGCGGCGACCTGGCTGTGGTCGCACATGCCGAGGTAGGTCATGCCCATCGCGAGTGTTGCGTCCGCCATCTCGCGAATGGTTGCGCCGCCATCGCTCCAGTCGCTATGGACGTGGAGCATGCCGCGAATGTCGCGCTCAGTGACGAGCGTGGGCAGTTCTCCGGCCAGCGCGGCTTCGATCTCGCCGCGATCCTCGCGGAGCTCCGGCTCGACGTAGGCCATACCGATGGCGCGGTAGATATCCGCTTCGTCCTTGCACGGAATGAGCGCATCCCCGCGAAACAGCCCATACTCACTGATCTTCATGCCTTGCGCGTGCAGGCGGGTGCGCAGGGCGACATTATGCTCCTTGGAGCCGGTGAAGTGGTGCAATGTGTAGGGGAATTCGTCGTCGAGCACAACGCGAAGATCGAGCGCGATGCCCTGGCGCAGGACGACGCTGGTCTTGGTGTCGCCGCTACCGGTGACCGCGCGACGAGGGGGCTGCTGGTCAAGGCGGACATGAGCGCGGCGCGGTCCGCTGTCGCTGCGAACGCTGGCGACCACATCGGCGTCTTTGACGGTCTCTTTGCGGCGGCGGATGCTGCCTGCGACGGTGACGCGCACAGCCTCAGGCAGAGCGCGTAGCATGCTGGCGATCTGTTCGGCCTGCGTCTCGGCGATGTCAATGCGAAAGCGGTTCTGATGCTCAGTGACGAATGCCAGGCCTTTGAGGATGTTTTCCTGGCTCTTGGCTCCAAAGCCAGGGAGCGCGGCGATGCTTCCCGATTCGGCTGCGGCGCGAAGGGCGTCCAGTGTCTCGATGCCTAGCGACTGGTTGATCTGGCGGATGCGTTTGGGGCCAAGACCAGGGATGCGCAGCATCTCACGCAGACCAGGCGGGATTCGCTCCAGGAGATCGTCATACTGGCGCATGCCGCCGGTAGTGACCAGTTCGGTGATGCGAGCGATCAGCGTTTTGCCCAGGCCTGGAACACCAGTGAGCTTGCCAGCGGCCACCAACTCTGGCAAATCGCCTTCGAGGCCCGCGATGGCGCGCGAGGCGTTCTGGTAAGCGCGAACCTCGAACGAGTTGGCTCCATCCAATTCCATCAACTGCGCCATAGAGTCAAGCACAGCGGCGACGCGCTGCTTGTCTACCGGCTCAGAGGGTTCAGTCGAGTGTTCCGACATCTGGTGGCCTTTCTGTTTCCTCCGGCTTCAGCGTCGAGAGGTCTATATGGGGCGGAAGGCTTGCGGAGAGATCGAATGGCTGCATGCCCTTGAGCTTCTTGGCGAGCCATCGCTTGCAATCGAAATGGACTAACATCCACGCCACCAACTCTTTCTCGACGAAGATGGCGTCCCAGGTATCGGGGTCGGGAAGGTCGTCGCCGTCGAGGATCAGCTTGCCACAGTGGGCGCAGCGCATCAGTCCGAGGCGGACGGCGGCTTCGAGCCAGCGAAACAGGAAGACATTGTAGTCATCGAGCGACATGCCGGCGAGCGGAGCGCCAGGCCAGTCGCACGTCGCTGGATGTGGGGCGACGACGAAATCCGCTGTCCCCAGGACCGAGGGCGATGAGAGGGTCGCAGACACGCTCCGTAATCCCCTCCAGCTCGCTATATTCGATCAGACGTCTCGTCAGGCCTTCGCGATCGAACCACTGGCGTAATTCGTCCGGCGCCGTGTCCATCGCGACTCTCCCTCTTGTAGCGGCGCGACTTCGCGCCGCTCGCCGCACTTCGCGGCATGCCGCTCCTCATCATACCGCGCGCATGCAGGGTGCGGGGCAAATCGCGCCGCGACGTGCTACCATGCGAGCGTGGCGAAGCCGCCATCCGAGTACGTCACATTCGAGGTGAATGGAGAAGTGCGCATATGTCCGAACGAACGCGGATTTCAACGAACGATGCTCCCGCGGCGATAGGGCCGTACAATCAGGCGATCGCGACAGGTGATCTGGTATTTTGCTCTGGCCAGATTGCGCTCGACCCGGAGACGGGAGCGCTGGTGGACGGCGATGTACGGGTGCAGACGAGACGCGCGCTGGAGAATCTGCGCGCGGTGTTGTCGGCGGCGGGCTCATCGCTTGACGCGGTGTTGAAGACGACGGTGTTTCTCGTGAGCATGAGCGATTTCGCGGCGATGAATGAAGTCTATGCTGACTTCTTCGCCGGCGAGCCGCCAGCGCGCTCGACGATCGCGGTGGCGGAGTTGCCGCGTGGCGCACGTGTGGAGGTGGAGGCCATCGCGTTGCGGCAAGGATAGCGACTCTCGATTATCCGCTGTCTGTTCGCGAGATTCCCGCCGCGAAGAGGCGCGCAATATCGTATAATTGAGGGACATCGGTTTAGACAGTGAGGATGCGCCCGCGCTCATGGATACAGACGCACGGGCTCGCGTCATTTCGGAGGCGTCGCTACGGTCATGGAGAAGCGCGGAGGCATTCGCCTGAGCGCGATGGAAATCGCGCTGCTCGTCGTATTGCTCGGATCGCTTGCGCTCGGGCTCCTGCAGGCGTGGCAGCAGGAGCAGATGGAGCGCGCGCTGGATTCTGAGCACGATCAGTAGCGACCTTGCGCACGCCCCGTCCACCGGCGCGCCGGGTGGATGGGGCGTTTGTGCGCTCGCCGCGCACAGCGCGGAGAAGGAGCGACAGAGCGTGCAATTGCGTCTGGAATGGCTGGCTATGGCTATGAGCCGCGTCAGGGAGTATGGACATGGTGAACGTCACCGATCTTGATAGAAAACTTTCCACGCTGGAGAGCCGCCACCATGAGCTCGTGGAGCTCATGGGCGCAGCCGGAAACATCGAGCGATCCAGCGCTCTTGCAGAAATATGGCCGCGAGTACGCAGGTCTGAACGAGGTTGTTGGCCTGTATCAACACTTCAGAAGACGCGTGCGCAAATCGCGGATACCGAGCGTATGATGGAGGATGGGCTCGATCCTGAAATGAAGGAATTAGCCTATCGAGGAGCTAGAAGAGTTGCGAGGCTCAGGCAGGACGAACAGTCGCAATCGCTCCGCTTGGCGCTGCTGCCGAAAGACATCATGGATGATCGCAATGCGATCGTGACGATCCAGGCTGGGCGCGGGTGGCGACGAGGCTGGTTTGTTCGCGGCGGACCTATTCCGCATGTATACGCGGTACGCGGATAGGCGCCGCTGGCAAGTGGAAGTGCTCGACGAGAACGAGAGCGGTATTGGCGGATTCAAGGAAGTTGTCTTCGAGGTTCACGGCAAAGGGGCTTACTGCCCGGCTGAAGTATGAGGGTGGCACGCATCGGGTGCAGCGCGTGCCAGCCACGGAGTCGCAGGGGCGCATCCACACATCCACCGTAAAGGTGATTGTGCTGCCAGAGGCCGAAGAGATCGAGATCGAGATCCGACCTGAAGATATCCGGGTGGACGTTTATCGCTCGACGGGGCATGGTGGCCAGAGTGTCAACACGACTGACTCCGCCGTGCGCATCACGCATCTGCCGACGGGCCTGGTGGTGACCTGCCAGGATGAGAAGTCGCAGCTCAAGAACAAGGCGAAGGCGCTTGGTGTGCTGCGCTCGCGCTTATGGGATCTGGAGCAGCAGAAACGGGCGGCGGAGCAAGGCGCCGCGCGGCGCTCGCAGGTGCAGACCGGTGACCGCAGCGAGAAGATTCGCACGTATAATTTCCCGCAGGACCGTGTAACCGACCACCGTATCAACATGACCGTCCATAACTTGCCACGGGTGCTGGATGGCGAGCTGGACCCACTGATCGATTCGCTCATTACCTCCGACCAGGCTGAGAAGCTGGCGGCAGGTGTCGGGGAAGAGTAGGGCGGCGTTGAGCAACGCAAAGCGCCAGCGGCGGGCGAAACCAGCAGCGGTAACTGGGAGCACGCGTGGGCGGCTCGAAGCGGGCCAGCGCTGGCTTCCCAACCCGCAAGCTGTCCAAGCGGTGTTCTTTGATGTTGGGTTTACGCTGCTGGACCCCTATCCCTCTATTCCCGCCGTCGTGCGCGATACGCTCGAACGCCGGGGGACGCCGGTTGAGCTTGCATGCCTGGAGCGATTCGCTGCCCGCGGCTGAGGCGTTTTTCGTGCGGCTGGCGCGCGAGGACCCACTGACATGGAGCGACGAGCAAGCGATCACAGCGTATCTGGTATCGCTACTTCCTCGAATTATTGCGCCCTTGCCTGGGGAGCGACGAAGAGATGCTCGCCGAGGCGGCTGGCGCAGTCCAGCGGGCGTTCGACGAGGCGTCGAGCTATGCGCCGTACCCGGACGTGGAGCCAGCGCTGCGGACCCTGCACCAGAGCGGCGTAAAGCTGGGCGTTATCTCGGACTGGGGTGTAGCGCTCAGTGTGATCTTGCGGCACTTCGAGCTGACGCAGTACTTCGATTTCACGGTGATCTCGGCGACCGCGAGACGCGCGAAGCCGGATCCCGCCCTCTTTCAGCTCGCGGTGGAGCGCGCGGATGTCACACCAGACTACGCGTCTGCATGTGGGCGATAGCTACATTCGCGATGTGCTGGGAGCGCGGGCAGTGGGAATCAATCCTGTGCTGATTGACCGCGCACACATGCTTTCGGAAGGCGTGCCTGACTGCCCGCTGGTGTATGACCTCTACGAATTGCTCGATCTGCTGGAGATACCCCGTCCCGCTGAGGCGGAGTAGCGCGCAGACGCAGTCGTCAGCTCTTTTACGCTCGTTTGCTGCGCGTCTCATCGTTTGCCGCCGCTTCGTGCGTGTCTGTTAGAGGGCGCGGCTGCAAGAGGAATGCGGCGTTGAACCGCTGGTCGCAGTGGCCGCAGGAGACCGCGCGGCTGTACTTCTTGACGCGCGGATATTCTTTGCCACAGTTGGGGCAGACGTAGACGTAACGGTATGGGCGTAACCGGCGGAGCGTCTCTTCGCGGCGGCGAGTCTCCTCCGCCAGCAGTTCGCGCAGCCATTCTGGGTCGCGCGCGGTGAGGGCGGCTTCGTCCATCGAGATGGAGTCGTGGCCGTGGCAGTGGTGCTTTCGCGGAGCGCCAGCGACACGGTCCGCGAGATGGATAAGCTCGTGCGCGACTGTGACCTCGATGCCTTCGACAAGCAGATCCGGCTCGATGAAGATGAGATGGCGGAAATCCTGAAAGGCTTCGTAGGATTGCGGCGCTGGCGAGGACGCAGAGTGGAGCGACCTCAGCGATGCTAGCGCTCTCTTGGCCCGCATCAGTGAATCCAGGGAGCATGGGTTGAAGACGCGCCACCTGCCCAGATGGGGCCGTAAGATTGGCGCTGGCGATGGTCTCCCCTTGAGTGGACGTCATCGGGATAGAGTGGGAGAAAGCAGTAGCAGCCGAGAGCCATTGGGTTGAGGCGCCGGCCTGACCAGCGCGCGAACTCGGCCCGATCATCTGTGACGGCAAGATTGCGTGTATGCTCGACCGGGAGATTTAGTTTGCGCCAGTAGTGTTCGAGCCACTGGGCGACATCTTGGCCCGCGTTGACGAACGGGAAGCTGATCGCGGGCGGGTGGCTGTGGGGGAAGGAAACGGGTGATCTTTCTGCTCATTGTGTCAATGGGGCGCGCCTGATAGGGCGTGCCACGTACCTCCCTCTCGTGTCCACCGCACAATCCTGCGCGCCTTACCAGGCGCGCCCCATCTGACCAGCTACACGCGGCTTTCCATGTCGTGTGCGCCGTCTAGTGTATGCAACGGGTAGATTGACGAATAGGTAATTGTTTCGGGGCCAGATGTAGTAGTGAATGGGGAAGGAGGTGGGACCTGAACGCCTCATGTGTTATGTTGCGTGCGAAGTGGCAAGCAAGCCCGGAAATTCGGATGAGGCCAGTGATACAATGGGTGGTGGCAAAGGGCCGGCTTGGAGGAGGGCGTGTGTGAGCGAGCCGCAGCGATCAGGTGGCGCGCGCCGCGCGCGGTTGATTTGGAATGCGCTCTGGAGTGAGTTTTCGGCGCAGTCACCCGCGCGCATGACCCGCAGAGAGGGGACGGACGACTGTCCGTTCTGCGCTGACCTGACATCGGGACGCGTTCCAGCGGAGGCGCATGTATGGATACGGCCCAATGACTTTCCCGCGCTGGTTCCACCAGATGGCGAATGCTCAAATCTTGATGTATAGCCGGGAGCACGATCGTCGCTTTAGCCAGCTCGATCCTGATGAAACGCTGGATGTCGTCCAGCTCTGGCAAGAAGTGTATGAGCGGTTGGCGCCCCGCTACCCCGTTGTGATGACATGGGAAACGTCGGGGGCTGAGATAGGCCAGACGCAACGTCATCCTCACGCGCAGACATACGGTGTGTCGGTAATCCCAGAGCTGCTTCAGCGGGAGATGGAAGCAGTGCGACGCGCGGGCGAGAAGGGGCTGTTATGCCCCTTCTGTCAGAGTGTGGCTGTGGAGTCCGTTGGGCCGCGCGTGGTCTATGATGGCGCGGCATGGGTGGGATTCGTGCCTGGATGGGCGCGCTATCCGTACCAGATCCAACTGGTGGCGAGGCGGCACATCAGCGCGGTCACGGGGTTCGCGGGCGATGGCGCGGAGGCGCGGGAGCTCGCAACGATTCTGCCACGACTCATCCGCGCGTGGGATCGCGTATTCGAGGGGCCAATGCCATATATGCTGGCGCTGCATCAGCTTGCGGATCCGGCGTTTCACTTTCATATCGAGCTATTGCCGGTAGGTCGGGCGTCAGGGAAACTCAAGCTGCCGGCGAGCAGCGAGATGGCGTGGGGGTTCTGGCTCAACGATTCGCTGCCAGAAGAGAAGGCCGCTGAGCTGCGGCGCCTGCTGGGCGAGGTGTAGCCATGAGCGGGCATGATTCGCTGCCAGCGCCAGCCCGCGCGGCGCTGCGCGCGTGGCGCGAGCGACTGGGGCGGACTGAGCCGCTGGATGAGCCAGCGCTTGTCGCCTGGGCGCCTGGTCGGGTGAATCTGATTGGCGAGCATACCGACTACAACGAGGGCTGGGTGCTTCCCGCGGCAGTGGACCGCGTGGTCGCCATGGCGGGCAAACCGTCGCGTGAGCCCTTTGTCACGCTCTATTCGGCCCATCACGATGGGCACGCGCGGTTTCCGTCCAGCGTGTCCGCGCTCGTTGGAGAGCATCGCGGTCGGCTGCCGCTCTGGGCGCGCTATGTGCGGGCGACGCTGGCCGAGCTGGCGCAGATCGGCCTCTGGCAGGGGCAACATGGCTTCGTAGCGGCGATCACGGGTGATGTTCCGGTTGGCGGTGGTCTGAGCTCGTCGGCGGCGCTGGAAGTGGCGTGCGCGACGTTCGCGCTGGCGCTGAGCCAGAAGACGATGGAGCCGCTGGAAGTGGCGCGGCTGTGTCAGCGGGCCGAGTGGCGTGGGGCGGGCGCGCGGGTGGGCATCATGGACCAGGCGGCGTCCTGTCTGGGCAGAGAGGGCCATGCGATCCTTCTGGATTGCCGCTCGCTGGAATACACCTATGTGCCTGTGGAATTGCCAGATACGCGGCTGCTGATTTTCGATACGGGCGTGCCGCATACGCTGGCGGCGTCGGGCTATAACGAGCGACGGGCGCAGTGTGAGGAAGCGGCGACCCGGCTGTCCGCGATGATCGCCGAGCACGAGCCAGAGAGGGCGGTGACGGCGCTGCGGGATGTGACGGTGGATGACCTGGAGCGCTATGGCGCGCGCCTGCCGGAGCTCCTGATGAAGCGCTCGCGACATGTGGTGAATGAGAACGCGCGCACACTGGCTGCTGTTGAGGCGCTGCGGGCGGGCGATGCGGAGCGGCTGGGCGCGCTGCTCGACCAGTCGCATGAGAGCTTGCGCGATCTGTATCAGGTGAGCTGTCCTGAACTCGATGTGGCAGTGGAGATCGCGTGTGCGGTTCCGGGGGTCTTTGGCGCGCGGATGATCGGCGCTGGCTTCGGGGGCAGCGCGCTGGCGCTGGCGCGGGCGGATGCTGCGGACGCGCTGGAGGCGGCGCTCATGCGAGAGTATCCGCGACGGACGGGGCGCCGGGGGCAGGCGCTGCTGTGTCGTATTGGTGGTGGGCCGCAATGGCGCTCAATTTTACTTGACAGCGCAGGGAATTCCGCCCTATAATGCCGTGCGACATTGATGGCAGGCGAGTGACACGGCGGGTCCAGCTTCCTGGGCGCGCTGTTCTTTTTCTGTCTTTCTGTCTCGCGCTCAGCCTCGCGCTCAGCGTTCCTGGGCGCGCCTGATGCGCATGGCGGTATACCCCCTCCGCTCACCTTCTCTCTGTTCAGAGCGAAGAGACCGGCCGCCTTGAGGTACGACATTATGACACGGGCTACAGAGCGCCGGGAGAGGTGAGATACGATGGCTGGCAATTCCGCGAGTTCGAATAGCGCGCGCGAAAAAGAGAAGATTCCGCTGACACGCGAGGGCTTTGAGGAAAAGAAGGCCCGGCTGCACTACTTGGTCACGGAGCGCCGCCAGCAAGTCGCGGACTACATCCACGAAGCGAAGGAAGCGGGCGACATCAGCGAGAGCAGCGCGTACGAGGATGCTAAGAACCTGCAAGCGATGATCGAGGGAGAAATCCAGGAATTACAGGCAGTGCTGGATAACGCGGTCATCCTTGAAGCGCCAAAGCATGGTACAGGCAAGCGGGTTGTGCGCCTGGGCAGCACGGTTGAGGTGGAAACCGACCGGGGTGGTGTCCGCAAGTACCTGCTCGTGAGCACAGTGGAAGCCAACTCGACGGTCGGCAAGCTCTCTGATCAGTCACCGGTCGGTCGGGCGTTGCTTGGCCGGACGGAGGGTGATAAGGTCGAAGTGACCACTCCGGGTGGGTTGGTCATGTATACGGTCCGCGCGATTAGTTAATATCGCGAAGAGCTAACACAGAGGGAGCTTCTCCACGATTTGGAGAAGCTCCCTCTGGCGGTTTCCGTGGCAGGATCAACTGGGTTCGAGCGCGTATCAGCGTGTATTCTCAGGAAAATGCTTCCAGATATGGACGTTCCGCCTGCCACATCTCGTCGAACAGAGCGCTCAAGTCAGCAGGTGTGCTGACTGCGGCGCTGAGCGGATCGAGTATCAGGGCGTAGCGCGCGGCCTGGCGGTCGCGCGTGCGTAAGGCCTCGTTCATGAGCGTATGCACGGTCATGTGCGCGCGATTCAGCCCGGCGAGCTGTTCGGGCAGCGAGCCGAAGTGGCTGGGCTGTACGCCGTTGCGATCTACCTGGCAGGCTACTTCGACACAGCCATCGGACAGATTGTCAATCAGGCCGATGTTGCGGACGTTACCATAGATGACCGTTTCGCGGTTGAGCGCGATGGCTTCGATGATAAGCGAGCCATATTCATAGCTGCGCTCGGCGGGGATGGCGCGCGTGCCTTGGAGCATCGCGTGAATACTTTCGTCGTTCTCTCGTCGCCAGGCGGGCCAGTTGTTAGCGTAAAAGCCGCTCTCGCCGCGGTAGCCGGGTCGGGTGTAGCGCTCGATAAGGTCGGGCCGCTTGCGGAAGTAGGGGACATATTCTGAGAAATGCCCGCTGCTCTCGGTGACGAACGCCCCCAGATGCCGCATCATCTCGAATCGAACGGGATCGAGGTCATAGATGTCAGGACGCGCCGCGCGCTCACGCAGCGCTGGGTACATGTCCTGGCCTTTGTGGCGCAGCTCGGTGAACCAGGCGTTGTGGTTGATACCCGCGCAGCGCCATTCCAGCTCGTCATAGGGCACGTTGAGATACATCGCGAGTTGGAGGGATGTGCCCTGGACGCTGTGGCAGAGGCCGACCACGCGCATGCTGGTCTGAGTGAGGGCCGCAAGCGTCAGGATGGACATCGGGTTCGTGTAATTGAGGACCCAGGCGTTAGGGCTGAGTCGCTCGGCGTCGCGCAGAATATCTAGCCACGCGGGGCCAGTCCGCAAGGCCTTGAAGATGCCGCCGGGGCCGATTGTGTCGCCAATGCACTGATCAATACCGTACCTGAGCGGAATCTCGTAATCGTGGCGGACATTGGCGAGGCCGGCGACTTCGATGGTGTTAATGAGAAAATCGCTGCCGCCCATAATTGCAGCCCGGTCGGTGGATGCGGTGACGCGCCAGCGCTTGCCGCTGCGCTCGATGAGACGTGCGGCGATTTGATGGGCGAGCTCTAGCCGTTCGGCGTCCAGATCTACGAGGGCGAACTCACCCTCATCCAGCCCATCAATCAGCAGGATGTCGGTCATGAGCTGGCGCGCGAAGACTGCGCTGCCGGCGCCGAGTATGGTCACTTTTGGCATAGAGTGGTCACTTTCATCGCTAGCATCTGTCTGGTCAAGTGGCATATGGCCACACGGAACTCAGGGCGAATGGTTCAATGCTGGTTTACGCGCAGGCCAGTCGCGCAGCGAGGCGAGCCCGGGCAGCGCTGTGGCGAGCAGAATCAACGCCCCACCGAGCAGTGTGAGTGCGCTGGGAACCTCGCTGAGCAGCGCCATGGCGAAGCCGATGCCCCAGACGGGCTCCAGCGCCGCGATGAGGCTGGCAACCTGGGCTCGAATATCTTTCAATCCGGCGATAAAGAGGGTATGCGCCAGGGCGGTGCAGACGGTTCCCAGCGTGACGAGGATGAGTAGGTCTCGTGGCGAGAGCGCGGCGCGCAGCGGAATGAAAGCGAGGGTAGGCAGAAGCGCGATGGCCGCGATAGTGTCCTGATACAAGCTGATGGTGAGCGCGTGATAGCGTTGTGTGAGTCCACGGTTGATGACCGAGAGCAGCGCGAAGGTCGCTCCGGCGAGGAGGCCCCAGAGGACGCCCTGCGTGGCGTGGTCGGTAAGCGAGATGCGCGGTGCGAGTAAGTATACGCCGGGCAGAATTAGCAGAGAGGCGGCGATCTCGATGCGGCGCGGGCGCTGGCCGAGCAGTAGAGGTTCGAGCGCGGCGGTGAAGAGCGGGAAACTGGAGAAGGAGAGCAGTCCAATCGCGACGCTTGAAACGGCGATGCTTTGGAAGAACGCGGTCCAGTGAATGGCGAGAATGAGCCCCTGGAACACGAGCAGCGCGAGGTCACGGTGCGAGCGGGGCCGGAGTGGCGCGCGAGTCAGCGCCGCCAGGATTCCGAGTGTGATGCCTGCGAACAGCACGCGACCGAGTGTGATCGTTGGCGCGGGCAGCCCTGAGAGTTTGCCCAGAACACCGGCCAGACCGAAAAAGAGGGTCGCGATATTCACACTCATGACTCCGCGGAGTGTACGCGGCTGAGGCCTCACGAACGACGCTCCTCTCGGTGCAACGGTTACGGTTTGCTCGGTGTTCTGTCAGAAGTCATGGGCGCGTTGTATCCTGTGTCACAGGTCCGTATAATATGTTGAGCGTGCGGTTGGCGGGATATTGGGTGTGACTGCGGAGCGCCGCACGCGCGGCCACTGAAACGCGCTTGCGGGCGCGATGCGCCGCCACACAGTTTTAAGTATACCTGCCTCTGATCAGAAGTGAGGGTTTTCGCGTACCATGGAGCGTGTGATTCAGGATTATATCCAAACGTTGTCCTCGCGAAAGCACTCAAGTGAGAACACGCTCGGCGCGTATCGCAGTGATCTGCGGCAACTCGCGAGCCATGCGCAGGAAAAGGGCGCTCGCCACTGGTCCGAAGTGTCGCCAGAGGTGATCGCGTCGTTCCTGGGAGAGCTACGGCGCCGCGAATATGCGACGACCTCTATCGCTCGTAAGATTGCGGCTGTCAAATCTTTTTTCTCATACCTCGTCGCCAGCGGCAAGATCGCCATTGATCCAACGGACGCGCTCGATGCGCCACGAGTCGAGAAATATACCCCCTCCGCGCTCGCACACGAGGATGTCGAGCGACTGCTGGGCGCGGTAAGTGGTGAGACACCAGCGAGCCAGCGCGATTACGCGATGCTCCAGTGTCTCTATTCAACGGGGATGCGAGTCACGGAGCTGGTAATGACGAACGTCGCCAGCCTGGACCTGGCGCGAGGGCATATCATCTGCCAGGGGCGAGGTGGGCGTGAGCGCACGCTTCCGTTGAGACCAGTCGCCCAGCGCGCGCTGGCCACGTACATCAATGATGGCAGGCATACACTGGCGCATGACGCGGAGGAGTCCGCGTTATTTCTGAATCATCATGGGCAGCGGCTGACACGTCAGGGCTTTTGGCTCATTATGAAGGGCTACGCGCGAGTGGCGGGTATCGAGCGGATTACCCCCCATACCCTGCGTCACTCATTCGCGCTCGATATGTTGGAGCGTGGCGCCGAGTTGCGAACCGTTCAAGAGTTGCTCGGCCACGCGAATATCTCCACGACGCAGGTGTATGCGCATCTCCAACAACCCGAAAGAGCGAGTATCGCCTCAGTGCTGGGTGAGTTGGAGGCGATGCGCGATGCGACGCGCGCCGCTGATGATGATCGTATGCCTGCCACGCCCGCGCAGAGCGGGGCGCGAGGCTAAACCGAGCATTTCCAGCAGGCAAGTAAGGGCGCGGAATTTTGATATTCCGCGCCCTTCTTCGTGGTCATCGTATTCTGACGCGCTAGGATGCAGTGACGACTACCGTCGCATGCGCCACATATGACCATGCGGGCGTCTGGGCAAAGACTTCGATTTCATAGCGTCCAGGCGCATCGGCGGGAATAGTTGATGTCCACGAGGCGACTCCGGAGCTGTCTGTCGCGGTCGGGGTCGGCCAGGCGCTCAAGAGGCCGGGCGCGCCATCCGAAGGCGCTCTGAGGCGGCAGGTCAGGCCGGGTATGGGGGCGCCGGTGGCGTCGTCGGTGGCGAGGACGCTGATGGCGATGGACCCACCAGCGTGGTTGGACGCGGGTGAGACGGTTAGCCTGAGCGTGAAGTGGGCCAGTACTGGCGCTACGGTCGGCGCGTTGGTTGGGGTGGGGGAGAGCTGTGGGGTGAGTGTCGCCGTGTCGGTGGCTGTGGGTTCGGCGTTTTGGCGCTGGCCCTGGCTGAGGGAGGAATTGGTGATGAATGTCCGTGTGAGCGCGCCGGTCATCAAGCCTGTTAGCGCGATGAATGCGATGAGCGCGGTGAGTAAGTTCTGCCGCTGCCGGTTCTGTCTTGACGCCACTCTTTCCCTCACCTCACATGGTCCCGTCACCGAGGAGCCCCGCCACACAGCGCCCATGTTGTGAGATACGCTTGATGGGCGCGCCAGCCATTGTACCGCGCTTGCCCGGTAAAGGGGTAGTCTGTGGGCGCTCTGGCTGCATAGCGGAGGGATTATGGAGTGTGAGCGCGCTCGAAGTCAGCCAGCATTGGCTCCGCCTGGCTGAAGAGCAGCGTGGTCGTGTCAATGATGCGAGTCTCGGGGAGCAGCATAGCAGGGCCACGCCGGTTGCCCGCAAGATGCGCGAGCCCAGCGTCACGGAGCAGCCATTCGGTGAGCAGGACGTACCCAGCCCACTCCCGCTGGGCGCTCGTACGCTCCCACACGGGCTGGCCATATCGGAACGCTTGCTCGAAGTATTCGTTGGTGTGGATAGCGAACGGCAGCAGTTTGCGCTGGAGGGATTCTCCTTCGATCTCGCCGGCTTGCCGCAAGGCCTGGGTGACTTCCATCAGGCGCTTGTTACGGGCCTCTGCGCGTGTGAGGAGGATGCCGGCCAGCTCGATGGGATGACCGGCTTCGCGCACACGCGCCAGCATGCGGAGCGTGGCCGCAGCGCCTTCAAGGGCGGGCGCTTCAGGCGCAAGGGGTAGCAGAATGCTATCGGTGGCGCTGAGGGCGGTTGTCATCAGCGGGCCAGTCTCAGCAGGGAAATCTATCAGTACGATGTCAATCGTGCTGGATAAGGTGGCGATAAGCGCACGTAAGGTAAGCTCCGAACGCAGAAAGGCCGCCGCGTCACCCAGCGAGTCATCCCATGGAAGCGCCATGATCGCGCCAGAGCCCCAGCTGGGTTGCGTAGTCAGGTGTGCGGGAAGGCCTGCGGCGTCCAGCGCCGCGCGCGCCGCATCGAGGTCAGGGAGCTGTCCGGCGGGCCAATTGCTTAAATCTAGGAGAACGGATGAGAGATCGCCATGGGGGGCTTCGGGCCAGATATCCCGGAGCGAGGCGGCGCAGGAGCCAGGCTGGGCGAGGTCTATGACCAGGGTGCGGGCTCCGTAGAGCGCGCAGAGGCGTGCGAGCGTCGCCACCGTCGTTGACTTTCCCTGCCCGCCTTTACGGATAGTGATTCCGTACACTCGTGGCATGCGCGGTCGCTCGTCCCTTCTATGGCCTCACCGCGCCTGGGAGGCGCTTCATCAATCTTACCCTGTGTACTATGGCAGCGAGCCTATGAGGTGTCAAGCGCTGCCTGACGGGGTTGCTGTATTCCCAAGGGAAGGGGTACCGTCACCTTGCGCCGCGGTACATCGCGCTGTAGTGTGATGGCACGGTATCTGATCTCCACAGAATCCAGGAACGGCGATCGGCATGATCGGAAAACTGGTTATGGTATTCCCCGCGGCTGTGACAATGTTGGTGGGAAGTGGATCTCTGGCGGTATTCATCGCCGGGGGAATCTTCGCCGCGATTCTGATGATTGGTGGCGCTATCGCGCGCTGGCGCGGCTTCCGGCTGACCGCTGTCGTGGATCGAGTTGTCGTGTATAGCGTGCTTGCCGCGCTGTTGCTCACTTTCTACGCTGGCGCCAGTCTGGCGGCTACCAGCCTCATTCCGGCGGGCAATACGCTGGCGAACGAGGTGATTGCGGTCGCCCTGGCGCTGTTTGTCGCTGTCACCTATGCGCCTGCAAGCGGGCTTGTGCAGCGTTTGGTTGATCTCCTATTGTATCGAGACTATTACGATTACGAGAAGACACTCCAACGCTTCAGCCGGGAGCTTTCGGCTGCGCACGAGCATGAGGCAGTGGTTGACTTACTGCTCGATGGGCTGGTCGAAACGCTCAATCTCACAGGAGCCGCTTATGTTCCGTTACCGGAGAGCCTGGAGCAAGGTGTCCTGATGGTGGTCGGGCCTGATGACGTGCGCGTGCGCGGTGTGTTCGCTACGCCAGAAGAACGCGAGTTGTTGTTGCGACGACTGGCGGCGCTTAGTTTGCGCGCATGGCGATTGACGCCTGCCTCGCGTCTGACACTATCGCCATGGCGAGGCTGTGGGGCGCTGCTGCTGATCGGTGGGGAACCAGGCGAAGGTGTCGCGGCGCTGATGGCGCTGGGAACGAAAGCTGCGGGGGGGCCGCTGCGGCGGGAGGATGGAGCGCTGCTGGTGACGCTTGCCCACCAGGCGGCCACGGCGCTGGCGAACGCGCAACTCGTGAGTGGGTTACGCATCTCGCTGCAGCAACTCCAATTATCCGCCAAGCAACTCCTCGAGGCGCGGTTGGAGCAGGAGTTGCTTCTGCGAGAACTCGTGAACGCGGAGGAGCGAGAGCGGGCGGCGCTGGCGCGCGATCTGCACGATGATGCGCTGCAGGAAGTGCTATACACCATTCGACATGCGCAGCTCGCGGTGCGGTTGGCTGACATGGTGGAGGAGCAGGCGCAACGCCTCTCGGCTCTTCCTGTGGCTCCGTCCGGTCCCAATGATTCAATGGCGCGTATCACGGTCAACTATCAGCGGCTTCGCAGAGAACTGGCGGAACTGGCTGAGCGCTCTGCGATCGCTGAGAAAAAGCTCCGCGCGCTCTGTCTGGGCCTGTATCCTGACATGCTGCATTCTCTTGGCCTGACCCCCGCGCTCGATGATCTCGCTGAGCAGGTGAGTGACGCTACGGGAATGCAGGTCGAGGTCATTTATGATGAGAGCGTGATCGCGGTTGCGGAAGATTTGGCGCCCGATACTGCGCTGCATCTATATCGCATCGCCCAAGAGGCGCTTACGAACGCATCGAAGCACGGCGAGGCGTCGAACGCGCTCGTGCGCTTGAGTATGCGCCGTGCGGCGCATGAGCGCGATGATGAGCCGGAATCGCTGGCGATCGAGATCACTGATGATGGCAAGGGTATGGCGCTTCCAGTGGATTTCGGGAAAGCGTTGACGCAAGGGCATCTTGGGCTGGCGAGCATGCGCGAGCGTGCCCTGCTCATCCATGCGCGACTCAGCTTCGAGTCGCCTCCTGGTGGTGGCTCGCGTGTCACAGTGATCGCGCCTACGCGCGCGCAGGCTCCGAGTCTGGCTGAGGGGAGACGTTCGTGAGCGATGTGTCGGGCGGCAATCATGCCGATCTCACTGAGGTGGAGCGGCGGATTCGCGTCCTGCTGGTGGATGACCACCTTGTGACGAGGGCCGGCGCGCGGCGGATTTTAGAAGACGCGCCAGACATCGAGGTCGTCGGCGAGGCGAGCGATGGACTGGAGGCGTTGAATCAGGTTGACCTGCTACACCCTGACCTCGTTGCGCTGGATATTGACATGCCGGGTATGGATGGCATTAAGGCTTGTCAGGCGCTGCTGAGCCGCGATGATCCGCCGCGGGTGCTGGCGCTTACTGGCCATGACAAAGAAGCCTATGTTCGAGAGATGACCCGACTTGGTGTGCAAGGCTATTTGCTCAAGTCAGCCGGACCCGATGAGCTGATTCAGGCGGTGCGCGATATCTATGGCGGCGGCTCCGCTATCTCGATCGCGGTCTCCGAAAAGTTGCGCAGGGTGGCGAATGATCCGAGCCCGCACGTGACGGCAAAGGAGCGCGCGGTGTTGCACGCGGTCGCGCGCGGGCTGAAGAATCAGGAGATTGCTGGCGAACTGTCTATCTCACTCAATACCGTCGAATTCCATATGCGTAATCTGCTCGATAAGTTGGGCGCGTCATCGCGGGCGGACGCGTTAATGCGCGCGCAACGCCTCGGATGGATTGACTTTACAGACGACCAGTAGCGGACATCGGTTGTTGCGATGGCCCGATCCTGTAGGTCATTACTTCTGTCGCTAGGCTATACTCTGTAGATACTGTCCGCGAGGAACCCAATTCCCGGTGGTAAGCCGTGGGACCGTATTGTGGGGAGAACCTATCGTGCGTCGCTTCGCCGCGTCTCATGCGCTTGATCTCGGCCTCGTATTCGTGGTGGCCGTTTGGGGTGTTTCACCAGCCGTTTTCAAGATTGCGCTCTCTGAACTCGAGCCGCTGACATTTGTCATGATGCGGTTTTTGTTACTGAGCCTCGTTTCTATCGTGGTCCTGCTAGTCCGCGCGAGGCGCAACCAGGCGATACGGCCATTCCGAATCCGTCGCGTGGACGTGGGCTGGCTTGTGCTGTCGGGGCTTTCAGGTTACGGAATCTACCAGCTTTTTTATATTGAAGGCTTGTCACGTACGACACCATTTTCGTCATCGCTGTTCCTGGCGACGGTCCCGTTGTGGTCGGCGGCGCTGCTTGCGGTTTTGCGACTCGAACACATTCGTCCGGCGCAGTGGGTTGGAATTGCCATCAGTCTGGCAGGTATTACGTGGTTCTTACTCTCTGGTGGCCCCCATGCTTCGGAATTGCCGGCTGATCACTCATTGACCACAGGTGACATCATTTTGGGTGACGCGCTTTCACTGGGCGCCGCGGCGATGTTCGCGGTCTATGGTGTGGTGAACAAACGGCTTGCGAGTCAGTATTCGCCTGTGGAGCTGATGTGCTACACGCTCTTGATCGGGACGCTGGCGCTGGCCCCATTTGGCCTGTCCTCCATCGCTCATCAGGATTGGTCACTTGTGACGTGGCGGACGTGGGTTATCTTGCCTTTCTCTGTGCTGTTTCCGATCTACATCACCTATTCGATCTGGAACTGGGCGATTGGTATTCGAGGAGTGGGTTATGTCACGATCTACAATTACGCCGTCCCGATTCTGACTGGTATTGTTACGTGGATGTGGTTTGGCGAGGCGTTGAGTGGGATTCAGATGGTGAGCGCGGCCCTGACGCTTGGTGGCATGCTGTTAGCGCGATGGGCGATCATGCGCAACCAGCGCGGGGTATCCACTTCCAGCGCGGTTCAGTTGTCACACGATGCGGATGCGCCTCTCGCGCGGGAGGCCACTGACTGACTGCCGTTATGCGTTCGGCGCGCTCACATCGATCGCGATGGCTCGCCATGCTCGTACAATCGCGGGGAGTAGCGCGTCATCCAGCTCTGGCGCGACGGTACGGGGATCGAGGAGGGTCTGGTCACGCGAAACGCGCGCGAGGACAGCGGGATCACCCTGACGCAGATAGCGCGCGAGGATCGCGGGAGCCGCTCCATCCGCGGATCCGCGAGCGGGGATGGCGCAGAGCGCTGTGGGCAATATTTCGCCTGGCAGCGAGCCGCCGCCAATGGTCGTCTCTCCGGCGATGACTTCCGCCCTGATTCCCTCCGCTTCCAGCGCCGCGACCCAGTGTTGGGCGCGCGCAAGGATCGCATCCATCGAGGTCGCGATTGCGCGCCAGATGGGGAGCTCGTTCACGGCGACGCCGTCCTGATAAGCCTGGAGGGTCGCCTCTAGACCGGCGAGTGTAAGCTTGTCACTCCGGACCGCGCGCATCAGCGGATGGCGCTCGATGCGCTCCAGCAACACGCGTTTTCCTGCGATGACGCCCGCTTGCGGGCCGCCGAGTAGTTTGTCGCCTGAGAAGCAGGTGACGTCGACACCGGCGCGTATACAGTCCGTAATGGTGTCTTCGCGCGCCAGCCCCCACTGCGAGGTATCGAGCAATGCTCCGCTGCCGAGATCGCGGATGAGCGGGATGTCCCGTTCGTGGGCGAGGGTGGCGAGGTCGGCGAGGTCGGGAGTCTGCGTAAAGCCAATGATGCGAAAATTGCTGGGGTGGACACTTAGAATTAGCGCTGTCTCTGGCGTGATGGCTCCGGCGTAGTCAGCGAGCCGGACCTTGTTGGTTGTTCCCACTTCGACGAGCCGCGCGCCGCTTTGGATCAGAATATCAGGGACGCGAAACCCACCGCCAATTTCCACGAGCTCACCACGTGAGACGATGACTTCGCGCCCAGCGGCCAGCGCGGCGAGGGTGAGTAGCGTAGCGGCGGCGTTATTATTGACAACCAATGCGTCCTCGGCCCCCGTCAGCGTGCGCAGAAGGTCGCGGGTATGCGTTTGACGCGAGCCGCGCTCACCGGTATCGAGGTCAAGCTCAAGATTCGAGTAGCCAGCGGCAATCTCCGCGATGCGCTGGATGGCGTGCTGACTGAGCGGCGCGCGGCCCAGATTTGTATTGAGGATGGCGCCAGCGGCGTTGATGACGGGGCGGAGACGGGGCCGCGCGCGTGCGCGCAGAAGTACTAGGGCGTCAGCGAGAATTTCGGGCCGGGTAGGCGCTGCACCGCCTGCCAGGATGGTCGCGCGCGCCTGCGCGATCGCGGCGCGCGCGGTGGCGACGAGCGCCACTGACGTTGGCGCTTCGTCGCCCAGATTGCGCAACCGCGCCGCGAGCTCTTGGCGCGCTTCTTCGACAGATGGCAGCGAGCGGAGCGCTTCGGCGGTCGTGTATGAAGCAGGCTGATCGCCCACCTGACTTGTTTCGTGATGGCCTGTTGCCGCCATACCGCGCGAAGACGTACGCCGTGACATCTATGACCTCCATGACCGTCGCGCGCCGCTTAAAATCTGGCAACCTGCGATGTTGCGCGCTGGCGACTCACCGCGCCTTGGAGTACAATACACGCGGAATGGCTTGTTCAGCTTACCCATGCGTTTGCTCATCGCACGATGGAGGATACCTCAATGGTGGAGATGTCGGTTGACAGTGTCCGCATCAGCGTTGAGAATAGCCAGCGTGTCGTGATTCTGAAAGATCGCGAAGGCGATAGGTACCTGTTTATCTGGATCGCGACGCCCGAAGCATACTCGATTGCCATGGAACTGCAAGGGGCGACGCCGCCGAGGCCATTGACGCACGATTTGCTCAAGACCGTTATCGTGGAACTTGGAGGCAAAGTAGAGAGCATTGTCATCAGCGACCTGATTGATGACATCTACCATGCCCGAATCATTCTCGACGCCAATGGACGGCATGTTGAGGTGGACTCGCGCTCCAGTGATGCGATAGCGCTGGCTGTCCGGATGAAAGCTCCGATTTATGTTTCGGACAAAGTCATGGAGACGGGCAGCGTGAAATTGGTGGGGGGCGAAGATCGGGGCGAGCGCCGTCCCAGTGAATCGAAAAGCTCATCCGCCACACAGCTGGACCTCGAAGTGTACCGTGATTTTATCGAGAGTCTGGATATTCTGGACGAACTCGACAAGTAGTGTCGCCCGAACCCCGCGTTCAGGCGATGCGCCTGGCGCGGCGCGCGGCCTTCCAAGGAGGCCTGAGTGCACGGCCAGGAAGATATCCTGCGTGAGCGATTTTCGCAACACCTGTGTGGTTCATGCGGCGCTACACAACGCCAGGAGGATGTCATTACCCTGGCGCACCGAGCGTCACGCTGGCTGGTGCTCGTAACCTGCTGGCGATGTCAGCGACGGGGCATTTTTATCGCGACTTTCCCACGAAACGAACAATCGCCATCCGCTCAAAGTCTCTCGGTTGACGCTCAATGCTCTCCTTTTACCCCTCCTGTCGCATCGGGTGACGGTCCGTCACTCACTCCATTGTCGCTGTCCACCTCGGATAGCGCTCCTGTCTCACTTGGTGATGTTGATGCGATGCGTCGTTTTCTTCTCAACTTCAATGGTGATTTTCGAGCGCTATTTGGTGGCGACGCGGGGTAGGCGGTTGCCGCGAATTTTGTTCTATGAGACACGCGCATCACGCGCCGAGGGTGTACGTTTCTTCGATGCTGACCGTATGAAATCCAAGCGATTCATACAATTGCTGTGCGGGATTATCTTCTTTGACGTAGAGGCAATAGGTATCTCGTCCCGTTTCCATCAAGTCGTGGATCGCGCTGGCAATCGCCGCGGTCGCCACACCATGCCGGCGCGCGGTCTGTAGCGTGTAGACGCCCATGAGCGTGGGTACGTCCTCCCACATCGACACGTACAGTCCACCGACAATTTGATTGTCGAGTAAGGCCGCGTAGTAGCGATACCAGCCCATCTCCTGTTGTCGCCAGCGTTCGCGTGCGCGTGCGGTGACCATGCCCTCCTCTGGCGAATGCTCGTCATAGAATGAGCGCCGGCTGCCATGCTCATACGCCCACATCGCGGACCAAGTTTCAATCCGACTGATGGAAACGGACGGGTTGAGTTGCTCCCGTAACTCCCCCTGCCGCGCCATTAGGATGAGTCGCTCGTCAAAGGTGAAGCTGTGCGCGAGCAACGCCTCTGGCAGCGCTTCTTCGCCAGCGACTTCAGGCACGACGGTCCAGATGGCGCGCATCCCGCGGAGACTGGAATAGCTCACAATGCGCTGGATCGCCTCACTCATAGTCTCTGGTGGCAGTTGCGCGTATGCGATAAGGAGGCGGGAGCCTTCCAGGCGGAATCGGGCTGAGCCGAGGGGGGTGAGGTCTGGGCCTATATCGGTATAGCGCTGCGCGCGCTGAGCCACGATACGCTGCAGGATGGCGTGGGCGGGGAGTCTTTCCCCGCCGTCGTTCGCTTCGGTTATCGCCATCCAGTCTGTCTCCCGTGGCTAGGTCTCTCACATCATTATCGCAAAGCCATCGCGGGCTCTTCCTCGCGCCGGAGGCGCCAAGAATGACGCAGGCGCAGTGTAGAACAGCCGCTGGCAGGGACGCAAGGGCGCGGCGCGCGCTGGTGCGTGAAAGCGCGTACAGCCGTCACCGGCGAGAATACGCTTTCGTATATAATGCGGTGTCTGCGCCTCGAACTTGTAGGTGAGACAGGGCACGCCGGAGTGAGGATCGTTGCGCATGCTTCAGTTTCTGGGGAGTCTTGGCGCTATCGTATTGGTGGATCTGGCGCTGAGTGGCGACAACGCGCTGATCATTGGCGCCGCCGCGGCAGGGCTAGACCGGCGACAGCGCACGCTGGCAATCATCGCTGGTGGGGGAGCTGCGATTGTCTTGCGTATCGCGTTCGCCATTGCTGCGACAATGCTGCTCCAGATACCGCTGCTCGAAGCGATTGGTGGCGGTATCTTGTTGATTATCGCCGTGCGATTGCTTCTGGGCCGGGAAGAGCATGCGCCGAATGAAGAGCAGAGCGCCGCGGGCGAGGCTGTGAAGACACCCAAGCGGGCGGCATCATTTGGCGCTGCTATGCTTACTATTCTCGTGGCTGATGTGACAATGAGCCTGGACAACATTCTGGCGGTGGGCGGCTTGGCGCACGGCGATCTGCCGCTGCTTGCGGTGGGCTTGCTGATTAGCGTCGCGCTGCTCCTTGTTGGCAGCGCAATCGTCGCCTCCCTGATTGGGCGCCTGCCCTGGCTACTCGATCTGGCGGCGATTGTACTGGGCTGGACGGCAGGCACAATGGTCATCCACGATGGCATTGTCGGCCCGTACTTGGACGGTCTGCCAGTCGCAAACTATCTTGTACCCGCGATCGGCGCCGCGATTGTCCTGGCCATTGATCTGTTTATCCGGGTGCGGCAGAAGCGTTCGGTCGCTGCTCGACCTGTCCCTGCTGAGCGCGGGCCAGCGAACCCGATCGAGATGCGCTGAACAACCGGCGAGCGTGTAGTGATGCTGAGGGCCGCGGCCCTCAGCATCACTACATTTTGGCGAGAGACGCTGGTTAGCGGCGAAGGTAGTCGCGCAGGGCCGTGAAGTCGAGATCGCGCACCGCGCCGATGCTATCGAGTGTGAGGTCGGGCATGGGGCTGGCTGGGGCTGAGGCGTAGTGTCCCTGGAGGATGTGGACGGTGACGAAGCGCTCGGGGTGGCGGGCCTTCGTCTCGGTAAGAATGCGCCCCTTGTCATCAATCATCACATAGAACTCAGCTGGCCAGCGTTTGATGATGGCGTCGAGGTGGTCTTCTTTGTGGACATAGACTACCCACTGGCCGTCAACGGCGGCAGCGAGCCCGCTCTGCGCAATTTTATGCGGTTGGTACACGGTGTCGCCGTCTGAGACAATGACCGGAGTTCCATGCCGCTTGAGCGTGGCGAGCGTGTCCAGTGTTTCGGGATAGAGAAAGTCATGGAAAGGGAAGTCCATGATGGCATGGCGGGCGAGCTCCAGGCGGCTATCAGAAGAGAGCGCGGGCCGGAACTCCGCGAATGTGGCGGGCAGATCTACCGTTCCCGTGCGGGCGCGAATGTCCTCATAGATGCGCCAAAACTCATCAGTGAGCGCCGAACCGAGGAGATCGCGCAGCCGCGCGTCCATGCCTGATTTAACCGCGTCGTTATCGAGCAAGGTGTTATCACAGTCGAGTACGAATACGATAGGCGCGGTATCCGCGCTCTGGCTGGCGTCTGGGGCCATGTGTCCTCTATTCTCCAAAATCCGCGCAAGCGGTGTAGCGTAGCGTTCATCGTCATTGACAGGTGGCGGCGAAGAACCTCACTTGAAATTATTGTAACGCATGTGGTAGCCGCACCCGGCGCGTAGCGCCCAGTGATGGGCTACAATATTTCGTGAGCGAGGTGAATTGTATATGGCGCTGGGTGATTTCCCAGACCTCTTCGCCGCCTTGACGCGCGTTCTCCTCCCCGATAGAATGCATATATCCAAACAGATATATGCCATTGCCCATAGGCAGGAGCTGTTGGGCAATGGTGGATGGGGAGACCCTCGAAGGAGAGTGTCGCATGCTGGCTCCGTTGACGGATGCCGCCGTACTCGAGCGCATTCAAGAGCACAAGCTGATCGAGGGCATAGAGCACATGAGCCCCGCCTATCTGGAGGGGATGAAACGCATTCTAACCGTGTCGGCTGATACCGAGCTGGTAAGCTCGCCAGCCTATTATCACGCCGCGCGCCACGCGCCGAACATCAATACCTTTGGCTCGGCGGTCGCGATCATGCAGGATGAACTGGGTCATGCGCACATCGCGTACCGCCTGCTGCGCGACCTGGGCGTGGATACCGATGAGCTGGTCTACTATCGCGAGCCGAAGAAGTGGAAGTATCCGTACGCCTTCGATGTGCCGCTGGATAGTTGGTATGAGCTGATCGTCGCGAACGCCTTCTATGATCGCGCAGGGCTATACGCTGTTGAGCGATGTCTACAACAGCACGACATTTGGCCCCTGGAAGCGCGCGCTGGTGAAGGTGGACAAGGAAGAGACGTTCCATCTGCGGCACGGCGAGCAGTGGATGCGCAAGCTGGCGCCGGAGCCGGCGGAGCGAGAGCGCTTGCAGCAGGCGATTGACTGGATGTTCATGCTGACTGTTGAGTGGTTCGGATTGCCCGACGATCTCAAGCAGCATACCGAGCAGCTCGATTTCGGGTTCAAGGGGCAGAGCAACGACCAGCTTCGCCAGACGTGGATGAGTGCGACTGTGCCGCTGTGCGAGGAGCTTGGCTTCCGTATTCCGGCGCATTACGACGCGGCGGCGGGCAAGTACGTGATTGACTGCGCGTTCCCCGCGGCGTTCGATGAGCGGGAGAAGCGCTGGCTTCTGGATGAGGGCGCCATTAGCTGGACGGACGTGATGGCGCGCTGGAAGCGGCGTGGCCCGATGAATGAAGAGTTCGTGGAGACACTCCAGCGGGGTCGCAAAGGGCTTGACCGCTTGGCGCGTGACTAGCTGGGCGGGACTTTGGCGACGACTCAGGGAGACTCCATATGGCGCAGGTTGAGTCATTCGCGGATGATACGGCCCCCGAGGTGGCGGGGGTCACAGTCTACGATCCGCTGGGCGTCTGCACGGACTATCCAGCAGGCGATCTGTGGGATGCGTTGCGCGAGGTCGAGGACCCCGAGCTAGCCATTTCGCTAGTTGATATGGGGTTGATCGTGGCGATTCAGCGCGACGACCCAGCGGGCGTGGCGCATGTCTGGCTGACCTATACCGCGATGGGATGTCCAGCGACGGAGTTCATTGAGGGTGACATCCGGGAGCGACTGCTCCGCGAGCCGGATATCCATGAGGTGAAGATTACCGTGGTGTGGGAGCCGGCCTGGACAAAACGGCGGCTCAGCCCACAGGGGCGGGACGCTCTGCTGGCGTCGGGGGTGGCTGTATGAGTAAGAGCGAGCGGCGGGACGCAGCCGAGAAGCACGAGCGCAAGGGCTCCCGCGTGTGGCTCGTGCTGGCGCGCAAGGCGTACGAGGAGCCGCTGCGTCAGGTCGGCGCTGTGGAGGCGGAAGATAGTGAGCTGGCGAGTGTCTACGCGCGCACCATTTATGATGAATTCGCCTGGATCGAGATGACGGTCGTGCCGCGCGACGAGATGGTGATTGTCATCCACTCATAAGAGACGCTCAAGTCTGGGAAGGGGAGCCCGCTGATGGCTCATGGCGTGGCGAACGTTGATGCGCGATTCGATCTCATCGCGCGGCTGGCCGACAACAAATACCTATTAGGGCGGCGATATGCGGAGTGGTGCTCCAGCGCGCCGTCGCTGGAATCGAGCGTGGCGGCGGCGGCGATGGCTCAGGATGAACTGGGTCATGCGCGCGCGCTGTATCCGTTGCTGAAGACGCTCAAGCCGGAGTCTGGGGTAGAGATCGAGCCAGAGACCCGGACGGCGTTCATCGCCTTTTCAGGGCTGGACGCGACGTTCGCGGGCTGGCCGGAGTTCATCGCGGCGAATCTGCTGCTGGATACGGCGATCACGGAGGTGTTCCGCGCCGCCAGCGATTCGAGTTTCACGCCACTCGCAGGGCGCAGCCGCAAGGCGCTGCTCGAAGAGCGCGCGCACCGGCAGCACGCTGATGGCTGGACCCGCCGGCTAGCGCGTCTGGATGGGCGGGTTCGCGTGGCATTTGAGTCGGCGCTGAACGCGCTGTGGGATGAGACGCTGATGTGGTTCGGCCCGGAGGGCGATGGTGACCCGCTGGCCGCTGATGGGACGCTGGACGCGACGCCTGATGGGCTGCGCACGCGTTTCCTGGAGCAGGTCGGGCCGATCCTGGCAGCCGAGCGGCTGAGCCTGCCCGCACGCGAGACGAAGGCGGGTTGGCGGCTGACGCAAGCGCTGCCCTGGGAGCAGTGGAATGCAGAGACACGACGGCTTGCGACGGCCCCAGCGGGACTCAGCGCGAGTAGTTTGTAAACCCGGACGGACATAGTTGGGAGCTGTGAACATGACCAGCAAGGATGAGTCCGCTCGCGGACGGATAGCGTGGGGGCCGCTTGCTCCGGCGGGCGACGTAGGTGGGCGGGCGCTATCGGTCATCTGCCCGTTTTGCCATGCCCCAGACGCCGAGCCAATGGCGATGTTTGGCGCGCAACTGCTGACAGACCAGTATTACTGCCCGAGTTGTCATACTCCATTCGAGCATGTCCGAGACCAGTCTGAGTCTGAGGGCGCCTGACTGGTGGGCGCTCCTGAATCTAACGCGCGCGGTGTGAGAGGCGTATATTGGCCAGGAGATGGTAACGAGCGTGAGCCACGCCCTGATCCACCCTGGCGCCCTGGCGGCGCGAGTGGTTTGGGGCGTGGCTTTGCGCGCGGGCGGCTCTTCAAGGTGTGTATGACGATATGGGCTGGGACCCGGGTGGCGCATGACCAATGAGGCGGACTATTACGCGATTCTGGAGGTGAAACCGGATGCGGATGAAGAGACGCTGCGTGTCGCCTACCGTCGCCTGGCCTGGCGCTATCATCCTGACATAGCTGGCCCTGAGGGGCTAGAGCGCATGCGCGAGATCAATATCGCCTATCAGACACTTTCGGACCCGGAGCGCCGGAAGGTGTATGACGTGGGCGCTCCCAGCACGCGCGTGGATATCGCAGCGCGAGGCTCCCGCGCGGGCACGCCCTGCGCGCGTGGGACTGCGGATGGTTGGGCAGGGGCCGCTGGCGCTACGATTGCGCTTCTACGGCGCTCGATCAGACGCCTGTGGCGGCGATGGCGCTGAGCGCGGATGGAGCCTGGTGGGCGCTGGGCCAGACGGATGGACGGATCACTGTAGTCAGCGCGCGGGATGGCGCTGTCGCGCATGTGCTGACGTTCGGATCCGGGGAACGGCCAGGAACCCTGCAATCGCTTCGTCTCTCGCCCCGAGGCGCGCTTGGCGGTCGCCTGGGGTTTCTCGCTGGGGACACGCGTGTGGTCAGTCGCCGATGGGCGGACGCTCTGGAATACAGGGCTCAACGCGCCATCAGGGGCCATGGACGCAGTAGTCTATGACAACCAGCCGTATGTTCGGATGGCCACGCCCGACGCGCCCATCGCGCTGGCGAGCGATGATCCATTTCGTTGGGCGGAGGAGGGACGCCGCGCGACGGCGGTCTATTCACGTCCGCTGACGGCGCAGGTCAGCCCGGCCTGGCTGACTCCGCTTGCGATGCGTTGAGGATGGAAATCTTGGCCTGCTGCGCGAGCCACCGGACGAGAGCTGGCGGACGCATCAACGCATCTTGTCGCTGGATGGTCGCTATCTCCTGACGTTCTCGTCTGGGCGAGTCGCTAGCGTGGGGCGGGCCAACACGTTGCGGTTGTGGGAACTTGACCGGCGCAACTTCAGAGGAGCGCAGGAGCCGCGTCCAGCAGGACGGGTCTCGGAGATCGCGGGCATGCTGCAGGCGCCGCTGGCCGCAACACCGGACCTACGGTGGGTGGCGACTGGCGTGCTAGGGCGTCAAATCCGACTGTTTGACCTGCGAGCGCGTGTGCAACGAAACGTAATGATTGGCGCGCTCACCTATGAGACGCGAATCGCGCTCTCCGCTGACGGCGCGTGGCTGGCGATAGCGCGGGGATCGCGGCTTCAACTCTTCGAGACGGAGCAACGGCGCGCAACGGCAGGAGTGGGAAGCTGGGGCCGAAATCACGTCGCTGGCGTTCTCGCTCGATTCGCGCAACATCACTGCTTAGCGCTGGCTTGCGCTCTGGATTAGCGGAACTATGGTCTCTCCAAGGTTCGTAGCGAGATGAGAGAGCTGGCGCAATCGCTTGCGCTCCATTGGCGCGAGCCAGGGCGCTGATGGTAGACTGACCAGAGAGCCGTGACATGTGGCGCGCCGCTTCGCTTCGAGCGTTATGACGTGGCGCGCCGCTTCATTCAGGGAGAGGCGCGATGGCTAACGATACCGACGACAACCAGCCACGTGAGAAGATCGTGGGCCAGTCTCGTTCGCTGAGTGATGACGAGGCGCAGAATATCACCCAGATGATTCGCGAGGCGCAGCAGTCCTCACGCCAGCTCGCGATCCCCAGTGACGATCTGGACGAGCGGGCGACCACTTCGATGCGCGATGACGTGGCGAGTGTGGTGGCGCAGAGCCACGTGCGCGACATCCTGGACCGCTTCAATCGCGACTTTTTGTACGGTCTTGGGCGATTCGACGAGTATGACCAGGGTCTGCTGTTGAAGTGGGGCGATGGCTACTCGCGCAGGCATATCTGGATCACAGTGGAAGGCGCCAATCTGATCTTCGAGACGAGCCACGAGCGGACCTGTTCTCATCCGTATTGCCAGGGAGGACGGCACATCTTCACGCCAGAGTTAGTGGCGCGATCCGCGGATCGTCAATGAGGAACTTGGAGAGCAGTTTCGCCGCCCAATCTATGAGCGTTCAGATGATTAACAGGCGAGCGACGCCTCGGATACGTGGGCGCTCGTGAGCGCAGGTGGCGCACGATGAGCGACGGACCCGACGCGATGGAGCGCCGGCAGATTCGTGGCGCTCGAGAATGACTTGTTCTTCGCGGTCAAGATTACGGAAACGCTGAAACGGGCGGGTTTCCAGACGCGCGTATCGCGGACTGCAGCCGAATTTCGCGACCTCCTGCTGGGCGGCGGCTACGCGCTGGCGCTGGTCAACACTGCGGCGCGGGGCGTCGACTGGCGAGCGGGCGTCGCGGCGGCGCGAGAAGCGGGCGTACCTGCGATCGCCTATGGGCCGCACGTAGACCTCGATACGCAGACTGCGGCGCGAGCGGCAGGCGCGACGCGCGTCATCGCGAACTCGCGACTGGCGGAACTGCCAGCGATCATCGAGCGTGTCATCGCGCGCGCGACTGGCCAGGTAGCGACACGCGATGCTGGAGTTGACGCTGCGGATAGCGAGCGCTCTCAGCGATGATGAGCGATCCGATGAACAACCGGGCAACTAAATAACTGGCGGCAAAGCCGCGTCTCGCGCTTTATTTCGCGCGTGGCGACCGTACGTGAGAAAGGGTTCTGACATGAGTGAACATTGAGCGTTGGACGGAGCTGGCGCAACAGCTTCGCGTCGATAGTATTCGCAGCACGACCACCGCTGGGTCTGGCCACCCGACCTCCTCGATGTCAGCGGCGGACTTGATGGCGGTGTTGCTGTCGGATTACCTGCGCTACGATTTCGCGAATCCAAAAGCGCCTACCAACGATCACCTCATCTTCTCGAAAGGACATGCGGCGCCGCTGCTCTACTCGATCTATAAGGCCGCTGGCGCCATCTCGGATGAGGAAATGCTGACGCTACGGAAGTTCGGCAGCCGCATCGAGGGGCATCCAGTTCCGGTGCTGCCATACGTCGATGTGGCGACTGGATCTTTGGGCCAGGGCCTGCCAATCGGCGTCGGCGTGGCGCTGGCGGGCAAGTATCTGGACAAGCTGCCCTATTCTGTCTGGGTCGTGCTCGGCGATAGCGAGATGGCGGAAGGCTCGATCTGGGAGGCGATGGAGCTTGGTGGTCATTACCAGCTCGACAATCTGATCGGCATCCTCGACATGAACCGGCTTGGGCAGCGCGGTGAGACGATGCTGGGCTGGAATGGCGACGTATATGCGGCGCGCGCGCGGGCGTTCGGGTGGCGTGCGATCGAGATTGACGGGCACGATGTCGAACAGATCAATGCCGCTTATGCCGAAGCGATCAAAGGGAGTGGACAGCCGACGCTGATCGTCGCGCGGACCGTGAAGGGCAAGGGCTTTCCAGAGATCGAGAATAAAGATGGCTGGCACGGCAAGGCGCTCCCGTCTGGATATGGCGGAGCGCGCGATCAAAGTGCTAGGCGGCGAGCGACGCATCCTGGTGGATGTCCACAAGCCTGAGGCGGGCGCGCCCGCGATCCAAGGCGAAGGTGGGCCAGCAAAGCTGCCTGTGTATGAGTCAGGGACGCTGGTCGCCACGCGCAGCGCGTATGGTGACGCGCTGAAGGCGCTGGGAGCGGCGCGCCCAGATGTGGTGGCGCTGGATGGCGAGGTCAGCAACTCGACCTATGCGGAGTATTTCGCTAAAGCATATCCTGAGCGCTTCTTCGAGCAGTACATCGCCGAGCAGCAGTTGATAGGCTCAGCGGTGGGCTTACAGGTGCGCGGCTACAAGCCGTTCGCTTCGACATTCGCGGCGTTCTTCGCGCGCGCCTACGATTTCATCCGCATGGCGGCGATCTCGCGGGCGAACATCAAGCTCTCCGGCTCGCATGCGGGCGTCTCGATTGGCGAGGATGGCCCGTCGCAGATGGCGCTCGAAGATCTGGCGATGATGCGCGCGGTCTATGGCAGCACTGTGCTGTATCCATCAGACGCGAATCAAACCGCCCAGCTTGTCGAGGCGATGGCTGACCGGCAAGGGATCGTCTATCTGCGCACGACGCGCGAGAAGACACCCGTGCTGTATGGCGCGGATGAATCTTCTCGATCGGTGGTAGCCGGGTACTGCGGCAATCGGAGCGGGATCAGGTGACCGTGGTCGCCGCGGGCATCACGCTCCACGAGACGCTCAAGGCCTATGACCTGCTCAAGGCCGAGGGGATTGATGTGCGCGTGATTGACCTCTACTCGGTCAAGCCTGTAGATACGACGACGCTCAAGGCCGCGGCGGCGGCGACAGCTGGGCGCGTCGTAACCGTGGAGGATCACTGGATCGAAGGCGGCATTGGTGACGCGATGCTAGAGGCCTTTACGGGCGATGCGCAGGCTCCGGCTGGACAGACGCTGCCGCGCGTGACAAAGCTAGCGGTACGCAAGATGCCTGGTTCGGGCAAGCCAGAGGAGTTGATGGACGCCGCTGGTATCAGCGCACCGCCACATCGTCGCCGCAGTGAAAGCGCAGTTGGGCTAGGTATTCCCTCTCGTCGGGAGCCGGGCCGTTCGCACAAGGACATGCGAACGGCCCAGCTTTATTTTCGTGGACATCGCCTGTCTCAAATAATCCAGTCGCGGCGGCGAGCGAAAGCGGCGATGGCGCGTTCCTGTTCGGATGATTCAATCGAGCCAGGGCGGAGCGCGCGGATGCGCTGGATGGCGTCTGTAGGGCTGGAGCCTGCGCGCACGAGGTAGGCGGCCAGAATGGTTCCTGTGCGCCCCTGCCCAACGAGGCAGTGGACGAGGGCGCCAATTCCGTTGGACTGAGCTCTGGTCAATGAACTCCATCGCGCGCGCGAACTGCTCAGAGTTGGCGCGGTGAGGTCGCGCACGGGCAGATGGAGCGAGGACAAACCGAAACGGCGTAAGGCCTCAGCGGGGAGCGGCTCTTCAGTCAGGGTGAGAATCGCGCGCAAATCGTTGTCCGCAAGCCAGCGCAAGTCGTCATCGAGAACGGCACGCAGCGCCTGACGGGTGGCCGCCGGGGCGTCCGCTGCCCGCGAGCGCGCCAGTATAGAGCCAGAAAAAGCCAGAAACCGCCATTCCACAATCCTTCTCTCTTTGTTTGTGGCTCAAGCCCCATGATGCAGAAACTGAGCGTACCACTGAACAGTATGCGAACGACACTGGCGCGCCGTAAACGGCCTTTTCTGGTAGGTGGCTCCTGCGCATGAGACCAGGTATGTTAAACCAATGTT
>CAWEJL010000002.1:0-917473 GCA_963809385.1 uncultured Chloroflexia bacterium | reverse complement strand
GCAGTGTCGCCGGCGGGCCAGCCCGTCCGCACGGCCATCTGGCGCTCTTTTCCAAAGCCCAGGCGGTGAGCATGGTCGAGGCGCAGAGTCACACGACGCTCCGGCCCGGCGCGCAGCCCTACCTGGTCTTTGCTCCGATTGACGCCACGCTCATCGAAACCGGACAGGTGGTATGGACGGGCGGCGGCTGGGCGGGCAATCCCCTCTGGCTCGTGCCGTGTTCGGATGGCAAGGACCGCGTGGTCGGCATAGACGGCAAGGTCTACCTGCCCTCGCAGTTCCCCGTCGTGAAGGCCAGTTAGGCCGGGCTGCGAGCCTGTCCACCGTCCGCCGCCTCCACCATCGCGGGCAGGTGGCCGCGGCGGAGGAGCCAGGCGCGGGCGTGGGGCGCGTCGTCGGGGTGGATCAGCGCGGCGGTCGGCGTGAGGCGGCGGAGAACCCAGGCGGCGCCCGCGCGGTCGGCCAGCAGCGCGTCGAGCGTCTGGGCGGAGGGAACCTCCAGCAGCGTCGCGCCCTCGGTGAGGCGCAGGCGCGAGGCGGCGCGCTCCCAGTCGGTGAGCGCCACGCGCGCGGGGCCGGGCAGCGGCGCGCCGGTCAGCCGCTCAAGCCGGGTGGTGGCCTGGGCGGCGTCCCAGCCGAGCGCGCGGGCGCGGGCGAAGCTCTGGCGCGTCAGGCGGTAGCGCGCGGCCTGGTCGAGTGTCTCGCGCGCGGCGCAGAGGTCGAGCGTCAGCAACTCTGGCGCGGTGTGCGGGGCGTAGGCGATCAGCGTCAGGTCGGATTGCGCCACGACGCGCCCGTGCGCTTCGGCCAGCGCCTCCGCTGGCTGCTCCGCATCCCGCCGCGCAGCGCCAGCGCGGGCAGGCCCGCGACCCACGTCGCGCCGTCAGTGTCCCAGCGAACGAGGCCCAGCCAGGCGAGCGGGCCGGAGAGCGCCGCCGCGAGCGTCTCATCGCCGCCAGTCAGCGCCGCGAGCCGCGCCTGCGACCGCGCTGGCCCTTTGCGGTTGCGCGCGCTGCTCCGGCCCACCTGCCCCGCGCCCCGTCGCAGCCGTTCCAGCGTGGGCGAGAGCGGCATGAGCTCGATCACCGAGCCGGGTGTGGTGGCGCTGACCATCTCCAGCGCGCGGCGGCGAGCGCGGGCGAGCGCGGGCGGCGCGGGCGTCTGCGGGCTGGGTGTTTCGCCGCGCTCTGGGTGATCGGGCCACCATGCGCCGGTGGCCCAGAGCCGCGCCAGTAGCTCGATGCGCTCAGCGAGCGTCCGCGCCAGGTAGCGCGCCATGATGCGCGTCTCCGCCGCCTCCAGCCGCCGCGCATCGCCCTCGCCCGTCATCCGTAGCAGCCCCAGCCGCTCCAGCGCGCGGCGCAGAAAGAAGGCGCGCGGGCGCTCGTTCTCCGGCGCGTCGGGGCTGGCGTCTTCCGTATCGTCCGCGCCCAGCGGCTCCAGCAGGCGGCGCAGGGCGGGGCGCGCCACCAGCCCGCGCGCCGTCAGCGGGACGCCGCCCAGCCGCGCCGCGCCGTCCCAGTAGAGGTACAGGTCGCGCTGGAGGCGGACGGCTTCCGCCAGTCCGGGGTCTATCTGTACGGTTCCCTCCGCGCCGCTCATAGCTCCCAGCCTTTCTTCGCCAGCGCCGCCCGCAGCGTCTCCGCGTCAGCGTGGCTGAGGGCGACGACTGCCGGGCCGAGGTGCCGCGCGCGGGCCGCGATCCCCGGCGCCGCCGCCAGCGCCTCGCGCAGCGTGGCCTCGTCGCGCCCTTCGACGATGGCCAGCCCGCCCGTCAGCCGCGCGTCGCCGTAGCCCTGGCGCCAGCCCTCCAGCCGGGGGGCGAGCGTCTGCGCCGCGCGGACCAGCCCGGCGGCGCGCAGCGGGGCCAGCGCCCGCTCCGGCTCCATTCCCTCATCGAAGCGCGCCAGCGCGCGGGCGGCGGTGAAGGTGTAGAGCAGCCGCCCGCCCGCCAGCGACGTGACCTCCGCCCACTGCTCCAGCGCGTCGAGCAGGGCGGGAGTGGCCACGAGCGGCTGGACGGCCAGCGCGCCTTCCTTCGTCAGCGCCGCCACCGGGCCCCAGTCGAAGGAAAGCGCCTGGGCGGCGGCTCGGGCCATCTCGCCGGGCGCCTGCGCCTCGTGCGGTGGTCGGGCCAGCAGCGCGCTTCCCAGCGGCGTGAGGCGGAAGAGTCGCGGCGTGCCGGAGCCAGCCAGCGCCAGATCGAGCGCGCCCCACAGGTGGAGCGGTCCCGCCAGCAGCGCCCGCAGGTATGCGCCCTCCGCCGCGCTCCACTCCTCGCGGATGGTGGGGCGCAGCGGACGGCCATCGGCGACGCGCTCCAGCCGCCAGACCGGCGTGCGCCAGGCAAGTTGTTTGCCCCGCAGGAAGTAGGGATTGACCCGCCAGATGAGCTCGACGAGATCATCCACGCGATACCACGCGCCGGGCGCGGCCAGGCCCAGCAGGCGTGTGACCCAGCCGCGCGCCGCCGCCGCCTCATCCGCCAGCGCCGCCGGGCGGAACGCCTCGTGCGTGTGGTCGTATCGCATGCGGACGGTTCCCGTGGCGCGCTCCAGGTCTACGAGATCGGCGGGAGAGCGCGCTGTGCGCCAGACCGCGAACGCCGCCTGATACGCGCGCAGCCGCTCGGAGGCTGGGGCGTCCGCGCTGGCCGCGAACGACGCGCCGCCAGCCGCACCGTCCCAGTCGCGCGCCCAGAGTGTGACACGGCGGGCCAGCCGCGCGGCGTCGGGACTCAGCCCCGCCGCGCGGGCGGCGGCGAGCAGCGCCGCTTCGGGCAGGTCCTCCGGCATGAGCGCCACGCCCACGCGCGCGCGGGGGAACGCGCCACCAGCATCCCGCGCCGGGCCGCGCCCGTCGCCTGGGCTGGTGTCGGGGTCGCGTGGCGGAGGCGGGTTGAGTGGCGCGGGCGCGCGCGGCAGCAGCGCCAGCGCCAGCAGCAGCGCGCGCGGCGACGCCTTCTCGATGCGCGGTCGCTCCGCCGTCATCTCCGCGCGGCTGAGTGGCTGGATGGGTAGCTCGCGCGGCAAGGCGGCGCGCGTCTCCGGGGCGATGCGCCAGCCGGAGACGCCGCGCCAGGAGCGCTCGCGTGGCTCGCCGGGCTGGGCGGGGGTCGCGTCGGGCAGGAGGTTGGGGAAGAGCAGCGCGTGGCGCTCCAGCGTCGCCAGGACGCCGCGCAGCGCGCTCACCGGCCTGCCGGAGCGGGTGGCCAGCGCGTCCAGCCCGGCGATGGTCAGCGCGCCGCCCGCCAGTCGCAGCCACGCTAGCAGCTCGCGCGCGTCCGGCTCCAGCCGCGCCAGCAGCCGGGCCAGCGCATCGGGGTCGCGCAGGGCGGACTCTAGCGCCGCCAGCGTCTCCTCCGCCGTGCGCGCGGGCGTGGCGCTGTCGCTTCCCAGCGCGCGGCGGGCCAGCGCCACTAGCTCGCGCTCCGGCAGGCGGCGTAGCTCGTCGGCGAGGCTGGCGGGCGCGCGTGGCCCGGCGCGCGCGGGCTTCGCCGGGGTGGGCGCGCCGTCCGGCGCGGGCGGCGGGCTGTTGGACGCTGGGATGTCGGGCGCGGGCGGCGCTTCCTGGGGCGCGGCTGGCGTGCGGAAGTCGCTCGGCGCGCGCACCCAGGCGGAGAGGACGGCTGCGACATGCTCGCAGCCGGGGGATCCGGGCGTGGCGGGCGCGTCCGGCGTATGCGCCGCGCAGCCCCAGCGCATCGCCGCCAGCGTCAGGCTCTCGACTGGCTCAGGCGTCTCGATGGTCTCGATCCAGGCCTCGACCGGCTCATCGGCGCCCACCAGCGCGCTCAGACGGGAGCCGTCGCGGCGCGGCTGGCTCAGGGCGCGCCGGGCGGCGAGGTCGAGGCCGCGCGAGGCCGCGCCCAACCCGCAGAGCCGCACGATATCGGCCTCCCGCAGGCGCAGCAGGCCCAGCGGCGGCGCATCGTCCGCGCGCCACTCCCGCGCCCCGCCCTTGCCCCGCTCCCCGGCCTCACGCATACGCGCGCCACCCCTTCCGCACCGGCGCATGGCGCCAGGTTTGGGCTCATGCTACGGGCTGGAAGGGGACGGCGTCAAGCGCGGCGGCGCGGGGCATCCATGCTCACCGCGCCGCGCGCCGGCCATTGATGGCCGCGACCCGCCTCCCGCGCCGAGCCTTCCGGGCCGGCTATGCGTCGTTCGGGCCGGAGGGGTTGGTCGGCGCGTTGGGGTCGTAGGGCGGGGCTGGTGGGTAGTAGGGCGGCGGCGTGGCGCTGCCGGGATTGCTGGGGTAAATGGGGGCCGCTGGCGTGAATGGCGTCACGGGCGCAGACTGGGGTGGCGTGAACTGGGGCGCAAAGCCGGCGGGCGCGAACTGCGGCGCCACGGGCTGGCGCGGGCGGCCCAGGCGGGCCAGCAGCGCGCCGAGGAAGCCGCCGAGCACGCCAGTGCCCATGAGAAGAGGGGGGCCAGGATGAGGGAGACGATTGCTGTGCGCACGCGTGGGAAGGCGCGAAGGCCAGGGTTCGATACGCCACGTCCGCCAAATCCGCGTCCGCCACCAGCTGGCGCGCCGCCGAATGGGGCCTGGGTTACGAGCGCCACGCGAGGGGCCAGCAGCGCGACGATCACGACGCCGAGGCAGATGGCGATGAATATGGCGATCAGCGCGGCCAGCGCGCCCGCGCCCACGCCGGAGCGGAGCAGCCCGCTGCGACGGGTCGCGATATAGCCCGCGATGGCGAAGGCGACCAGCGCGACGATCAGGAAGAGCAGACTCAGGCCCGCCCCGCTGGTCAGGCGGCTGAGGGTGATGACGGGAAGGCTCAGGATACCAACGAAGAGGCCGGTGATGAGACCGGCGCGCGCCGCGACGCCCGCAGGGCGTTGAGCTTGCATACGGTACACGCTCCCTGAATGACGGTGGCCCTTGCGGCCCTCTTGATTGCGACGGGATGAGCCGGGCGTCCGTCCAGCGGACCCGGCTCTACGTCACAGTATGCGGCGCCCATCCTGAGGATGGGCTGAGAGACGCTCGCTGCGCGCGGCTCAGTACGCCAGGTGGTCTCGCTTGGCGCCGAGCAGCAGCAGGCCAAACTGGTACATGGCGAACAGCTCGAAGGCGAACGGCAGGTAGCCCAGCAGACCGGGGATGGGCATCTCGAAGTAGTGCGGCGTCCAGTTGAGGAAGGGCAGATAATACTGCCATTTCGGCAGCGCGTAGAAGTTCCACATCTCCCAGAAGAAGCCGCAGAGCAGCCCCGCCAGCGGCAGCGTCGTCAGGAACTTCCAGTCGCGCGCCAGCAGCCGCCCGATAGCGGATGGCCGCCCCGCCAGATTATTGATCGGGTCCAGCAGGAAGATCAGGCAGAACCAGATCAGCATGTAGGCGTATTGGGGGAAGTGGATTGGCAGCCAGAGCAGCCCCACGCCCAACAGTAGCATGCGCGCCGCCCAGGCCGCCGTCATGCGCGGGCCTGTCTCGCTCGCGGGCAGCAGCGGCTTGAGCGCCGGGATGGTGGTCAGCAGCTCGAACATCTCCATCACGGCGGGCAGGACGGTCGAGAAGTAGAGCGTCGAGAGCAGGTTGAGCGTCAGCCACGGATAGGGCCGGTCGTAGGTATAGAACCAGTTCTGGACGTAGCCATTCATCCACTCGAAGATCCACCAGTAAACGCTAGAGATGGGGAAGAGCAGGGCGAAGCGCCGCCAGTCGCGTGTCAGGATCGAACTGCCGCGCCGGGAGACGTTGAGGCCGTCCAGGACCAGGATGAAGCCGAACCAGAGCGGGAAGAAGGTGTAGCTCCATGGCCCGATGCGCCCCCAGGACGATATCCACGCGGCGATGTTGAGCAGCAGGCCAGCCCACAGCCACCAGGGCGCCCGCGCTGTGAAGCCCCACTCCGCGAGCCACGAGCGCCCCACTTGCCGCGAATTGACCGCGACCGCCGCCGCGCCTCCCCGTGTGGCGACCGCCGCCATGGCTGGTAGTCGCATGTCGCGTGAATCGCGTGAATCGCGTCGCTGGCCGTGCGCCGTCGTGGGAAGACGTGGCGCCCGATCGAGCGCCTGGGCGCTACGGGCGCTCATGATGCGCGCGCGTGCTCGCGCTTCGGTCAGAGATCGTGTGCGTGCGGCGACCATACCTTCGTCATCCCTTCCGAATCCCGCCAGGGGCGCCTGAGCGCCCGCCGCCCCCTGAAGCCGTGTCCTCTTGGTCCTCCTACAGGATATACACAGGGATACTGCCTCTGCGCAACCTGTACGCGCAATGGACGAATGGGCAAGGCTCCCTGCCGCGCGTTGTGGTTACCCGTGCATGATGGGGTGTGTTCCTTCACGCGAATCGCACATGAGAGGCCAGCGGCCCGTATTCCCGCTCCCAATGGGCGCAAGGTGACAGGCCACCATCACCGCTGTCACCACTCGCGGCGGGGGGGCTGGCCGCCCTGGTCGGAGTAGCCCGCGTCGTAGGGCGAGCTGGCGCGCCCGGGCGGCAGTTGCGGGTAGCCGTCCGGTATCTGCTGCGGCGCCGTGTAAGTGGCGTCCCAACCGGGCGGGAGCGCCTGCATTGGGCTAGGCCCTGGCAGCGGCCCAGGACCGGCGGGCTGGGCGCGCGGACCCGCAAGCTCGCGAATCAACGGATCAATGATGGTGCCCGTCTCTGCTGGCCAGAGCGGCGGGCGACCCGCGCGCGCCTGTCGGATGGCCTCCGCCAGGCGTCCAACTTCGCCCGAGGCGCGCTGGATCTGGTACTGCGCGTCGCTGACTTTTTGCTGGCGGGCGATCATCGTGTTGAGCGAGGCGCTCAGCTGCCAGAGAATGTTGTCCTGGCCGATAGGCGCGCGCGCGCTGTAGTCACCATTGGCCACGCGCACCAGGGTGTCGTGCATCTGGCGCATGCCCACCTCCAGGTCGCGGCGTTGCTCGGCCACAGCATGCTCCAGCGTGGCGAGCTCTTCGGCGCGGTCGCGGGCGATGAGCGCGTTGGTCGCGCCGCGCACCCAGAGGTACGTGACGAGCGCGACGATCAGATAGAGCGTAATCGGCGGTGAGATGATCAGGCTCGCCGCCCCTGGCTTGTTCAACAGGTTTTGGACGGTGGGGTCCGTTGGCCACTCCAGGATGACGACCAGGATGAAGACGCTATTGATCACCGCGACGAGGAAGACCGTCCAGGGGGCGAGCAGCGAGACGGCGATCAGCTCGGCCAGCGCCATCAGCGGCGCCAGGAGCAGATTGGGCACGCTCAAGCCGCCGGGCGCAGCCAGGATGATGCCTGCGAAGCCAGCGTCGAGCAGCACCGCCAGCAGGATGCTCGCCAGCGCGACGGACCCATTCCGGTTGAGCGCGAGCGCCACGAGGCAGCCGATGATGCCGGCGATATCGCCGTAGAGCTCGGCCTTACTTGGATTGAGCGCCGCGACAGGGATGTTGATGATCCCCAGAACAAGGATTGCGAGGATCAGTGTGGCGGCCAGGCGCCCGCGTCGCAGCAGCTCGCGCTCGGTCAGTGAGGGCTGCGCCGACGAGACGCGCGGGACGGCGAGCTTGTACCACCAGCTCAGGATACCCTGGCTCGCGGCAAGCTCTATGTCGGGAGTCAGCCGTGCGCTGGCGTCGCGCGGCGCGGCTGGCCCATGGGTTTGAAATGGGTCTGAGAGCATCGCTGGCCTCCTCACGAGGTCTCGACGGGGCCACGCGCAACGCCACGCGGAACCGGCGTCGCGGAGTATGCTCACGCGGCGCGCGGGTGGACGCTGGGACCTGTCAGGCGCAGTATAGTGGCTTGCCCCACTTCTTGGCAACACACCCTGACCCGCCGCTGGTTTCCTTCTCTCGCCGGAGTGAAGCGGCCAGGCGCCTGGTTTGACAGGCGCGGCGCGTCCGACCTACACTGGCTGAGAAGCGGCGCGTATGGCGGCAGCCGCTCCCCGGCGACGCGCGTCCCCGCGCGGCGAGATGACCCAGCGCGGAGCCGGCGTGCGCCGCCGGGATACCATGCCAATGCCAGACCCCGACGAATCCCTTTCCTCTCAATCCGCTCAATCCGCTCAATCCGCTCTATCCGCCGCGCGTGACCATGTCCAGGCGACCGGTCCGCGCGGCGCCCGCCGCTTCCCGCCGGAAGCCTGGGCCGACGCGCTGTCCGTCCGCAGCTATGAGGCTGGGCGCGATGGCTCCGTGCGCCCCGGTGTTATCCTGCGCTACCTGGAGAGCCTCGCCACGCGCGCCTCCGCCGGGATGGGCTATGACACCCGCTGGTATCGCGACAATCGTGGCGCGTGGGTTGTGCGGGAGATGTCGCTGCTGCTTGGCGCGCGGGCGGGGATAGATGACGACCTGCGCCTCTTTACCTGGATCTCCGAGTTCCGCCGCGTGCAGGCGACCCGCGAATACCTCATCACGCGCGCCGACACCGGCCGGGTCGTCGCGCGGGCGCAGGCGCGCTGGGCCTATATTGACCGGGTGACGGGACAGCTGACGCGCATCCCGAACGACCTCACCGCGCGTATGGGCCCGTGGGGTCATGGCATGCGCTCGCGCCGCTCCGCGACGCCTGGCGATGGCCTCACGCCAGCCGCCAGCCTGCCGCTGGTCGCGCGCGAGTACGAGGCGGATACGCAGGGTCACGTCAACAATTGCGTCTACCTGGACTGGTTCGATGAGGCGGCGTCGCAGGCGATGGCGACCAGCTCCGCGCGCCCGCGCTTCTTCCGGCTGGAGTACATCCGCCCCGCGCTCCCCGGCGACGCGCTCACCATCCATACCGCGCCCGCCGTCACGCGCTCGCGCGGCCTGGCCCTCTGGCAGTGGATCACGCCCTCGGACGCCGCCACGCCCATCGCGCGCGCCTGGTCCGAGTGGCTGGCCACGCCCGCCGCGCCCGGTTCCGGCGCCGATGTGTAGGGTGTGACAGGGAGGCGTAGGGAGGGAGTTTTGCGCCATATGGCGTATGTTCGCTCTATAGCGGTATATTATGGGAAGCGCTGAGATAGGCGCGCCAGTCGCGCCAGCGAGTCAGCGAAAACTGGAACGAGTTCACCGCATTCAAGGACCAGAGGGACCAGCATGATACAGCGGCTAATTCAGGCCGCGACGCCGTCAGGTGAAGGACGGTGGCCGCGCATTTACGCCAGACCGGACGCATGGGCGACGCGGGAAGCGGAGCGTGCGTATGTGTTTTAGAGTCGCGATGTTCAGTCTCCACACATCCCCCATCGCCCAACTTGGCCGCACCCGTGACGCTGGCGGCATGAATGTCTACATTCGTGAGCTATCGCGCGAGCTAGGTCGGGGCGGCATGTATGTTGATATCTTTACTCGCCGGTCTCATCCCGATACCCCCTCCATCCAGACTATTTCGGACCGCGTCCGCCTCATCACCATTACCGCCGGCCCCTCCGAGCCGCTGCCGCCCAGCGCGCTGCACCCCTACGTGGCTGAGTTCAGCCGCCGCGTCGCGCGCTTCGCCGCCGAGCAGGACCACCCCTACGATATGGTCCACAGCCACTACTGGCTCTCTGCCGCCGCCGCCGCGCCGCTGGCCCGCGCCTGGGACCTGCCGCATGTGACGATGTTCCATACCGTCGAGCGGCTCAAGGGGCAGCAGCAGGGGCTTCCGGTGGATGTAACCGCCGCGCCGAAGGACCACGCCGCCGCCATTCGCATCGAGAGCGAGGGGCGCATCGCCGTTGGCGCCGAGTGCGTGATCGTCTCCACCGAGCATGAGGGCGAGCAGTTGCGCCGTCTGTACGGCCTCAGCCCCAGCCACACGCGCGTTATTCCCTGCGGCGTGGACCTGCGCGCTTTCACGCCGGGCGACGCTAACGACCGCGCCGAGGCCCGCCGCGCGCTGGGGCTGGATGACACGCCCACGCTGCTGTTCGTCGGTCGCCTCGACCCGATCAAGGGCATAGACCTGCTGCTAGAGAGCGTGGCGCTGCTGAAGTCGCCCGCGCGCCTGCTGGTGGTGGGCGGTGACCCGGCGGGCGACCCGGAGGTGGAGCGGCTGCGCGCCCGCGCGGAGGCGCTGGGCATCGCGGACCGTGTGCGCTTCCCTGGCGCCGTGCCGCAGGGCGACCTGCCGCGGTACTACCGCGCGGTGGATGCGCTGGTGGTTTCGTCGCGCTACGAGAGCTTCGGCCTGGTCGCTGTCGAGGCGCTGGCCTGCGGGCTGCCGGTGGTCGCTTCGGCGGCGGGCGGGCTGCCCAGCGTCGTGCGCGATGGCGAGAACGGGCTGCTGGTACGCTGGCGCAGTGCGGAAGCTTTCGCTGAGCGGATAGACTCGCTGCTGGGTGACCCGGCGCTGATGAGCCGCATGCGCGCGGAGGCGCGCTCCTCGGTCGAGCGCTTCGACTGGCCACGCATCGGCGACCGCGTGCGCGACCTCTATCAGACACTCAGCGCCGAAGACGAGCGCGCCATCGCCTGCTCTTGCTTCTGATCGTGTGATGTGATGGCCCCGCGACACACGCCGCTTGCGTTTCATACGTGAACACGCTAAGATGGCGCAAAAGCGCCCGCATGGGCGCGAGTGGCGGCCCACACACCGTATCTACATCTACGCTAAGGGAGCGCGGAACAGATGGACGCTGAGAGCGGAGCGCCCCGGGAGAGCATTCCCGGCGCGAACCGTGTCGCGCTCGATGAGCACGCGCAGTTCCTGGGCAAGGTTCCGATCTTCTTCACGCTGGAGCCTGACGAGCTGCGCGAGCTGGGCGCGGTCGCCCGGCGGCGGGGCTACGAGCCAGGCGAGGTGATCTTTCACCGCGACGACCCTGGGAACACGCTCTATGTCATCCGCGAGGGCCGGGTACGCATCTTCCTGACCAGCCCCGAAGGACAGGAGGTGGCGCTGGCGTTGTTCCGCGCGGGCGACGCCTTCGGCGAGCTGGCTTTGTTCGATGGCCAGCCACGCTCCGCCAGCGCGATGGCCATCGAGCCGGTCGAGACGTACTCCATCCAGCGGCAAGACTTCATGAACGTCGTCATGCGCCGCCCGCGTATGGCGCTCCAGCTTTTGGCGACGCTTTCCCAACGCCTCCGCCAGACGGACGCGATGGTCGAAGATTTGCTCTTTCTCGATGTGCATGGCCGCGTCGCCAAGAAGCTGCTGGAGCTGGCCGAGACGCACGGCGTGGCGACGCCAGAGGGTGTGCGGATCGAGATGAAGCTGACACAGAGCGATCTGGCCGCGCTGGTAGGGGCTTCCCGCGAGAGCGTCAACAAGGTCATGAGCTACTTGCTCACCAAGCGGTATGTCGTCGCCGAGAAGCGCAAGATCACCGTCCTGCGCCTCGCTGAGCTGCGCAAGCGCATCACCTGATGTTTCCCGGCGGCTCCGCGACGCCGTCCGCTCCGGTACGTGATAGTACCGTATCGCGTCACGGCGCGCGCGACAGGCTATACTGGATTCTGGAATGTCGCGCGTGGCGCCGCGATGCATCGCCGCGGCTGGCGCGGACGGATGGCGACGCGACGCGCGCGGTGGACGCCTGCCCGCCAGGCGTGACCGAGTTGCCAGCGATAGGAACGATACCGGGAAGATACTGGAGATAGAGGCGCGTGAGATCGCTTATCGTCATCCCAACCTATAACGAGCGCGAGAATATCGGCGACCTGCTCAGCAGGTGTTCGACGCCGCGCCCGCCACGCGATGTGCTCGTCATCGACGACAACTCCCCAGACGGCACGGGCCAAGCTGGTGGATGAGATCGCCGCGCGCGACCCGCGCGTGCACGTCCTGCACCGGGCGGGCAAGCTGGGCCTTGGCACCGCCTACGTGCGTGGCTTTCGCTACGCGATGGATGAGGGCTATGATCTGGTCTTCGAGATGGATGCCGATTTCTCGCACGACCCGCGCTACCTGCCCGGCTTTTTCGCCGCCGCGCAGCAAGCCGATCTGGTGATTGGCTCGCGCTACATCGCGGGCGGTGGCACGCCCAACTGGAAGCCCATCCGCAAGTTCATCAGCGGTGGCGGCAACACCTTCGCTCGCCTTGTCCTGGGCATCCCGATCCATGACTGCACGGGCGGCTATCGCTGCTACCGCGTGGCGGCGCTGCGCTCGCTGAACCTGGACGCGATCTCTGCTCAGGGCTACGCCTTCCAGGTCGAGCTGGCCTATAACATCTGGAAGAGCGGCTACCGCTGGCGCGAGATACCGATCATCTTCGAGGACCGGCGCGTGGGCAAGTCGAAGATGTCGCGCAAGATATTCGTCGAGGCCTTCACGTGGGTGCTCAAGACCCGGCTGACTGGTGACCGCGCGGTGCGCCAGCTTCCCTCCGGCGCCCCCAGCGCCGCTACTCAGATTAGCCCGCGCCAGCCGTAAGCGCATCGCGCATCATCAAAACCGCGAACCATGACCGCGAAAAGCCGCCACGCGCTCTCTCACCAGTGAGGGAGCGCGTGGCGGCTTTTGTATGGTTTATATGGGATGAACGCCCTACCAGGGTTCTACCAGTGATTTTCGCCGCCGCCGCGACTATTGGGGCCCATCTGGCCATACTGGCTATATTGGCTATACTGGCTATTCTGGCCACGGGCGCCGGAGGCGCGCGAGTTGGCGCCATTCATATCGCCCATCTGGCTCACGGACCCATCTGTCCCATCTGGCCACTGTAGCCGCCCCAGTCCTCACCGGTCTGAGAGGCGGGGTTCAGCCGGAAGCTGGGCGCGCGGGTGGCGAGGCGCCCGGAGGCGGGGCCGCCCACGGGCCGGGCGTCGCTGGGCGCGGGCAGCGCCATCTGCCCGGGGCGCATCGCGGGTACGGAACTGGTGACTGATTCCATGCGGCGGCGCATCTCGTCTTCCTCGTCGCGCGATTCAGCCGACGTGCTGACGCGGCCACCGACCACACGCTGCAAGTCGCGCACGACCATGTCGAGCTGTTCGGCGCTCTGGGTCGCTTCGGTCGCGCCGGTCAGGAGCTGGTTGGAGACCTGCATGGTGACGGCGATGGCCTTGTCGAGGCGGTCGCTGCTGGCCTGCTGGCGGCGGGCGGCTTCGTCAATGTAGGAGGCCAGCTCACGCAGATGCTGCACGGTGGCGCGCGCCTGCTCTTCGGTCAGGCGGTCCCAGTAGTCGTTGAACCAGTTACTGGCGGTCATGATCCGCTTGGCGGCCTGGTTCATGGCGTCAGCGAGGTAGCGCACGCCATCTATGCCGGTCTTACAGGCATCCACCACCCAGCTCTGCTCGCTGGCGGCGCTTTCCTGACGGGAGGCCAGCGCCTTCAGCACGCCCGCGGCGCCTTCGAGCTGCTGCGCCGACTGCTCCACCGGGCTGGCGGTGCGCGCGCCGATCAGCAAGCCGAGCAGCATCGCCAGCACGGCGACAATCGCCGCCGAGATCAGCGAGAACTGGAGCTGCTGCGTGGCGACCGCGGTCACGGTCGAGAGCGGGCTATCGAGGAAGTAGGTCCAGGGGAGGATGTTCTGCGGGGTTTTGCCACGCAGCACCGCGATTTGGTCTTGCGCCTGGGTCTTGACCGCCGCGAACTGCGATTGGGTTTGCCCGCCGGGAACGGTAGCGCCCTGGAAGGTGGCCGGCTGGGTCGCGCCCGAGGCGGCGGAGGCCGCGGCCACCTGCGGCAGATCGCGCACGGTGGGGGCGGTCGAGAGGCCGTAGAGGCCGAGGCTGGTCACATGCGTCCTGCGTTTGCGCGTCGAGCGGGGCGACGGCGGTGAAGCGCGCGCTCGGGTCGGTGTCGGCCACGCGGACGCCGTTGTTATCCGTGATGAACGCGCCGCTGCTCGAACCATCCGATTGCGCGCCCTGGTCCACGAATCCCCAGACCGCGTCGAGCTTGAGCGTCGCCTGGAGGAAGCCAAGCGCCGGGCCGGAGGGCGGGAACGTCTGGAAGATTGGGGTGTAGAGGCGGACGTAGGCGTAGCCGCCTTTTGGGTCGTAGTAAACGGGCGAAATGTTCTGCTGGCTCTGAATAACCGGCGCGATTTCCTGCTTGGGGGCCGGCGTTTTCTGGCCAGATTTGAACGAGGCCATGTCGGATGAGAGCAATTCCGTGGCGTTGGAGCCATTGATGATGTACATGTTCCAGAGGGTGTAGTTCTGGTCGCGCTTGACGCCCACCGCCAGGGCGCGCCCCACGGATTGGCCGTAGCTCAGCGCGTTGGCGGCGCAGTCGGGCGTAAGCTGGGCGTTGTAGTTGCCCTGGGCGATTTGCGCCTGCACCTGCGCCTGCGTCAACGACACAGGCGAGGAACTTGGGCGCGGTATCGAGCGAGGAGAGCGCCACGCCATCGAGCAGGCGCTCCCGGAAATAGTCATCAATCCGCGAGGCGGTGACGCTGGCGTCGGACGGCAGGACGTTGACGCTTTGCTGGATCAGCGTCTGCCGGGTGAAGTAGTCATTGACGCCAACGACGGCCGCCAGGGGCAGCAGCGCCGCCAGGAGCATCAGGAGTGAAAAGCGGAGGGAGAGCGAGAGCCGGCTGCGACGGCGTGGCGCCGCTCCTCGAGCTTTCGTGGCTCGCTTCTGGTTCGCTGTTTTCGCCATAGTCCATGCGCCTCATTTCGGGGTGTTGCGATTGTATCGCCGTCGCGCCGGTCGCCCTGTGGGCCGCCGTCGCCAGTGTACATAATGGCCAGCAGGCCGTACATCGCGTGAGCGTCTGGTACTTTCGGGGGCGAACCGCCGTGCGCGCTTTCAGCCCTTGGCGAGAGCGAAGCGCGGGGCGGCTGGAGCGCGAGGAAGCGCGGCCGCGCGCCGGTGAGGTGGTCGCGCGAACCGGTGGCTGCGAGAGCTTCAAGAATAGTAGACGAGGCCTTGACCTTCGAGTTCGCCAAGGAGCGTCTGCACTTCCTCTATCTGTTTAGACGAGAGGCGCGCGATGTCAATGACATTGTGCTCCCCATCGGCTAGCATGAGCAGTGTGCGATGGGCGCGGCTGAGGTGGTAGTTCTGGACGACCGCCATCAGGTCTTGCGCGGCGGACGCGCGGCGCGGGCGGCGCAGCAGCGCCGCTTCCGCGCGAGCCGGCGGACGCTGTGGCGCGGGCATGCCGGTCAGCCCCGATGTAGAGAATGTCGTTGGCGGCGGCGAGGCGGGCGGCATTGGTCCGGTGATGGGCGCGCCGAGTTGGGGCCAGCCTTGTGGCAGCGGCAGGGAGCCGGAGGTAGGCGTGCCGCTATTCGCGCCATTCATGCCATTTGTCCCACCATTCATGCCACTATTCATGCCACTATTCACGCCGGGCATCGAGCCGGAGCGCGGATCGGGCCATGAGGAGCCGAACGGCCCGGTGGGATGGCTGGTGGGGTGGCTCTGTGGCGGCCGGACCAGGCGCGGGCGGCTGGCTGGCTGGCGTGGGCCAGCTTCGCGGAGCGGCAGGGCTGCGCTGCGTTACCTGACTGGGCGATGAATAGTAGCTGGGTGGCGATGCGGTCCAGGATTCCTGGCCGGCGGCGCCGGCGCGTGTGGGTTGAGGGGGGGCGAGGTTCGGCGCAGGGCGCGCGGCGTCCGGGTCGAAGGCGAAGCGGCACGCGCCCCAGCCGCCGAGCACAGCGAGCGCATCCTGGCCGCGCACGCGCTCGACGGCGGCATACATCGCGCGCCCGGCGTGGAAGTAGAGCGCGCCTTCTTCCATCATTTCGCCGGAGCCACGCTCGACCATCAGCAACCCGGTTCGCCGCCCTAGCTCGACCACCTCGATGACATCCGCCAGGCGGCTGGTCGTTGTCACTCTGGGCTTTGCCATCGTTTCACTCGCCCTTCAACGTGACCCTGTCCGTGATCCTGTTTCATGTTTATTCGCGCCTCAGCCTGCGTATCGCGGCGTTTTCGCGGCGTACGCGATGGGCGCGAAGCGTAGCTCCACTGTCTATGAGGGACTCATGCCCAGTCGTACGTGGCCACACTGCCAAGCTATCGGTGTTGACAAGCTATTTCATAACGGTTGCGCTTGAGTGGCAGTATAGCACGCTCCCGCGCTCCGGCCTATATCCAGGTAGGAGCGCGCCACGCCAGCTGGGACGCGGTCACTCACCGCGCCCCTCTCGTGCCTCATTCAGCCGGAGACGCTCCTCGCGGCGCTTCGCGAATTCCGCCAGCTCTTTCACAAGCTGGGCCTGATCGCGCGGACAGATCATGAGGCCGTCGGGCGTGTCGACGATCACCAGGCCCTCGACGCCCGCCGTGGCGATCATCCGTCCAGTCGTGCTATAGACCAGCGTTTCTCGTGTCTGGGTTTGGAGGTAATTGTCAGACTCGAGGCCGACGACGACGTTGCCGGAGGCGTCCGCGGGGAAGAGTGTCGCGGCCTGCGCCCAGCTGCCGATGTCGTTCCATCCGACCGAGATGGGGATGACGACGATCCCGCTGGCGCGCTCCATCACCCCGACATCAATCGTGATGTTCTCCTGGAGACGCGGCCAGACGGCGCGGATCACCGCGTCCACCTCTGGTGTGACGCGACCGTCCGCGCGCTCGGCGGCGATGCGAATCTCGTCGAGCACGTCAGCGACGACAGGCGTGTGACGGCGCAGCTCTTCGAGAATGCGGTCCACGCGCCAGACGAAGATGCCCGAGTTCCAGACGTAGCAGCCTTCGCGCAAATATTCTTCGGCGACGTGGCGCTTCGGCTTCTCGACGAACTGCTCGACGATATGCGCGCCCAGTCCGCTTTGGTGCGCCAGCGAGGAACCGTAGCGGATATACCCATAGCCCGTCTCTGGGTAGGTGGGTGAGATGCCCAGCGTGACCAGATGGCCCTGCGCGGCCATCGCCTCGGCGAAGCGCAGCGCCTCGCGGAAGCCCACCGGGTCGGCGATGGCGTGGTCGGCGTGGAAGGAAGCCATGATGGCGTGCGGGTCGCGCGCGGCGATCAATGTGGCGGCGAGGCCGATGGAGGCGGCGGTACCACGGCCCTCCGGCTCGGCCACGATCTGCCCGCGATCGAGGCTGGGGAGCTGTTGCGCGACATCATCGGCGTAGGCCCCGAAGGTGACGACGAACAGGTTGTCCATCGGCACGAGCGGCGCGATCCGCTCGACGGTCTCCTGCATCATCGTGCGCGGGCCAGGGAGGCGCAGGAATTGTTTGGGGTGGGCTTTGGTGCTGAGGGGCCAGAGGCGTGTGCCGCTTCCCCCGGCGAGTATTGAGGCGTACATAGGCTGCGTCGCTCTCAACTTCCTTCTGAACACGGCCCGCTACACGGCCCGCTGGCGCGCCCCGTCACACGGGGTACTCCAGCGGCGCGGAGGCCTGGTACAACACAACGCGCGAAGTCTTGGGACAGCGCGCGCGGTATAGACGGCGCAGTGGTATTCACGGGTATTCACGCATGGGGCCACCCAGCGCGCGCGGAGGCGGCGCCTAGTGTGCCCGCATTGTAGCAACAGTATACGCGCGCCCGCTATCGATGTCACCGCGACGGCCCACATGGGCGCTCATTAGGCTGAGCGGGCGCATGCGACTACATGCGCCGTGAGGAGAGACGCGCGTCCCTTGACGTGGGCTCCTAATTCCGCGTAATGTATAAGCCAGTGTTTATATAGCGCCTCTTTATGTGCGAGAGGCGTGTCAAACACACTGGATGAGAGCGACGACGCATCATGCCGAATGACCCGAGCCGCCCAGTCAGCGCGGACTATCAGGACTACTTCGAGCTCCAACGGGCGCTGCGGGCGCTCGGAGACGAGGTGCGCCTGAATATCGTGCGTGTGCTAGCGGGCCGGGGCGAAGTCAATGTGACCGATCTGGCGGCGATGCTCGTGATTAGCCAGCCGCTGGTTTCGTGGCATCTTGGCTCGCTCCGGCGGGCGGGGCTGGTGCATAAGCGCCGCCAGGGGCGCGAGGTCTACATCTCGCTCGATACGAGTCGCTACCATGCCGTTCTGCGGCAGCTTGACGCGCTCGTCGCGGGTGGTGTGGTCGAAGCGCCACTGGAGCGACCTGCCGCCCCAGATGGCGCGCTAGCGCCAGCGGATGCGGCGGGCGCGCTGAGAGGGCGCTGAGAAAGCGCTTGTGCGATGGGCAGGTGAGGAGGCGCGGCGCTGGCCGCGATCCGGCCTGGATCGTTGGAACTGTTTCAGGAGGACTGGTTCACGTGGGCAAAGACAAGATTCGCGTAGCGATTGTAGGCGCGGGCAACTGCGCCTCGTCGCTGATTCAGGGCGTCGAGTATTATCGCAACGCGCCTGAAGACGCTTTCATTCCCGGCTTGATGCACGTCAATCTGGGGGGCTACCACATCAGCGACATCGAGTTTGTCGCGGCCTTTGACGTGGACTCGACCAAGGTCGGTAAAGACCTCAGCGAAGCGATCTTCTCTGGGCCGAACAATACCTACAAGTTCGCGGATGTGCCCACCAAGGGCGTGACCGTCTCGCGCGGCATGACGCATGACGGGCTGGGCAAGTATCTCTCGCAGGTCATCACCAAGGCCCCTGGCCCGACGGACGACGTGGCGCGCATCCTCAAGGATACCGGCACGGACGTGGTCATCAACTATCTGCCGGTGGGCAGCGAGACGGCCACGAAGTGGTATGTGGAGCAGGTGCTGCAGGCGGGCTGCGGCCTGGTCAACTGCATTCCAGTCTTCATTGGCCGCGAGGACTACTGGCGCACGCGCTTCGAGGAGGCCGGGCAGCCGATCATCGGTGACGACATCAAGAGCCAGGTTGGCGCGACGATTGTTCACCGCGCGCTGACCCGTCTCTTCCGCGAGCGCGGCGTCCGGCTGGAGCGCACGATGCAGCTGAATGTCGGCGGCAACACCGACTTCTTCAACATGCTGGAGCGCGACCGGTTGGAGTCCAAGAAGATTTCCAAGACGAACTCCGTGACGAGCCAGCTCGACTATGACATCGGCGCCGACAACGTCCACATCGGGCCAAGCGACTACGTGGCGTGGCTGACCGACCGCAAGTGGGCCTACATCCGCCTGGAGGGCCGCACGTTTCGGCGATGTGCCGCTGAACGTCGAGCTGAAGCTGGAAGTGTGGGACTCGCCGAACTCCGCGGGGGTGGTGATCGACGCGGTGCGCTGCGCGAAGCTGGCGACGAACCACGGTATCGGTGGCGCGCTGCTAGGCCCGTCGGCTTACTTCATGAAGTCACCGGCGATCCAGTACACGGACGATCAGGCGCGTATGATGGTTGAGGAGTTCATCCGCGAGTACGCGCTGGACGCCAAGCCAGTCGCGCCCGCCAGCTCCAATGGCCACTCCGTCGCTGAAGTCGCCGCTGTGGGCGATATGCCCGAGGCCGAGTAGCCACGGGCGTAGTCGCCAGCGTGCTACTCGCGCGCCACGCTCCCATCGTATGTTGGCGTCATCCGGGTCATGCGTGACTGCGTGGCGCGGAAGACGTGTATGATGGGGGCGGACGCGCGCGCCGCCACTCCAGATGGCGACGCGCGACCGTGGGGATGAACACGATGCACACGAGGAGCGTGCGATGGTCTTCTGGCTGACACAAGCGGCGAGCTGGCTCGCGGGCAAGGTCCCCCGATGGCTGCGGCTGGCGATCGCTGGGCCGCTGACCACGCTGGTTTACTATGCCTGGGTGTCCAAGCGGCGAGTCACGATTGCCAACATGGCGCGGATACTGGACACAACGCCCAGCGATCCACGGGCGCGCCAGGCCGCGCGCGACTCATGGCGTAACTATGGCCGCTATCTTTCGGACTTCTTTTATCTGCCGAACACGACTGCCCCGGCGGTGCTGGCGCGGATGCACGATGTCTCTGGGTGGGCTGGGCGTCTTTGGCCGCATTGATGAGGCGCTGGCGCGAGGCAAGGGGCTGATTATTGTCACCGCGCATTTTGGCGCGTTTGATATTGCGGGCGTTCTGGTGGCCGCTCGCACGCCGCTGGCGGTGATCGCCGACTCATTCACCGATCCACGCATGGACCAGCTGATCCAGAGCCAGCGCTCCAGTTTCGGCCTGTCCGTTATCCGCGCGGAGAAGTCCCCACGCCCTATTTTGCGCGCACTGAAGGATGAATCAGGCGGTCGCGATCGTCGCTGACCGTCCGCTCCCGCCAGGCGAGGGGATCGCCGATAACGTTTTTCGGCGCCCGTTGCTATGTGCCAGGTGGCCCGGCCCAACTAGCGCTGCTCTCTGGCGCGGCGATGGGCGCGGGATTCTGTTACTACGATGAACGTTTTTCCGAACTGTACTACGCGACGCTCAACGAGCTCATCATTCCTGAATCCACAGGCGACCGCACGGCAGATGTGGCCACGCTGACCCAGCGTGTCTATGCCGATATGGAGCGCGTGATTCGCCAGCGCCCAGAGCAGTGGTACATGTTCCGCCCGTTCTGGCCGTCTGAGCCAGCCGGGCAGCCCGCGAGCGCGCCAGATCCGGATCTAGAGTCCGATGGCGACAGGCGGTGGAAAATGCCTGAGCGCGCGCCGTCCGCCTCTTCCACCCCCTCCGCGCCCGCCCGCGCCCGAGAACGCTCCAGGCGGAGCGCAGGGACGCGTCGCGCCACCTGCCTCGTTCGCGAGACGGCGCCCGCGGAGACTGGTGGTTCTCGTGGAAGTATTGGGCGTTCCGTGTGGCGGGAGCGGTCGCGCCGGTCATCCCGCTGTGGCTGGCGCGCCCGCTGCTGGCGGCTGGTGGCTGGGCGGCATGGGCGCTGGCGCGCTCGCTGCGGCGGCGGGCGGAGTGGAACATGGGCCACATTCCGACGCTGGCGGCTGATCCGGCGAAGCGGCGGCGGGCGGCGCGCCAGGCGTTCGTGGCGCTGTCGCTGAACTACCTGGATTTCTTCCGGGGGCGGCGTGTCACGCCGCGGAGCTGGGGCGAGGCTGGGTATTCGAGGGCTGGGATGACCTCCAACGCGCGCTGGCGCTGGGCAAAGGACTCATCGTCGTGGGCGCGCACTACGGCCCGTACGAGTACTCGGCATGGATGATGGGCGCGCTAGGCCACCCACTGATCACCCCGGCGGAGCGCCTGAAGCCGGAGCATCTGCATCAACTGGTGACTGTCATGCGTAATCACCATAACGTACGCATGACCGCGGGGGATGAGCGTGAGACGCTGCGTGAGATGATCGCGGCGCTGCGGCGTGGAAATATCGTGGTGTTCGCGGTGGACCGCTGGGTGATGGGGCCACGCTCGCCCTGGCCATTTTTCGGCGCGCCAGCCCAGTTGCCCACCGCCCCGTTCGCGCTCGCCGCGCGCAGTGACGCGCCGGTGTTCTTTCTGGCGCCGCGACGCGCCGGCCCAGGCCGCTTCACCGGTGTGATGGAGCTGCTGACGCCGGAGCGAATGGAGCCCGCGCTCGCGGATGGGGCGAACGATCAGCGCGAGCGCGGCTGAGAGCCGCGAGGCGGCGATCGAGCGCATGCGCGCACTCGTCTATCCAGCGATCGAGCGGCTGATCGCTGAGGAGCCGGGACAGTGGGTCTCGGCGCTGTCGAATCGTATGGGGCGCGCCTTCAGGCCCGGCGGGCAGCGCGCCTGAAGCCACCAGTCGTCTTCGTAGTGTCGTTGTCGTCGTGCAGAGGAGACTATCCAGCGGCATCCCTATACCATGAAGCGCGGGCGGGGCTGGCGTCCTATGCGCTGACGTGTGTTCAACAGACCTGTATAATGGAGACGCCGGATCTTCGCCCGGCGCGGCTTCATAAGGAGCGATCCCATTCACGCACGAGCTTTCTGATTTCCAAGACTTCCAGACCCTGGATGCCGCTGCACGCGCCCAGATCTCCCCGGATACGCTGCGCGCCGGTGGCCGTTGGCTTCATGCGCGCGACTGGCCTGGCTGACCTGCACATGCACACGCGCTACAGCGACGGTGTCGCCACGGTCGAAGAGACACTGGCGTACGCGCTCTGGCGCACGCCGCTCGATGTCATCGCGATCACCGATCATGACACTATCGAGGGCGCGCTGCGCGCGCGCGACCTGGCCGAGCGCGACGATTACCCTATCGAGGTGATCGTCGGTGAGGAAGTGAGCACGCGCGAGGGGCACGTTCTGGCGCTGTTTCTGCACAAGCGCATTCCTCCGGGGCTGAGCGTTGAGCGTACAGTAGAGCTGGCGCATGAGCAGGGTGGTCTCGCGATCGTCGCTCATCCGTTTAATCCGGTATTCAGGCATAGCGTGCAGCGATCCGTCATGGACCGCCTGCTGCGCCAGCCGGACGCGCATCCCGATGGGGTCGAGACGCTCAACGGCAGTTTCGCGGGCATTGGCTCGTCGCGCGTGGCGCGTGAGCTGACCCAAACGATCTATCATTGGGCCGAGACGGGGGGCAGCGACGCCCACACCCCGACCGCCATTGGCTGCGCGATGACGCGCTATCCAGGCTCTGGAGCCACGGCGCTGCGCCAGGCGGTGCTGGGTCACGCCACACAGCCGCTGGGAAGTTACTGGCGCCCGCGCGAGTATGTCACGTACGTTTCGCATACACTGGCCTATGGCACACGCGCTACGCTGGGTCTCACCGATCTGCCAGTCACGCCGTTTCGCGCGGATGCGCCGGGCGACGTTCGGGCAGTTCGCGCGGCGGCGGGTGACGGCTGTGGTCGAGTCGCTGGAACTGTCCAGCGTCGGGTTACGCTAAGGGCCATACACGGCCCGATGAAGCCGGTACCGATGAGCCAACGTTGAAAGGCCCAGGTGCTTTCGTGAAAATCGGTCTTGTCTCGCCATACGACTGGAGCTATCCAGGCGGCGTCCAGGATCACATCCTGCGACTGGCGTCCGAGCTACGCGGGCGCGGCCACAGCGTGCGTATTCTGACGCCCGCCACCGGCGCGCGTGGGCGGCAGGTGGAGTATGGCGTGTACAAGCTTGGATGGGCCGCGCCGCTGCATGTCAACGGTTCCGTCGCGCGCATCGCGCTGGCTCCCGACCTCTCTGGGCGGTTGCGCGGCATTCTGCAGCGCGAGCAGTTTGACGTGATTCACCTGCACGAGCCGATGGCTTCGGCGCTGGGCCTGTCGGTGTTGCACCTCTCGACCAGCTTCAACGCGACATTGATCGGCACATTTCATGCATGGGCGCGTCATAGCCTGGCCTCCGCGCCGGAGTGGGCGTATGCGTCGGCGGCGCCGTTTCTGGGGCGCTACTTCCGGCGGCTGCGCGGGCGCATCGCGGTGTCATCAGCCGCTGAGGAGTTCGTCTCGCGGTTCTTCACCGGCGACTACCGCATCATCCCGAATGGGGTGGATACGACGCTCTTTCATCCCGACGCCGCGCCGCTGCAGCAATTCAACGATGGCAAGCTCAACATCCTCTATCTCGGTCGCATCGAGAAGCGGAAGGGCCTCAAGCATCTCCTGCGGGCGATCCCGCTGATTCGCGAGCATTTCCCCAATACGCGCTTCCTGGTCGGTGGTGATGGGCCGCTGCGCGCGGCGTATGAGAAGCTGGTAGCCGAGGCGGGCTGGCGGGATGTCGTCTTCCTGGGGCGCGTACCCACCGAGACGCTGCCTTCGCTCTACGCGACCGCCGATGTGTATCTGCGCGCCGGGGACGGGCGGAGAGTCGCAGGGGATCGTGCTGCTCGAGGCGCTGGCTTCGGGCCGGGCGGTGGTCGCGTCGGATATTCCGGGCTATCGCTCGGTGATCCAGCACCAGCGCGATGGGCTGCTGGTGCAGCCCGCGCGACATGAGGAGCTGGCGTGGGCGATCTGCCACTTGCTCGGCTCTGAAGAAGAGCGCAAGCGCCTCGGTGAGGCGGGGCGACTGCGCGCCGAGACGTTTAGCTGGGAGCGAGTGGCGACGCAGGTTCTCGCGTTTTACGAGGAAGTGCGCGGCGCGGCGCTCTCGGAATCGGTCTATCTGTCGGCGGAAGCGGCGACCATCTCGCTCGCGGAGTGAGGTCGCGCGTGCGCGGGCTGGACTGGCGCGAGCATCCGCCGGCATCCCGATCCACTCAGCCAGATGGGCTGGGTATTTTGGCAGGAAGCGCGCCCGGCCCCGGCGCTGAATCGCCTGAAGACAGTGTGGGCCGGCGGTGGTACAATACCCCGGATAGCGTGGAGCGAGGACAAGTATGTTCGGGCCAGCTCTTCAAGAACGCGCGCGACGCATCGCCGAATATGTCGTGCGACCGCTCGCGGCGCTGGGGCTGACGCCGAACATGGCGACCCTGATCGGGCTGCTGCTCAATGCGCTGGCCGCCGCGATACTGGCCTCCGGGCAGCTCCGGCTGGGTGGCGTCGCGCTGCTGATCGCCGGGCTGTTCGACATGGTAGATGGCGCGCTGGCGCGTGTGCGCAATCAGAAGACGACGTTCGGCGCGTTCTTTGACTCGACGATTGATCGCTATTCCGAAGGGCTGACACTGCTCGGCGTGATCGTATACGCGCTACGGCAGCCGCCCTCAGGTACCCATGATTGGGAGATTGCGCTGGCATATCTGGCCGCGCTCGGCTCCCTTATGGTGAGTTACACGCGCGCTCGCGCGGAGGGCCTGGGTCTCGCGCTGAAGACGGGGCTGATGGCCCGCCCTGAGCGGGTGTTGTTGCTTGCTGGAGGACTTCTCATCGGCGGAGCCGGATGGCTCGTGTGGACACTTCTGCTGCTCGCGGTGACCAGTGTCTTTACCTCGGCCCAGCGGATTGTGGATGTGGCGCGTATGCTCCGGCATGAGCGCGCCGCGCCACCCGCCCCGCACGGACGAGGCGGAGCGCGCGGACACCACGCCTGGTCGCAACGGCTATACGTCGCGAACAGCGTTTGAAGGGTCGCCGCACACGTCGCACTCTAGCGCCAGCCAGCCATTGCCGGACCGTCTCACGAACGGGTGAGCCATTCGCTCCCCACGCGCGGGACTGGCGCGGCGACGCGCATCACGGTCCCATTTTTCCCAACGCATTCCGCGACATCGCTGACAGGGGCGGCGCTTCCGCCAGGAAGACGATCTGCCGGAGACAGCGCCGGAGCGGAGTTGAGCGGAGCCAAGCGGCTCGATCGCGCGCGAAGCGCGGCTGAGTGGCGTGACGCGCTCCCGGTGTTTTTCCATTCGCGCGCGTGGCGCGCGGCCCAGTAATGAGGCCGCCAGCCCGCGTGATGGCCGCCGGGTGGCGCGCGCGCCGCCAGACCTCTCGCAACCGACGGAAAGCGCACTCCTCGTCTCCTCCACCTCCCGCGTCCCTGCGTCCCCCTGTCAAACTATCAATCAGGAGAAGCAGGACATCGCATGAGTCAGACAACAGTTGATTCCGCCGCCTCTGGCGGCCAGACGAACGATCAGCCATCAGAGACGCGCGCCCCACACGCACCGGGCCAGCAGGGCCAGCAGGGCCAGCAGGGTGGCGCGCCACGCCGTCGGCCCTCGCGCCGGACGCATAGCGCGGCCAAAGTCAACGCGACGCCCGCCAGCGCGGAGCAGCCGGGTGTGACCCCGCCCGCGCCGCAGGTCGCGCCACACGGTCCCCGCGCCCACTTCGCCGGAGGGCCGCAAACCCAGCGCGCCCAGCGCGCGTAGCGCGACGACCAAGCGCCCGCCCGCCCGTGGTAAAGGTGCGCCGCAGTTGATCATCAGCCGGCAGCAGGCCGAGGCCGAGGCCGCGGCTGCCGCGGCTGCAAACGCCGCCGCTGCGAGCGCCGCCGAGGCGAGCGCCGCCGAGGCGCCGGTTGAGCCAGTGGTAGTTGAGCCAGTGGTGATTCAGCCAGTGGCGGCTGAGCCAGCCGTGGTGCCGGTGCTGAATCCTGGCGCCGAGGCCGCGCCACCGGTCGTGCGCAAGTCGCGCTTCGGGCTGCCCCGGCGCCTCCAGACTCCAGTATCCGCGCCAAAGCAGGTCGCGCCCGGGCGCAGGCCGCGCCCGCGCAGGCCGCGCCGCCGGAGGTTCCATCGCTACGGGTGAGCGCCCCGGCTGAAGAGCCGTCCGTGCCCGTGGCGATTCAGGAGCCGGAGGAGGCTCCCGCGCCGGTTGAGGAGCAGCGCCGCTATCGCTTCGACCGTCAGCGCAAGGCGGCAGGCGCGACTGCCGCTGGCGCGGCCCCAGCGGCGCGCGCCGAGCGCTTGAGCGCGCCTGCCGCCGCTGTGACGGCGGCGCCCGTCAGTGAGGCGCGCGTCACCGCGACTGAGATGGCGCTAGGGCTGCCGTCGATCGAGGAGCTGGCCGAGCGCGCCCGGGCGGCGGAGCCGCAGGCGGAACTGCCGCCGCTGCGCTTCGTTCCGCCGGAGGCGCCCGCCGCCGCCGCTGAGCGCGGCGCGGCCCCGGCGCCCATCGAAGAGGCGGAGGAAGCGCCAGGCGAAGCGGGTGAGGAGGAAGCGGAGGCGGCTGGCCGCCGTCGCCGTCGCCGTCGCCGTGGCTCGTCGCTGCGCAACGGCGCGCATGCCGAGGAAGCCGAGATGGCGGGTGAGGCGGAGGCAATCGAGCCGCAGGCTGAGCTGCCAGAGGTGGTCGAGGCGGCGCCCGCGCCCTTCATCCCGGCTCCAGAGCCGTTCGTCCAGCCTGGTCAGGGCTTCTATACGGAGCCAGAGCCTCAGACGCGGCGCCCCGCCGCGCGTGGGCGCACGGGGCGATTCGGCTATGGCGCTCGCCCAGAGCGGCCAGCGCCCGCTGTCGAGCCTGGATGGGGCGCGGAGCCAGTTCAGCCGCAGGCCCCGGTGGCCCCAGAGCCGACACCCTATGCGGGACCGGAGCCGTCCTTCGCGCGCGGGTTTGGCCCGACGCCGCGCGGCGTCGCGACACCCCTGCGGGAGACGTATCCACGGACGGGGCGCGTGGAGCGCGGCGTGGAGCGCGGCGTGGAGTCAGGTTCCATCACACAGCTTGGCGCTGTCATCCGCGAGAGCATCAACGCGCAGACCGATCGCCTGTTGAACGAGCTACGCCGTCAGCAGACACCGCCCGCGATGACGTTCTCGATACCCGCGATGCCGTCGAGCGAGCGCGTGGGCGTCTTCGTGGATGTCGCCAATCTGCTCTATTCGGCGCGCAGCCTTCGCGTGAACATTGACTTCGGTCAGTTGCTCGACTTCCTGCGCGGCAATCGCCGGCTGGCGCGGGCGCACGCCTACACCCCCACCAACCCGGAGCCCGGCGCCGATCAGGCGTTCCTTTCCGCCGTCAAGGGGCTAGGCTACCGCATCACGACCAAGAACTACAAGACGTTCTCCAGCGGGGCGAAGAAGGCCGACCTCGACCTCGACCTCTGCATGGACATCGTGCGGCTGGTGGACGCCAAGGCGCTCGATACCGTCGTGCTGGTCAGCGGCGATAGCGACTTCCTGCCACTGCTGGACTACTGCGCCGATCATGGCGTGCGGGTAGAGGTGGCGGCTTTCGATGACGCCGCCGCGATGATTTTGCGCCAGAGCTGCGACCTGTTCATCAACCTGTCGCTGGTCGAGGCGATTCGCGGGTAGGCTCAGCGCCGCCGCGAGTCCGCATGGACGCCACGCGCCCCGCCGCGCTATGATGCGCGGCGGGGCGCGTTTTGTTATTCGCGTGCCAGGCGTCGCGTGGGACGGAGGCGCGATATGATTCCGGTTTCGTTCATTCCCTTTTTCTCGATTTGCGCTGGCGCGGCGGCCACATTGATTGGTCTGCTCTTTGTCGCTGTCTCAGTCGCGCCGGAGCGCACGGTGGGCAAGAAAGCGTCCATATCGCGGCGCTCGGTCGCGGAGAGCGCCTTCACCGCGCTGCTGAACGTCTTTCTCGTCTCGTTGATCGCGCTGATCCCCACGGCGCCGCTCAGCCTGGGGGCGCTGGCGGTGACTGGCGGGACACTGGTGGGGTTCGTGCGGACCTTCGTCCAGACCATCGCGCGCAGGCGTAACGAGCCTTCCCTCTCGACGCTGGGCTTTCTCCGCCGGCTGCTCCTGCCTGTCGGGATGCTGGTGATCTATGGTCTGGAGTTTTGGTGGGGAGTGGGAGCGTATAGGGTTTTCCACCTCAGCGCGGGCGCCTGTGGCGAGCTGGCCATGATTTTGATCGTGCTGCAGGCCCTGGCGATCGGGCGGTCGTGGGAGCTGATTGGGGCGCAGCGCACCAGCCTCTTTGCCCTGATCGGCGCGCTGGATGAGCCGGAGGATGAAGACAAGGCGAATTCCACGCGGTAGCGCTGCGGTGCGCTTATGGCGTGGCGGATTCCGCCTCCCAGCAGGCGCGGCAGACGCCGTAGATCGCCAGGTGGCGCGGGCGGGCGTGGAAGCCGTGGACGCGCAGCGTTTCGGCGCGCAGCCCTTCGAGCAGCGCCTCATCCATCTCGATCACGGCGCCGCAGCGCTCGCATGCCAGGTGATGGTGGGGTGAGTCGCCGACCAGCTCGTAGGAGGCCGCGCCGCCGCCGAGGTCGGTCTGCGCGACGAGTCCGACCGCGGTGAGCAGGTCCAGCGTGCGGTAGACGGTCGCCAGGTTGAGCGCTGGATAGTGGCGCGACGCCCACTGCATAATCTCCTCAGCGGTCATGTGGCCGCTGTTGAGCTCCAGCGCCTCCAGCACGAACAGGCGTTGTGGAGTGACGCGCACACCGAGCCGCCGCAGCCGGTCGGAGGGGCTTTCGTGGCGCGTCTCCTGGATAGCGCTCTGCTCGTCCAGAACATCCGGCGCGGCTGGTGGTGGGGTGGCGCGATTGTTGGGCTGGCGGCTGGCCATGCTGGCTCCCTCGCATAACGACGCGGAAATGTGACATGAGACACAGTGGGGCCGCGCGGCGCGGGTGTAGTCCGGCGCGGCGCGGGCGGGGGCTTCCGCGTCAGTGGCAGCATATCACGCCAAAGGGGGGAGAGCGGCCTATAAAGCGCCGCCCGCCCGCTCTTTGTGTGGTAGACTGGCGACGGAATCCGGCGAATCAGGCATGGATGGGTGATGAATACGACGCAGTTGACTGAGGCGGCGCGAGCGGCGCGGATCCACTATTTGATCCGGCGCGGCGCCGCTATGGAGCTTGAGGGCGATGCGCCGATCGCGCTGGCGATCAGCGACTTTGATGGCGCGCATAGTGGCCATGCGGCGCTGGCGCGCCGCGCAGCCGCGTTAGCGGAGGCGAGCGGCGCCCGCCCGGTGGCGCTGCTGCCGTGGCCCTCGCCTGCTGGCGGCGATAACACCGCCGCGCCGCGCCTGACCACGCTGGAGGAGCGCATCGAGCGGCTGCGCGCGCTGGGAATCTTCACGGATATTGTCGTCGTTCCCGCACCCGCGGAGCCGCTCGCCGCGCCGGATGCGCTGGCGCGCGCGCGCGCGCTGGGCGATGTACGCGCGCTGGTCTGCGAGGCGGCGCCGGGCGGCGCGGCGCTGGCGCTCCTCCCGCCGGAGACGGTGGCGCTGGCGGTGGGCGCGGGCATCGCCGCCGAGGCGCTGCGTGAGCCAGTAGGCGCTATACCGGGCGCGGATGGCGCGGATGGCGCGGATGGCGCGAGCGGGCCGCTGGGGGCGCGGATTGGGGCGCTGATTCAAGCCGGACGGATGGCGGAGGCAACAGCGGCGCTTGGCTATGCGTATACCGTCACGGGCGAGGTGATTGGCGGCGACCGGCGCGGGCGGTTGCTGGGCTATCCGACGGCGAATCTGCGGCCGGATCCTTCGAAGATCATCCCCGCCAACGGCATCTACGCCGCGCGCGTCCGTCTTCCCGGTGAGGATGCGCCGCGTCATGCGGCGGTTGTCAGCATTGGGGTACGCCCGACCTTTGGCGATGATAATCGCCGCCAGATCGAGGCGCACCTGCTCGACGCGGCCTTCGATGTATATGGCGCGTGGATCGCGGTAGAGTTCGTCGCGTGGCTGCGATCGGAGCTGCGATTCGACAGCGTCGAGGCGCTTATCACGCAGATGGATAGGGACAGCGAGCAATCCCGGCGCCTGCTTGGCGTGAAATGAGGGACGCGATGAGTATTGTGGATGCGTTTGAGGGCGCTCTACGGGGCGCTATTGAAGGCCTGGCCCGTGTCGTGTTTCCTTCGCGCCTTCAGGAGCAGGAAATTCTCGACGCGCTCCGTAAGGTCATGGATGATCATGTCACCCATGAGCAGGGCCGTCAGATCGCGCCGTTTCACTATCTAGTGCGCATCAATCAGCAAGATTACAAGAGCCTGGCGGATCATCCGCCCTCGGTTCAAGAGTTGGTGCGGCTGCGGCAGCGGTTGGGGCTGAGCGAGAACCTGGTCAAGCTGGATCAACTAGCCAGCCTGGAGACGCGGGTGCAGTTCACGCTGAAGAGCATCGCCAGCAGCCAGGGCTATCTGTTGCAGAACGCGCTGCGGGTGACGTTCCAGCCCGACCCGGCGTTCGCGCAGGGGCGCTTCGAGGCCAGCGTCGCGCCTATGGGCGCGGGCACGCAGCAGCCAGCGGGGAACGCGCCCGCTGATGCGACACATACGCTGATGGCCCCGCTACCCGCGCAGCCCGCGCAGCCCGCGCAGCCCGACCCCAGGAGCGCGCCTAGCTCCATGCCGCCAGCGTGGCTGACACTGCTCAAGCCGTCGCGCGGGGAGCCATTCCGGCTGGACCGTCCTTCGATTACGATCGGGCGCGGCGACACGAATGAGATCGTGATCAATGAGATGCGCGTCTCTCGCGTTCACGCGCAGATCAGGTATGATCATGGCACGTTCACGCTGCATGATCAGGCCAGCCAGAATGGCGTCTTTATCAATGGCGCCAAAATCACGCGCCCGGCGCCACTCAAAGACCGCGATATTATCATGATTTGCGGTTATGAATTCATCTTCCAGCGGAGGTAGCGTAGCGGATGGACTACCAACTGCTGTTGTTCCTGCGGATCGCGCTCGTCGTGGTGCTCTATGTGGCGATTTTGCAGATTGTATTCGTCGCCCGGCGTGAGATGCGGCAAGAGGTCAAAGCCGCCGCGCAGGGGGTGACGCCTACACGCTCGCGCCGGGTAATGGGTCATCTGGTGGTGCTGGATAAGGGCTCGACCCAACTCCAGGACGGCGATGTGTACGACATCGAGGAGATTACGACGCTGGGGCGGGAGATCACCAGCAGCGTTCCGATTGAGAGCGGCTACGTCTCGACGGCGCACGCGCGTATCCTCTTCGACGAGCGCGACAGCACGCTCTGGGTGGAGGATCTGGAGAGCCGCAACGGCACGTATGTGGATGGGCGCAAGATCACCGATCGCGTCGCGGTCAGCCCCGGCTCGACGCTCCAGATTGGCGACGCGCGGTTCAAGTTCACGGCGTAAGATGGCTCTCGAGATGGCTGGAGAACGGCAGGAAGCATGGCGAAAATGAGTGGGAGCCCAGCGCCGGGCGCGCGGCAGGCCAAGCAGACGGCGAAAGCGCCTGCGGTCCCGGGCGCGCGAGGCTCGTGGGCGATGCCGCGCCTGAGCCGGAGCCACTATCGCTGGACGGAGTTGCGGCTGCTAGCGCTGCCAGCGGTGTTTATGACGCTCGGCCTCACCACGCTGCTGGTTGTCCGTGGACAGCAGATTGACCTGGCGGCGCGCACGTTGCCGCCGCTGGACGCCTTCACGCCGGTGATCGGGCTGCTGCTGGCGCTCTTTGGCGCGCACTTCGCCCTCAACTTTATCGCGCCCGACGCGGATCAGACGCTGTTACCAATCGCCGGCATGCTCTCCAGCATCGGTGTGCTGATGGCGCTGCGGTTGGGGCCGGACCTCGGCCAGAGCACGCTCGGCTCCAAACAGCTGGTGTTCGTCATTGTTGGGCTGGTGCTGTGCGTGCTGCACGGTCTGGGCCACCAGCGACCTGCGCTGGCTGCGCAACTACCCCTACGTTTGGTTGGCGGCGGGCGCCGCGCTGATCGGGGTGACGCTGGTGCATGCGGGACGGGTTCGACCCCAACGCGCCCAGCCGTGACGTGCTGAGCATCGGCGGCGGCGCGCTGTCGTTTCAGCCGTCCGAGCTGTTCAAGATCTGCCTGGTGATTTTCTTCGCGAGCTACGTGGCGAAGAACATGCAGACGCTCTCCACTGGTGGCCACCGCCTGGGGCCATTCACGCTGCCCCCAGTCGAGACGCTGGCGCCGCTGTTCTTGATGCTCGGGCTGTCGCTGGCGATCGTCGTTTTCGCGCGTGAGCTTGGTCTGGCGGCGCTGATCCTGGGTGTGTTCCTGGCGATGCTCTACGCGGGCAGCAACCGCATCAGCTATGTGGTGTTCCTCGGCGCTATCTTCGCGATCGGGTCTGTGGTGGTCTTCGGTATCTTCAGCTATGCCCGCGCGCGCGTCTCGCTGCTGACGAACGCGTTCGACCCGAATGTGTACTATGGCGCGCCACCGAACAGCAGCTATCAGATCGTGCAGGGGCTGGTGGCGTTCGGCTCCGGCGGGGTCTTCGGGCAGGGGTTTGGGCTGGGGCATCCGACGTTTGTGCCGATCTCGACGACGGACTACATCGCCGCTGCCTTCGCTGAGGAGTTCGGCTTCGCGGGGCTGCTGGCGCTGATCGGGCTGTTTCATGCTGCTGGTCTATCGCGGCATGCGCATCGCGGTGCGGTCGCTGGCGCCGTTCAACCAGTTGATGGCGGTGGGGCTGACGGCGGTGCTGGGCCTGCAGACGGTCATCATCCTGGCGGGCAACCTGAAGCTGATGCCGCTGACGGGCGTGCCGTTGCCATTCGTGGCGTATGGTGGCTCATCACTGGTCGCCAACTACATCATCATCGGGCTGCTGCTACGTCTCTCACGCGAGCGAGGCTAAACCGTTCTCTCTCCGCCGCCGCGTATGGTATACTGTGCGGCGGAGGGATGGCAGAGTGGACGATTGCGGCGGTCTTGAAAACCGCTAGGTGCAAGCCTCGTGGGTTCGAATCCCACTCCCTCCGCCCAAGCTGCCCCAAGCAAACGCCCCCAGATGGCTGATGAGCCGCCTGGGGGCGCGCTGTATGGCGATGCTATTGGAGTATATGCGCCACTCAGTGGGCACTTGGTTGCCGCATTTCTTCACAGCAATTTTTCCCTTCTCGTCAAATCTTGGGTTCGCCCTCTTACGGCGCCGGATACTGACCCTGCCTGCTCATATGCCTTGATAGCAAGCGATCCATTTGCCCTATGTGTGAGGAATTGTTGATTATTGGGGTGCAGTACTGGCACGAATGTTGAGAATGGACTCTGTCATAGCCAAAGGAGGCAATCGATGAATCAATCAGTCGCTGTAACACGTCAAGCGCTCAGGACGCCGCGCGCCGCGGCGGCCGCTGGGATCATTTTCGCTGTGCTATTCGCCGCCAGTATCGTGCTTATCAAGCTCTCCCTCCCCGAAGAATTAAGCGGGACGAATGCCGCCTCAGGGCTCCAGGGGAACGCGACGTCGATTTCACTGGCGCTGACGTTGATGCCCATTGCGGGTATCGCCTTCCTGTGGTTCATAGGTGTAGTGCGCGATCACCTGGGCGCCCTGGAAGACCAATTCTTTTCGACGGTGTTCTTTGGCAGCGGGTTACTCTTTCTGGCGATGATGTTCGCCTCCGCCGCGATTGCGGGCGGTATTCTCACCAGCTATGCTATCGAAACGGATATCCTGATGAGCAGCGGTGTCTATACCTTTGGGCGTGCGATCATGTACACGATCACTAACGTGTATGGCATTCGCATGGCGGGCGTATTCATGATTTCATTGGGCTCCATTTGGATTCGTACCCGTAGAATGCCGCGCGCATTTGTGTTCCTCACCTTCGGTCTGGCGCTGCTCCTGCTGGTGAGCGCTAACCTCACGCTCTGGTTGATTCTGGTCTTTCCAGCTTGGGTATTTGTGATTAGCGTGTACATCCTGACCCTCAGTCTGCGTGGTGGGCAGGCTGCGGGGGTCATTGGCGAGAAAGAGCCAGCGCAACATGTCGCTGAATAGCGCGCAAGGGGAGCAGAAATGGCTCATGAACTTCGGGTGGCGCTCGAAATCGGACCGAAAGGCAAGAAGGTGGCGGCAGTGGCGCCGGATTGGCCCGGTCTAGAGCGCGGCGCCAAGACCGGGGAGGCCGCGATTGAACGGTTGCAATCCTACCTTCCACGCTATGCGCAGGTGGCGAAGCTGGCTGGGATGGATGCAGAGCTTACAGGCATCACCACTGTTGACGTGGTCGAGCGCTATCCGGGCACGGGCTCAACCGACTTCTGGGGCATCTCGTTCGCGTTCTCGAGCATCGATAGGCAAGACCTATCGAGCGAAGAATTGGAACGTGAACTGACCTTGATGCAGGCGTGCTGGGCGTTTTTCGACGACGTGCGTGTGCGCGTGTCGGCTGAGATGCAGAAGGGTCCGAGAGGGGGAGGGCGTGATCGGGATCACATCGTCCGTCATTCGATTCGCGTGGAGCAAGAGTGGGCAGAGAAGGTCGGGGCGCTCACTCCCCAAGGCGTCCTGCTGATCGACGAGGGCCTGCAAGCGCACCGCGACGCCTATCGCAATGCGATCCGGGCGTTCCATTGTGAGGGCAAAATGGCCCGAACCTGGCCGCTCCGGTATCTGATTCGGCACACCGCGTATCACACGCTGGATCACGCCTGGGAAATGGAAGACAAAGACCTGACCGTCGGAGTCAGGTAGGGCGCCATCTACGATGCGGTTCTCGTCTTCCCATTCAGGCGCTATGTGTGTCATGTCTCGTCAGTCGTCACAGTAGGTGCGCCACAGCAAAGAATGGGCGAGAGCAGGGAGAAGCGTCACATGCCACAACAGCAATCCTACCGACCCATCGGTGAACTGGCGAAAGACGGCGATTTCGTGTTGGCGCCAGAAAGCCCTTCCCATCGCTTCGGACGCGTGGTGGAGGTGACTGACTTGCCCTTGCTCCATACCGTGCCTCCCGATGGACGCCCCCTCGGAAGAACACGAACACACCAGATGGCCTAAAGCATGGGGCGCACGTCACGTTCTGGTTGATTCGTATGTGTCGAGCGCTTTTCTTTTCTGGTTTGACGACAATTTTTCAACCCTCGAATCGCTCCGCTCCCACCTGCCACGCCCGCGTCGCATTTCGGCACAGGGGGTGCGGGGACTGACTGGCGACTTTTCACCGCACCCAAGCCAGTCGAAGCCAGTCGAAGCCAGGTGGAGGGTCCTATGCGTCAATCGCTCGCGCGCCTGGCGCGACTCCTAACACCGCATGCTCGTGGTGTCGTCAATTGGCTGGCGGTGACGGCGTGTGTCGTTCTGCTGGCCTATGTGTTGGCCGGCGTCGCGCGCCAGATCATCGCCGCGCCTCCCGAGCTCCGGCTCGTGCTCGTTCGCGATATTCCGCTGCCCAGTGGGCTGGGCGCGTCGAGCGCTGGCGCGAACGATCCCCTGGCGCCGGGCGTAACGGTCCAGTTCGACCGGTTCGATTTCCAGGCGTATGATCCGCAGACGCACAAGCTCTTCGTCGCCCATACGGGGCCGAACCCCGGCAAGCTGGACCGGGCGCATATCGCATACGATCCCGCCACCGATGGGCATGTCGTCGTGTTCGACACCGTGCGGCAGCAAATCGTTGGGCGCGTCGACATCCCACATGTGACCGGCATCGCCATCGCGGGCGATCTGCACAAGGTGTACGCCTCCGACGCTGACGACAACACCGTATTCGCCATTGACGAGAACACGCTGGCGTTCACGCCGATTCATGTGGGTGATAACGAAAGTCCGGACGCCATTTCCTACGACCCAGTCGATCACCGCATCTTCGTCTCCGATCCCGGCGCGCCAGCTCACCCGCAGAAGACAGCGAATGTGGATCGCAACGACCAGAACCTCGTGGTGATCGATGCGCTCTCAGATAGCGTCATCGCCAAGATCAATATCGGTAACTTGCCCAAGCTAGCGGGGGAGCGGGCGCCCACCGTCGAAGGCGCGAACATTCCCCTCTTTGGCTACAACCTGGGACACAACCAGTATGACAGCACGCAACACCACGTCTTCCTGACGACACAGATCCTGCCCGATGCGGACAGCCCGAACCCCAACATCTTGCCTCCGCCTGGCACGGGCGAACTGATGGAGATTGACCCCATCGCGGCCAAAGTCGTCCAACGGACGCAACTGCCCGCCACCTGCATCACTCCGCATGGCATGGCGCTCGACACCGTGCAGGAGGTCGCGTTCATCGCGTGTGTTGAGTTTGATGCGGCGAGTAAGATCGCGCCGAACCTGGCGCGCGTCGATCTGCGGACTATGCGCGTGATTCCAGCCGATCCACAGGCGATGGGGCTGGCGCCCACGCCTGATATCGTCGTGCTGGACCATACCGCCCATGTGCTACTCGTAGGGTGCAAAGGAGGGATATCGATCTTCGATGAGCGAGCGGGCGCATTCCACAAGCTGGGTGACTACCAGTTGGGCGCCAACACTCACTCCATCGCGCTCGACGAGACGACACAATACGTCTACCTGCCAATCAACGTGGGTGGCCGGCCAGTGCTGCGTGTCGCCAGGTACAATCCCTCCGGCGCGTGATGGCGACGCCGTTGTCGCCGCGACCGGGATCACCCTTGCTCCAGGTCTTCGCTCAAGCGCCCGCGCTGGATGAGCCAGCGAGCAAACTCCAGTCGCCGGGGGTCTATCTCCCATTCGAGACACTGCGGCTGGTAGTCACAGCTACGCAGGAGGGCTTCCAGCCGCCGCATCTCTTCCGCTGTCAATGCGCCAACCGGCTCGGTGATGGCTGACGCTTGGGATGCGGCCAGTTCCTCTTGCGACATCATGGGACACCTCCTGATTCTCATTTGCCTGACGCCGATGCTGGAACGCTGCCAATATGGCGCCTGGGCGCCCCTGACCTTTGCGCGAGTCCGGCGTTGCGCGGCTGGACCGAGCGGCCCAGGCGGAGGAGCAGCGCGCTGACACTCTGGCGCACATGCATAGAGAGGGTTGGTCGATCCACATGCGCTAGCTTGGTCTGGCGCTCAACCTCCGCCTCTCGCAACAACTGACGCTGGTGGTCTTTTCCTACCTGTCCTAACAGGTCTGGATGGGTGTACATGGCCTCGCTCCTTCTCCTCGTGCGGGTTGTCGCCCGCGATGTCTGCTCTCAGTGTGCTATGCGAGGATAGCCAAAACCACGCAAGACCCGTAGAAGCGTCCGCAGGACAGCACGCAGTTCCGCTCTGGCGCCGGGCGGTGTAGCCGGCTCCGAGGCGGCGAGGAGAACAGCGATAGGCTTGTGATGGCTTGTGATCTGGAGGGAGATGTCAGAGGGAGACGTCAGGAACTGGGCGCGGGCGCTGTGGTATAGCGCAGAACCGCGGTGGGTGTGATGTACAGGCGATCACCGTCTTTGAGCGCGAGACGATCGACACGACGCCCCTGAAAGACCAGGCCGTTGAGGCTGTCGGCGTCTTCGATCACCCACTTGCCGCCTTCATTCACGATCCTGGCGTGGCGTCGGGAAACGCCCTGCACTGGCACATGCACGTCGCTCTCCGAGTGGCGGCCTACCGTGAGCGCCGGCTGATCCAGCGCGCGCTCGCAGAGCGTCTTTCCATCCACCTCGACGACGATGCGCGCGGTGACCGAGGGTTTCTCGCCGTCTTCGCTGGGCGGTTGCGGACGCTGTGGCCCATCCTGCGCCCGTATGGCGACGGCGGTGGCGACCGTTTTCGCTCTCACGGTCGGCGCCGGCTTCTTCACTGTCGCGGCGGGCGAATCGAGATCGTATCGGGCCACGGCCTCGTCCTCGATGCGCAGCGGCGCAAACGCCGACCGAATCATTGACGCTTCGCTGGCCTTCTCGGCGCTGTAGCGATTCTGTTCGGCGAGCAGCCCGGCGAAGACACTGTTCTTGCGCTTCAGTTCTCTGAATGTGCCTTGCTCGACGATCTGCCCTTCCTTTAGGACGATGATCTCGTCGACATTCCCCAGTGTGCTGAGCCGGTGTGAGATGACGAGGACTGTGCGCCCTTCGATCAATGTTTCGAGGGCGCGCATGACTTCCGCCTCCGCCTCGACATCCAGCGCCGCCGTCGGCTCATCCAGGATGAGGATCGGCGCGTCACGCAGGATGGCGCGCGCAATCGCCACACGTTGACGCTGCCCACCGGAGAGGTCTCTGCCCTGTTCGCGCACCATCCGGTCGTAGCCGCCCAGCTCGCTCATGATCGCGTTGTGGATGTTGGCTCGCTGCGCCGCCTCGATGATCTCGTTGTCGGGCGCGCCTGGCTTGCCAACGGCGATGTTGTCGCGAATCGTCCCTTCGAATAGCACCGAATCCTGGAGCACCATGCTCACATTCTGGCGCAGCACGCTCAACGGGTATGAGCGGTTATCCTGGCCATCGATGAGGACGGCTCCCTGCTGGATCTCGTAGAAGCGTGGGATGAGCTTGACCAGTGTTGTCTTGCCGCCGCCTGAGAGACCGACCAGCGCCACCTTTCGCCCAGCCGGGATGTGCAGCGAGAGATCGCGCAGGACGGGCCGCTCGGGCACATACGCGAAGACGACATGCTCGAAGGCGATGTCGCCCTGGAGTCTGGTGGGGCCGTAGTATGGCTCGCTGCTCTCCAGCGCCTCCGGTTCCTGACTCAGCACCTCCTGGATGCGCTCCACCCCGGCGGATGCGCTGCTCCACAGCGTCGTCAGCTTGGAGAGGTCGCGCATCGGCTGGTACAGCAGCTTGAGGAAGAACAGGAACAGGATGAGCGTCCCGATGTCCACGCTCTCGGCTGGGATGGTGAAAAAGCCGATGTGAAAGGTGTCGCCAGCCGCGACGTAGCCGCCCACGCCAATCACGATGGCGGTACCCAGCATGACCAGCAGCGAGACGAGGGGGGTGAACTGCGCTTGCAATCCGCCCGCGCGCAGCCCGGCTCGCCGCGTGGCATCGACGAAGCCACCGAAGCGCAGCTGCTCGCGCTCCTCGCGTGTGAACACCTTGATGACGGTGAGCGCGTTGATGTCTTCTGTCGCGACATCAGCCATGTGGCCGGTGGATTTGGCCACCATCTTGGTCGCTACTTTGATACTCTTGGTATACGCGAGCACGGCGACGAAGAGCACGGGCGCGACGGAGAGTGAGATGAGAGTATACGGCACGCTCAGAAACAGCATCACACTCAGGACGGCCGCGAGCGTCAGGATGCCCGCGAGGAGATCAACCAGGCCATCGGTGACCAGTTTCTGGATGTCTGCGATGTTGCCGATGACACGCTGTACCAGGTTGCCTTTCTTCTGTTTACCGTGCCAGTCGAGCGAGAGGCGCTGTAAGTGGTCGAAGAGTTCACTCCGCAGGCGCGCCGCGAGGTTCTGCGCGATGTGCGTCGCCAGGTAGAGATCGATGAAGGCCAGGAACGCGCTGAGCGCGCCAAACACGATCAACAGAAGCATCGAGAAGACGATGACGCCATTGACGCTGTGCTGGCTCGTAATGATCGCGCCGTTGGGGTTTGACGACGAGATCGGGCACTGTGTGATCGGCGGGGCATATGGCGGCTGGTTCAGGGATGGGTCGAGCACAGGGGTGTCGAAGAGCTTCAGTACGGGATTGAGAAATGGGAATGTGCATGACGGGTCCGCGCCGGGGTTGCCCACCTTGCTCGGAATGAACTTGAGTGGAAACGCGGCGCAAATGTCACAGACTACCTGGGCGACAGTGAGGAAGATCGCGAGCGCTACGTAGCGACGATACCCATGTAAGCTACGATACAGGAATCTCAGCAACATCGCCTTCTCCAGACCTGCCACCATGCGGCAGCTTCACCTTCGCTCCGTCTACCGGATACAGCGCCGATGGACAGTGAATCCGCGCCGCTGAGATGGGCGCGACTCTCGCTTGTGACTCATGTGGCTCAGGAGAGTGATTAGCGCTCAGTAACTCGTCCGTGAATGGTCGCCACGCCAGCCCCATCCCCAGCCCCTCTCCCAGCGGGAGAGGAGGCCAGAGCGTGAGGGCGCGAAAAACAGCGGAATTTGCGCAACAGAGGCGCCAACGCAGCAGGCTCCTATCAGTAAAATGGTCTATGCCGCGCGTCGCCGAGCTCACCACGAGATCACCAGCGCAGGCGTGACTGCGCCGGAATATGACTCCCACGAGATGGCCCGCTCCGCATCGAGCGGGCCATCTGGCGCATGCGCGAGATGCAGGCGCAGCCATCGCTCACTAATCCTCCGCTTCCAGTTCGGCCCAGCCGGCGTCCTGGGTGACGAAGGCGCGTCCATTGGCTGCGGCGAGCTCTTTCAGGTCGGTTTGCCTTGCCGTCGCCGCGACGCCCGTTGCTCTGTGGCGCCCATAGCCGCGGATGAACTCCTCAACCATCATACGCGCCTGATCGTCGGTGTACTGGACCGCCGGGGACTTCATGAAGTAGCCCGACGGGCCCAGCAGCGCGCCACCGATACCATTGTTCTTCGCCAGCTTGGCGCAGCGCACCGCGTCGATCACCACCCCCGCCGAGTTCGGCGAGTCCCACACTTCCAGCTTCAGCTCGACGTTCAACGGCACATCGCCAAACGTGCGCCCCTCCAGGCGGATATAGGCCCACTTGCGGTCGGTCAGCCACGCCACGTAGTCGCTCGGCCCGATGTGCACATTGTCGGCGCCGATGTCATAGTCGAGCTGGCTGGTCACGGCGTTGGTCTTGGAAATCTTCTTGGACTCCAACCGGTCACGCTCCAGCATGTTGAAGAAGTCGGTGTTGCCGCCGACATTCAGCTGCATCGTGCGCTCCAGCCGGACGCCGCGCTCGCGGAAGAGGCGCGTCAGCGCGCGGTGCACAATCGTCGCGCCCACCTGGCTCTTGATGTCGTCCCCGATGATCGGCTGCCCGGCCTCCTCGAAGCGCTGGCGCCAGTAGTCCTCGCGGCCAATGAAGACCGGGATGCAGTTGACCAGGCCGCAGCCCGCCTGCAACACCTGCTCCACATACCACTTGGTGGCCGTCTCGCTGCCCACCGGCAGATAGTTGATGACCACGTCCGTGCCGGTATCCTTGAGGATGCGCGCCACGTCGTCCGTCGGGCCGGGGGCCTTGGTGATGACCTGCGAGAGATACTTGCCCAGCCCGTCATGCGTCATGCCGCGCGCGACGGTCACGCCCTTGGTGGGGACATCCGCGAACTTGTAGGTATTGTTCGGCCCAGAGAAAATCGCTTCGCTGAGGTCTTTACCGACCTTGGTCGAGTCCACGTCAAAGGCCGCGACAAACTCGATGTCGCTGATGTGGTAGCCCCCCAGATTGACGTGCATCAAGCCGGGAATGAACGCGTCTTCAGGCGCGTTGCGGTAATATTCGACGCCCTGAATCAGCGACGAGGCGCAGTTGCCCGCGCCGACAATCGCTACGCGAATCTTGTCTTTGCTCATTGTCCTCGCTCCCTTCCTTCTTTATGTTGGATGCTGGCCGGCTGAGGCGCCCATGCCCCAGCCGGCCTGGATCACTCGCGCCAGCTAGTGGCCGTTGTCAGGACTGCTCGTATCGGCCCCGTCTGTCGAACTTGTGTCGCTGGAACCCTTCACCTCAGTGGCGAGCATCTGGCCCGCTGCCTGCGCTGTTCCCTTGACAGTGACACTCATGCCGGCTTGTAGGCTCGCCAGCCCGCTCAGGCCGTCCTCATACTGGGTCGCGCTTGTCACCTGGACGGCGACCGCGCCACTCGTGGTGGTCAGTGTGAACATCGAGTTGGCGGAATCCACGTTGGCGACCATGCCTGACAATTCTTGCTCTTGCGCCTGCTCACTCTGCTGGTCATTGTCTTGCGCGCCTTCTGTGGCGCTCGTCTCCGCACCGCTATCGCCGTCACTGTCGGCGTCCCGCGCGTTCAGGGTGGCATCCGGCGTCGTGGTGGAGCTTGCGGAGCTCAGCTTGCTCCCCAGCGCCAGTGGCCCAGAGTCGCTGGCCATCCACGCGACGGGGTTGGCGCTTGTGGCTCCCGCCTTCGCTGTGATTGCGAGCGCGACGAAGGCCGCGCAAGCGACGATGATCATCAGAATGCGTGTGATTGAGCGAAACATGGGAATCCTCCTGTTCTGCTATCGTCTTTCGTCCATTGCGTGTATCAGGAACGCCGCTGGCATGGCTCCTCCTTTCCGCATGCGCGGCGCTGGCGTTCCAGCGGTCATCTTGCGCTATCCCACCTGCGCATAGGTGTAGTCGGCGGCCTGGAGGCGAACACCGGAGCGGTTTGCATCGCGTGTCTCACCGGAGAGCGAGCTGTGCGCGCGCGCCGAGGCATTGTCCAGGATGTAGCGGGTCAGCAGCGCTGCCGCGTTTGGCACGCCCTTGTAGCTGGGGAAGTAGTTCAGGTCGATCACGGCGGGACCATCAGGCCCAAGGATGACGTCGAGCCCATACATTCCAAGCCCAAAGACACGGCCGCACTTCAGGGCAATCTCTCGCACCTCACTGCTCACATCGCAGGGGATGCGGACGGAGCCAGCGGGCGTCTCGATCTTGCGTATGGCGGCGACCGTATCGCCGATCACCGCGACCTTGATCTCGTCGCCAGGGATGTACTCCTGCGCCAGCACTGGCTGATCCGGCGTGGGGATGGCCGCCAGCTCATAGGGGTTGCGGGCGACGACGACGCCGCGCCCGCGCCCGCCGATGTACGGCTTGACGATCAGCGCCCGCTCTTCGCACAGCGGAAGCAGCAGTCCCAGGTCCCCAGTGACCCACGAATGCGGCGTGGGGATGCCCGCGGCTTCGAGCCGCCGCTCCGCGACAATCTTGTCGTGGGCCGCAAGGCACGAGAGATACGGGTTGAGGATGTGCGCGCCCTGGCTGTGAAGAACGCCGGCCAGGCTCAGCCACAATGCGGTATGCGACTTGAGGATGTAGAGATCGTGCTGCACAGTGAACTGGCCAGGGTCCATCACGAGCTCGTTGGCGACGCCCAGCTCTACCTCACACCCCTGCCGTCGAAGGGTCTCGAACAGCTCCACCAGAACCGGGTTGGGATTCAGGGTCTCTCGCGTAAACGCAAGCATGAAATAGATCTTCATGACGTCGCTCCCCTCGTGTCTCGCTCTCCTGGCCCGGCGTGTTCGTTCACGTCGTCCTGATGCCCTGAGTGTGCCGGAATCGCCCTTCCCAAGCCACGGAGAACCCGTAGAATCACCCGCAGCACAAGCTGTAGAACCGCGGGTTCGGATTTGGAGGGCATGAGGCCGGATGAAAGGCGCAAGAGACGGGGGAGCGCATACGGCTGTGGAGCGCGGTGGAGCGCATAGAGAACAGCGGCGCCACGTCAGCCAGGGAGGCCGCGTGGCGCGTCGGGGAGTGTGCTGGATTGTGGGCGGCGGTCTACGGCGCTTGCGAGATGGCGCTGGCTGAGGCGGTGACCGGCTCTCCACGCATGGCCCGCTCACCAGCGTGGTAGATGTGATCCGCGAGCAGTTGGGGGCCATTCGGCACGCCCATATAGCTGCCAAACTTGTTGAGATCGACGACGTAAGGCCTTCCGCCGCTCATCACGACATCCAGCCCGTACAGGTCGATGCCGAAGGCCTGGCCGCAGCGCTGCGCGATGTCGCGCAGCTCGGCTGATGGCTCGAAGGGGTAGCCGAGCTTATCTTCATAGGTGACAATCGGCCACTTGCGCCGAATGCCAAAGATACGCTCGCCAATTCGGAAGAGCTTGTAGTCGTAGCCGTCCGGCCCGTCGGGCGCATGGTAGCGTTGCGCCAGCAGCAGATCATCCTCCGGCAGGCCCTCCAGCTCGTCGGCGCGTTGAATCACGACGACCCCGCGCCCCCGCGTTCCACGGTAGGGCTTCACGATGAGCGGTCCGGCTTCGAGCAGCGGGACGAAGTCGCTGATGTGGGTAGTCATGTACGTGTCGGGTACCGGAACTCCGGCGGCCTGGAGCGCGCGCATGACGATGACCTTGTTGCGCAGCATCGAGACGACGGGATAGGGGTTCAGCGTGGCGGCTCCGAGCGCGTGGAGCGACCCGCCCAGGCTAAGGGCTGGCTCCGTGCCAGATTTGAGCAGATACAGATCATGCTCGACATTGATCTGAGAGAGGTCGGTTAGTTGGTGTTCTGGGTAGATGAGGTCGAGGGTCACTCCACGATCGCGTAGCAACTGGACCAACTGCTGCATGTTCGGGTTGAGCCAGTCCGCGATGACGCCGATACGCATTGGCGCCGCTCCTCTCCTTTGGTGTGGCCGCGCAGGCGCGCTGTGCGGCGTTGTGGCCTACTTGCGTTCCCGCACGCGCATACACGCGCATCACGCGCATACATGAGTGTCGCCGCTCAGTGCGGCCTGGGCGCGCGTGTCGCGGCTAGACTGCTGGCGTAGCGGCTCTGACGGCGCGCACGAGGTCCATCGCCGTGTCGAAGCGGTCGTCAGCCTGCCTCGCCAGACAGCGCAACATGACATACTCCAGGGTCGGTGGAATCTCCGGATTGAGCAGCCGGGGAAGCGTGGGCGGTGTAGAGAGATGCTCACGCACCGTGTCCTCCAGGCGCGTGACGGGGTGGGGCAGCATGCCTGTGAGCATCTCATACAGCACGACTCCCAGGGAATACACGTCGCTGCGCCCGTCCGCCTCCTGGCCACGGCACAGCTCCGGCGACATGTAGGCAGGCGCGCCAAGCAGAAGTCCGCTGCCCAGGGTCATCCCCGCGAATGTCATCGCACTCCCGCCTTCCGCCAGTTGGGCAAGCCCGAAATCCGTGATCTTGAGCGTAAAGGTTTCATCGGCGGTCTCCGGTGGCTCCTCACTATCGTCCAGAAGGAGGTTACTGGGCAGGATGTCTTTATGGATGACGCCCCGCTCATGGGCATACGCCAGACCTTCGGCAGCCTGGCAGATCAAATCGGTGGCCAGCGGCACGGACAGCGGCTCGGCTGGCGGACGCCTGCGCAGCAGCGAGCGTACCGACCCCGCGAGCATCAGCTCCGTGCCGATGAAATACAGCTCGTCCGTTCTGCCGAAGTCGTACACCGTCATGACGTTGGGATGTCGTAACGACGCCACGGCCCGCATGCTCGCGATGAAGCGCTCCGGAAAATCCGCCCCGACGGCGAGGGAAGCGCGCAGGAGCTTGACGGCCACCCGCCCCGCGCCGCTCAGGCGCGCGGCGCGGTAAACGTCTCCAGTTGGGCCGCGCCCAATCAGGCTTTCCAGCCGGTATGGGCCAACGGTGCGCCCAGGCAGGTCATCCATCTGACGCCTCCGTCGCCAGCCCGGCGAGGGCGCGCTCGACGTAGTCGCAATACAGCCGCTCGCCGAGCGTGCGCAGAATCGCGCGCGCAGCGATGAGCTGCGCGGACGCCTGATCCGCAGCCGCCCGCGCCACGCCCAGTAGGCCGAAGACATAGCGCACGCGCGCCTCGTGATACGGACATTGCATCGTCTGGCTGAGACTCAGCGCCTCGTTGAGGCTGCTCTCCGCCTCCTGCCAGCGTCCTTGCCGTATCGCAGCCATGGCGCCTACCCGCAGCGCTTCAATCAGTGCGAGGCGATTGTGCTCGGCCACCGCGCGGGATGCGCTCTGGGCCGCGAGCTCCTGCGCCTGGGCGTCTTCGCCAAGCTCCAGGTGGATCCAGGCGAGCAGCGCCATGATGCTGGGCGTGCCTTCCTCGCCGAGAGCATGCTCGCGTTCGCGCAGTTGCGCCAGCCGCTTGCGCGCGGCCTCCGGGTGGCCTGCGAGGAGGTCGCGCTCACTGAGCGCGGCGATCGCGGGCCGCAGCACATGCAGATCGCCGCTGCGTTCGGCCAGGGCGATCGCTTCCCCCAGCTGGCGTGCGGCGACGCCCCACTGCCCCTCACCGAGCGAGAGGTGGCCGAGCCCAAGCAGCGGGTAGGAAGACGCCCAGGCTAGAGGCGCCTCGCGCATGATCTCCGCCGCGCGCTCGTAGTCTGCCCGCGCCTGCTTCCACTCACCCATGTAGAAATGGAGCGTACCTCGATTGCAGGTCAGAAACGCGACCTGAACGAGGTCATTGCGCTCCTGGGCGGTGATGAGGGCGCGGTCGATGTAGGCCCGGCTCGTGTCAAACGCGCCACGCTGGAGGTGGGCCATCGCGGCGTGATTGAGCGCGTGCAGGTGACTGGAGAGGTCGCCGAGCGCCTCCGAGGTTGGGATGACCTCCTCCAGCGCCGCCAGCGCATCCCCTGGGCGTCCCAGCGTCAGCAGCGCTGTGGTGCGCCATTGTTCGGCCTGCATGAGGAGGATGTCATTGCCCAGCGCTTGCGCCAGCGTGAGCGCCTGCTCGGCTGCCGCTAGCTGCTCGCGATACCGTCCCGCAGCATAGTAGAGGTCAGCGAGCGCTATCTGGAGGGATGCCACGCCCGCCGTGGCCACGCCGACGCCTGCCGTCTGGAGCAGCGCCTGGATGCGCGTGATGCCGGTCGCGGGTGTGCCACGGCGCGCATGTACGCGCCCAATCGCGGCGACCGCCTGCCGCTCGCCCTCACGTTCGTGCGCGGCGCGGTAGGCCTGGACGGCCTGCTCCAGCAGCTCCAGACTCTCGTCGTAGTGCGCCTCGATCCGCAGCACGGTGGCGAGCTTCTCGCGTGCGCGCGCCGCGTCGGTGGGGCGCCGCAGCTCGTCGAGCCGTGTGACCAGCTCCCGGTAATAGCGCTCGGTGGCGGTGGTCGCGTGCATCGCCTGCGCGCGGTCGCCCGCCTGCTCCATATAGAGCGCCGCTTTCTCGCGCTCGCCACAGCGGGCGTAGTGGTAGGCCAACGCCTCGGGCAGCGCCCCGCCGGGCTGGCGCTCCAGCGTATCGGCGATCTGCCGGTGGAGCAGCGCGCGCTGGGCGGCGCTGAGGTCGCCCCAGATCACCTCGCGGATCAGATTGTGTGCAATCTGATAGTCTACCTCTCCGATCTCGATCAATATGCGCGCACGGCAGGCGGCGTCCAGGGCGTCGAGCGCCTCCGTCTCGTTGCGACTGTGGCGCTCGGCCACGGACATGAGGGTCGCGCGAGCAATCGTGCGATCCGCCGCCGCCGCCGCCGCGAGCAGTTCGCGCGCGACCTCTGGCAGCACGGCGACGCGCTGGCGAACCGTCTCGGCGATGTCCCACGGCACATCATCGGGGCCACTCTCCAGCAGCGCGCCATCCTGCCGCCCCTGCGCGCAGCTCACCAGGAAGAACGGCACACCGCCCGCCCGCTCGATCACCTGCCTCAGCACCGCCGCATTCACCCCTGGCGCTGCCTGGAGCACATCATTCAGGAGTTGCGCCGCCTCCTGCTCGGCCAGTGGACCGAGATTCACGCGGGTCGCGGCGCCACTGCGCGCGAGGTCCGCGAGCGCGGCGGCCAGCGGGTCATTCGGCGCGACTTCTGTGTTGCGGTAGGCGCCGACGACTCGCAGCGGGCTGGCGTTCTGCGTGGTGACGAGCGCGCTGAGCAGGTCTAGCGCATCGGTGTCCGCCCACTGCAAATCGTCCAGCACGAGCAGCGTCCCCGCTGGGCCTGCGACGTTCGTGAGGAACCGGCTCACCGCGCTGAACATGAGCCTGCGGCCTTGCTCTGGCGCGAGGGCAGGCGGCGCAGGCAGCGCCCCCGCCTCCACCAGCTCTGGCAAGAGGTGGGCGAGCCATCGGCAATGATCGAGGTCCGCGCGAAGCTGGGCGGCCGAGCGGCCCTGGAGGCGAGTCTGCAGCGCTTCGAGGAGGGGAGAGTACGGCGTCTGCCCGCCGCGCTTGTGGCACCCGCTATGCAGCACGCTCCAGCCGCTAGCCCTGCCGCGCGCGCTCGCCTCACGCAGCAGGCGCGACTTACCGATGCCCGGCTCGCCATCGAAGAGCAGCACGGCGCGACCTTGCCCGGCAAGGTGGCGGTCGAGCAGCGCGACCTCACGCGCCCGCCCGACGAGCTGCGCGGAGGTCTTCCCCGCGGCGGAGAGCGGCGCGGAGCCGGCGGCGAAGGCGTCTTCGTCGTCTTCGCGCTTCCTGGCGAGCGCCGCGAACACCGCGCGGTCATGCTCCGAGAGCTGGAGGGCGCTTGCGAGCAGTTCAACAGTATCTTTGTGGGGCGCGCGACTCACCCCCCGTTCGAGCGCGCTCACGGCTTCCACGCTCAGTTCCGCCCGCTCGGCCAATTCCTCCTGGGTCAGGGCGGCGGCGCGTCGGTGGCGGCGCAGCAGCGCGCCGAATGTCAGAGACTGGCCAGCTACCATAGCTGATATCCGCTCCTATCCAGCGCCAGGCGTTACCGGCTTGGGCCGAACGTCAACATCGCGAGCAACTGAGCGTGAGTGTAGGCGAGATCGGCCCCAGCCTCGCCCTTGACCGGATCAATGGACTCATCGCCGTTGATGTCCTGGCCGGTGAGCGCAATTTTCGAGAGATGCGTAATTTCGCTCGACGTGGCCGCGTCACCGGTTCCCGCCAGCACGCGAAGCGCATCCTGGTCTACCGTTTGCAGCCAGCCAGTGATGTTCTGGACGGCAATCTGCACATGCTGGCTGTGCATGCGAATGTGCTCGCTCGCGTCGTCGGCGCTCGCGGCCAGCGCGGCGTGGTCGGAGACACCCGCCAGATAGCCGCCGCTGCCAAGCAGCCCGAAGCCGTCGCCCGATGGCCACTGCTGGCCTACGTCACACTCTTGCCCCGGTAGCTTGTAGTGCGCCCCAGACTTGCCCTCGATGATGTCGATCACGCTTTGGGCCGCGCACAGCGTGGACTTGGGATAGTGCAGGCTGATCCACTGCTGGAGCACATTGGCCTGCTGATAGAGCAGATTCATCTGCTGGATCATCCCCACGAGCAGCCCCTGCTGCTGCGGCGTCGTGGGAAACGCGACGAGCAGATGCTTGATATGGATGAAGGCGTGCGGCGGGAAAGCGCCTTCCATCACGGTCGGGCCAGCCGGGAATTGCCCATTGCTTGTCTCGTTGGTGATCTTGATCCGATTGCCGAATCCCAGCAGGTTGACGCCGGGATGCCCCGGACTGCCGGAGCCGTTGTACGCGAGCGCGTACGCCTTGCTCTGTCCACTCTGGAGGACGAGCTTGCCGAGCGGCTGCACCTGCTCTGTCTGGTCATTGATCAGCCAGGCCTCATACCAGTGGCCCGCCGGCAGCGCTGCCAACGAGGTCACGTCGATCTTGAGCGCGTCCGTGTTGTAGGCCCCATTAGCGGTGTTGTCGAAGAACGCCACGATGGTGACCGAACTGGGCGCGGCCACGGCTGGATTCGAGTTGGTCTTGTGGGCGTTGTTCCAGGCGAATGCGCTGGCGATGATACTCACGAGCAGCACGGCGCCGATCACCGAGAGGCTCGCGCGTGACTTCAGCCACCGAGCTTTGGAGGGCGCCGCCGAACTCGATGCGGCCAGCGTGGCCAGCGCGCCCTGCTCTGATCTGGCGGGTGTCGTGGTGGCGACGCCATGTGTCGCATCGTTCGCGCTGCGCTGGATCGTGGAATGGGGAGGCGTCGCGAAGGAGGCGTCTTGCTGCGTATGCGCGACGGCGGCATGGTAGGCCGCCGCAAGCTCGCGTGGAGTCTGGAAGCGACGCTCAGGCTCCTTCGCCATCGCCTGAGACACCACGCGGTCGAGCGCCGTCGGCAGGCTGGGGCGCCATCGCCGGAGCGGTGGCATCGTCGAATGGAGGTGCTGCTGCGCGACATCATCGCGGGTGGAGCCTGTGAAGACCTCGCGCCCTGTCAGCAGATGGTAGAGCATGACGCCCAGAGCGTATACATCCGTGTAGGGGCCAACCGGATTCCCCATGATCTGCTCTGGCGTGTTGGTATCGCTGGTCGCGTGCGACGGCGATTGTACGTCGCTAGCGCTCTCCGCGTCGAGCATGCCGCGCACACCCACATCAGCGACGACGATCCGCCCATCGTCCTGGCGGAAGACCCGGTCAGCTGTGAGGCTCAGATGCAGAACCCCCCGCCGATGCGCGGCTTCGAGTCCGGCGACGACCTGGTCGAGGAAATCGGCGATTGCGGAGAGTTCCGCCGCGCCATGCTGGGCCAGCTCAGCGCTGATCGCTACGCCCTCGTTGTCAGCCGTGACGAGATACGGCTGCCCCTCATACGCGCCGTAGCCGGTGACGGGCGCGAGGTTCGGATGGCGCAGCGCCGCGAGGTTGTGCGCCTGCTGCTCGAACCGCAGCAGATAGCCCGCGACCTGCTTCGGCGAGGCGCCCGGCATGGCCAGGAAGCGCATCCGCGCTGGCTCAGTGGCGCCTTCACGGGTGGCCGTGAAGACGGTTCCCAGGTCGTCGGACTCGATGACCGCCCCAATGCGGTAGCCGTCGACTGTGAGGCCGACGAGCTTCTCGAACGTGGCGTGCCTCTGCGGCAAGGGTGTCGCGGGAGGGGCGGCATGGACGGTGGAGGCGCTCGAAGCATAGCTCGTGGAGAATGGCCACGTCTCGGTAGGCGCCCGCGTCGCCATCGGATCGTCGAGGTCAGCGAGGCCCGCCTGGAATGCGTCGGCAAACTCGGTCGCGCTGGCGTAGCGTTCCGCTGGGTCCTTGGCTAGCGCTCGCAGAATGACGGCTTCGAGTGGCGGGGGAAGCTCATGGCGCAGCAGGCTGGGCGCGCTCGGCGCTTCTTGCAGGTGCTGCAGCGCGATGGCGAGCGGCGTATCGCCGTGGAACGGCACCTGGCCAGTGACCATCTGATACAGCACGACCCCCAGCGCGTAGATGTCAGCCGCTGGACCAGCCGGTCTGGCTTGAATCTGTTCCGGAGCCATGTAGTACGGCGTCCCCAGCACCTGCCCCGTTCGCGTTAGGGTGGGCGCGTTCTCGCGGGTCAGCGCGTTGTCGCCGCTGTCGAAGAGGCGCGCGATGCCAAAGTCGGTGAGGTACACATGGCCATGTTCATCCAGCAGAATGTTAGACGGTTTGATGTCGCGATGGATGATACCTTGTTCGTGGGCATAGTCAATGGCGCTGGCGAGCTGCGTCAGGTAGCGGGCGATCTCGCCAAGCGGCAACGGTTGCGGCTGGTTGGCGAGGCGGGTGACGAGCGTGCCGCCGACGATCACCGGCATCACCATGTACGGCAGGTCGCCTTCATCGCCGCTACTCAGCACAGGGAGGATGTATTCATTCCGGAGCTGGCTCGCCGCTCGCGCCTCGCGCAGAAAGCGCATACGGAACGCAGAGCGATCTTCGGGCGAGGTGAGGCCATGATAGTGCAGAATCTTGATCGCGACCAGCACACGCGGATCATCGAGGCGCTGCGCGAGATAGACGACGCTCATGCTGCCAGCGCCGAGCACACTGAGCAGCTTGTAGTTTTCGACAGTCATGCCGAGCCGGCTGTCATGAGATGTCTGCATAGACGGCTCCATTTCCCAGCGCGCAAGACGAGCGCGCCGGTGTGTCTGACAGCGTTGGACCGTATATGGATCTCTCCCCGCGCGCATGCGGGTGACACGGATGATTCTGGCGCCAGGCCGGGTTGTTGACCCCGCGTCAGCCTTCACTCCCAGCTCCTCACTCACTGTGCGAGGGGAGCGGCGTTTCCATCCCCTCCTCGCGGGAGCAGGAAGGCAGGGAGTGAGAGCACTCCAGGCGCCAATCGGCGAGATGGCCTCGTTTGAGGGCAGCCGCTACGGGATAAGCCAGCCACCGAACACGTCAGCATCAGCGTGGCACGCCGGTAACGCACTAAGATACGCAGCGCACATTCCTGCGAGGAGTCATGCATATCCTGGATGTTCGATGACGGACAGTGTCATCGTTAGCTTCCGGCGCGCTACCTCGAAGCCAGGCATAGCCAGCCTGCCGGAAGTGGCGGAACTCGGTATCCATCCCAGAGTCCGCGCGAATGGAACAAGTATATATCGGCGCTATGCGTTGCGCAAGACAACCAAAGGGGTTATCCCCACCCCAAATCACGCGTCATGGCGCCCTGTTTGCTGGCGCCGTATCCTTGGCGCGCGAGGGAACTGCTGGCGCGCGAAAGCTCACGCTGAGAGCGCTGGCGCGGATACTTCCGCCAGTTGGCTCGCGTTGTCGGTGGCGCCAACGTATGCGGTCTCCAGGTATGTCCGCGTGCTCAGGTAAGCGCGCTCGATCAACTCGGCGACATTCCCAAAGCTCAGCGTGCCACCGCCCGCGCCCTGCGAGAGGCTGATGAGATGCGCCTCGACGCCCGGCGGCGTCCGCTCTAGCGCGCGCTGAATCTGGTAGTTTCCCATCACCTGCGACGCCCGCTGGATCACCGATGGCGCCGAATGCCGGGGCATGCCGCGACCCACTGCCAGCGCCTGCTCTCCGGCGTGCGCCCACGCGGCGCCGTCTCCAGCCTCCGCGTCGTAGCCAATCGCCAGGACGAAGATGCGGCGCGCGCCCATCTCAATGGCGGTCTCCACGCTGCATCCATCAACCATGCCGCCATCAGCGTAGAGCGCGCCGTCGACGCTCACCGGCGGGAAGATGCCGGGAATGGCGGAGGAAGCGAGAAGCGCGTCTACGAGCGTCCCGCGCTGGAAGACGGCCCGACCGCCGTGGCTCAGATTCGTCGCGATCACGCTCAACGGCAGCGCCAGGTCCTCGAAGGCCAGGTCGGCGAAGCGCTGGGACAATATCTGGCGAAGGCCCGTGTCGCTATACAGTGAGGAACACCCCCCGGCGATCCGGCGGAGCGCCGCCAGCATCAGCAGTCCACGCAGCGCGCGCGCCCGCGACCAGATGGAGCGCCGCTGGCCGAGGAGAATCTGTCCTGCTTGCAGGTTTTGCCAGATGCCGGCGAGCGCCTCGACGCCGTCGAGGGTGGGCGATTGGGCCAGCCACGCGGCGTTCCACGCGCCGATGGATGTGCCGACCAGCATATCGGGGCGAATGCCAGCCTCCAGCAGCGCGCGCAATGCTCCCACATGCAGCGCGCCGCGAGCGCCGCCACCGGAGAACACGAACGCGGTGGCTCCAGCATGTTGCGGCGCTTGCCGGCTGCGCAGGCGCCGAATGCCGCTGCCAGCCGCGTCCACTGACTCCCGCTCTACGATAGATGCGGATTTCGCGTTTCCCGTCGCGCCGGACATGGAGGTGAACATATGCCCGCATCCTTTCCCCTGGAGAACGCGCCTACCGCTAATCTCAGGGGAAGTGTGCCAGACACTGGGGGCGGACGCCACGGAAAAGCCGCAGAATCACCCGCAGCATCGCCGATACGATGCGAGGGCGGCGCGACTCAGAGGCGCGCTCGTCGCATGCCGGGGAGGGAGATGCTACCGCCGTAGCGCCTCGCGATAAGGCGCGTCCAGGCGGGCGGCTATGCGCTCCTGCATGCGTCGCATCACATCGCGGCGGAGCTGAGAGCGCGCGTGCGGGCGCCCATCTCGGTATCTTTTGGCCAGGAAGCGGAGCCAGGCCCAGTTGACCCACCCTGGAAACTCATGCTCCCTTTCGGTCACGCCTTCGGTTAGAATCAGGCGGGGCGCTAGAGGCGCTTGTGCAGTACAGTGGAACAAGGCATGATCATTCCTCAGGCGTCTGAGCGTCTTGCGTCTTGACGCATTTCGCCAGGCCTTTGGTTTGGCTCCTGACTCCGCTTGGCGTCGCTCTAGCGTCCGAGCCGCCATTGCGCCGCGCTTGAGCCGGCTCCGCCAGACGGCTTGCTAACAAGGAGACGAGACGATGACGACCACCTCAGCCGCCGGGAATCCCTTCCATGGGCTTGCCGAAGAGGCCAGCGCCACCCTGCGCGAGTGCCTGGTCGCCGAGGGACTCGCCACCGAAGCCCCCACCGTGCTGCCCCCGTTTGAGCGCGCCGTCCGCGCTGCCGTGGCGGTGGTCGCGGGAAGCGTGCCGGATGACATCACGCTTGACTTCGCGCTGGCCTATCTCACGGGCCGCATCGCGAAGGAGCAGGTCATAGCCCTCCAGACCGCGCGCAACCTGATCAACGGCGCGCGCACTCGCGCCGAACACCACTTGCGCGCCGCGATTGAAGCCGAACGCCGCCGCGTCGCGCTGGAGTCGCCGGCGATAGGAGCCGATGCGGCGGGTGGAGTCGGTGTAATCCGTCCCCGCTCCTTGGGCTATACTGCATGACTGGAGGACCTGAACGATGCGCTATATCATCCGTGAGAAGTTTTTCCATCTGGGCGAGGATTCGCAGATTACCGACGAGAGTGGACGCCCCATCTATGAGGTCGATGGCAAGGTGCTGAGCTTGCACGACACGTTAGTGGTGCGTGATATGAGCGGCCAGGAGGTCGCCACGGTGAAGCGTCAGCTGATGGCGCTGACGCCGACCTATACCATCGAGCGGCCAGGAGTGGGCGCTGCGCAGGTACGCAAACACTTTATCAATCTGCTCGTTGACCACTACACGATTGACATTCCCGGCCCACACGATCTGGAGATGGACGGCAACCTCTTCGAGCATGAGTACCGGGTGAAGCGTGACGGCGTTGTGGTGGCGACGGTCTCGAAGCGCTGGATTGCCATGACCGAAACCTATGGCGTGGAGACGGCGCCGGGAGAAGATGACGCCCTGATTCTCGCTAGCGTGCTCGCGCTCGACCTGGCGGAGGACCGCGAACGCCGCGGGTGACGGATTCCACAGCGCCATGCTGACGCAGCGTGAAAATCGCTGGGCGCAAGCCTGGTGGGCTTGAATCTCACTCCCTCTCCGCCCAAGCCGCCCAAGCGAACGCCCCCAGATGGCTGGTGAGCCGCCTGGGGGCGTCGTGGCATTCCTGGGATAGAGGCCGGTCTTGCTAGCGTACGGCGAATTGTGCGGCGCGGCGCTTGGCCGCCCGCGACTTGCCGATCAGCAGGAATAGCCAGGCGAGCAGGAAGACCAGCAGCGAAACGGAGGTGCTGGCGCCGAAGAACGGGAAGGGCTGGCGCAGCGAGATTCCGACCAGGTTGAACAGCGCATTGGAGACGGACAGGCTGAGCGAGAACAGCCAGATCGTCAGCGCGGCGATCCAGGTGATGACGCCGAGGAAGCGGATCAGATTGCTCGCGACGCGCAACGAGAACACCAGCATCATGAGCGCCACGACGATGGCGAACGCGGCGGCTACCACCAGGCCAATCGCCTCTGCCAGGTTGCCGTACTGCAAGCCCGCCGCGATGTCCTTGGTCACCAGCCCGCAGTCCGTCATGAACGTCGGGCCCAGGTTCGCGGCGCAGGTGCGCTGGTCGCTCTGAATGTGGAGATAGAATGTGATGCTCTTCGCCACCTGCCCCAGCGCGACCATACCCAGCAGGATGAAAACCGGCCACACGACGTTGCGCAGCGCGAGCAGCAGGTTGTCGATCACCAGCCGGATGCGCCGCTGCAGCGGCGCGCGCAGGGCCTCGTAGATGGTCTCGATGACGGTCGTGCGGACACGCCCGCTGCCGCGCTGCCCAGCCGGCGCATCCGGGTTGGCCGTTTGCACGTCGGCGCTGAGCGCCTGCCCGTCCTCGGCGCCGGAGACGGCGACCGCCGTTCCCACGCTCACGGTCTCGGGCTGCTCGGTCTCACTGGCGGCGCTAAAGGCGTTGGTGGTGGCGGTCAGCGCGAGGGTGATGAAGCCGAGCGGCAGGTAGATCAGCGCCTGGATGATGTCAATGCGTGAGAGGGTCGGGGCGCTGCCGCAGGGGCCAATCGGCCAGGAGACGGTGCAGGTGGTGATGTGCGCGCCGACCTGGAGCGTCTGCGAGATGGAGTCAATTACCCCGGCCTCGAAGAACAGCGAGAGCAGGCCCACGAGCACGCCACCCGCGATCAGGTCGCCCGCGATCAGCTCCGGCAGCGTCGGCAGATCGCCCTCTTCGCCAAACTCCAGCGTGCCGATGCCCAGGTCCAGCACGCGGGAGGCGGGATTGCCGCGCCGGGAGCGCAGCCAGCGGCGCACCGTATCGGCCCAGAACACCAGGATGATGCCAAAGTTCAGGATCGCGTAGGTCCACGGGCTGTTCCCGATCTCTGGGATGGCGATGCGGATATTGAGCAGGCGCGAGAGGAAATCGAACACCTGGCTGGGGAAGACCGCGGCAACGCCAACGAAGAGCATCGAGATGATCGTGACCACGAGCGCTTCGATGAGCTGGCGGCGCAGGCGCGGATGCCGCAGGACGGCAATCTCCAGCGTGAAGACCAGCGCACTGAACCAGAGGAAGAGCGGCCAGGGCTTATGGAAGAAGCTGCCCACGGCGGACTGATCTTCTAAATAGCCGAGATACCCCATCAGGCCGAACGCCAGCACGCCGCTCAATGACAAGATGATGACGAGGAGATGGGGAAAGCGCACCAGGACACGGCGGTCCTGCGGGTCGTAGACATCGGTTATCGCGCGGCCTACGCCGGGCTTAGCGAAGACTCCGGAGATCATGGCGGCTACTCCTGTGTCGTCTCGGACGCTGTCACGCGCTTGGCGGCGGCGGCGGCGGTGGCGGTGGGCTGGCTCCGCGCGGCCTGGCGCGGCATGAAGTTGAGCCCGCGCCGCCCGAAGATCAGAATGCCGCCGAGAATGACGAGCGCCCCGAATGAGACCGCTGTGGCGACGCTAGGCGGATCGAAGGGCTTGTGCACATTGGGGTCAAACTGCTCCAGCAGCTTGTTGAAGCCCCACAGCGCCAGCGAGAAGATCCAGAACGTCAGCAACACGATCAGGCCGTTCAGGCCGAGGAAGCGCATCGTGTTGTCCACGACCCGCCAGTTGAAGACCACCAGCGCCGCCGACAGCACGACCGTCATGACACTCAACAGCCCCCATTCCGTCGCCGGCAGGATATAGAGCGCCGCGTTCCCCAGCGTTTTGGCGGAATGCAGGTACATCTGGATGTTTTCTGAGAGCTTGTAAACGCCGAAGGTCGCCGTGAAGAGCAGGACTGGCCAGGCGATGTTGCGCAGCGAGCGCGCGATGCCGAGGACGAGCTCGCGCAGGCGGCGGCTGATCGCGGCGCGCAGGGTATCGAGGATGGTCTCGGCGACGCCGGTGGTGATTGGCGCGGTCACAGGCGGGTTGCCGTCAGCCAGGGTGGCGTAGACCGCCCGCGAGACACCCACTGGCATCGGCGCGCCGCCGACGGAGCCGAAGCCACCCATCGTGGCGGCGATCGCCAGGATGATCAGGCTGATCGCCAGATAACTGAGTGACTGTGTCTGGTCAATCAGCGTCAGCGAGGCCCACACGTTGGTCGCGCCGTCCACGCAGCTCGATGGCGGGAATGAGACGGACAAGCTACACGCCGACAACTGCGTTTGTGTGATGAGGCTCATCACGTTGGATTGGAAGAGGTACGAGAGCAGGCCGGTCAGCAACGCGCCAGCGAGCAGGTCGCCTGAGATCAGCTCGGCCATGCTGGGCAGGTCTTCTGGGTCGGCGGTATCTGTTTTCTGACCGGTCGCCAGATCTATGTCGGTGTGGGGGCGCAGGCCCTGCGCGCGCCGCGTCCAGCGCCGGATGGTATCAATCCAGAAGATGAGGATCGCCGCGAAGTTGATGACGACGTAGGTCAACTGTTCTTTGGCTAGCAGCGGGAGATACTGCTTGAGCAGCCTGCTGATAGCTCCAGTTGGGTCGCCGATCAGATAGGCGAGGATGATGCAGAGCGCGGCGATGATGAGCACAGCGATGAGCTGGGCGCGCAATGCCCGGTTGCGGAAGATGGACCACAGGAGCGTCACGAGCAGCGCGCTGAACCACAGGTAGAGTTCCCAGGGCTTATCGAAGAGCGTGGGATCACCGGAATAGCCGAGAAACCCGGCCATCGCGAAGGCGATCACACCGCAGATGGCCAGGCCGATTACCAGCCCTGGCGGGTAGCGCACGAGAAAGGCGCCACGTTGTGTATCGTAGACGTCGGTGATGGCGTGCTGTGGTGTTTGCAGCCCGCTGGATCGTGCCATAAGGGTTCTACCTCCGTTGAGCCGATGGCCTGCCGCGCCCGCGCGTCGCTTCATCTGGGGCCACTCTAAGCGGACCTATCTGAGGGGCTGCGCGGTCTGGCGTGGTTGTCGAGCCAGGGCGGGCGCCCTTGCCGCTAGCATGGCCCCACCTACTATACATGGCAATCGCTCGGATTGAAAGTGGCAAGGCGCCACAATTCGCTCTCAGGGCGTGTTCAACCGGGCGCTCAGGCGCGGGCGCAGCCTGGCGCGATTGCGGGTGAGCGCGTGTCGCGGGGCGGGAGATGGCCCGGTAGAATGGATGAGCTGTCAGGCGCGCAGGCGGTAGCGCAGGAAGAGGTAGTCGCCCGCCGCGCGCGCGCTGATGAGCCGCGCCCAGGTGGGCCGCTGGGGGATCAGCCGCTGGCCCTCGATCAGGCCGGGGCGTCGGGCCTGCTCGTCGCGCCCGACAAGTTGCGGCGCGACGGTCAGGAACTGCTCATCCAGCAGGCCCTCGGCGACGAACTGGCCCAGCAGGCGCGGCCCGCCCTCCACCAGAATCAGCCGCGAGCCGGCGCCTTCCGCGTTCAGCGCGTCCAGCGCCGCTAGCGTGGCGTCCAGCGTGGCGCGGGCGGCGATGACGCGCTCGCCGCCCGCGTCGTGGATGCGGGCGCGTGGGCCCAGCGGCGCGCCCGCCAGCCGCTCCGCGCCACCGTGAGAGGTGACGAGCAGCGCGGGCGCCTCCGCGTCCTGAAACGCGGGCAGCGCCGTGTCTACATCGCCACCGCCGCTGACGATGACCGCCAGCGGCGCGCGCGGCTTGCCCAGCGCGGCGCGCAGCGCATCCCAGGCGGGAGCGTAGGCTGGGCGCAATGTAGCCTGGCAGCCAGAGGTGGTTTGGCACGCTGCGCAGCGTGCCAGCGCCAACGATCACCGCGTCGGCCACGGCGCGCAGCAGGCCCATCAGCGCGCGGTCGTGTGGCTCGCTGCCGCTGATCTCGGCCAGCGCGCGTGGGATGGGGTCAGCCGCCGGGTTTCCGAAAGCGACTACCCCATCTATGGACGCGACGAGGTTGCTGATGACCCAGGCGCCGCCCGGAGCGGCGTCCGGGAACGCCAGCCGCCCGTAGAGGCGCGCCAGCGGCTCCGGCAACGGCGTGGCGCCGCCCTCCGCCCGCTCCAGCAGGACCTCGAACGGCGCTAGCGGGCCGGGCGTTTGGGTCATCAGGCGAGCCCTCAGTTTTGCGGCGTGTGCGCGCCGATGAACGCCACGATGCGCGCCCAGGAGTCGGCTGACTCTTTGGCGAACTCTTCGTACTTGCGGTCGAAGAAGCTGTGCGGCGCGCCGGGATAGGTGATGAGCTCATGCTCGAGGCCAGCGTTCGCCAGCGTCTCATCGAAGCGCTGGATATCGGCGGCGGGAATGCCTTCGTCGGCGCCGCCAAAGAGGCCGAGCACGGCGCCCTTCATCTCATCCACGCGCTCTATTGGCGCGGGAGAGCCTTCCGATCTCTGGCGGGTGGGTGAACCGTAGAAACCGATGACGCCCGCCAGCCCAAAGCCGTTCGCCGCCTGGTGGAAGGAGTTGCCGCCGCCGAAGCAGAAGCCAACGGTGAAGTACGCGGTTGGCGGGTTGGGGCCACTGCGCAACTGCGCGAGCGCCGCCGCCACGTCGTCGCGAATCTGGGGGGCTTTCGTCTGCTGGACGTGCGGCCAGAACTCGAAGGCGTCGTCGCGCGCGGTCAGGCCCGCTGTGCGGCCAAAGTAGTCAATCGTGATGGCCTCGACGCCGGCCTCGGCGAAGCGCATCGCCAGGTCCTGATAGAACTGGAACAGACCGCGCACGTCGGGCAGGATGACGATGCCCGCGCCGGTGCGCCTGGCGGTGTCGGCATGCGCGCGGTAGGCGGCGAACGGCGTCCCGTCCGCTGAGGTCAGCGTCAGGAGCTCGCCGCGCGCGTCACTGCCGAGCAGCGGCTGGACGGGCGGCTGGGAGTCGAGATCAAAGCACATCGGGTAGCAATCCTCCGGGATGGAACGGGACGCCTCATGCAGCTATAGCGGACTACTTGGCATCCTTGCGGTAATTGTAGAAGCCGCGACCGGCTTTGCGTCCAGTGTAGCCAGCGGTGACCATGTTGCGCAACAGCGGACTGGGCGTGAAGCGGTCGCCGAGGGCGGCGCGCTCGGCGTCGAGGACGTGCAGGGTGACATCCACGCCGACGAGGTCGGCAAGCTCCAGCGGGCCCATCGGGAAGTTGAAGCCAAGGCGCATGCCCTTGTCGATGTCTTCGGCTGTGCCGACGCCTTCCTCCAGGCAGCGCACGGCCTCGGCGATCATCATCAGGCCGATGCGGGTGGTGATGAAGCCGGGGTAGTCTTTCGAGAGGATGGTCTCTTTCTTTAGCGCCTGGCAGAAGGCGGCGCCGCGCTCGACCGTCTCGTCGCTGGTCTGGTAGGCGCGGATCATCTCCACCAGTTTCATCGCTGGCACGGGGTTGAAGAAGTGCAGGCCGATCACGCGCTCGGGTCGCTGGGTGGCGGCGGCGATCTGGGTGATTGGCAGGCCGGAGGTGTTGCTGGCGAGAATCGCGTCTGGCTCGCAGATGCTATCGAGCGCGGCGAAGATCTCCTGCTTGAGCGGCAGGTTCTCGAAGACCGCCTCGACGACGATGTCCGCTGAGGCTAGCGTGCGTAGCTCGGTCGTCCACTCGAAGCGCGCCAGCCAGGCGTCCGCTGTCTCCTGGGTGATCTGGCCCTTCTCCACCGGGCGCGCGACCAGCCGCTCGATGTTGGCCCGCGCGCGCGCCAGCGTCTGCGCGTCCACCTCGCGCACGATCACGCGCGCTTCCAGGTTGCGCGCCACCTCGTAGGCGATGCCCGATCCCATCGAGCCGCCGCCGACCACGCCGACCGTCTTCCACGCCGCTGGCTCCGTCGCCATACACCTATCCTCCCTTGGACTGGTTGTTCTACCGTACACATGGGCGCGCCCGCGCCCGTCAGCCACAGCATACCCCGCCGCGTGCGCTGGCGCGTTGGCGCACTGGATCGGTGAACTTGTAGAGGCAGTAGCAGGAATGGTGGGCGAGAGCCCTGAGCCGTAGCGAGGCGCTTGCGGCTCAGCCGTGTCAGTGGTAGTATGGTGCGCGATATGCCGCATGAAGGCCTGTGGCGCAACTGGAAGCGCGTCGGCATGGCATGCAGTAGGTCAGGGGTTCCAGTCCCCTCATATCCACTCCCGAACGGCGACGCGCTACTTCCGCGCCAACGCCGTTGGCCTCGGCAACAGGATTGAGACCGAGCGCATAGACCTTGCGAGGTGACCGCGTCGTGAGTACGGAGAAGGTCGCGGCGACTACTGATGGGAAGAGGAGCGGCCCGGCGCTCTCCGCTCAGGGTCTGAGCAAGCGCTTCGGTGACCGGGTCGCGTTCCAGGATGTCTCGTTTGAGATCGGCTACGGCGAGGTCTTCGGTTTCCTCGGGCCGAACGGCGCCGGGAAGACGACGACCGTACGGACGCTCGGCACGCTCCTTGCCCCGACCTCGGGCTCGGCAATGGTCGCTGGACTCCCGCTCACGCCTGAGAACGGGGTGGAGATCCGCCGGCGGATCTCGATCATGCCGGAGTCGCCAGGTCTGTACCTCCGCCTGACCGTCACCGAGAACCTCGAGTGCTTTGCTGGTCTCTACGAGTTGCCCGATGCCCGCCAGCGCATCGATCGCGCTCTCCGGGCCGTGAACCTCGCCGGGCGGGCCAACGATCCCTGTGGCAAGCTGTCCAAAGGGCTGCGCCAGCGGGTCAGTTTGGCCAGGGCGTTGCTCAACGATGCGGACGTGCTCTTCCTCGACGAGCCGACTGCGGGCCTCGACCCGCTCGCCGCTCGCGAGGTCCACGAGCTGATCGACGGACTCCGCCAGCGGGGGGTGACGATCTTTCTCACCACTCACCGCCTCGAGGAGGCGGAACGCCTCTGCGACCGTGTCGCGCTCTTGAACACGACTCTACGCGCGATCGGCCGGCCCGACGATCTCCGCGAGCGGCTCTTCCCCAGAGTGCTCGTCGTGAGAACCCGTGTCCCGCTCCGCGATCCTGACCGAGTCTTTGGCGGCCTCCCGGCAGTTGACACCTGGCAGCAGGACGCTTCCGGCGCCTACATCCTCGCCGTCTCCGATACGACTGTCGCCGCGCCGGCGCTCACGAGAGCCCTCGTCGGAGCGGGCGCTGACATGCTGTCTCTCGCTGAGTCACACCACTCGCTCGAAGACGTCTACCTCGAACTGATCGACGAGGACGTGGAGGCAGGCGCAAAATGAACGTGAGCGCAACCCGCGTCCGGACCATCTACCTCAAGGAGTTTCGAGAGTACCGGCGCAACGGCTCCATCATCGCGGGGATGGCGATCATCGCGCTGATCTTCGTCATCATCCCATTGATCGAGTTCGTTGCCCTGCCCGCGTCGGAATCGAGCGCGCTCCGCAATGGGGATGCTCTGGCATACATGCTCGGTATCCCGGCCATCGTGCCGGCCTTTGTCGCCGCCTACTCGGTGGTTGGCGAACGCCAGCAGGGCACGCTCGAGCCGGTGCTCACGACGCCGATTCGCCGCGAGGAGTTGCTGCTAGGCAAGGCTCTGGCGGCCTTCGTCCCATCGCTTCTCGTCGCTTATGCGGTCTACGCCTTTGTTCTCGCCTGTATCGAGCTCTTCGCACAGCAGGTCGTGGCGTCGGCGCTCATCCGAGGCCCGGACCTGCTCGCTCAGCTGCTCTTTACGCCGCTCATCGCCGGGTTGTCGATCTGGGTCGCTATCGCGATCTCCACGCGATCGAGCGACACCCGTGTCGCCCAGCAACTCAGCGTGCTCGGTGGGTTCCCAACGATCTTAGTGGTAAATCTCATCACCCTCAACGTGATCCACGCGACGCTCGGCCTTGCCCTCGGCCTCGCGGCGGCGCTGCTAGTCCTCGACGGACTTGGCTGGTGGATCGTGTCCGCGGCGTTTGACCGCGAACGGCTCATTACCGGTACCAGGTGATGAGTCGCTCGTCCCTCGGCCCTCACCGGCCATCAAATCGGGCCAGGCAGAAGGCCGTTTGCGGGATGTAGCGGCAGGCGCCAAAGAGCGCTGAAGCGGGGCCTGGGAAGCGGCAAGTGATGTGGATCGGTGAAGGTGTCAGCAGACTGAACCGGTATCGAGATCGCCTGTATCCAGGGAACGCTTATAGCGCGCCCGCTGCCGTTGCGCCCGCTGTTCTGTGTCCGGCCCAGCGCGCACGACTTTGACAACGCCTTGCAACGCCCTGGCCGCGATAGCCGCGCGCTTGACGCTCCCGGCGCTGGCGGGCTATGCTGCGAAATTGATTGGCTGTATTCAGGCGCGCGTCCTGGCGCCGCGTTTATTTTATATGGAGGAGGCGCATATGCCAGAAGGAACAGCGGAACAACCTATTACGATCACCGGCGCCGCCAGCCTCACACCCGCAGAGTTCGCTGAGGTCCAGGCGTTGAAGCAGGTCTGCGATGCGGCGGACGGGCTGGATCTCAAGCTGGGCTGGGGTGGTGATCAGAGCGAGGTGGCAAAGGTCTTCCTGGCGCGCGCTGGCGATCAGTTGGTAGGCTACTGCTCGCTGGATGGCGATGGCGCGGTGGCGGAGCTGTGCGGGATGGTCGCGCCCGCTTGGCGGCGGCGCGGGATTGGGATGCGGCTCCTCGAAGCCGCGCGCGCCAGCTTCAGGAGCAGCGGCGGTGAGCATCTGTACGCGATCTGCGAGGAGGCCTCGACGGCTGGCCGCGCGTTCATCGGCGCGTTGCCCGCCATGCGCATGTTTTCTGAGCATCGCATGGAGCTGCGCGCGGATGTTTCGCCCCCAGATGACGGCGCGCTGACTACCCGCCTGATCACGCCCGGCGATGAGGAGGCGTTTCTCGCCGCCGCGCGCATTACCGCTTCGGGATTCGAGCGCCCGCTGGAGCAGACGATGCGCCATATGCGCGCCGACCTGGAACAGTCAGAGGAGCGGCAGCGGCTGTATCTCGCGCTGGCGGATGGCGAGCCGGTAGGCGCGTTCAAGCTGTACGCCGAAGATGCTGATTCCAGTGTTGGCATCTATGGCTTCGCGGTGGACAGCGCGCGCCAGCGGCAGGGCTGGGGGCGGCGCATGCTGGCGCGGGCCTGCTCGCTGGCGCGGGAGCAGGGCGCGACGCGCGTCACGCTGGAGGTGGACACGACCAACGACCGCGCCATCGCGCTCTACACTTCCAGCGGCTTCGTCACCACCACCACCTATGGCTACTACCTCTTCTCGCGCTCGCTGCTCGCCGCCGGGCTGAATGGCGCGCTGGATGAGGCGGAGATGAGCGTAGAGTAAGCGGGGAGCAGGCGGGGCGTCGCGCTCCGCCTGCTCTCTGCGCCATCCACCTGTACTCGCATGTCATGGCTTGTCAGGGCTTGTGAATTATCCATCTCGTCCGGCCTAACGCCCGCATCCTAGCCCGCGAAGGCGGGCTTTGTGGCCGGTAGGCCCTTAGCCGCGGCTTTAGCCGCCAGGCGGCGTCTCGCGATAATTCACAGGCCCTCATGGCCTGTTCGGATGGCTTGACGCCTTTCGCCTGGCGTCGTACACTCTCGCCAACGTCCGATAGTTCAAGGAGGCGCACACATGTTCGCATTGTTGACTCAGATTCCCCGTATCAGCGGTGTGACCAACACAGAAGAGCGCGCCTCGTAACCCCGTAGAACGATTCCCTTCCTCAGAGTTTTACTGACGCCATCTGAACGCCCACAAGTTTCTTGGGCGTTGTGATGGATGTTTGCCCTCCGCACTCTTGAGGAGACGCGGCGGCCACAGGCGCGCTCAGGCGCTTCGCGGTCGTTCTTTGTATCCCATGCCGCCTCAGCTACGAGCGCCCTCCCGCTTCATGGCTGTTTCTGTGTTCCCATCCTCACACGTAGCGTAGAGACGCCGCTGGTCCCAGGGGAACGTCTACCCTGTCGCTAGTGACTCTCTGACGACAATACAGGATGGTTATGGACCAGAAACTCGCGACCAAGACTGACTATGAAGTCGGCGTCGTCCGCCAGCGCTGGTTTCAGGCGCTGAACCGCTACCGGCGCCTGCTGGCCCGCTATCTGCGGCCCCAGTGGCCACGGATGGGCCTGCTGGCGGTGATCCTGGGCGGCGCCATCGGTGTGCAGGTGGCCACGCCGCTGGTGGCGAGCCAGTTCATTGACCAGGCCACCTCCGGTGGGGCTTTGCGCACTCTGATCGTTCCTGGCGCTGCTGACGATGGGCCTGGCTCTGGTGGGGCAGGGCCTGGCTGTCGTCGAAACCTACGTGGCCGAGAATGTGAGCTGGGCGGCCACGAATGAGTTGCGCGCTGACCTCGTGGCCCACCTGCTGCGGCTGGACGCCACCTTTCACACCGCCCATACGCCGGGCGAGCTGATCGAGCGGGTGGACGGTGACGTCTCCACCCTGGCCCGCTTCTTCTCACGGTTCGTGGTCTATGTGCTTGGCAACGGCGTCCTGATGGTGGGCGTGCTCGGGCTGCTCTATCACGTGGACTGGCGGATAGGCCTGGTGATGAGCGCCTTTGTCGCGCTGGCCCTGGCCGCCATACTGCGCATCCGCGCCGTCGCCACCCCTTCCTGGGCCGCGGACCGTCAGGCCAGCGCCGATTTCTATGGCTTCCTGGGCGAATACCTGGCCGGCTTGGAGGATGTTCGCTCCAGCGGGGCTGGCGCGTTCGTGCTGCGCCGCTGCGCCGAGATGATGCGCTCGTGGCTGGCCGTGACGCGCAAGGCGCAGATGTGGGGCTACGGCATGATCGCGACGAGCGACGGGCTGTTCGGGATTGGCGCGGCGGTCGCACTCGCGTTGAGCGCCATGCTGTTCAAGTCCGGCGGGCTAACTATCGGGAGCGTCTATCTGATCTTTCAGTGTACCGAGATCTTGCGCCAGCCGACCGATCAGATCCGCAGAGAAATACAGGACCTACAGCAGGCGGACGCCAGCATGGCCCGTGTCGAGGCGCTGCTTGGGATGACGCCGCGTGTGGTTGATGGGCCTGGCGCCGCGCTGCCGCCCGGCCCGCTGGCGGTGGAGCTGGACGGCGTCTCATTTGGCTATGCGGAGGGCGCCCCGATCCTGCGCGATGTCAGCGTGCGCCTGGAGCCGGGCCGCGCGCTGGGGATAGTGGGGCGCACAGGCAGCGGGAAGACCACGCTGACGCGGCTCCTCCTGCGCTTCTATGATCCATCGGCGGGCGTCGTGCGCCTGGGGGGAGTTGACCTGCGGGACGCCCATCTGGCGGCGATACGCGCGCGCATCGGCCTGGTGACGCAGGATGTGCGCCTCTTCCATGCCAGCGTGCGCGACAACGTGACCCTCTTCGACGACAGCGTGCCGGATGAGCGGATTATAGCCGCGCTGGACACGATGGGACTGGCCAGATGGCTACGCGAAGCTGCCGCGCGGGCTGGACACCCCGCTGGGGCCAGACGGCGCCGGGCTCTCCGCTGGGCAGGCGCAGGCGCTGGCCTGCGCGCGCATCTTGCTGCGCGACCCCGACCTGGTGATCCTGGACGAGGCCTCCTCGCGCCTCGACCCGGCCACGGAGCGGCTGGTCCATGCGGCGCTGGGGCGGCTGCTCGAAGGCCGTACCAGCATCATCGTGGCGCACCGGCTGGCCACGCTCGCCTACGCCGATGACATCCTGGTCCTGGAAGACGGGCAAGTGCGCGAGTACGGGCCGCGGCTCGCCCTTGCCGCCGATGGCGCCTCGCGCTTCGCTGAACTGTTGCGGGTCGCCGCTGAGGAGGTTACCGCATGAAGCCGCTCCCAACCTGGCGCTACATGGTGGACATGATCCGCTTCCGGCCCTGGCTCTACCTGCTCCACGCGGCGTTGTGGGCTATGATGGCCTTGTCGTACCTCCTGGTGGGGCTGGTCGCCCGCGCCTTCTTCGATACGCTCACCGGGCAGGCGCGCCTGTCCGTGGGCGCGTGGGGGCTGATCGCGCTGCTGGTGGCGCTCGCGGTGAGCCGCGCGACGCTGTGGCTCACCGCTGGCTTTGTCGAGATCAATTTGCGGTTCGCGATGAGCGGGCTGGTGCGCCGCAACCTGCTGCGGCGCGTCCTGGAGCGGCCAGGAGCCCATGCGCTGCCCTACTCCATCGGTGAGACGATCAGCCGCTTTCGCGACGACGCCTATCAGGCCGAAGACAACATGGACTGGTCCGACGAGCTTGTGGTCCAGGGCCTGTTCGCTGTGGTGGCGTTCCTGATCCTCCTGCATATCAATGTCCGCATGACGCTGGTCGTCATCCTGCCGCTCGTGGTCGTGGTGGCGGTCGCGCAGCGGGCGAGCGCCGCGCTGGAGCGCTACCGCGCGGCCAGCAGCCAGGCTACCAGCCAGGTCACTGGCGCCATCGGCGATATCCTGGCGGCGGCGCAGACGTTGCAGGCCGCCGGCGCTGAAGAGCGGGCCGTGGCGCGTTTCCGGCGGCTGAACGAGCAACGCCGCAAAGCCATGCTGGCTGATCGCCTGGCGACGCAGGCGCTGGGCGCTATCACGTCCAACACGGTGAGCCTGGGCGCCGGTCTGATCATGCTGCTGGCCGCCGGGAGCCTGCGCGATGGAAGCCTGACGGTGGGCGATTTTGCCCTGTTTGTCGTGTACCTGGGCTTTATCGCCGAATTTACCACTGGACTCGGCCAGTACCTGGCCGTCTACAAGCAGACCGGCGTCGCGTTCGCGCGCATGGGCGCCCTGCTGGGCGGCGCTCCGCCAGCCGCGCTGGTGGAGTCCACTCCGCTGTATCTACGCGGCTCGCTGCCCCCGGCGGCGCCTCCTGCGCGCAGCGATACCGATCGGCTGACCCTCGTGGAAGCGCGGGGGCTGACCTATCATCACCCGCAGTCGGGGCGCGGGATCGCCGAAGTGGACCTGCGCCTGCCGCGCGGCTCCCTGACGGTGGTGACGGGACGCGTCGGCGCGGGCAAGACAACGCTCCTGCAAGCCTTCCTGGGCTTGCTGCCCTCAGAGGCGGGCGAGATCCGGTGGAACGGGCAGGTCGTGGACGGCGTGGATTCCTTCTTTACACCGCCTCGCGCGGCGTACACGTCGCAGGCGCCGCGCCTGTTCAGCGAGACGCTCAAGCAGAACATCCTTCTGGGGCTCCCTGACGACCCTGAGGCGCTGGCAGCCGCTGTGCGGGGCGCTGTCCTGGAACATGACGTACAGGCGCTGGAGGCGGAGTTGGAGACGCTCGTAGGCTCCCGTGGCGTCAAGCTTTCAGGTGGCCAGGCGCAGCGCACGGCGGCCGCGCGCATGCTGGCGCGCGGCGCTGAGCTGCTGGTGATAGACGACCTGTCCAGCGCGCTGGATGTCGAGACGGAGCGGGTGCTGTGGGAGCGCCTGTTCGCCAACGGCGCCGTGACATGTCTGGCGGTCTCGCACCGCCGCGCGGCGCTGCGCCGCGCTGACCATATTATCGTGCTGAAGGAGGGCCGTGTCGAAGCGCAGGGCGGACTTGCCTCCTTGCTGGCGAATTGCGCGGAGATGCGCTCCCTCTGGCATGACGCCGACGATTCCGGCGCTCCAGGGTAACGCGCGGCTCTCGCCCCCAGTTCGGCGGCTGAAGCCGCAGCTAAGGGCCCCATGCGGGAACCCTGAACCCGCATGGGGGCTTCGCGCTCGCCTGTGGCCACGAAGGCCGCCTGCGCGGCCTGGGACGCGGGGTGGCGTGGAGCCTGCGCAGGCGGCTTGGCGGCGGCGGGAGCCATCCATAAGCGCGGCTCCCGCCAGCCGGCGCTCCTCATTTTCTGACCTTGACCTACCTAATACTTTAGTGCTAAAGTATTAGGTGATGGCCATAGTGAGTATGGCCGGAAGCGGGAGAGGAAGGCGGGCATGGCGGACGGCAGCGGCGATGCGCAATCCAGCGACGACGCGCGCCAGCGGCGGCTAGGGGTCGCGCTGTGGACGCGGCTCGCGGGTGTGTATGTGCGCAACATCCGATTGACGGAGCAGCGCCTGCATGCGTCGGGCATCACCGCCGCGCAGTTCGACGCGCTGGCCCAGATCGGCGCCCATGAGGGCCTGACCCAGCGCGAGCTTGCGCGTCGGCTGCTGGTGACGCAGGGCGCCATCACCCAGCTGCTCGATAAGCTGGAGCGGCGCGGACTGATCCAGCGCTGCCCTGATGGGCGGCTGAAGCGTCTGGTTCTCACCGACGCTGGCCGGAGCCTGCGCGACAGCGTCGTGCCGGGACAGGAGCGGTTTCAAGCCGAGCGGTTCGCCGCGCTGACCGGCGCCGAGCAGCGGACGCTGCTGACGCTGCTGAGCAAGCTCCAGCGCGCCCAGCGTCTCGATGACTCCGCCAGTGACGAAGTAGATCGATAAACATGAGATAGAGCGAGCGGCGCGCCAGTGGGACGCGCCACGCGACACCATCGGACATGCGCGACATCCGCGCTGTCACAGGAGCGAAATCATGGAACTGACCGGACTGCATCACGTCTCGGCGCTGACCGCCCACGCGGCGAACAACGTTGATTTCTATACTCGTGTGCTGGGGTTGCGGCTCGTCAAGAAGACCGTCAACCAGGATGACACCACCTCGTATCACCTCTTCTATGGTGACGAGCGCGGTAATCCCGGCACGGAGGTGACGTTCTTCGATATCCCCCAGGCGGCGCCGTTGCGGCCTGGCTACAGCAGCATCTCGCGCATCGCGCTGCGGGTGTCGGGCGCGGAGACGCTGGCGTGGTGGGAGGACCGCTTCACCATGCTGGGCGTCGAGCATGACGCCATCGCCACCGAGGCCGGGCGCGGCGTTCTGGCGTTCCGCGACCCGGAGGGCCAGCGCCTCGCGCTGGTGGATGACTCCGGCGCGCCGCTGGCGGGCGGGACGCCCTGGGCCAAGAGCAGCGCACCCGCGCCGCATGGCATTCGCGGCCTGGGCGCGGTGTCGCTGACCGTGCATGACATCGAGCCAACGGCGGTCGTGCTGACCGGGGTGATGGGCTTCCGCCAGCAGGGGACCTACGCGGCGAGCGACGGCCCGGAGCGCGAGATCGTGGTCTTCGGCACAGGCGCCGGCGGCCCTGGAACCGAGGTCCACGTGGATCCACGCCCCGATATGCCGCGCGAGCGCCTGGGACGCGGTGGCGTGCATCACGTCGCCTTCCGCGTGCCGACGGCGGAGCAGCATCTGGAGTGGCTCGACCGGCTGGAGTCGGTGGGCCTGCGCACGTCGGGCCTGGTCGAGCGCTACTACTTCAAGTCCATCTACTTCCGCGAGCCGAATGGTATCCTCTTCGAACTGGCGACCGACGGGCCGGGCTTCCTGACCGACGAGGATGAGGCGCGCCTGGGCGAGCGGCTGGCGCTGCCGCCGTTCCTGGAGCCGCGTCGCGCGTCCATCGAGGCCAACCTGCTCCCGCTCGACACGACCGCCGCCGCGCGAGGGTAATCGCCCACTATCGCGCACCGCCAGCCCCGCCCAGGGTAGACATCCTGTGGCGGGGCTGGCTACAATGGCAGGGATGAGCCAGGCGGGGGCTTTCCTCCGGCGCCGCATGCGCGGGCGCGCCTGGCTCGCTATCAGCGCGCTTCTCGCGCCACCGCCAGAAAGTGAGCGCATCTCCGTGCAGCAGGACGCCCAACGACGCGCCGTCCCAGCGGGCGAGGGTTCCGGCGCCGAGCGCCGCCGCCTGATCGCCGTCTATCCTGGCACCTTTGACCCCGTTCATAATGGACACCTCGATATCGCCCGGCGCGCCGCGAGCCTGGTGGATGAGCTGATCGTCGCGGTTTATGCCACGCCGAGCAAGAACCTGCTCTTCTCCACCGAGGAGCGCGTGGCGCTCTGGCGCGAGACTGCCGCAGAGGCCGGGCTGGCCAATGTGCGCGTCGAGCCGTTCGAGGGGCTGGTGGTCGAGTTCGCGCGGACGGTGGGGGCCAAGGCGATCGTGCGCGGGCTGCGGGCGGTGACCGATTTCGAGCTGGAGTTCCAGCAGGCGCTGATGAATCGCAACCTCGCGCCCGAGATCGAGACGCTGATGATCGTCACTGCGCTCAGGCAGCTTTTCGTCAGCGCCAGCCTGCTCAAGGAGGTCGCGCGGCTGCATGGCGACCTGGACGGCATCGTCTCGCCGCACGTCGCCGCCGCGATCCATGCCAAGCTCGGCCTGCCGCATCCGCACGCCACTCCTCCGCCAGGGCATCCCTGAGATGCCGATCGCCGCTGACTGGCTGCTCACGAATATCAGCCGTCTGGTAACGCTGGCTCCGGACGCCATCGAGGGCGCCGTTGGCCCGCTGGGCGTCGTCGCGCGCGGGGCGCTGGCGGCGCGCGGCGGGCGCGTGGTGTGGGCCGGGCCAGAGGCTGCTCTGGCGGCGGCGGTGGATGTGGCCGCCGTCCCGCCGGGGCGGCGCGTGGATGCGGGCGGACGCGCGGTGATTCCCGGCTTCGTAGACGCGCATACCCACTTCGTCTTCGCTGGCGACCGCGCGGAGGAGTTCCACCTGCGCCACGCCGGGGTCAGCTATGAAGAGCTGGCGCGGCAGGGGCGCGGCATCCTCAGCACTGTCCGCGCCACGCGCGCCGCCAGCGTGGAGGAGCTACGGGCGCTGGGCGCGGCGCGGCTGCGCTCCTTCGCCGCCCACGGCACGACGACTGTTGAGAGCAAGACCGGCTACGGGCTGGACCTGGAGACGGAGGCGCGGCTGCTGGATGTGATGGAGGCGCTGGCTAGTCGACGCCGGATCTACCGCGCATCGTTCCCACCTTCCTCGGCGCGCACACCCTCCCGCCGGAGCGGCGCGGCTCGCCGGAGGGGCGCGCGGCGTATGTGGATGAGGTCTGCGAGCGGATGCTGCCCGCATTCGCCGGGCGCGCGCGCTTCTGCGATGTTTTCTGTGAGGCGGGCGCCTTCACCGTCGAGGAGTCGCGGCGCATCCTGACCCGCGCGCGCGACCTGGGCTACGCGCTGAAGCTGCACGCCAGCCAGCTTGGCCCCTCCGGCGGGGCGGCGCTGGCGGCGGAAGTGGGCGCCGTCTCCGCCGACCACCTCGACTACGCCTCCGACGCCGAGCTAGACGCGCTGGCGGCGGCGGGCGTGACGGGCGTGCTGCTGCCCGGCTGCAGCTTCACCCTCAGCATTCCCTACCCGCCTGCGCGGCGGCTCTACGACCACGGCCTGCGCGTCGCCCTGGCGACCGACTTCAACCCCGGCACGTCGTACAGCGAGTCCATGCCAATGATGATCGCGCTGGCGGTCAGCGCGATGTCCATGACGCTGGAGGAGGCGTTGACCGCTGCGACGTTCGGCGGCGCGCATGCGCTGGGCATGGCGGGCGAGGTCGGCAGTCTGGAGCCGGGCAAATCCTGTGACCTCGCCATCCTGGACGGCCCCGACGAGCGCGCGCTGGCCTACCACTTCGGCGTCAACCTCGTCGCGCAGACGTGGGTCGCTGGGCAGCGGGCGGGGTAGCCGCGACCAAACACTCCAAACTGCGCGGCATGCTGCTGTTGATCGGCGTCCACTTCCTGTATACTGGCGTCCAGGCGGCGTGAGCGCCGCCACTGCGCCAGGAGCGCGCAGCCATGTGGACGCGCTGGGATGGGTGGAATCCCGCTGAGGCGCGCGCCGGCCTGAAGTGGAGTGACGGCATGGGTGTCTCGCGTCTCTCGCGCGCGTTCCTGACCGGCGCCTCGCTGCTGGCGCTGTTGGGGCTGTCACTGGCTGGCTGTGGCCAGAGGAGCGTGGGGGGAGGAGCCAGCCCGACCGCGACCAGACCGCCAACGACCTGCGCGCAGGTCCAGGGCTTCGCCAGCGCGGCGGTGTTCAGCCTGCCGTCCACGCCGTTTCCGCTGGGAACCGTCGCGCGGCCCCCGATCATCAGTGGCGGCGGCCCGGGGCAGTACTCGATCAAGACCTACCAGGCGTGCGCGCCAAATTCCGATATCAACCTCGATGTCACTACTGGCAAGGGACCGGCGCCATTCACGACACTCATGCCGATCTTTGACTGGGAGAAGTGGAACACATTCCCGGAGGGCGGCGACGCGCAGGTGGCATGTCCAGGTGTGTGCTATACCTTCAACGTTGATAACGCCAGCAAGGATCTGTTTCTGGGCGCGCCGGGCTTTCTCTCGCTGGAAAACGTGACAGCGCTGGGTCACGGGCTGGTGACGTTTACGCTACGCGAGGCGCCGCCGCTCGCCATGCCGGCCTGCGACTCCGGCTTCGATGCGTCCGATGATAGCGTCTTCGGCCACCACCCGGAGTACCAGACCTACTACGATGCGGCCTCCGGTGTCCAGTATCCACCGCTGACGCGGGCGGCGGGGAACTCGGCGCCCGCCGTTATAGGCGAGACGCTGTGCAGCGCGGGAACGGCGGCGACGGTCAAGGTGTTCATGGACCGGCAATTCTCGTCCCACGGCTACACCAGCGTGGCCTGCGGGTCGAATGATTGCTGGAAGAACGCGACGACGACGGTCACGATGATCTTTACCTCAGCGACGCAGTGGGATATAAGCGTTCCGCGTCCGCAGCCGTAGCGGCTCGCCTCAGCCGAGCGCAGGCGGGCCGTAGACGCGGATGCTGAACTGCTGGCCCTCAACGGCCGCCAGGAGCCGCTGCCCATCCGGCGACCACGCGCCGTTGATGAACAGCGCGTTGGCGTCGGACCCCTGCGCGCCGGGAATCTGTGAGGGGCCGGCGGAGATGCGCGCCAGGACGGCTCCGGTCGCGGTATTGTAGAGCGTGATGGCGCTTGAAAGCTGGCTGGATGCGGAGGGCAGCGCCGCCAGTCGCGCGCCGTCAGGGCTCCACAGCAACTCCGTGTTCGAGACGCCGCCGCTGAGCAGGCCCAGCGTGGCGCGCATGGCGCGGTCGTGGACGGGGGCCTGGGGTAACGCGCTCGCCGCTGAGACCTGACAGGCAGAACGGCAGGAGCGGCGTGTCAGCGGTCATGATGAGGGCTTGCGGCGCTCTGGCTACCTGGGTGATCGTCATCAGGTAGCGCCCGTCGGGCGACCACGCTGTGGTGAACAGGTACAGCACAGTCAATGGCGTTTGTGATCTTGCTGACGCGCGCGCGCGGTACTGGCCGCAATCTATCGGGTTGACCTCGACGAAATAGCCCGTCCGCCACATGCTAAAACGCTGGCCGCCAATGGGATTTCCGATTGGCCCCACGTCGCCGGACGGCGGCGGATCGGCGCCGATCAGCAGGTCCCCCGGCAGCCACGCATACTCAAGCGCCGCCGGGAGATCGAGCAGGCGGGCGCTGGGCTGGCGTGTGTCCCACTCGTCCACGGCGAGCGGGCCGGGCGTATAGCCGCTTCCTTCCGCCGTTAGCGAGAGGCCGCGCGCGCTGATGAGCGCGGACACGGCGCCAGTATGTGGCCCGGCGATCACGAGCAGAGCGACGCCCGCCCGCGCGCGGATGGGAAACCCGTTGACGATTTGTGGAAGCGACTGGATCACCTCGAACTGCGCCGCCAGTGTGCGCTGGTCAGGCGACCAGGTGACGTTGGAGTAATTGACCTGCGCGCCGCTGAGATCCGCCAGCGCCAGCGCGCTCTGGATGGCGGGCATGATCGTGTATTCGGTGATCTGCGCGCCGCTTGCCGCGTCATAGATGTAGATGTCCGGCGGATTGCGCGCACCCACGCCGCTCGACCCGCAGAGTGGCGCGCGCGCCACGGCGATCTGGCGCCCATCGGGTGACCAGTAGCCGTTCGTTGCACAGAAGCGCAGCTCGGATGGGAGCGCCAGCGTGATGTAATCTGGCGGCGTCATCGGGGGCGCCAGGCGGGGTATCACCGGCGCCAGCGTGAACGCGACTACTGCGACCAGCGCCACTACCGCGACCAGCCCGCCCAGCCGCAGTCCCCAGCGCCACTGGCTGTCGCGCGCCACATGCTCCGCGCCATCGAGAGGCGATATAATCGGCGTTTCTTCATCAGCATCAGTCTTCGGTGTCTTCGCTGACGTCCAGATCATCGTTGCGCGCGCGGTCTGGGCGCCTCCTTCGCTTCCGCATCCGCTCACGCTCCTAGCGCGCCGGGACCCATGATAAATGGAACGGCGCCGATTCCGCTCGCCTCGATGAGCAGCCGCCGCCCGTTCGGTGACCAGGCGCCGCCGGTGAATACCTCATTGAAGTTCTTCGCGGGGCCGGTTCCTGGCTGGCCGTTGATGGGAATCTGCCCCGCTATGTAGCGCTTCAGCAGGGCGCCGGTACGGCAATCATAGATCAGGATGGTGTTGCTGTTTCCAGCGGCGTTAAAGGTCAGCGCAGCCAGCCTTTGGCCGTCGGGACGCCACTCCAGGTCTGCCGAGGCGCCGGTGGTTGAGGCCACGAGCGCCAGGGCGGACCGCAGCCCCGCGTCGTGTATGGGGGCTAGTGGCAACTGGCCGGGCATTGGCCCCTGGCTGCACGCGGTGGAGGTAGAGAGCGGCTCCGGCGTCGCGCTGGCGGGAGCGGCGTAGCGTCCGCCAATGCTCACATCGGCGATATAGCGCCCGTCCGGCGACCACGCCAGCGTCGAGAGGTCCAGCGCGACATACGGCTGTGGCAGGAATTTCGCTGCCCCATCGCCGCACAGGATCGCGTTCACCGTCCATATCTCCCCGCGCTGCCACATGCTGAATCCGCCGCTGCTGATCGCGCTGCCCGTTGGCCCCGTGGGTGAGCTTGGCGTATCGGGCAGCGTGACTGGCTCCAGCGCGCCATTCGCGCCCCAGCGATAGGCGTAGGACGGCGTCACGCTCAGCGCGTGGTCGTTTCCCTGCTGTGTATCCCACCACATGATGGGATGCGGCGCGGCCTGTGTCAGCGGGCTGGGTGGCGTGTAGGAGGGAACGATGTCGCCCCTGATTTCCAGCGCGCCGAGTTGCGGCCCGCGCACGGTCAGCAGCGCCAGGCCGAGCGTCACCGGACCCGCTGCGCTCTGGGGAATGACAGCAAAGGGAATAGCGAGTTGCGTGCCATCGGGCGACCACGCGACACGCTCCAGATCTACCCGCTCAGACGGCGCCGCCCCTCCGCCTGGGGTCGTGGATGGCTGGGAGGCCACGTCGGCGAAGTCGCCGAGTGGGAACGCGTTCAACAGCGCGCCCGTCAGACCGTTGAAGATCATCACGGTGGGGCCTGGCTGAGTGGCGCTCTTGACACACTGGCTGTCGCGCACGAGCGCGATTTGCGCGCCGTCGGGCGACCACGCGCCATCCACCAGGCACGAGCGCGCCTCCGGCGGGACCTGGAGCGCGGTGATGTCGAGTGGCGCCGGCTTCGCTGGAGCGGGGCGCGGGATCAGCGGGCTGAGCGCGACCACGGCGACGGCGATCAGGCCGAGTAGCGCCGCCAACCCGCCCAGTCGCAGCCCCCAGCGCCATGCGTGACCAGCGCGCGCGCCGCTGGGCGTGGCGCCGTCGAGGGCACTCACACGCAGGTCATCAACGGTATCGCGTTCCATGGACGCCCGTCCGTTTGGCCCGTTTGGGTCGCCGCTTTCCATCTCGCGCATCATCCTCCCGCGTCCCAAGGGCGCGCGCCGCCGGAGCCTCTCGGCTGTCGCTCTGTCAGCATTCTAGCCGCCGGAGTCGGGCCACGGCTACCCGCCTAGCGGCGCGGGCCGCGTCTACGTAGCTCGCGCGCGTAGCGTATGCTGATCCCAGAGGGGGCCGGATGGCCACATGGCGCGACCTGCCCGCATGAGGCGATGTGATGCGCGTTCCCCTGGCTGTCGAAGCGTAGCGGCGCTTATCGCCACGCTGCGCCGCCGCCGTACTGGACCGGCTCGACCTGCGCCAGCCAGACGCGCGGCTACGATATCCGCGTCGAGGAGCTGGACAGCCTGCCGCTGGTCCTGATGGACCACGAGCAGATCGAGTAGACGCTGACCAACCTGAGCGAGGACGCGCTCAAATATTCGCCACAGCCCAGCCGCCCGCGCTACCTCATCGCCAAAAGCTGGCGCCAGCTACCGCATCCGCAGCCCTGAGCAGACTGGAACCATCCGCAGCCCTGAGCAGACTGGAACGTCGCACTCCTTATATGTAAGGGAGAGGGGTGCGCCGCGCCGCGTACCAGGTAGATGGCAAATGGCGCGTGCCCTTCGCCGCTCACGCTGCGCCGGACCTTCCCATCGCAGGGGAAGATGGCCGGATGGGGTCGCCCCGCGCGACAATCTTGACACAATCCAGACGCGCGCCCCGCCCGGCCCTTACACCGCCTTGACGCTCCCTGGTGTACCATCTTCCCGGCGCCCAGATGAGGCGCGCCTCTTCGCTCGCTCGCGCTCCGAGTGAGTGGATGGAGGCCATTCCGGCGGCGAAAGGCGGACAAACAATGCCGCATGTGCTGCTCGTAGAAGACGAGCTTCAACTCCGACGAATCATGACACTCAACCTGGTGCGCGGAGGCTGTTCCGTCGCTGAGGCGGATAGCGTCGAGACGGCCTTCGATATGGTCATGGCCGCGCGCGAGGCGGGGATACCATTCGATCTGATCGTGCTCGAGACGCACCTGCCCGACCGCTGCGGCTGGGACCTGCTGCGCCTGCTGCGCTCCGCGCCATCCGCGAGCGAGCGCCACGAGGCGGATCCGACGCCAGTTATCGTCATCAGCCCGCTTCCGGTGACAAGCGGACGGCTCGCCGAGTTCGCGCCAGTCGCCGCGCTGCTCAAGCCCTTCCCGATCGAAGCGCTGCTGCGGCTGGTCGCGCGCGCCCAACGCCAGACCCAGGTTTCGGCCTGAGCGCGCGTTTCTCGCTTTCGCGTTAGCGCCGACGCCCCGCGCCATACACTGCTGTATGCCATTTCCTCCTATTGCTGGCTATTGCTGGCCTAAAACGTGCGAGCGAATTTGAGCGCTGTAGCTCTCTGTTTTAAAGCCACTCGCTGGTCACTCATCTCTGCTCAAGGCCGAAGAAGGCCAAGCGCAAGTCTTGGCATCACATTCGCATGTTTGCGCGTGCCGAATCTTGCGCGCACGATCTCCGTCCGCTGCGGGAATGGGGGAACTGGCCAGTCATGGCGAGCGTGTGGCCGTGTAGGCGCCAGGGCGCGATGTTTTTGAGGACACCACACATCATGGCGGACATGCTCTTCATCGTGGTCACCATCGCTTCCTTTGTCGCGCTGGCGGCGTTCGTCTACGCCTGCTACCGCGTCTAGCGGCGCCAGGCGCAATGAGGCATCCATGAATTTTGAGTATCTGATCGTCGGGCTGATCGCTGTCGCGGTGGGCGTCTACCTCGCGATGGCCCTGCTCTGGCCCGACCGGTTCTAAAAGAGACCGGAGAATAGAAGCGCGTTATGTCGTTCACGTTCAACGGTGTCGCGCAGATCGTCGTGTACTTTCTGCTCCTGTTACTGCTTACCAAACCCATCGGGCTGTATCTCACCGCCGTCTTTGAGGGACGGCGCACCTGGCTCAGCCCCGTGCTGCGCCCGGTGGAACGCGCGCTCTACGCCATCAGCGGCGTGGATGAGAACAGCGAGCAGCACTGGACGGTCTACACCGTCGCGATGCTGATCTTCACCGCTGTCACGGTCGCGCTGCTCTATGCCATCGAGCGCCTCCAGGGCGTTCTGCCACTCAACCCACAGGGCATGAGTGGGGTCAACCCGTTGCTGGCCTGGAATACCGCCATCAGCTTCGCGACCAACACCAACTGGCAGAACTATGGCGGCGAGACCACGATGAGCTATCTGACCCAGATGGCCGGCCTCGCCTTCCACAACTTCGCCTCCGCCGCCGTGGGCGTCGCGCTGGCCGTGGCGGTCATTCGCGGCCTCACGCGCCGCAGCGGGCGGGCGCTGGGCAACTTCTGGGTGGACATCACCCGCTGTGTGCTCTATATCCTGCTGCCGGTCTGCTTCGTCTACGCGCTCTTCCTCGTCTGGCAGGGCGTGCCGCAGAACTTCAACGCCTACGTCCATGTGACGGGTATCCAGGGCTTCGCGCAGACCATCGCGCAGGGGCCGGTCGCCTCGCAGGAGGCGATCAAGATGTTCGGCACGAACGGCGGCGGCTTCTTCAACGCCAACTCGTCGCATCCCTACGAGAACCCCACGCCGTTCACCAACCTGATCGAGATGCTCTCGATCTTCGCCCTCGGCGCCGGGCTGATCTACATGTTCGGCAAGATGGCGGGGAATACGCGCCAGGGCTGGACGCTTTTCGGCGCGGTGAGCCTGCTCTTCCTGCTGGGCGCGTTCATCGCGCTGGGCGCGGAGCAGGCGGGCAATCCCGAACTGGCGAAGCTGGGCGTCAATCAGGTGGCGAGTGAGTGGGCGCTGGCGCAGCCGGGCGGCAACATGGAGGGCAAAGAGCTACGCTTCGGCATCGGCTCCTCCACGCTCTTTACTACCATCACCACCGACGCCTCGTGTGGCGCGATCAATAGCTGGATTGACAGCTACACACCGATTGGCGGCCTCGTGCCGATGGCCAATATCGGCCTGGGCGAGGTCATCTTCGGCGGTGTTGGCTCCGGGCTATACGGCCTCGTCGTCTTCGCCGTGCTGGCGGTCTTCATCGCCGGGCTGATGGTCGGGCGCACGCCGGAGTATCTTGGCAAGAAGATCGAGCAGAAAGAGATGAAGATGGCGGCGATCGCCATCCTGATCCTGCCGCTTAGCATCCTGGGCTTCAGCGCGATCGCCACGGTCATCCCGCCGGGCGTCAACGCCATCGCCAACCCTGGCCCGCACGGCCTGAGTGAGATCCTCTACGCCTTCACTTCGATGACCGGCAACAACGGCTCGGCCTTCGCTGGCCTGGGCACGACCACGGTCGGGACGCCGTCCTTCGCCTTCTACAACTGGACGGGCGGCGTTCGCGATGCTGATCGGGCGCTTCGCGTTTCTGATTCCCGTGATGGCGCTGGCTGGCTCGATGGCGGGCAAGCGGGTGGCGCCCGCCGGGCCGGGGACCTTCCCGACCACGACGCCACTCTTCTCCGGGCTGCTGGTCGGTGTGATCGTGATCGTCGGCGCGCTGACGTTCTTCCCCGCCTATGCGCTCGGTCCGATTGTCGAGCAGCTGTTGATGCTGGCCGGCAAGTTGTTCTAGGGCCGCCCGCGCGACCCCCTCACATACCATTTCAGAGGCGAGTAGCCCATCATGATTGACCGTGAGCAAGCGGCGTCTTCCATTCCGGAAGACGCCCAGGCGCCGGAGAACCGCCCCGGCAGAATCGGCAGCGATGTCGCCAAGGCGCGGCGTCCGCGCCGCGCGGCGTCACTCTTCGACCCCGCCATCACCCGCCGCGCCATTGTGGATTCCTTCAAGAAGCTGGATCCCCGCGTGCAGGCGCGCAATCCCGTGATGTTCGTCGTCGAGATCGGCAGCGTGATTACCAGCGTCGAGTTCGTGCGCTCGCTAGTGGATGCCCAACTGAGAAGTGACACACGGCTTCATCCTTGGCGTCACGCTGTGGCTGTGGTTCACCGTGCTCTTCGCCAACTTCGCCGAGGCGATGGCGGAGGGGCGCGGCAAGGCGCAGGCCGACACCCTGCGCCGCGCCCGTAGCGAGACGCTGGCCCGGCGGCTGCTGGCGCAGGCGGGCATCGAGCCGTCGCGCGCGACGCCAACCGAGCAGGTCCCCGCGCCAGAGCTGCGCAAGGGTGATCTGGTCCTGGTCGAGGCGGGCGACCTGATTCCCGGCGACGGCGATGTCGTCGCGGGCGTCGCCTCGGTGGATGAGTCGGCGATCACCGGCGAGTCGGCGCCGGTGATCCGCGAGAGCGGCGGCGACCGCTCCGCCGTCACCGGCGGCACGCGCGTGCTCTCCGACTGGATCATCGTGCGCGTCACCTCGAACCCCGGCGAGACGTTCCTCGACCGCATGATCGCGTTGGTCGAGGGCGCCAGCCGCCAGAAGACGCCCAACGAGATCGCGCTGAACATCCTGCTGGCGAGCCTGACGCTGATCTTCCTGCTGGCGGTGGTGACGCTGGAGCCGTTCGCCATCTACTCCGGCGGGCCCGTCTCGATTACCGCGCTGATCGCGCTGCTGGTCTGCCTGATTCCCACGACCATCGGCGGGCTGCTCTCCTCGATCGGCATCGCCGGCATGGACCGGCTGGTGCAGCGCAACGTGCTGGCGATGAGCGGGCGCGCGGTGGAGGCGGCGGGTGATGTGGACGTGCTGCTGCTCGACAAGACCGGCACGATCACGCTGGGCAACCGCATGGCGACGGAGTTCCTGCCGGTCTCCGGTGTCACGGAGCGCGATCTGGCGGAGGCGGCGCTGCTCTCCTCCCTGCCCGACGAGACGCCGGAGGGCCGCTCAATCGTCGTGCTGGCGCGCGAGCGCTGCCGGATGAGTGGCGCGGCGGCTGAGGAGCCCAGCGATGGCGTGGCGTTCATCCCGTTCAGCGCCTCGACGCGCATGAGCGGCGTAGATCTCGCCGCCAGCGACGGCGCGCCCGCGCGCCTGATTCGTAAGGGCGCCGGTGACGCGGTGCGCGCGTGGGTCAGCCAGGGTGTCGGCTCAGTCCCCACGGATTTGCTGCCGATTGTCGAGCGCATCGCGCGCGCGGGCGGCACGCCGCTGGTGGTGGCGGAGACGGCGGACGGGCAGCCGCCGCGTATGCTGGGCGTGATTGCGCTCAAGGACATCGTCAAGAGCGGCATGCGCGAGCGGTTCGACCAGATGCGGCGCATGGGCATCCGCACGGTGATGATTACTGGCGACAACCCGCTGACGGCGGCGGCTATCGCCGCCGAGGCCGGTGTGGATGACTTCCTGGCGCAGGCGACGCCAGAGACCAAGCTGAAGCTGATCCGCGAGCAGCAGAGCGGCGGGCGGCTGGTGGCGATGACCGGCGATGGCACGAACGATGCCCCCGCGCTGGCGCAGGCCGACGTCGGCGTGGCGATGAACACTGGCACGCAGGCCGCCAAAGAGGCCGGCAACATGGTGGACCTCGACTCCAACCCGACCAAGCTGATCGAGATCGTCGAGGTCGGCAAGCAACTCTTGATGACGCGCGGCGCGCTGACGACGTTCAGCATCGCCAACGACGTGGCGAAATACTTCGCCATCATCCCAGCGGTCTTCGTGGCGACCTACCCGCAGCTCCAGGCGCTCAACATCATGGGGCTGGCTACGCCGCACAGCGCGGTGCTCTCGGCGGTAATCTTCAACGCGTTGATCATCATCGCGCTGATCCCGCTGGCGCTGCGCGGCGTCACCTACCGCCCGCTGGGCGCTGCGGCGCTGCTGCGGCGCAATCTGCTGATCTACGGCGCGGGCGGCGTCATCTTGCCCTTCATCGGCATCAAGCTGATTGACCTGCTGCTTGTCCTCTTGCATCTGACGGCCTGAGCCGCTCGGAAAGTGATACGACATCCATGGCTCTGACAAAGACTCCCGCGCCCCAGACAGATGAGGCGGCCACCGGCGCCGCAGAAGCGGCCAGGCCAGTTGAGCAGGGGCGGCGAGCGCTGCTACGCCAGCTCCGGCCCGCCATCCTGCTGACGCTGCTGCTGACGCTCATCGCGGGCGTGATCTACCCGCTGGCGGTGACGGGCGTGGCGCAGGCGCTGTTTCCCTCGCAGGCCAACGGCTCGCTGCTCTACGTCAACGGCAAGCCCGTCGCCTCGAAGCTGATTGGGCAATACTGGACGCAACCGCAATACTTTCATGGCCGCCCGTCGGTCACGGTGAACCTTCAGGGGACGCCCGCGCCATATGAGGCCGACAACTCCGCTGGCTCGAACCTAGGGCCGACCAATCAGGTCCTAGTCCAGACTGTCCAGCAGCGGATCGCAGAGCTCAAAAAGGAGAATCCCGACGTTCCAGCCGGTACGCCGATTCCTGCCGATCTGGTGACCGCCTCCGCCTCTGGCCTCGACCCTGACATCTCGGTCGCGGCGGCGTACTACCAGATAGCGCGTATCGCCAAGGCGCGCGGGTTGAGCCAGGCTACCGTGCGGGCGATTGTTGACGCGCACATCACCGGGCGCTTCCTCGGTCTCTTCGGTGAGCCGCGCGTCAACGTGCTGGAAGTCAATATGGCGCTCGACGGGCTGAGCCAGGGCGCTTCCTAACGCCTCATTGAAAGAAAGTGAGCTATTCTCGTGGCGGAGCGTCCGCGTCCATCTGGCGACGAGCGGCCCGACCCGGAGTCGCTGCTCGACCGCTACCAGTTGCGCGATATGACGCCAGCCCCCGGCGCGGGCGACTCATCGCGGCCAGCGCGCGGGCGTCTGCGCATCTACCTGGGCATGGCGGCGGGCGTTGGCAAGACCTACGCCATGCTCAATGAGGGCCGCCGCCGCAAGTCGCGCGGCACGGATGTCGTCGTCGGTTGGGTGGAGACGCATGGCCGCCCACTGACGCAGCAGCAGATCGGCGACCTGGATGTCATCCCGCGCAAGCGCATCGCGTATCGCGGCGTCGAGCTGGAGGAAATGGACCTCGACGCCGTGCTGGCGCGCAAGCCGGCGGTGGCGCTGGTGGACGAGCTGGCGCATACCAACGTCCCCGGCTCGCGTCACGAGAAGCGCTATCAGGACGTGGAGGACCTGCTGGCGGCGGGCATAACGGTTATCACCACCGTCAACGTGCAGCATCTGGAGGGGGTGAACGACCTCGTCGAGGCGATCACCGGCGCGCGTCAGCGCGAGACCCTCCCTGACCGCCTGGTGGATGAGGCGGACGAGATCGAGCTGGTGGATATCTCGCCGGAGGCGCTGCGAGCGCGCATGCGTCACGGCAACGTCTACCCAGCGGACCGCGCGCGAGTGGCGCTGGAGCGCTACTTCTCGATCAGCAACCTCACCGCGCTGCGCGAGCTGGCGTTGCGGCGGCTCAGCGAGAAGACCGAGCGCCAGCTCGAAGCGATCATGACGGGCGCCGCCGAAACCCCCGCGCTTCGTCAGCCGCCAGTGGCCATCGAGCGCGTGCTGGTGGCGTTCGACGCGCGCGACGCGACGCGGCGGCTGCTGCACGAGGGCTTCCGGCTGGCGCATGGGCTGCGGGCGCCCTTCCTGGCGCTTACCGTCCGGCCAGCGGGCCAGCCGCCCGCGAGTGAGACCGCGAGTGAGACCGCGAGTGAGGCTGAAACCGCGATAGCGGGTTATAAGCGGTTGGCGGAGGACCTTGGCGCGGAGGTCATCGAAGTCGCCGGGGAGGGCGAGCCATCCAGCGCGCGGATTGCGGAGTCCATCGCGCGGGTGGTTCGCGATCGCCAGGTGACGCTGCTAGTCGTGGGGCGCCCCAGCGGCGCGAGCGGGCGGGAGCCGGGCTGGCTGGCCCGCGTCGCTGGGCGCGAGCCGCGCGAGTCCGTCGTGACCTTCCTCCTCCGCATGCCACTTACCGCAGACCTCTACATCGCCATGCGCTGAGTGTTCCCAACGCAAGCGCGGCTCGCATGGATTGAGTGGCGCTTGTGCGCTTTTCGTCGCATCTCGTGTGGTTGGTGTGAGACGCGTGTGCGATTGCTTCTCTCAGGGCGCTCGCATTCCTTTGCAGTTCCCCAGCATCAAGAAGGTGGTCATCATCTACAAGGATGGCTCCTGCTTCGATGACCTGATCGGCTGCGGATGATGGTGTGACCGCTGAAAACGGATAGCGCACATGCGGCGGCGCCCCACCGACCCGCAAGGGTTAGTGGGGCGCCATTTCGCGTTGTTCGCGCCGGGTATTATAGCCCGATCTCGACAGGCGCGGGAGCGCTCTCGCCCTCGCTGGCCTTGTTGCTCTTGCGCAGCGGGATCTCCTTCAGGAAGAGCGTCGCGACGAAGGCCAGCGCCATCATGCCCGCGCCCATCAGGAAGACCTCGCCGATCGAGGAGGCGAAGCTCACCTTGATCGCCGTCATCAACTGTTGGTAGAGCGTCGCGCCCTGCGGGCCGAACTTGGCGAACGCTGCCTGAAGGTCGCCCGATCCGCCCTGCGTTTGCCCTAGGTTGGTCAGCTGGCTGACCGGGATGTATGGCTTCAGCGCGGCGGGCATATTGCTCTGGATGTTGCTCGTCAGCGCATTGGTGAAGACCGCGCCGAAGACCGCCAGGCCGATCGTGCTGCCCATCGAGCGGAAGAAGGAGATGGTGGCGGTCACCTCGCCGATCTGCTGGACAGGGAAAGCGTTCTGCACGACGATGGTGAAGAGGCTCATCAGCACGCCGATGCCCAGGCCCGTGATGAGCATGTTGCGAATCAGGAGCGTGTCAGTTGTGCTGGCGTCCATCTTCGAGAGCAGCAGCATGCCGAAGATGGCGATGGTTAAGCCCACCAGCGCCAGGATCTTGTAGCGCCCCGTGCGCGAGAGCAGCTGGCCGCCGCCGATACTGCTGACCATGAAGCCGAGCATCATCGGTGTCAGCACCTCACCAGCGTTAGTCGCCGACTGGCCCATGACGTACTGCACGAAGTAGGGCAGGAAGAAGATCGCGCCGAACATGCCTCCGGCGAGCAGGAACGTCGCCAGCGAGGAGACCGAGAAGATGCTGGACTTGAACAGGCGCGGGCTGATAATTGGCTCCGCCGCGCGCGACTCGATCAGCAGGAACGTCAACAGCATGACGCCAGAGCCCACCAGCAGGCCGATGATCTGCCACGAGTCCCAGGCGTACTGATTGCCCCCCCAGGTCAGCGCGAGCAGCAGCGGCACGGTCCAGGCGATGAGCGTGGCCGAGCCGAAGTAGTCAATGCGGTGCTTGCGGTGCGAGACGATGCTGGGGATGGTGAATCCGGCGGTCACCAGCGCGACGGCGCCGACGGGCATGTTGACGTAGAAGACCCAGCGCCAGCCCCATTGGTCGGTGATCCATCCGCCGAGGAACGGGCCGACAATCGTCGCCAGACCGAAGACGGAGATAAACAGCCCCTGCCACTTGCCGCGCTCTGACGGAGGGAAGATGTCGGCGATGATGGCCTGCGCGATGGGCATAATCGCGCCTGCGCCAAGCCCCTGCAGGCCGCGGAAGATGATCAGCTGCGTCATGTCCTGGCTGGCGCCGGAGAGCGCGGAGCCGAGCAGGAACACCAGCATGCCACCCATGAAGAAGATGCGGCGGCCATAGATATCAGAGAGCTTGCCGTAGATCGGCACGCCGACCGTCGAGGCCAGCAGATAGGATGTGGCGACCCAGGCGATGGTCTGCGCCTGGCCACCGAGCTCGGCGATGACGTGCGGCATGGCCGTGCCAACCACTGTCTGGTCGAGCGCGGCGAGCAGCATGCCCAGTATCAGGCCGACGATGATCGGCGCGCGGCGGCCCATGCCCATGTGCTGGGTTTTGGCCTCCTGCTCGACGATGTCCCGGTCTTCTACCTCCGCCTCAGCCAAGGCGATGGGTAAATCTTGTACGGTATCAGCCATAAGTGATGCGTCCTCCCTCACGTTGTTTCCATGGTCGTGCCGTGCGAGAGCGCGCCAGTGGCGCCGCTCTTCTCCGAATCGCGCGCGGCGATCGCCGCCAGCGCCCGTACGCCCCGTGTGAAAGCGGCGAGGTCGTCCGGCTCCATCTGGCGTATCCAGCGGATCATCGCTTGCTCGCCGCCGCTCTGGCGGAGCCGTGTCACCAGTTCCTCGCCCGCCTCTGTTGGCGTCACGACGGTGCGCCGCCGGTCGTCGGGGTCTTCGTGGCGGGTGACGTAGCCGTGGTGGGTCAGGCGGTCTACGAGCATGCTGGCGGCGGGCTTGCCGACCCCCAGCGCCTCGGCGACCTCGCTGACGGTCATACCCCGGCGCGCGGTCAGGGTGACGAGCGCCTTGAGCTGGCCCATAGAGAGATCCAGGCTCAGCCACTCGTCCGAATTCAGGCCCAGCACGGCTTTATAGATCGCGCGCTGGGCTTTCAGCGCCTCGCGCACGTCAGGCGATAGCTCCGCCTCCGCCGCTTCGGCCCCCATGGCGTCTGATGATGCGGACATTCGCAGTCTCCTGTCTTTCATTGGCTCGATTAGTATAACGGAATAGTTTGCGAAAAACAAATCAATCGGTGAAACGCATCAAATCTGGATAAATGAATGATTCAGGCGGCGCGTAGGAAGCGCGCTGGTAATCGTCCGCCCAGCGCTGAGCGGACGGTTCAACTTTTCCGGTCTGCGCGGGTATGTTACACTGGCCCCAATCTCAACAATAGCGATGGCGAGCGCGCCACATGCGCGTGTGCCACGCGCGGTGGATATGGTACGCGAGATATTTAGGGGAGTTCTTCATGCGCTGGTTCCCGTTCCTGCGAAAGAATCGCGCCGCTTCAGAGGCGGGCAAGGGACAAGGACGCCTGGAGGCCAAGGGCGACCGCCTGCATCTGGCGGATGCGCCCTACGTCCTGCCCGCCGATGATCAGGAAATCAACCGGCTCGATTTCCAGCATTACATGCTGCGCCATACGTTGCGAGGCAATTACGCCGCGCCGATCAACAATCCACAAAGCATTCTCGATGTCGGCAGTGGCACGGGGCGCTGGGCGATGGAGATGGCGGGGCTCTTTCCACACGCCAACGTGTACGGCGTAGACATCACGCCAACCTCCACAGAGAGCGCGCCGGGCGCGGTGATCCCGGAGAATTACGCCTTTACGCCGGGCAACATCCTCGAAGGCTTGAAGTTCCCGGATGGGACCTTTGACTTCGTCCATATGCGTCTGTTGCTGTTCGCGATTCCTGAGGCGCGCTGGCCTGATGTAGTGCGCGAGCTGGCGCGGGTGACGCGGCCCGGTGGCTGGATCGAACTCGTCGAGACGGGGCCGCAACAGAAGGGTGGCCCGGCGATGGACAAGATCGTCGAATGGGTCACAGAGGCGAGTCTGAAGCGCGGCGTCAATCCGATGCTCGGCCCGCGCATTGGCGACTTCCTGAAGACGGCGGGCATGACGAACGTGGTCGCGCGCGCGATCGCGCTGCCCGTCGGCGCATATGGCGGCCGTGTGGGGCGGCTGGCGGAGACGGACGTGTTCGGCGTGGTGGGCGGGGTGAAGGGCCTCGTCACCTCGATGGGCATCGCGTCGCCGGAGGCGTATGACAGCGCCATGCGCCAGGCGCGCGTCGACCTGGCCACGCATCAGTGCGCGCTGCCCTTCTACATCGCGTACGCCCAGCGCCCCGCCTGAGCGCCCCGCGCTGAAAACCGCCCGCGCCCGCTGGATTGACCGGTGGGCGCGGGCGGTTCGCGTTGCGGCGCATGGACAGGCATGGACGGATGAACGGATTGCTACCCACGCGGCCTGGGCGGGGGCGCAACGTGGCGGGACTCGCGGGCGTAGAATTGTGTAGAATTGTATGGAGATGAGGTCATGCGTCCGCTTGCCCAAAGGAGATGGCGATGCGACTGCGCTCACACGGGGATAGCTCACGGCGGCCCACTGTTCACCGCGCTTCATCGTGGCGCGCGCGCGCCCAGCGATGGGGACAGGCGGCGCGGGCGATGCGCGCTGTCCCGCTCGTGGCGCTGATCGCGCTCGTGGCGCTGGCGGTGTTCGCCGCATTCAGCCTCGACGCGGCGCCCGCCTACGCCCAGGCGGCGCGGCCGCTCGCCGCCTGCCCGGATCGGCCCATTACCGGGCAGCGCGTCTACGATTGCGCTGGGCTGCTGACCCCCGGCGAAATCAAGGACCTGGAGGCGCGCGCGCTGGCCGTCCAACGGGCGGGCGCTCCGGTGGTCGTGTACCTCCAGGTCAAGAACGCGACCTATGATCAGACGCTGAGCGACGCCGCGAGCCTGATGGCCCGCTGGGATGTGGAGTCGAAGCCTGGCGCGAAGGATGGCATTGTCATCCTGCTCAATCTGAAGCCAGGCGACTTGCGGCATGGCCAGGTGGCGCTCTACGCGGGGCAGACGCTGTATAACGGCGCGCTGCCGCAGAGCGAGCTTGAGCGCATCTACCAGGATGTGATGCTGCCTAAACTGGCGTCTGGCCAGACTGCGGCGGGTATCGGCGCTGGCCTGGACGCCCTCGCGACCGACCTGCGCGCGGGTGGGCCGCCTGCGCAGGTGGCGGCGCGCGCCATTGGGGGCGTTCCCTACAACATCCTGGCGGCGCTACTGGCGCTGCTGGCCGCGGGGCTGGGCTTGTTCAGCATGCGGCGCGGGCTTGAGGCCGTTCCGCAACTGACCACCACACCGACGGCGACGCCGCCCGCGAACCTGGCTCCCGCCGTCGCGGGGGCGCTCGTAGCGGGCAAGGTCGGTGGCCAGCAGATGGAGGCGACGATCCTCGACTTCGCGCGGCGCGACTTGCTGCGCATCGAGCCGGCTGAGCGCAACAATGCGTCCATTCAGCTGCTAGGGGATGGCGGCGGGCTGGCGGGCTACGAGCGAAGCCTCTGGCAAGCGCTGTGGGGCGAGGCGACGCCGGACCGCGTCATCCCGCGCGATCACATGTATCAGGTCGCCGCGCACTGGCGTCCAGCGATCACCGCGCTACGAAATGATCTGGTCGCGCGGGGATGGCTCGATGCGGATGTCTGGAAGAAGCGCACGCCGCTGCTCGTGGTCATGATCGTGAGCTTTGTCCTGGCGCTGCCCGGTGTGGTCCTTGGCGTGCTGGCGGCGCAGGTGTGGCCGTTCCTTGGCGCGTTCGTCTGTGTCGCGGCGGGTGTGATCGCGCTGATCTTCCTGCTGCGCATCCCCACTGTGACGGCGGAGGGCCAGCGGGCGGCTCAGCCCGCGCGCAATTTTATCGCTGGTCTCAACGTCCCAGAGTCAGGTGTGGACATGAACGAAGCGCTGCCCTACCTCGTCGCCGCTGGGCTGGGCCGCGCCTACGGCCAGCGGCTGCGGATGGATGCTGAGCGGCCAGACGGCTCGTATGTCATGCTGTACCCGTACTGGATCATGATGCACCACAGTATGGCGCCGCCCGCGAGCAGTGGCGGAGGTGGCGCAGCGGGGGCGACGGGCGCGGCGGCGGGTGGCGGCGGCGCGGGCGGCTCGTTCTAGCGGCAGGCGTGGCGGCGCGCGCAGTGAGTGGCGGGAATCGTCGGGTATTCGGCGCGCTCAGGACGAGAGATCGGCGTGGAAGAAGCCGTGCGCGACGCCAGTGACCGGGCCTGTCAGGATGGCGTGTCCATCGGGGCGAAACTCGACCTTCAGGCTACCTCCCGGCATCCAGACCACGACGCTGTCGCCCACGAGGCCGAGACGCCGGGCCGCGCTCGCGGCGGCGCAACTGCTGGAGCCGGAGGCCAGCGTATACCCGGCGCCGCGCTCCCAGATTTGGATGGCGATGGCTCCCTTGTTCAGCACGCGGACAAACTGCGCGTTGACGCGCTGGGGGAAGCACGGGGCGTTTTCCAGCAGCGGACCGAGGCTCTGGGCGCGCTCGGCGCTCGCCTCGCCGGTGAAGACCACACAATGCGGATTACCCATCGAGACGCAGGTCACGCGCAGCTGCTCCTCACCGACCGCGAGTGGCTCATCCACGACCTCACGGTCGGGGCCCGACATGGGGATGTCCGCGCTGCGGAACGAGGGTTTGCCCATATCTACTTCGATCAGCGCGGCGTCGTCGTCGAGGACCCGCACGGTGACGGGGCCACCGCGCGTGCCGAGCGTGAATGGCTCACGCGAGACGTAGCCCGCTTCGAAGGCGTAGCGCGCGAAGATGCGGATACCGTTGCCACTCTTCTCCGCCTCGGAGCCGTCGGGATTGAAGATGCGAATGCGCATCTGGCCCGCGGCGTCAAATTCCGGGCCGAAGACGGCGCCATCGGCTCCGATGCCATTGTGGCGGTCGCAGAGCGCGCGGATGCGGTCGGGTGAAGGCGCGAGGGCGTTGGCGGAGGGATCGAGAACCAGATAGTCGTTGCCCAGCGCGGTGTATTTGTGGAAGTGGCTCCTCCGCAGGGCTTCGCGCTCCACGAGATGGGGCTCCTTTCGCGATGTCTGCCAGCGGGCGGGCGTCAGGATGGGCTTGACGGCGATGCGCGCGCGCGAGGGCAGTGTGGCGGGGATGGATGTCTGAAGGAGAGGATTATGAAAAAAAGAGCGCACAAACGCCTTGACAGGGTGCTGACGGCATGATACAATCACACCCTGCGGAGTTTTGCGCACAGTGGTGAATGGCCAGCGCGTTAGCGCGGGTCTTTTCCTCACCGAGCCGTGGATGCGGAGCGATACTCCTACGAGCAACAATCATCTCACTAGCGTAGAGTATACACGATAGAGCAAGTCCCTGTCAGCGTCCGAATTTTCCCCGATTTCGGCGCGAGATAGAGAGACATGCTCTCTTATGCGTGCTTACCTGCTGGCGATGGTCGCGCCGTGGGTTGAAAGTCCCTCCCTGCCACGCTCCTGTGACGAACCGTGGGTGACACGCGCTGTCACTAATGTCACTCATAAACCGGCAGGAAAGAAGCGTGATGAGCACGGTCTGCGATTCCTTGATGGCCTTTTCGATCGCGCCAGCGCGCGCCGCTCTCTCATCGAGACGGTTCGTGGCGGCGCCGATCGCATCCTCCGCGCGCGTATCTCGCGCGCGGATTTCCGGGTTTGTCCCCATCACGCGGACCTCGGGCGCCCTGCATGGGCGTCTCCGCGCGCGCTGGCGAGAAGCGCCACTGGGCGCTTCGCCGCTGGCGCGCCCGCCTCAACCGGTCACCCTCACCGCCGCGGATGACCACCTGGCGTATCTGGCGCCCGCGCCGCCGCCAGCTTTGGGCGCGCACTGACAGCAGTGATAGCGCCTGTGGCAGTCCACTCCATCACGTCCATTACAGCACGTTCACTAAGCGCGCGGTAGTCCCCGCGGATCCAACACGTTTGACCGTCACGCGTGACCCAGCGGCTTGTGGCCGCTACCAAATACAGCCCGTATGACGCGGGCGCGTTCACCCAGCCTGGCGCGGCCCTTCGTGGTCGCTGGCGTTCGCACCCGGCTCATACCCGGCTCGCATCCATCGTTCACCCGTTCACCCGTTCACCCAGCCCGAAGGTCGCTTGCGGCCATCGGGTCCGCCGCCGGCAGCAGGTACACCCGTTTGAAGCGCAGCGCTCCCCAGTTGTATTCGCACGTGTCAGGGCTTTTTCGCTCGCGCGGTCTCGCGCGCCCTTCGGGGCGAAGCGCGGAGCCGCTGAGGGCGTCGGGTCGCGCGCGCATTCGCTGGGGTGACGTGTCCGCATCGCAGGGCGACTGGCGAGAGGAGTAATCATCACATGGCGTTGAGCAGAGCCGTCTCCCTCCCTGAGCGCGTGAGCTTCGCGCGAATCCCCGAGATTCGCCCGATGCCCAACCTCATTCAGGTCCAGCTCGATTCGTTCGAGTGGTTCAAGCGCGAGGGGCTGCGTGAGCTCTTTGCCGAGATCTCCCCCATCGAGGACTACGGCGCGACGAAGAGTCTGCGGCTGGAGTTCATCGTTCCGGAGAGCCCTTTCGAGCAGCCCAAGTATACCGAAGAGCAATGCCGCGAGCGCGACGCGACCTACGCCGCGCCGCTCTACGTGATCGCGCGGCTGACCAATACGGATACCGGAACCATCCAGGAGAAGTCTATCTTCATGGGCGATTTCCCGCTCATGACGAAAGAGGGCACGTTCATCATCAATGGCGCTGAGCGCGTGGTGGTGAGCCAGCTCGTGCGTTCGCCGGGTGTGTATTTCACCTCTGAGGAGGATGTGGCGACGGGCCGTCCGCTGTTCGCGGCGAAGCTGATCCCGAACCGCGGCGCGTGGCTGGAGTTCGAGACCTCCAACAAGGACCAGCTTTCGGTCAAGATTGATCGCAAGCGCAAGATTCCGATCACGACGCTGCTGCGCGCGATGGCGGCTATCGGGCAGCTCGATCCGGGCAAGACTGAGATGACGCCCGACTTGAGGACCGACGCGGGCATCCTGGCGGCGTTCGCGGAGGTGGATACCGGCGACCACCGCTTCATCAGCTCGACGCTGGATAAGGACCCGATCAAGACGCCGGAAGAGGCGCTGAAAGAGGTCTACAAGAAGCTGCGCCCTGGCGACCCGGTGACGGCGGACAACTCCGCGACGCTGGTAAAGAACCTGTTCTATATGCCGCGCCGCTACGATCTGGGGCCGGTGGGCCGCTACAAGCTCAACCGCAAGATGGACCTGGCGATCCCGCAGACCGTGCGCACACTGACGCAGGACGACGTGATCGCGATCATCCGCCGGATGATCCAGCTCAACAACGGCATTGGGCATAAGGATGACATCGATCATCTGGGCAACCGCCGCGTGCGCAGCGTCGGCGAGCTGATCCAGTCGCAGTTCCGCGTGGGCCTGCTGCGGATGGAGCGCGTCGTCAAGGAGCGCATGGCGATCTCGCAGGACCCGACAGCGACGACACCCAACCAGCTGATCAACATCCGGCCGGTGGTGGCGGCGATGCGCGAGTTCTTCGGTGGCAGCCAGCTCTCGCAGTTCATGGACCAGACGAATCCGCTGGCCGAGATCGGCCACAAGCGGCGCCTCTCCGCGCTGGGCCCGGGTGGCCTCTCGCGCGAGCGCGCCGGATTCGACGTGCGTGACGTGCACCATTCGCACTATGGCCGTATCTGCCCGATCGAGACGCCGGAAGGCCCGAACATCGGTCTGATCGGCAACATGGCGACCTACGCGCAGATCAACCCCTATGGCTTCATCGAGACGCCGTACCGCAAGGTGGTGCATAGCCTGGAGGCCGATCATCCCGATCTGTTGGGGCAGATCCTGTTGCGGGATGTGGTTGACGCGAAGGGGCATGTCCTGGCCCCGGCGGGCGAGCGCGTGGATGATGAGATGGCTGCGAAGCTGGCGAAAGCCCTCAAGTCGCAGAAGGTCAGCATCCGGCCTTACGTCTCGCACGCGGTGGACTATCTGACCGCTGACGACGAAGAGCGCTACGTGATCGCGCAGGCGAACGCGCCGCTGGACCCCGACGGGCACTTCGTCAGCAACCGCGTGCTGGCCCGCCACGGCGAAGGCTTCGTGCAGGAGACGGCGACGCGCGTGGACTACATGGACATCTCGCCCCGCCAGGCGGTGAGCGTGGCGGCGGCGATGATCCCGTTCCTGGAGCACGACGACGTGAACCGCGCGCTGATGGGCGCGAACATGCAGCGCCAGGCGGTGCCGCTGCTGCGCCCGCAGGCGCCGGTGGTCGGCACGGGCATCGAGCGCCAGGTGGCGGCGGACTCCGGCCAGGTGTCGCTGGCGAAGGCCAGCGGCGAGGTGGTCAGCGTCACCGCGCGGCAGATCGTCGTGCTGGATGACGAAGGGGTGGAGCATACGCACAAGCTGCGTAAGTTCATCCGCTCCAACCAGGGCACTTGCATCAACCAGCGGCCAATCGTCCACAAGGGCGACCTGGTGACGCAGGGCCAGGCGATCGCCGATAGCTCGGCGACGGAGAACGGCGAGCTAGCGCTGGGCCAGAACATTCTGGTGGCGTTCATGGTCTGGGAAGGCGGCAACTTCGAGGACGCCATCCTGATCAGCGAGCGCATCGTGCGCGAGGACCTGTTCACCAGCATCCACATCGAGAAGCACGAAGTGGAGGCGCGCGACACCAAGCTGGGGCCGGAGGAGATCACGCGGGACATCCCGAACGTGGGCGACGAGGGCCTGCGCAACCTGGACGACCGCGGCATCATCTACATCGGCGCCGAGGTTGGCCCGGGCGACATCCTGGTCGGCAAGATCACGCCGAAGGGCGAGACCGAGCTGACGGCGGAAGAGAAGCTGCTGCGCGCGATCTTCGGTGAGAAGGCGCGCGAGGTGAAAGATACGTCGTTGCGTGTGCCACATGGTGAGCGCGGCAAGGTCGTCGAGGTCAAGGTCTTCTCGCGCGAGGCGAACGACGAGCTGCCGCCGGGTGTCAACCATCTGGTGCGCGTCTCGATCGCGCAGAAGCGCAAGATCGGCGCGGGCGACAAGATGGCGGGACGCCACGGCAACAAGGGCGTCATCAGCCGCGTGCTGCCGGTCGAGGATATGCCGTTCCTGCCGGATGGCACGCCGGTGGATATCATCCTGAACCCGCTGGGTGTGCCGCACCGCATGAACATCGGCCAGATCATGGAGACCCACCTGGGCTGGGCGGCGGAGAAGCTAGGCTTCACGGTCGCGTCGCCGGTCTTCGATGGCGCCAGTGAGGCGGACATCGAGGAGTGGCTGGCGCGGGCGAATCTGCCGATTTCCGGCAAGACACAGCTCTTTGATGGGCGTACGGGCGACGCCTTTGATACGGATGTGACGGTTGGCTACATCTACATGCTGAAGCTGGCCCACCTGGTCGAGGACAAGGTACACGCGCGCTCGACTGGCCCATACAGCTTGATCACGCAGCAGCCGCTGGGTGGCAAGGCGCAGTTCGGCGGGCAGCGCTTCGGCGAGATGGAGGTGTGGGCGCTCGAAGCCTACGGCGCCTCCAACATCCTGCAGGAGATTCTGACCGTCAAGTCGGACGATGTCAGCGGGCGCGTGAAGACCTACGAGGCGATCGTCAAGGGCGAGCAGATCGTGGAGCCAGGCGTGCCAGAGTCGTTCAAGGTGCTGGTGAAAGAGTTGCAGAGCCTGGGCATCAACGTTGAAGTGTTGAACGAAGACGAGCAGAGAATTCAGTTCGTCGAGGATACCAGCGCCGACGTCATGCCTGAGCTTGGCATCAATATCGCCGGGCTGGAGAGCGAATAGCGCGCGAGGGCGCGTACCGAGGGGCGCCGGAGTTACGGCGCGTGGGGAGAGAGCGGGCCCCACGCGCCACCGGCGCGCCGAGCAGTGTAAGCGGTCCCGCGTTGGCAGAGCCTGATACGGCATTCGGAAAGGAGATAGGCGCGCAGCGGCCCGTCCGTGGATTGGGCGACGCTGGCGCCTCCCCCAATGCTTGAAGTGAATGATTTTGACGCCATCCGCGTCAGCCTGGCAAGCCCGGAGCAGATTCGTTCCTGGAGCTATGGCGAGGTTACGAAGCCGGAGACGATCAACTACCGCACCCTGCGTCCTGAGAAGGACGGCCTGTTTTGCGAGCGCATCTTCGGTCCGACGAAGGACTGGGAATGCGCCTGCGGCAAGTACAAGCGGGTGCGGTTCAAGGGCATCGTATGCGACAAGTGCGGTGTCGAGGTAGCGCGAGCCAAGGTGCGCCGCGAGCGCATGGGGCATATCGAGCTGGCCTCGCCCGTGAGCCATATTTGGTATTTCAAGGGCACGCCGAGTCGCATCGGTCTGCTGCTCGATCTCTCTCCGCGCAATCTTGAGCGCATTCTGTACTTCGCGCTCTACGTGGTGACGAACGTCAACGATGAGGCGCGCGAGCTGGCCCTAGGCGGGCTGGAGGAGAGCGTCCAGCGGCAGCTGCACGAGGCGGATCAGCTCGTCACGGAGCAGATTCTCGAGATTCAGCAGCGGCGCGACGAGCGCATCGTGGAGATCGAGCGCGAGCGCGAGGCGTCGCAGGACGGCGCCACCCAGCGGCGCACGGAGCGCATGGCGGAGCTGAGCGCGGCGGAAACCGCGGTCAGCAAGACGCTGCGTGAGAACGCGGGGCTGGTGCTGACCGCGGATGTGGTCTTCGAGCCGACGGGTGAAGTGATCGCGCGGCAGGGCCAGATCGCGGACGATTCGATGTCCGCTGACCTGGCGCGGATGGCGCGTGAGTTCCGCGAGCTGGTGAGCCGCAACGCCCAGGACGAAGTGAACCAGATCGCCCAGGACGCCGAGCGCGACGCCGAGCGGGCGGCGGTGGAGGCCGAGGGCCAGATCACCAGCATCCAGGACGACCACAAGCGCAAGGTGGACGAGCTGCGCGCGGGCAATGAGACGCAACGCCGCAAGCTGGAGTCGCTGAAGCGCAACGATTTGCTTCAGGAAGCGGAGTACCGCGAGCTGAAGAACTTCGAGTGGGAGCTGCGCGACGCCAACCCCGACCTGCCCGATCTCTTCGAGGCGGGCATGGGCGCCGAGGCGGTGCAGACGCTGCTGGAAGGCGTTGACCTGGAAGCGCTGGCCGTGAAGCTCCGGCAGGAGATTGCGGCGGCGGCGCTTTCGAGCCAGCGGCGCAAGAAGGGGACGAAGCGGCTGAACGTAGTCGAGGCGTTCCGCAAGTCGGACAATCGGCCTGAGTGGATGATCATGACGGTGCTGCCAGTGCTGCCGCCCGATCTGCGCCCGATGGTGCAGCTGGACGGCGGGCGCTTCGCGACCAGCGACCTGAATGATCTGTATCGCCGCGTCATCAACCGCAACAACCGCTTGAAGCGGCTGCTGGAGCTGGGCGCGCCGGAGATCATCATCCGCAACGAGAAGCGGATGCTGCAAGAGGCCTGCGACGCGCTGATTGACAACGGGCGGCGCGGGCGCGCGGTGGCCGGATCGGGCAATCACAAGCTCAAGAGCCTCTCGGACATGCTCAAGGGCAAGCAGGGGCGCTTCCGCCAGAACCTGCTGGGCAAGCGCGTGGACTATTCGGGCCGCTCAGTGATCGTGGTGGGGCCGGACCTGAAGCTGCACCAGTGCGGCCTGCCGAAGCGCATGGCGCTGGAGCTGTTCAAGCCGTTCGTGATGCGCAAGCTGGTGGAGCGCAATCTCGCGCACAACATCAAGAGCGCCAAGCGCTTCGTCGAGCGGGTGCGCCCGGAGGTCTGGGATGTCCTCGAAGAGGTCATTCACAACCATCCGGTGCTGCTGAACCGCGCGCCGACGCTGCACCGTCTGGGCATCCAGGCGTTCGAGGCGGTGTTGGTGGAGGGCAGCGCGATCCAGCTGCATCCGCTGGTCTGCCCGGCGTTCAACGCTGACTTCGACGGCGATCAGATGGCGGTACACGTACCGCTCTCCGAGCGCGCGCAGGAAGAAGCGCGGACCCTGATGCTCTCGTCGCGCAACATCCTCTCGCCAGCGCACGGCGATCCTTCGATCGGCGCTTCGCAGGAGATGGTGCTGGGCTGCTATTACATGACGATGGACCGCCCAGGCGAAAAGGGCGAAGGGCATATCTTCACCGACTCGACCGAAGCCCAGCTGGCCTACGAGGCGGGCGTCGTCGCGCTGCGGGCGCGCATCAAGGTGCGCCTGGACGTGAGCAGCATGTACCAGGAGCGCGGGAAGGCGACGCCGGTCGCGCCGCGCGCGGTGATAGAGACGACCGTCGGGCGCATCATCTTTAACGAGGTGCTGCCGGCGAGTCTGCGCTTCAAGAACTACGCGATGAACAAGGAGAACCTGCGCGGCATCATCGCGGAGTGCTTCAAGTATGAAGGCCGGCAGGCGACGGCGGATCTCGCCGATGCGATCAAGCGGCTCGGCTTTACCTTCGCGACGAAGGCGGGCGCGAGTGTCGCGATTAGCGACGTGGTGGTACCGCCGGACCGCGAGGCAATCCTGGCGGGGGCTGACGAGAAGGTCGTGCAGCTCGAGGACGATTTCCGCGAGGGTCTGATTACGGACAACGAGCGGTATCGCCAGTCGGTGAACATCTGGCTGGACGCGACGGACAAGATCGAGAAGCGGGTGCGCGAGGTGTTGGACCCGTACGGCTCGATCTATACCATCGCGAACTCCGGCGCGACGAAGGCGAAGTTCCAGCAGATCCGCCAGCTTTCGGGCATGCGCGGGCTGATGGCTGATCCATCGGGGCGCATCATGGAGATTCCAGTGCGCGGCAACTTCCGCGACGGCCTGAACGTGATGGAGTACTTCATCTCCAGCCACGGCGCCCGTAAGGGACTGGCCGATACGGCGTTGCGAACGGCGGAGTCGGGCTATCTGACGCGGCGGTTGATTGACGTGGCGCAGGATGTCATCGTCTTGATGGAGGACTGCGGCACAACCGAGGGCATCTGGATCACCGAGCAGCACAGCAAAGACATGAACGAACCATACAAGAACCGGATGGTTGGTCGCATGCTGGCGGCGGTTGTTCCAGGCTTCGAGCACATCACGATCGGGTCAGAGATTGACGAAGACATGGCCGACGCCTTCATCGAAGCTGGGGTGAAGGAAGTCTACTGCCGTTCAGTGTTGCAGTGCGCGGCGTCACACGGGGTGTGCCGCATGTGCTACGGGCGCAATCTGGCGGCGGGCGAGCTGACCCAGATCGGCGACGCGGTGGGTATCATCGCGGCGCAGTCAATCGGCGAGCCAGGCACGCAGCTGACGATGCGTACCTTCCACACCGGCGGCATCGCCGGCGCGCAGGAGGACATTACGCAGGGTCTGCCGCGCGTCGAGGAGTTGTTCGAGGCGCGCACACCGAAGGAGAAGGCCGTCGTCAGCGAGATTGACGGCGCGATCGAGGTGGAGACTGAGGAGTCGGGCGCGCGCAAGATTCGTGTGGTGAAGCGGCAGTTCGTGACCGACGAGTATGAGCCGCAAAAGGGCGCTGAGCTGCTGGTGGTCGAAGGCGATATGGTCACGCGCGATCAGGTGATTGGGCGTCTCACCGCGAAGAACGGCGAGACGACGGAGATCCATGCGCGCACGGCTGGTATGGTCAGGATCGGCGGCAAGGGCAAGAGCGTCCGCATCTCGATCACCTCCGAGGAGAGCGAGCAGCGCGAGTATCCGATTCCCGCGGCCACCAACATCACGGTGGGCCAGGGCGAGCTGGTGCGCGGGGGCCAGCAGCTGACGTCGGGCCTGATTGATCCACAGGATGTGCTTCGCATCCAGGGTCGCGAGGCGGTGCATCTGTACCTCGTGAAGGAAGTGCAGAAGGTCTACCGCTCGACCGGTGTGTATATCAACGATAAGCACATCGAAATCATCGTGCGGCAGATGTTGCGCCGTGTGCGGATTGATGAGCCGGGTGATACCGATATGCTGCCAAACGACCTGGTGGATCGTTTCCATTATGAGGAGACGAACGCGCGGGCGCTGGCGGAAGGCGGCGAGCCGGCGACTGCGCAGACGGTGCTGCTGGGGGTGACGAAGGCGTCGCTCAATACGTCGAGCTTCCTGGCGGCGGCGTCGTTCCAAGAGACGACGCGCGTGCTGACGGAGGCGGCGATCAGCGGGGCCACCGATCACCTGCGCGGCTTGAAGGAGAACGTCATCATCGGCAAGCTGATCCCGGCGGGCACGGGTCTGGGTCTCCGGCGCGAGCAGCGCGAGAAGCAGCGCGCGGCGCGTCTGGCGGCGATGGCCACTCCTGGCCTGGGCACACTGGGCCTGGGCGGGACGCTGGGTGAAGGCGAGCCGGAGTCCTACGATGACGGAGGTTTCGGGGAACTGCCGATAGTTGACAGTTATCCTGAATAGTGCTAACATTCCACAATGTGCGTCAGTTTATCCTTCGCGGCGCCATGCCCACTGGCCGGAAAATGCCGGTGGGCAGCGGCGCGAGGGCTCACTCGCGGGCGATGTGGCATGTGAGACGTGGGCGTAGCGCGGGTGGCGTGAAGCCCCGGCGCGCGCCTCGCGCTCAGGTGGCCAGACCTGTTAGCGCCTGTGCGGGTCTGGCCAATCATTGCCGGTCATGTTTCCAGAGTTGTTCTGGAGCCGCATCGAATTCGTCAGCTCAGTCACGACGATGTAAGGGAGCGTTCCTTGCCGACCATTAATCAGCTCGTGCGCAAGGGCCGGAGCAAGAAGTCCAAGAAGAGCAAGGCTCCGGCGCTGCAGTTCACCTTTAACGCCCAGAAGAATCGCACACTGAAGATTCCGGGTGGCGCGCCGCAGAAGCGCGGGGTGTGCACGCAGGTCCGCACGATGACACCGAAGAAGCCGAATTCGGCCCTTCGCAAGATCGCCCGCGTGCGCCTGACCAACCATCAGGAGGTCACGGCGTATATTCCGGGTGAGGGCCACAACCTGCAAGAGCACTCGGTGGTGCTGATCCGCGGGGGCCGCGTGAAGGACCTGCCGAGCGTGCGCTACCATATCGTGCGCGGCGCGCTGGACAGCCAGGGCGTTGATAAGCGCCGCCAGGGCCGCTCGAAGTATGGGGCGAAGCGCCCGAAGGCCGGCGGCGCGAAGGCCGCTGGCGCCAAGAAGTAGCCACGCGCCAGACTGGACCGTTGAGCGCCGTTGAGACTGGGCGCCGCGAGTGTGACGCACGGAGAGACGCCAAGAAGACGAGCGACGAGACCGGTTGAAGCCGTTCGCGCCGGACGCTCCGCAAGGAGCTATCCGGCAAGCCAGCCGAGACCAGCGGGCCGGAGACGCTCTGATCCGCCAGGTCGGCGATCATACCACGAACCGCGCGCGATGACGCTGGATGAGGCCCGCGAGGGCCAGAGTCCGGCGCTGACGATGCGACGGTATGTCAGGTGACCTCTCATCACCCGATACTCTGCGGCCAGGCGCCGTGTTGGGGGATGGGAAAGGGGCCGGACAGGTGGGGCGCCGGGGCTATTAGCCTCTGGGCCCCTTTGCGTTGTCCGCGACGCCCGCTCTCGTTGAGGAGCGGCCCGCGAGCCGCGCGATGCGCATGGAGCCCGATGAGGGGATAGAGCGAAGTGGCGCGCCAGCCCGCGCCAGAGGAGTACTGTAGCATATGCCGCGACGCGCCAAAGTACAGCACCGTCCCGTGCTGCCTGACCCAAAGTACAACAACAAGAATGTGACTCGCCTGGTGGGCCGTCTGATGTGGGATGGCAAGCGCAGCCTGGCGGAGCGCATCGTGTATCAGGCGCTGGAGCTGGTCGAGCAGCGCGCGAAGCGCAGCCCGATCGAAGTCTACGAGCAGGCGCTGCGCGCGGTGACGCCAGTGATCGAGGTCAAGCCTCGGCGTGTTGGCGGCGCGACGTATCAGGTGCCGGTCGAGATTCGCGGCGAGCGCAAGACCGCTCTGGCGATGCGCTGGCTGATCGCTTCATCGCGCAACCGCTCTGGCGGGCGCTCGATGGCGGAGAAGCTGGCGGCGGAGATGATGGACGCGGCCGCTGGGCAGGGCGCGACCGTCCGTAAGCGTGAAGAAGTGCACAAGATGGCGGAGTCCAACCGGGCTTTCGCTCACTATCGCTATTAGGCTGGCAGCACGTAGCGAGCAGCGGGAAACCACAGAGGGAGCACATGGCGGGCAGAGAATATCCCCTCGAGAAGACGCGAAACATTGGCATTATCGCGCACATTGACGCGGGGAAGACAACCACCACAGAGCGCATCCTCTTCTACACCAAAAAGATCCACCGGATCGGCGAGGTGCATGAAGGGGCGGCGACGATGGACTGGATGGCTCAGGAGCAGGAGCGCGGCATCACGATTACGTCCGCCGCGACGACCTGTTTCTGGCTGGGCCACCGAATCAACATCATTGACACCCCGGGTCACGTGGACTTCACAGCCGAGGTCGAGCGTTCTCTGCGTGTGCTAGATGGCGGCGTCGTGGTCTTCGACGCGGTGGCGGGCGTAGAGCCACAGTCCGAGACAGTCTGGCGTCAGGCCGACAAGTACAGCGTGCCGCGCATCTGTTTCGTGAACAAGATGGACCGCATCGGCGCGAACTACTGGCGCACGGTCGAGATGATCGTGGACCGCCTGAACGCGCACCCCGCGCCGATCCAGATTCCGATTGGCGCGGAAGGCGGCTTCAAGGGCTACATTGACCTGATCGAGCAGCAAGCCGTGGTGTTTGTGGACGATCTGGGCACGAAGTCTGAGTCGACCGACATTCCGGCGGACATGGCGGAAGAAGCGAAGAAGCGCCGCGACGAGCTGATCGAGAAGGTGGCCGAGACCGACGAGGAACTCACGATGAAGTACCTCGAAGGCGAAACCATCACCAACGATGAGTTGCGCAAGGCGCTGCGCGCGGCGACCATCAAGGGCAAGCTGGTGCCGGTGCTGTGCGGCTCGGCGCTGAAGAACAAAGGCGTCCAGGCGATGCTCGACGCGGTGGTGGAGTATCTCCCTTCGCCGCTGGAGATCCCGGCGCCGGTGGTCACGGATATGGACACCGAGCAGGAGCGCGAGCTGATCGTCTCGGACGATGGCAAGTTCGTCGCCCTGGCGTTCAAGATCGTGGCGGACCCATTCGTGGGCCGGCTGTGCTACTTCCGGGTCTATTCCGGCACGCTCACCAAAGGCTCCTATGTCGCCAACGCGGCCAAGGGCAAGAAGGAGCGCATCAGCCGGCTCTTGCAGATGCACGCGAATCACCGGGAAGACATTGACGTGATCTACTCGGGCGATATCTGCGCCGCCGTCGGCCTGAAGGACACCTTCACCGGCGACACGCTCTGCGAGCCAGATCATCCGGTGCTGCTGGAGAACATCGTGTTCCCGGAGCCGGTGATCGCGATCTCGATCGAGCCGAAGACGCGCAATGACCAGGATAAGATGGCCATCGCGCTGCAGCGCCTCGCGGAGGAAGACCCGACGTTCCGGGTCCATACCGACGAGGAGAGCGCCCAGACCATCATCGAGGGCATGGGCGAGCTGCATCTGGATGTCCTCGTGGACCGCATGTTCCGCGAGTACAAGGTCGAGGCGAACATCGGTCGCCCACAGGTGGCCTACCGCGAAACGATCACACGCAAGGCTGAGGCGGAAGGCCGCTTCATCCGGCAGTCGGGTGGTCGCGGCCAGTACGGTGACGTCTGGATTCGCGTAGAGCCGCTGGAGCGGGGCAAAGGCTTCGAGTTCGTCAACGGCGTGGTCGGCGGCACGGTACCGAAAGAGTACATCAGGCCGACCGAGCTGGGCGTGCGTGAGACACTGGAAGCGGGCGTCATCGCCGGCTTCCGGATCGTAGACGTACGCGCGACGCTGTACGATGGGTCGTACCACGAGGTGGACTCCTCGGAAATGGCCTTCAAGACGGCGGGCTCGATGGGCTTCCGCGCGGCGGTCGAAAAGGCTGGGCCGGTGCTGCTGGAGCCGATCATGAAGATCGAAGTCACGACGCCGCCGGATTTCTACGGCGATGTGGTGGGTGACATCACGCGCCGCCGGGGTCAGGTGACGGGGATGGAAGAGCGCGGTGGCTCGCAGGTGCTGCAGGCGCTCGCTCCGATGGCTGAGATGTTCGGCTACGTGAACGAGCTGCGCTCGATGACCAGCGGGCGCGCATCGTACTCGATGGAGTTCTCGCACTACGAAGAGACGCCGAAAAACATCACCGACGAGATCAAGGCGAAGTCCTCCGGCAAGATAGTGCGGGCGCATAACTAGCGCTGGGAAGCGCGTCAGCGAAGCATCGTTTCGCTGACGCGTCCGGCGGCGGAAACAGTACCGCGACGGATGATCGTTGCGGGAGTGAGCGCGCGGTAGCCAATCGCGAAGGCTCACCATAAGGAGACAACAAGGCTCATGGCGAAGCAGAAGTTTGTGCGGGAGAAGCCGCACGTCAATGTGGGGACGATCGGGCACATTGACCACGGCAAGACGACGCTGACGGCGGCGATCACCAAGGTGCTGGCGACCAAGGGCTGGGCGAACTACAAGCCGTTCGACCAGATCGACAAGGCGCCCGAAGAGCGCGAGCGCGGCATCACGATCGCCATCGCGCACGTCGAGTACCAGACGGAGAAGCGGCACTACGCGCACGTCGACTGCCCGGGGCACGCCGACTACATCAAGAACATGATCACCGGGGCGGCGCAGATGGACGGCGCGATCCTGGTGGTCTCGGCGCCCGACGGCCCGATGCCGCAGACGCGCGAGCACATCCTGCTGGCGCGGCAGGTGGAAGTGCCGGCGATGGTGGTGTTCCTCAACAAAGTCGACATGATGGAGGATGAGGAGCTGCTGGAGCTGGTCGAGCTGGAAGTGCGCGAGCTGCTCTCAGCAAGTACAACTTCCCCGGCGACGACGTGCCGGTGGTGCGCGGCTCGGCGCTCAAGGCGCTGGAGTCGAGCGGGCGACCTGTCGCGCGACGACGCGGCGGCCAAGCCGATCTGGGAGCTGATGGACGCGGTGGACAGCTACATCCCGACGCCGCCGCGGCCGGTGGACCAGCCGTTCCTGATGCCGGTCGAGGACGTGTTCTCGATCAAGGGCCGCGGCACGGTGGTGACGGGGCGCATCGAGCGCGGCATCGTCAAGGTCGGCGAGAGCATCGAGATTGTCGGCTTCACCGAGGCGCCGCGAACGGTGACGGTGACCGGCGTCGAGATGTTCCAGAAGACGCTGGACCAGGGCGAGGCGGGCGACAACGTTGGCTGTCTGCTGCGAGGCGTGGAGCGCAACGAGATCGAGCGCGGGCAGGTGCTGGCGAAGCCGGGCTCGATCAAGCCGCACACCAAGTTCCTGGCGCAGGTGTACGTGCTGTCGAAGGAAGAGGGCGGGCGGCATACGCCGTTCTTCAACGGCTACCGACCGCAGTTCTACATCCGCACGACGGATGTGACCGGGACGATCAAGCTGCCCGAGGGGGTGGAGATGGTGATCCCCGGCGACAACGTCGAGATGGAAGTCGAGCTGCACACCCCGGTGGCGCTCGAAGAGGGCAGCCGCTTCGCGATCCGTGAGGGTGGCCGCACGGTCGGCGCGGGCGCCGTCACCAAGGTCGAGCTCTAATGCGGAGACAAGCCCCGTTCCCTTCCAGGGAGCGGGGCTTGTCACGCGCGACGGGGATGACCTCACCCTCTGGCCCCCTCTCCTGAGAGGAGAGGGGGAGTGTGGAAGAGGGCGCATGACTCCTGGATAGGAGCGTGCTCCTAAAGCCGCTCCGCTCGTTACTATTCATGCCCTTGATGCGCCCCGATTGTCGCGCGGTGGCGTTTGAATGTGGGGCGACAGCGGCGACGCGACAAAGAGAGAGTGGGTATGGCAACCACAACCAAGCAGCGTATCCGTATCCGGCTGCGAGCGTATGACCACCGGATACTGGACCAGAGCGCGGCGACGATCGTCGAGACGGCGCAGAACACCGGCGCGCGAGTCTCGGGGCCGGTGCCGTTGCCGACGGAGATCGCGAAGTGGACGGTGTTGCGGTCACCGTTCATTGACAAAGACTCGCGCGAGCAGTTCGAGATCCGCACGCACAAGCGACTGATTGACATCGTCGATCCGAACCCGAAGACGGTGGAATCGCTGACCCGGCTGAACCTGCCGGCAGGCGTGGACATCGAGATCAAGCTGCTGAACGCCTGAGGCGGAAGCCCAGGCGTTTCAGCGGCGCCTCGCCGGTACGACCAAATACAGGTTTTTGGGCGTCGGTACGAGGGGCGAGAAGCTCGGAATGCGTGACCGCGCGCCGGGAGTCACACGGCTTCTAGTGAAGTGAGTCACCGCCGTATCTGTGAGTGAGCGCGCCAGACGCGCGATAGCCTCACGGGTACGGAATCAGCCGGACGGGCCATTGTGGCCTGCTGGGCTGGTAGAACGAGCGCCTGGCGCCTCGTGACGCGCGCGCCCAGGAGAAGGGCGAATGTTGAGTGGATTGCTAGGCCGCAAAGTGGGCATGACCCAGGTCTTTGAGGCCGACGGGACCGCCATTCCCGTAACAGTGATCGAGGCGGGTCCCTGCGTCGTGACGCAGGTCCGCACGATGACGAAAGATGGCTACGAAGCCGCGCAAATCGGCTTTGGCGAGAAGACGACGAAGCACGAGACGCGCCCGATGCTCGGGCATCTGGGCCATACACTGCCGCAGACGGAGCGACAGCGCCGCAAGCAGCAGCAAGAGAGCGCCAAGGCCCGGCAGGAGGCGCGCAAGCGCACGGGCGCCGGGGCGGCTGAGTCGGAAGGCGCTGAGGCGTCCGAGACGGAGGCCGAGGTCGCTGAGACGGCGGGCGCTGGTCAGGCGAAGGGCCGCGGGGCCTCACGCCGCCGCCGGGGCGCTGCGCAAGCGATGGGGCCGTTCAAGGTGCTGCGCGAGGTCAAGATCATTGACGGGACGCAGCCGGAAGTCGGCGCGGTCATCAAGGTGGACATGTTCAAAGAGGGCGAGCAGGTTGACCTGATCGGCGCCTCGAAGGGCAAGGGCTTTGGCGGCGTCATGAAGCGCCACGGCTTCCACGGCGGCCAGCGCACGCACGGCCAGTCGGACCGCGCGCGCCGGCCTGGCTCAATTGGCCCTGGCACGACGCCAGGCCGCGTTTTCAAGGGCACGCGCATGGCTGGCCGGATGGGCAACGAGCGCGTGACGGTGAAGACGCTGGACATTGTGCAAGCGGACCCGGAGCGCAACCTGCTGGTCATCAAGGGGTCCATTCCGGGGCCAAACGGCGGCATCGTGCTCATTCGCAAGAGCGCCGCGCAGATAGCGCAAGCCGCGCGAAGCGCCGCGACGCGCGCCTAGAGCGGGGTGAGGAGTACAGAAGATGCCATCCGCGAGTGTCTATGATATGGAGGGCCAGGTCCTCCGAGAAGCTGACCTGGATAGCTATGTCTTCGGCGCCCCGATCAATACGGCGGTGCTGCATCAAGTGGTGACGTCGCAGCTGGTCAACCGCCGGCAAGGCAACGCCTCGACGAAGACTCGCGCGAACGTTTCCGGCGGCAACAGCAAGCCGTACCGCCAGAAGGGTACCGGACGCGCGCGCCAGGGCTCGACCCGCGCGCCGCACTGGCGTGGCGGCGGCAGCGTGTTCGGCCCGCGCCCGCACACCTACGACCGGTCGATTCCGCGCAAGATGAAGCGGCTCGCGCTGCGCTGCGCACTCTCGGACAAAGTGGCCAACAACCGCTTGCTGCTGATGGAGTCGCTGACCTTCGAGGAGCCACGGACGAAGGCGATGGAGGCGATGCTCGACGCGCTGCCTATCGAGCGCAACGTGCTGGCGCTGATGCCGGAGCGCGATGAGAACGTGATTCTCTCCGCGCGCAACATCCACCGGATCAAGGTGGGGCATGTAGACAGCATCAACGTGGTCGAATTGCTGAAGTATGACGTCGTGCTGATGCCGGTAGCCACGGTGGAGCGCATCGTCGAGAAGTTCGGCGCCGAGGCGGACGACGCCCTGGCCGGCAAGCGTCACCCGCGCGTGGCGGAGCGCCGCAAGGCTCGCCGCGCGGCGGAGGCCGCCGCCGCCGAGAAGGCGGGGGAGTAGACCACCATGGAACTGACGGACGTCATCAAGCAAGGCGTCATTACCGAGAAGAGCGTGATGCTGGAGAGCGGCCTGTCTCCCGATGGGAAGCAGGGGCTGCCACGCTACACGTTCGAGGTGGCGCTAGAGGCCAGTAAGCCAGAGATTCGCCAGGCGGTCGAGGCCCTGTTCGGCGTGAAGGTCGTCAAGGTCAACACGATGCGCCTGCCGGGCAAGCCGCGCACGCTGCGCACACGCAAGGGCATCTATCGTAAGGATGCGCGCCCGTGGAAGAAGGCGATTGTGACGCTGGCCGAAGGCCAGGCCATCGCGGAGCTGCAGGCGTAAGCCGCGCCGGGGAGGACAGACATGGCCGTAAAAAACTATAAGCCGACGTCTCCGGGACGTCGCCTGATGTCGGTCTCTTCGTTTGAAGAGATCACTCGCTCCCGGCCCGAGCGCTCGCTGATCACGAAGAAGATCTCGAAGGCCGGACGTAACAACCAGGGCCGCATTACGTCGCGGCACCGTGGCGGCGGCGTGAAGCGCCGCTACCGCGTCATTGACTTCAAGCGTGACAAGCCGGGCGTGCCGGCGAAGGTCTTCTCGATCGAGTATGACCCGAACCGCTCGTCGCGCATCGCGCTGCTGCACTATCTCGACGGCGAGAAGCGCTACATCATCGCGCCCAACGGCCTGAAGGTCGATGACCGCGTGATGAGCGGGCCGGACGCCGAGATCCGCGTCGGCAACGCGCTGCCCCTCAAGAACATCCCGACTGGCACGATGATTCATAACATCGAGCTGTACATCGGCAAGGGTGGGCAGATCGTCCGCGCGGCAGGCGCGGCGGCGCAGCTGATGGCGAAGGAAGGCGATTACGCGCAGGTGCGCCTGCCTTCCGGCGAGCAGCGGCTCATTCACATCAACTGCATGGCGACGATTGGTCAGGTGGGCAATCTCGATCACGAGAACGTGCGCCTGGGCAAGGCCGGCCGCTCGCGCTACCTGGGGCGCCGCCCGCATGTGCGCGGTTCGGTGATGAACCCGGTGGACCACCCGCACGGTGGCGGCGAAGGCCGCGCGCCGATCGGCGGGCAGCCGCAGACGCCATGGGGCCAGCCGGCGATGGGCTTCCGGACCCGTCACAACAAGCGCACCGACAAGTTTATCGTCCGGCGGCGTAACGCCGGTAGGGGCCGCTAAGGCGCAACGCGCGTCTTACGGGGACGCCTGAGGAGAGCAAGAGGCTATGTCGCGTTCGACAAAGAAGGGCCCCTACATCCACCCCTCGCTGCTGAAGAAAGTCGCGGCGATGGTGCGGAGCGGGGACAAGCGCGTGATCAAGACGTGGTCGCGCGCCTCGACGATCATTCCCCAGATGGTGGGGCTGACGATGGGCGTGCACAACGGCAAGCAGCATGTGCCGGTCTACGTCACGGAAAACATGGTGGGTCACAAGCTCGGTGAGTTCGCGCCAACGCGGCATTTCCGCGGGCATGCGGGCGGCCGGAGCGAGCGAACCACTTCGGTGCGCTAGCGCGCGGGAAGGCGAACGATTCGCATGCAGACACGAGCTATCGCGAAGAACGTGGGCCACCCCGTCCGCAAAGTGCGCCGCGTGACCGATACGATCCGCGGCCGCCGCGTGGGCGAGGCCCTGGCGATTCTGAGATTCCTGCCGAACCACCCGGCGCGCGACGTGTATAAGGTCGTGGCGTCGGCGGCGGCGAACGCTGAAAACAATTATGAAATGGACCCGGATGCGCTGTGGGTGATGAACGCCGTCGTAGATGAAGGCATCACCGCCAAGCGGGTGCGGGCGCGCTCTCACGGGCGCTCCTCACGCATCCTGCGACGCTCGTCGCACATTACGGTGACCGTCACGGACGATCCAGCCGACATCCCGGCGGGCGCGCGACGCGCGTCCCGGCGGCAGGCGTAGGCGGACTGAGGAGGCGCTCGATTGGGTCACAAGGTACATCCCACCGGCTTCCGCCTGGGCGTGATTGAAGGCTGGCAGTCACGATGGTATGCCCGGCGCGACTATAAGGACCTGCTTGCGGAGGACCGAGTCCTGCGCGGGCTGATCAACAAGCGGCTGGCGAACGCGGCGGTCTCCAAGGTGGAGATCGAGCGGGTGGCCGGCAATGTCTCGGTGACGGTGCATACGGCGAAGCCGGGCATTGTGATCGGGCGCAGCGGCGAGAGTGTCGAGCGGCTGCGCGTGGAGCTCGAGGCGACGATCAACAAAGGGGTCGACGCCAAGGCCAAGAAGAAGGTGCGCCTGAGCATCCACGAGATCCGCAATCCCGAGGTGGATTCGGTGCTCGTGGCCCGCAGCATTGCGGAGCAGCTCGAGAAGCGCGTCGCTTTCCGGCGTGCGATGAAGCAGGCCGTGCAGAAGGCGATGCGTGGCAACGTCAAGGGCATCAAGATCGTCTCGGCTGGCCGCCTGGGTGGCGCCGAGATCGCGCGGGTGGAGAAAGAAGTCGAGGGGAGCGTGCCGCTGCAGACGCTGCGCGCGAACATTGACTACGGGCAGGCTGAGGCCCACACCACCTATGGCTTGATCGGCATCAAGGTGTGGATCTATCACGGCGACATCCTGCCGGAGAAGGCGCGCGCAGCTGGTCTGGGCGCGGCGGCGCAGGCCACCCAGGTGAGCCTGGAGGGTGGACGCGGCGGCGAGCGGCGTGATGAGCGCGGCGGACGCGGCTTCGAGCGGCGTGATGAGCGCGGCGGACGCGGCGGCGGTTATCAGGGCGGCCGAGGCGGCCCTGGTGGTGGGCGCGGCGGCGAGCGGCGTGATGATCGTGGACCGCGCGCGGGTGGACCGCGCACCGGCGGGCCGCGCACCGGCGCGGCTGGTGGGATGGGCATCGCTAACCCGAGCCGCCCGGCGCCACGGCCACGGCCAGTCGCCCAGCCGGCCCCGCAGGCCGCTCCATCCGCGCCGGCTGAGACGCCGGCTTCGAGCGTCGAGCAGTCCGCTCCCGCTCAGCCGCGGACGGAATCGTCGGACGAGTAGTCGCGCAGAGGACGCGCGAAGGCGTCCGATGCTCAAGGTGTTTTCGCTGGTCTTGGGCCGTCCGGGCCGCTTCGGAAAACCGGGAAACCGGGATGAAGCGGCGCGGGCGGCAGCGGCCAGCGAACTGGAGCAACAGTCATGTTACTGGCGCCAAACCGAACTAAATTTCGCAAGCAGCATCGCGGGCGCATGAAGGGGGCCGCGCACAGCGGTAACACCATCGCGTTCGGCGAGTTCGCCTTGCAGGCGCTCGAGCCGGTGTGGCTCGAGGCGCGGCAAATCGAAGCCGCCCGTATCGCCATGAACCGCTACATCAAGCGCGGCGGTAAGGTGTGGATTCGGGTGTTCCCGGACAAGCCGATCTCGGCGAAGCCGGCTGAGACACGCATGGGCTCTGGCAAGGGCGCGACCGATCACTGGGTCGCGGTGGTGAAGCCAGGGCGAATCCTCTTCGAGCTGGGCGGCGTAAAAGAGGATGTGGCCAAAGAGGCGATGCGTCTGGCCTCCAACAAGCTGCCGATCAAGACCAAGTTCATCGTCAAGCAGGAGGGCGAAGGTGTCGAAGCAGAATGAGCGGCGCCGCGAAATCCAGGCGATGAGCGGGGCGCAGTCGCAGCAAGAGCTGGCCGATCTCCGGCGCAAGCTGTTCGAGCTGCGCTTGCAGAAGGCGCGTGGCGAAGTGCGGGACAACCGGCAGTTCCCACAGATGAAGGCCGACATCGCGCGGTTGATGTACCACCTGAGCGAGCTGCGGCACGCCCAGGAGATGGCAGCCAGCGGCGAGCTGGCCGCTGAGACCGCCGGAGAGGAGTAAGAGATGAGCGCTTCCAAGCCCTCTTCGCCAGCCGGCGGCCAGAAGGCGCCGCGGGCGCCGAGGACCACGAAAACCGAGAAGGCCACGACTGCGAAGGCGGCGACGCCGGAGACAGCGGCGCCCGCCAAGACGACCCGCGCCCGCGCGACTAAGGCCGCCGCGCCCGTGGCGCCCAAAGCGCCCGTGACGGCGCCTACGCGCCGCCAGCAGCGGACGGGCCGCGTGGTGAGCAACAAGATGCAGAAGACGATCGTCGTCGCGGTCGAGTCGCTCAAGAAGCACCCGCTCTACAAGCGGACCTACAAATCCACCACGAAGTTCAAGGCGCATGATGAGCATAATGACGCCCTGATTGGCGATATGGTGCGCATCGAGGAGACTCGCCCGCTGAGCAAAGACAAGCGCTGGCGGCTGGTGGCGATCCTCAATCGCGCGGCGCAGGCGCCATCGGTGGCGCAGGTCGTGGCGGAGCTCGCGCCTGAGGTGGAGGGCTAGCCATGATCCAGGTACAGACCCGACTCAAGGTGGCCGATAACACGGGCGCGAAAGAGATCATGTGCATTCGCGTGTTGGGCGGCTCAAACCGCAAGACCGCGACTGTCGGTGACATCATCAAGGCGTCGGTGAAGCAGGCGGCGCCGAACGGCGCGGTCAAGAAGGGCGAGGTCGTCACGGCGGTGGTCGTGCGCGTCGCCAAGGAATATGGCCGGCCTGACGGCAGCCATATTCGCTTCGACGACAACGCGGCGGTGATCATCTCGGCGGGCAACAACCCGCGCGGGACGCGCATCTTTGGGCCGGTGGCCCGCGAGCTGCGCGATCGCGCGTTCATGAAGATCATCTCGCTCGCGCCGGAAGTGCTCTAGCCGGGGCGGCGATATCAGGGCGGGTGTGTGGCGCGAACGCCGCGCGCCCGCCGGTGAGCGCAACAGGCGCATGAATCCAGCCGCGCTGGCGAGCGGAGCCAAAAGGCTCCACCGCGGAGCCACTCGCTCCGGCTGGGATCGTGACAACGGCCAAAGGGCAAGGGAAAAGGATACAGAGCGCACATGGCGAATCCGAAAGAGAAAGACCGGAAGCCCCTGCACCTGGCCAAGCTACACGTGCATAAGGGAGACACCGTGCTGGTGCTCGCCGGTAAAGACCGGGGCAAGCGCGGCAAGGTGCTCTCCACGGCGCCCCGCGACGGCAAAGTGATCGTCGAGGGCATCAACATCGCCAAGAAGCACGTGCGAGCGGGCGTGGGAGTGGTCGCGGGCATCATCGAGAAGCCGATGCCGCTGCAAGTGTCAAATGTGATGGTCATCTGCACTGAGTGCGGCGAGCCAACGCGCATTGGACACGATCGCGTCCCAATGGGGGCGGACCAGAAGCCGCGGACGCGCCGCATCTGCAAACGCTGCGGCAAGCCGATTGAAGAACACACGAGGGAATAGGCCGTGGCTACGACAACCGCAACCGGACTCCGCGCCCGCTATCTGACTGAAGTCACGCCAGGACTGCGGAAAGAGTTCGGCTACACAAATCCGATGCAGGTCCCCGCGCCCCATAAGGTCGTGATCAATATCGGCCTGGGTGAGGCGATCCAGAACGCGAAGGCGATCGAGAACGCGCGCCGCGACCTGGCGGACATCACTGGCCAGCAGCCGGTGGTGACGCGCGCCAAGCGCTCGGTGGCAGCGTTCAAGCTGCGCGAGGGCATGCCGATTGGCGTGATGGTCACGCTGCGCGGCCAGCGGATGTATGACTTCCTGGAGAAGCTGATCACGCTCGCGCTGCCCCGGCTGCGCGACTTCCAGGGTGTCTCCGCCGACGCCTTTCGACGGGCGCGGCAACTACACGCTGGGCATGAAAGAGCAGCTGGCCTTCCCGGAGATCGACTACGATAAGATTGACAAGGTGCGCGGCATGGAGATCACGATCGTGACGACCGCGCGCACCGACGAGGAAGGCCGCCGGCTGCTGGCGCTGATGGGCATGCCCTTCAGCAAGAAGTAGCGTCCGCGCGACGGAGCGGGCGCGTCACACGCTTGAAGAGAGATAGCGTGACGCGCGCGCTCAGGTACACGACACAGTTTGCGTATTCCGCACAGAAAAGCGGGACAAAGGGCCCGGAAACCGGCGATGCGCCGAAGCCCGGTCCCTCGCCCTGGAGGGGGCAGCGATGGCTAAAACGTCCATGATCGTCAAGTCCCAGCGCAAGCCTAGGCAGACGACACAGCAGCACAACCGCTGCAAGGTGTGTGGCCGGCCACGAGGCTATATGCGCAAGTTCGGTCTCTGCCGCATCTGCTTCCGCGAGCGCGCTCTGCGGGGCGAGCTTCCCGGCGTGACGAAGTCGAGCTGGTAGGACGGGGCGAGGAGAACACGCGGCATGAATATGACCGACCCGATCGCGGATATGCTGACTCGCATCCGCAACGCGATCATGGCGCGCCACACGCGCGTCTCGATTCCTTCCTCGAACATGAAGATCGCCATTGCGCAGATCCTCAAAGAGGAAGGCTACGTCAAGGATTTCCAGGTTGACACGCGGCCAGAGAACCCACACGGGCCGCAGGGCACGATCATCGTGAACCTGCGCTACGTGGACAAGCGCCCGGTGCTGACGCAGCTCAAGCGCGTGAGCAAGCCGGGACTGCGGGTCTATACACGGCGCGACGCGATTCCGCGTGTGCGCGGTGGTCTGGGCGTGGCGATCATCTCGACGCCGCAGGGCGTCATGTCGGGCCGCAAAGCTTACCAGCAGGGGCTGGGGGGCGAAGTGGTCTGCTACGTCTGGTAGGGAGGGCGGAACACCATGTCACGTATCGGACGGGCGCCAATCACGACGCCAGCCGGTGTGAAGGTTGAGGTGGCGGCCGATAACACGGTGACGGTCACCGGGCCGAAGGGCTCGCTCACCCACTCCTTCCCATCAGCGATCAGCTTTACGCAAGAGGGCGCGACCATTACGGTGGCGCGCTCGGACGACAGCAAGCCGAGCAAGTCGTTGCACGGACTCTCGCGCACGCTGCTCAACAATATGGCGCAGGGCGTCAGCGGTGGCTTTACCAAGACACTGGAGATCAACGGCGTGGGCTACCGTGTAGCGAAGGTGGGCGACCACCTGGTCTTCTCGGTCGGCTACTCGCATCCAGTGATGGTCGTTCCGCCGTCTGGCATCTCGTTTACCGTGGAGACGCCGACGCGGCTGACGGTGAATGGCATTGACAAGCAGCTGGTGGGGCAGGTCGCGGCGAACATCCGCTCCATCCGCAAGCCGGAGCCGTACAAGGGCAAGGGCATCAAGTACGCCGATGAGGTCATCCGGCGCAAGGCGGGCAAGGCCGGCAAGGTTGGCGGGAAGAAGAAGTAGCCATGATTAAGAAACAGAATGCCAATCAGGCGCGCGTGCGTCGCCATCTGCGCGTGCGCAAGCGGCTCGCCGGTGTGACCGAGCGCCCACGGCTGTGTATCTTCCGCAGCGCCAACCAGATCTACGCCCAGATTATCGACGATTCGCAGGGGCGCACACTGGTGGCGGCCTCCTCGCGCGAAGCGGACGCGGCCGCCATCAAGGCGACGGCGACCGCTGGGGGCGAGGGCGATGAGGCGACGCCAGAGGCGTATCGCGGCATCGAGGCGAACCGGCGCGTCGCGCAATCGTTCAAGGTCGGCCACCTGATCGCGCAGCGCGCGCAGGCGGCGGGCATTACGCGGGTGGTGTTCGATCGCGGCGGCTACATTTATCACGGACGTGTGGCCGCGCTGGCCGATGGGGCCCGCAAGGGCGGCCTCGACTTTTAGGCGTGAGCGCATTCGCTGATCTGAGGAGATCGCACAGACATGCCGAAGATTGACGCATCGCGGCTCGACCTGAAAGAGACAGTCGTCCAGGTCGCCCGCGTGTCAAAAGTAGTCAAGGGCGGGCGGCGGTTCAGCTTCCGCGCGCTGGTGGTGGTGGGCGATCAGGCCCGCCACGTAGGGGTTGGCATCGGCAAGGCCACTGAGGTGCCCGAGGCGATCCGCAAGGGTGTCGAGGACGCCAAGAAGCGCCTGATCGAGGCGCCACTGGTCGGGACGACGATCCCATTCGAGGGGCGCGGGCGCTTCTCTGCCTCCGAGGTGCTGCTGAAGCCGGCGGCGCCAGGCACGGGCGTGATCGCGGGCGGCGCGGTGCGCGCGGTGGTCGAGGCGGTCGGCATCCGCGACATTCTTTCGAAGTCGCTGGGGAGCTCGAACGCCCTGAACACGGTGATGGCGACGCTGGAGTGCCTGCGCGGCCTGCGCTCGTACGAGTCGGAGGCGGCCCGCCGTGGTCGCACCGTCCGCGAGCTGGTTGGCGCGCGCCGGGCGACGCAGATCGCTGAGGCGAACGCTGCCGCGTCGGCGACGTTCGCGGCGGCGGCGCGCGAGGAGCGCGAGGAGCGGCGCGGCGAGCGCGGCGATCGTGGCCCAGGCGGGCGCGGTGGTCGTGGCGGCCCCGGTGGCGATCGCGGCGGTCCTGGCGGCGGTCGCGGTGGCCCTGGTGGCGGTCGCGGTGGCCCCGGTGGCGGTCGTGGTGGCCCTGGTGGCGGTCGTGGCGGCCCCGGTGGCCCTGGGCGTGGCGGTCCTGGCGGGCCGCGCCGCTAGCGGAGATGGCTTCCGCCCGGAGCGGCTGAGGCTGCGGCCGGGCGGGAAGCTGGAATGGGGCGCGCCGCCCCAGACGCTCTAGGCGCTCTTCATGAGCGCGGGGCGGCGGCGTATGGAGCGACACAATGGCGAAGCTTCGCATCACCTATACCAAGAGCGCCATCGGCTACAACGTGAAGCAGAAGGCGACAATCCAGGCGCTGGGGTTCCGGCGGCTGCAACAGACCGTGGAGCATGAGGATACGCCCGTGATCCGCGGCATGGTCAACAAAGTCTCGCACCTGGTGCGCGTGGAGACGGTCGAGGAGGCTGCGCGATGAGGCTTTCCGAACTCAGCGCTCCGGCTGGGGCGCGTAAGAGCCGCACACGCATCGGGCGCGGGCATGGCTCTGGTCATGTGAAGACGTCTGGCCGGGGCCAGAAGGGCCAGAAGGCGCGTACGGGTCACAGCGCGATCCCCGCGTACTTCGAGGGTGGCCAGAACCGCTTCTCGCAGCGGATGCCGTATTTGGGCGGATTCAAGAACCCGTTCAAGAAGGTCTATACCATCATCAACCTGCGCGACCTGGCCGCCTTCGCGGCGGGCGAAGAGGTCAATGCGGAGACGCTGGTGGCGAAGGGCTTCATCCGCGTTGGCGAGCAGGAGCGCATGCTCAAGGTGCTCGGCGAGGGGACGCTCGATCGCCCGCTGACGGTGACGGCGCACAAAGTCTCGGAGTCGGCGCGGAAGCTGATCGAGGCCGCTGGCGGCACGGTGACGATCATCGAGGTCCGGCAGCGCGAGAAGACGAAGCGCTCAGGTCGCCCCGCTCCTGATTACGCCAAGAAGTAGGGACTCAATAGCCGCTCTCGCGCTTCGGCGGGAGAGCGGCTTTGAGAATAGGCTCCAAACGGGCGAGTGAGAAGTCCCGGCGCGCTCGCGTCACCTATGCGGGTAGTGTATAGTGACGAGAGCGCGCCACCGTATCCAGGCCCAGGCGGGCAGGGCGCGCGCTCCCGGCGGCCCGCCGCACGCCATACGCCATCATTCACCGGTTGGACAAGACCTGAGATCATCCCGGCGTTGACTGGCTCTCACTGGAGGCAAGCATGTGGAACCGGCTGCGCAGCATGTGGACGGTGCCGGATCTGCGCAACAAGATCCTGTATACCCTGGGCCTGCTGTTCATCTTCCGTGTTGTGGCGTATGTGCCGGTACCAGGCATTGACCCGTCGCAGCTGCAGTCGATCATCAGCAAGAACTCAAATCTGCAGCAGTTCTTCGGGTTGCTGGATGTGTTCTCCGGCGGCTCGTTCAAGAACTTCTCGGTGCTGGCGCTGGGGGTGTATCCGTACATCACGGCCAGCATCGTCGTGCAGTTGTTGCAGGGCATCATCCCCCGGCTGGGCGAGATGAACCGCGAGGGCGAGTCGGGCCGCAACCGGCTGGCGCAGATCACGCGCTACATCGCGGTGCCGCTGGCGATGCTCCAGGCGTTCAGCCAGATGGCGATTCTGGTGAACCTGGGCGCTGTGCCCTCCACGCAGTTCAACCTCTTCAATGGCACGACGATCGTCCCGACGCTCGCGACGATCGCGACGCTGACGGCGGGCACGATGTTCCTGGTGTGGCTGGGTGAGCTGATTACCGAGAACGGTATCGGCAACGGCATCTCGCTGATCATCTTCGCCAACATCGTCGCCAGTCTGCCCGGTGTGGTTGGCAACGCGCTGGTGAGCGGAAGCGGCGGCAGCAGCGGCATTGACAATGGCGCGCTGGTGACCGCGATCGTGACGGTGGGGCTGGTGCTGGCGATGATCTTCGTCATGGTCATCGTCTACATGGCGCAGCGCCGCATCCCGGTGCGCTATCCGACGAAGCGGCGTGTGTTCTCGGGCTTCCGCGCGACCGAGGAAGCGACGTACATCCCGATGCAGGTGAACAGCGCGGGCATGATTCCGCTGATCTTCGCCAGCTCGATCCTGCTGCTGCCGGTGGTCATCGCGAACTTCGTCGCTTACAGCACGAACAAACAGGTGGCGCAGTTCTTCAGCAATGTGCGCCTCTGGCTGGATAGCTCCAACTGGTATTACTGGGTGATTTACGGCGGGCTGGTCTTCGCGTTCACGTACTTCTACGCGATCGTGATGTGGCAGCAGCAGAACACCGCGGACACGCTGCAGAAGCAGGGCGCGTTCATCCCCGGCATCCGTCCCGGTCTGAAGACCGAGGAATACCTGGAGAAGATCCTGTCGCGCATCACGTTCGGCGGGGCGCTCTTCCTGGGGGTTGTGGCGGTGGCTCCGGCGCTGCTCAATCGGAACGCGAGCAGTCAGGTGATTCAGGCGGCGTCGCTGCTGATCGTGGTCGGCGTGGTGCTGGATACGATGAAGCAGATCGAGGCGCAAATGGTGATGCGCAACTACTCAGGCTTCCTGGGCTAGCGAGGCGCGCGCCTCGCACCTGTGGCGCGCCCTCTTCGATGGACCCCTTTCCCGTGGCTGGTGAGCCGCTGGGAAAGGGGTTCGCGCTGTTACGCCGGCGGGTCGAGGGCGCGCGGGCGGGCGGCGGTGGCGTATGATGTAATCCTGACGGCCTGTGGTGGCCGTGAGCGGATCCGCCGCAATGGCGCGGTGGATGGGCGGCCCGACGGCTGTTAACGGACGGGTCGCGCGGTGAGGAGACGCGGGCGTGAACATCATCATGATCGGGGCGCAGGGCAGCGGCAAGGGGACGCAGGCGGAGGCGCTGGAGCGGGCGCTGGGGCTGAAGCCATGCGCCAGCGGTGATCTGCTGCGCGAGCATATCGCGCAAGGCACGCCGCTAGGCCAGCAAGCGAAGCCGTTTGTGGAGCGCGGTGATCTGGTGCCTGACGAGCTGGTGATCGGCATGATCCTGCACTTCATGCGCGCCAGCCAGGCGGAATCAGGCGCGCGCGGGCTGATTTTGGATGGGTTCCCGCGCAACATCCCGCAGGCCGAGAAGCTCGACGCGGAGCTGGCGACGGTGGGGCAGCGGATTGACGCGGTGATCTCACTGGAGGTCCCGCGCGAGCTATTGCTGGAGCGATTGAGCGGTCGCTGGATATGCCGCGCGCACGGGCATGTGTGGAATACTAAGACGAATCCGCCGCGTGTGGCGGGAGTCTGCGACCTGGACGGCAGCGAGCTGTTCCAGCGGTCGGACGATACGCCGGAGAAGATCGAGCGGCGGCTGGACATCTTCTTCACGGAGACGATCAAGCTGGTGGGCTTTTATGAGCGGCAGGGCAAGCTGACGCGGATTGATGGCGCGCGCCCGATAGACGAGGTGACGCGGGATACGCTGGCGGCGCTGCGGGCGTAAAGGGAACGACCTCACCCCCTGGCCCCCTCTCCTACGAGGAGAGGGGGAGTGGTGGATGAGGCGAATAGGCGAATAGCGAGACGTCTCCACCCGGCGGGTGGGGCAGAAATCAAGCGGGAAGGCGCGGAGACCTATGGCGATCCAGTATCGAAGCCGGACGGAGATCGAGAGTATCCGGCGAGCGGGCCAGGTGGTGATGGAGATCCTGGAGATTCTGCGCGCGGCGACCAAGCCAGGCGTCACCACGGGCGAGCTGGACGCGCTGGCGGTGAGCGAGCTGAAACGGCGGGGCGCGACCTCGAACTTCAAGGGCTATTCGCCCTCGAAGCGCGTGCCGCCGTTTCCGGGGGTGATCTGCGCCTCGGTCAACAATGAGATCGTGCATGGCATCCCCGGCAAGCGGGTCCTCAAGGATGGCGATATCATCGCGATTGACTTCGGCGCGATCGTGGATGGCTGGCACGGCGACTCGGCGATCACTGTGCCAGTGGGCAATATCGCGGCGGAGACGCAGCGACTGCTGGACGTGACGCGCGCGGCGCTGTGGAAGGGCATCGCGGTGGCGCGGTCCGGCAATCGCGTGCTGGATATCAGCCGGACGGTGCAGGCGTATGTGGAGGCCGCGGGCTTCTCGATGGTGGAGCGCTACGGCGGCCACGGCATCGGGCGCCAGCTGCACGAGGACCCGTTCATCCCCAACCGCACCGACGAGCGCATGCCCAATCCGCTGCTGCGCCCTGGCATGGTGATCTGCATCGAGCCGATGGTGAACATTGGCGGCCCAGGCACGAAGGAGCTTTCCGACCACTGGACGGTCGTCACCGCCGACGGCAGCCTCTCCGCCCACTTCGAGCACACCGTCGCCATCACCACCGGCGACCCCATCGCGCTGACCGACCTCACTGGGCAGGCGGCGAGCGAGGCGGCTGGGCAGCCCGCGCGTTGACGCTTGCGGCGCGGCGCGGCTATACTCCAGCGTAGCGGCCTCTCGCTCACTCCGCGTTTTCGCGCAGTTGCGCGTGGGTGGGCGGGCCGCTGAACGATGCCGGGCGACAGGGAGCCTTCACGCGACCTACGGCTTGAATGGGCTCCCTGGTTGAGCGTCAAAGGAGCCGCAATTGGAACTCTCACTGACACCGCTTGATTTCCTGAAGCGCGCGCGGCTGGTCCATCCCCACCGCGAGGCGGTGGTAGATGGCGAGCTGCGGCTGACCTACGCGCAGTTCGCTGAGCGCTGCGACCGCTGGTCGGCGGCGCTGCAGAAGCTGGGCGTCAAGCGCGGTGACCGCGTGGCCTACATCGCGCCCAACACGCACGCGCAGCTGGAGAGCTTCTACGCGGTCCCACAGCTGGCCGCCGTGCTCGTGCCGATCAACTACCGACTGACGCCCGACGACTTCACCTACATCATCAACCACTGCGGGGCGACGACCGTCTGCGCGCATAGCGACTATCTGGAGGCGGTGGACAGCATTCGCGACGCGCTGCCCAACGTGACGCGCTTCGTGGCGCTGGAGGGCGGGCCGCGCGAGGGCTGGCTGGACTACGAGACGCTGCTGGCCGAGGCCCCGGCGACCTACACCCAGCCGGACATCCCGGAGAGCGGCCTGCTGACGATCAACTACACCAGCGGCACGACCTCGCGGCCCAAGGGTGTGATGATTACCCACCGCAACGCCTACATGAACACAGTCGGCACGATGCTGCACGCGCCGATGAGCCCCGCCGATACGTATCTCTGGACGCTGCCGATGTTCCACGCCAATGGCTGGACCTTCACCTACACCGTCACGGCGGCGGGCGGAAAGCATATCTGCCTGCGGAGAGTCGAGCCGGCGACGATCTTCGACCTCATCAACCGTGAGGATGTGACGATGCTCTGCGCCGCGCCGACGGTGCTGATCACCATCGCCAACGCGCCAGAGGAGCTGCGCGCGACGGTCAAGCGCGGCGTGCGCGTGCTGACCGCCGGAGCCGCGCCGGCCGCCGCGACCATCGAGCGGATGGAGGGTGAGCTGGGCTGGGAGATCCTGCAGGTCTACGGCCTGACGGAGACGGCGCCGTTCATTACGGTCTGCGAGCCGCTGCCAGAGCATGCGGCGCTCTCTTCCCGCGAGCGGGCGGTCATCAAGGCGCGGCAGGGCGTGCCGCTGATGACCTCGGGCGAGCTCCTGGTGGTGGACGACGAGATGCGCGAGGTTCCGCACGACGGGCAGACGTTGGGCGAGATCGTGGCGCGCGGCAACGTGGTGATGGCGGGCTACTACAACGACCCGGTGGCGACGGCGCAGGCCTTCCGCGGCGGCTGGTTCCACACCGGTGACGCGGCGGTGGTGCATCCCGACGGCTATGTGGAGATTCGCGACCGCATCAAAGACGTGATCATCAGCGGTGGCGAGAATATCTCCTCGATCGAGGTCGAAGGCATCCTGCTGCGGCACCCCGCCGTGCAGGAGGCGGCGGTGGTCGGCCTGCCCGACGAGAAGTGGGGCGAGGCGCCGCACGCCTTCATCGTGCTGCGTCCTGGCGCGACGGCGACCGAGGCGGAGATGCGCGCGTTCGCCCGCGACAACATGGCCCACTTCAAGGTGCCGCAGTCGTTCACATTCGTGACGGAGCTGCCCAAGACGGCGACGGGCAAGATCCAGAAGTACGTGCTGCGCGGCGGGCGCGCGGCGGTCAGCCGGCAGTAGGGGGCGACCTCACCCCCCTGGCCCCCTCTCCCGCGAGGAGAGGGGGAAGCGGCGTGGTTGCCTACCTGCCTGGAAAGGATATTCATATGCCCAAGACAGTGGAGGAGTACCACCATCGTTGGCGTGAGGCAATCGGGCGCTGGGAATTGAACGATTTGCCATGGGATGCTGAAATCACACCACAGTCCGTGGTCATTTTTGAAACCGCTCGCTCCACACCCATGGGTGAGGGCTACTACGCGCTACCCAATTTCGGTGACGTTATCTGTTTCTACCGATACTTTCGTGTCCCCAACGATCTCAATCTCCCGCCATTCCCAGCGCGTCATACTGACGCGGAGTCTCGCGGAGATGCTCCCTGGGCTGGCCCTTCTCGAACAGAGCTGGGAGCAGCGCCGTCCAAAACTCACGGACGAGCAGTTGCGCGCGCGCAAAGCCCACGCTGATCAGATGCTCGACGCGTTGCTCGCGGACTTCGTCCGCGACGGCTATCAAACGGACATGAAAGAGCGTTTGTTTGAGACTGTGAACACGGCGCTGATCGACTTTGAGCTTGAAACGGTATACATTCTGCCAGACGACTTAGCGGCGTTACTCAAGTCCATCGGCAATCCGCTTGTGGAGTACGGCGCCTACGAAGACGCGGAGGAAGCCGAGAAGCGTGCGCCCACGTTCGACTTGAACAATCCTGCGCATCGTGTGGCGCTCAACGAAAAGATCGAATCCTTCGGCCAGTGAATGCGTAGGCCTGATACCAGGCGCGGATAGGACAGGCGAGCGGCAAGGAATACAGCGCCGCTCGCCTGTCTTTTTCTGAATGGGAACAATTGATGCCTGTACAGCGTTCTCGCGAAGGCAGTCGTACGATGTAACAGACGTTCGGTCTGAGGCGTATGGGCGAGCGCGAACCGCGCCGCGGATGAAGGCGCAGCCGGGACAGGATGGAGGCAAGCGGTATGATGGAGCAGCAGACGCCCAGCGAGGAGCGCGCGGGAGCGGAGGCGACGGCGGAGACGCCCGCGCGCAGGCGGCGCGGCTGGTTGAGCGCGCTGGTGGCGGGCGTGGCGCTGGTGGCGGTGCGTCGCCGTGTTCGGCGCGGTGGCGGCGCTGGGGCGGCAGGCGCGGCGCGCTCCAGCCAGTCTCGCCTTGACAGGCGCCTCGATGGCGGCTCCCGCTGTCCCTGGCGCGTGTATTCGCGACCCGCTGGGGCTGTATAGCGTACGCATACCCGCGAACTGGACGGCGTCGGCGTCGGTGTCCTATGGCACATTCACGATGAGGGCGACCGCACAGGCAGCTTCAGCGGGAAATTCGAGGACGTCATGTTCAGTGACCCGGCGCTGGGTAGCGGCAGCGCGCGGATCATGATACACGCCGATCAGATCAATTCGGCATTTGGGCGGCAGTGGTATTGCGGGGCGCGGTCACAGGAGACGCTCGACATTCAACGGCTATCCAGCGGAGAAATACCGCCCAGCGGGACAGTGTGGATGTTTGAGTCGTATAACGCGCACTTCCAGATTGATGTGGAAATTCCCGGCGTGCTCGTGCCAGAGAATCCTGGTGGCCCGATGAACCCGCCGCCAGCGCCGACCGCGCCGCCTCAGGCGACGGTCACGGCGGACCAGAGTCATCCTCACCTACCGCGCTAGGCTCCTTCAAGCCGGCGGCGAAGCCGCTGACGTGCGCATGATATGATGCTCCAACCGGCGGCGCTGGCAGCGCGTCAGGAGGGGAGCGAGCGAGCTATGGACGCTGACGTTATCATTCTCGGCGCGGGCGCGGCTGGTCTTGCCGCCGCGCGCCGTCTCACTCAGCGGGGCCGCTCCGTCGCGCTGATCGAGGCGCGCGAGCGCATTGGCGGTCGCCTGTTGACCATGCGCCCCGCTGGCGTCGCCATCCCGATCGAGATGGGGGCGACGTTCGTCCATGGCCGCCCGCCCGAGACGGTGGAACTGGCCCGCGCGGCAGGGGTGACGCTCTACGAGCTGTCCGGGCAGACGCTCATGCGCGTGGATGGCCAGTGGCTGGGCGACGATGAGGATGGTGTGGACGGCGAGGAGGATGAGAGCGGCGAGGAAGGTGATGAAACCGAGGAGGAGGAGGATAACCCGATTCTGGCCGCCATCGCTCGCTGGCAGGGACCGGACCTCACACTCGACGACTTCATCGCTACGCAGGGCAGCGGCCCCGCATGGGACGCCGCCATCCCTCGGGCGCGTGGCTACGCGGCGGGCTATAACGCCGCCGACCCCGCCACGGTGAGTGTGCGCTGGCTCGCCCAGGTAGAGCGAGCGGCGGCGGCGATAGACGGTGACCGCCAGTTCTTCCTGCTGGAGGGCTACGACCGGCTGGCGGCGTGGCTGCTCGACGCATGCGACCCCGCGCGGCTCACGCTGCGCCTGAACACCGTCGCGCAGCGGGTCGAGTGGGAGCCGGGGAAGGTGACGGTTCATCTGCGCTCGCCGGAGGGCGCCCCGCTGGCGCCGATCAGCGCGGCCCGCGTGATCGTGACGCTCCCCATCGGCGTGCTGGCCGCTCCAGCGGGCGAACTGGGCGCGCTCCAGTTCGAGCCACTCGCCGGCTGAGCTTGCTGGAGGCGCTCACGCGGCGTGGCGATGGGCCATGCGGCGCGAGTCACGCTGCGGCTGCGCGAGCGCTTCTGGGACAGCGACGCCGGGAGCCGCTTCCATCACCCCTATCTCTCATTCCTGCTTTCCAGCCATCCTGTCATGCCGACCTGGTGGACGAACTACCCGCTGCTGCTGCCGCTGCTCACGGGCTGGAGTCGGAGGCCCGGCTGCCCGGCGTCTCACCGCTGGCGCGGATGATGAGGTCATCGCCGCCTCCACCGGCGCGCTGGCGGACATTGCTGGGCTTCTCCCCAGAGGAGATGGCGGCGCTGGTCGAGGAGGGCTATTTCCACAACTGGAGCCGTGATCCGTATACACGCGGGGCCTATAGCTATGTGACGGTGGGCGGGCTGGAGAAACTCGCGCCCCTCGCGCGGCCGATCGCGGACACGCTCTATTTCGCGGGTGAGGGAACCGACACCGAGGGGCATACCGGCACAGTCCACGCGGCGCTGGCCACCGGCGAGCGCGCCGCCCGGCAGATCACCGGGTAGCGCCGCGTGATAGTCCGCCCCATCGCGCGAGCGTCGTTCAAGCCTGCGGTGTATCCGTATACCCGCCGTCTCCGCCAACCCCACAACGCCAGGCCGGCCTGGCGTTGTGGGGCGTCTTACCAACCGAGCTGCGCTGGCAAGAAGACGCGCACATTTCCGGTCTGCCACAGATGCTGAATATAGGCGTTGATACCAGCCTCTGGCGACTCGCCCGAAGGTAGCCCCTTAACAATGCGCTGCTTCACCGCCGTAATCGTCAGCGCATTCACATAGCCGCGCAGGATGCGTGGATCGGTCAGGAACGTTTGCTCATTCAGGTGATTCGCGCGTAGATAGGTCGCGAAACTGACCCGCGCCGGGTTGGAAGCCTGTAATGAGCGGATGAACTGCAATGTCTGGCGGGCCATCGCCTGCGCGGCGGATAGCGAAGCGGTCAGGCCAAGGCGTTTCCCGTCCTGCACGAGCAGGCAGTCCTGAATCATCTGCGTGAGCGCGTTGTGGCGGATTTGATTGGGGGTCTCATTCACGATCGCCTGGAGATTCGGCGGCAGTGAGCCAGGCGGCAGCGAGCCAGGCGGCAGCGAGCCAGGCGGCCCCTGCTGGAGCATTTGCTGGTGGTTCGCCAGCACTCCCGCGACCTTCAATTCCAATCCCTCAGCGTAGAGGGGATCGCCATTCACGGTAGCGACAACGCGAGGCTCGCCAGCGGGTAGCGTCACGGGCAGGGTAACGCCCGGAAGGATGATTCCCACGGCGTCGCTGTCCATAGGCGCGCACACGCCCGCTGGCGCGCTCGCCTGCGCCGCAGGCTGCCGTTGGCGCAGGACGAAGGCCCCGGCGAACAGCGCCACCACGAGGACTATCCCGACGCCACCGATGAGCATTTGCCAGCGCCTGGACTGTAGAGCGGACTGTAGCCTGGACTGAAGTCTGGGTAGCATATACATCCTTTCGCTCCCCGCGATTTCATAACTGGCTGCCTCATACTATGCCACGCGACGTTCCGTTGTATACCCAACTCACCCGCCGTGCCAGGGCTTGTGAATTGTCCGATCATTCCAGGCTAACGCCCGCGTCCTAGCCCGCACAGGCGGGCTTCGTGGCCACAGGCCCTTAGCCGCGGCTTTAGCCGCCAGGCGGCGCTATTGCGGGTGGTCGCGTCACACGCCAATGGAGAAGCGAGTTGGAAAGGCGCCCAGCGGATTCCATCCCGGCTGGACGCCTTTCCAACGGTTTTTTCAGTGGAAGAGCCAGGGCAGGGCGGCGACCAGCGCGGCGCCCCAGAGGACGTAGGCCAGGGCGCCGCCGCGCGCGAGGCGCTGGAGGGCGGCGATCCAGTCGCCGGAGCGGCCCGCGCGCGCCTGGGCGACGAGCGCCAGCGCCAGCAGCGCGATATTGAGCAGGTTCCAGCCGATCACCGCGACGCGGTTCATCGTCAGGCCGTCGTTCGCCGTGCGGTAGACGATGGCGGCGAACAGATAGAGGCTGACGATCAGCGCGAGCGCCGCCAGCGCGATGATTCCCCAGCGCAGCCAGCGCAGGTAGCGTGGCGGGAATGCGTCCGCGCTGATGGGGATGACGCCCACCAGCAGGCCCATCAGCGCGAAGAGCGCGCCGTTGAAGGCGATCAGCGCGTTGCGCTGCTGGAACGGCTCGGCGAAGTTGGCGGGGACCAGCGCGAGGTAGATCACCAGCGCCGACGAGCGTCAGCGGCAGCAGCGCCTGCATGGCGATGGCCAGAATCTTGCCGAAGCCGCGATAGAAGTCCTGAACGCCCGCGCGGCGCTCAGGGTCGTAGGCGCTGGCCGCCGCGAGAACGACGATCAGCCCGCCGCCGCTGACCAGCGCGCGGACCACGGTGGCGTCGGGCGTGACGCCGAGGGTGGCGAACGTGGCGACCGATAGCCCGACGAAGATGGCGCCCGCGATGGTGTAGACGCCCGCGACGCCGGTGATCTCCAGCGATTTGGTGAGCAGGCCGAAGAGGTCGCGCGGGCTGAACCGCAAGCCCAGCGCGACGAGCCCCACCAGCGCCCAGGAGAGCAGCAGGTTGTGCGGGATCATCAGGGTAAGGTAGCCGCTCTGGCTGGTGATGGTCTGGGTCTGCGAGACGTACCAGATATAGGCGGGGAGCGCCGCCAGCGCCAGACTCGCGCCCGCCGCGAGGACGAAGCCGCGCCGCGCGGTCAGCGTCAGATACCAGATGAGCGCCAGCGCGGCCAGCGGCGGCCAGAGCAGCGCCGCCACGGGCGCGTGACCGGGCAGCAGCCAGTTGGGGTCGCTGACCGCGAAGAAGACGATCCACAGGACGAGGCCCAGCGGCGCGGCGACGCGCCAGCCCGCGCCGAGCCGCCACGCGGCCTGGCCGCTGTCGCTCCCGGCGGCCAGCCCCGCCTGCTCGGCGTAGTCCAGCCGGGCGCGCCAGGCGGCGAAGAGGCCGTCGCGCGGGCGCCTCCGACGCGACGGCGCGCAGGCCCGCCGCGAACCGCTCCGTCGCGCCCGACCGCCGCGCCAGTTGATAGAGTTGCTCGATGCGCGGGGCGTCAGCGCCCGCCTCACGGATCGCCATGCCATAATCAAGTGGGCCGCCATCGCCCGCGGAGATGTCCATGAGGCGCCTCCTCCTCAGACCGCCGCCAGCCGTCGCGTCATCGTCCGCCGGAGCCTGGCGGCTGGCGTCAGCATATCCGATGGCGCGGCTGCGGGGCAAGCGGCTACGACACTCCGGCGCGGCGCCGTGTGGCGGGCGCGCGGCACGCGGGTGAAGGCGCGTATGATGGAGCGGGCAGGTCAGGGCCGTCCGGCAAGTGGCGGTCACACGCTGGACAGCGCGCCACGGCGCGGAGGAGCGGAACGGTGACAGGAAGACAGGATGGCGAGGGGCGGCTGACACATGCGGCGCTGCCAGAGGAGGCCGCGCGGCGGCTGGGGTGGCTGCGGATGGCCGCCGCGCGACTGCGCGAGCGGGTGATGGCCGGGCTGCGGACCGAGAGCGCCGAGCGGCTGGCGGAGACAGCGGGCGAGCGTGGCGGCGATCTGGTCTACCGGCTGGACGAGCACGCCGAGGAGGCGCTGCTGGCGGTCTGCGCCGAGTGGGGTCGCGAGGAGCCATTCCTGCTGATCGCCGAGGGGCTGGAAGGTGGCCAGCTCGTGTTTCCACCTGAGGCGAAGCCTGGCGATCTGGCCTTTACGCTGATCGTGGACCCCGTGGACGGCACGCGCGGGCTGATGTATGGCAAGCGCAGCGCGTGGGCGCTGTTTGGGATCGCGCCCGCGCCGCGTGAGGGCTTCTGGCCGTCGCTGGCGGATATCACGCTGGCGCTCCAGGCGGAGCTGCCCACGCCGCGCGCCGCGCTGGCGGATACGCTCTGGGCGGTGGAGGGCTACGGCGCGCACGGCGAGACGCTGGACCTGCGCGACGGGAGCGTGACGCCGTTCACGCCACGTCCAAGCGGCGCGGCTAGCGTGGCGGGCGGCTTCGCGTCGTTCGTCAAGTTTTTTCCCGGCGTCAAGGCGCGCACGGCGGTGATCGAAGAGGCGTTCTTTCGCGAGGTGATGGGGCCGCCGCCGGAGACCGCGCCGCAGGTCTTCGACGACCAGTACATCAGCTCCGGCGGGCAGCTCTACGAGCTGATGGTGGGGCATGACCGCTTCGTGGCCGACGTGCGGCCGCTGTTCGCCGCGCGCGGGAGTAGCGGCGTCGCTCTGCGCGCACCCGTATGATCTGTGCACAGAGCTGATCGCGCGCGAGGCGGGGGTAGTGGTGTGCGATCCGTGGGGCGGGCGGCTGCGCTCGCCGCTGGATACGGAGACGCCCGTCGCCTGGGTGGGCTATGCCAGCGCGGCGCTGCGGGCCGGGCTGGAGCCGGCGCTGTGGCGCGTGTTGCGGGCGGGGCTGGGCGAGGGCTGAGGCTCCTCAAGACGGGCTGGACGTGGCGGGCGCCAGTGGTATAGTAAAAGCCATCCCGGAGCGTCGAGTGGACGCCGGGACTGCGCTGTGGTGTGGAGGCGCTGAATCCTCTATGGAGACATCCGCGACGGGCCTGCGCGGCCAGAATCTCATCCGTCAGCAGATGCGCGAGTTCATCGCGCAGAACTTCTTTTACGACGGCTCAGGAGAGCCGCTCACCGATGATATGCCGCTGGTGGAGCGCGGCGCGCTCGATCAGACGGGCGTGCTGGAGCTCGCGCTCTTCATTGAAGAGACTTACGGCGTGCGAGGTGAATGAGCCGGACCTGACGCCAGAGAACTTCGATACGGTGGATAGCATCGCGCGCTTCGTGTACCTGCGGCTGGCGAATAGCTGATCGCGCGCCGCCTCTCGAATGGCGCGCGAGCAAAAGCGCCCATTCCGCGCGTGGGGCGGGATGGGCGCTGTGTGATGGATCGCGTTTTTGCCGGGTGTCTCGCCGCTTACGACGCGGTAACCGCTGCCGCTACCGCAGCCACAGCGGGCACCTCAGCGGTGCAGAAGGCGCAGCGAGTGGCCTTGATCGGGATCTCGCTGAGGCAGTAGGGGCACTCGCGGGTGGTCGGGTCGGGTGGCAGCGCCTGCTTGCGGCGCGCCATCAGCATGTTGAGCGGCTTGATGATCAGGAAGAAGATCACCGCCGCGATGATAAGGAAGCTGATGACCGCGTTGATGAAGTCGCCGTACAGAATCTGGCTGTTGTTGATGGGAAATGTGAGATTCGCGAAATTCGGCTGACCGCCGATGGCCGCGATCAGCGGCGTAATGATGTCCTTGACCAGCGCGGTGACGACGGCGCCGAAGGCCGCGCCGATGACGACCGCGATGGCCAGATCAACGACATTACCGCGCAGAATGAACGCTTTGAACTCGTTGAGCGTGCTCTTCACAGACTGTCTCCTGCCTCATAACGGCTCGCGCGCGCGCTCCCACGCTCAGGCGGCCACGAGTGTTCCATACCGCGCCGGTCGCGGCTTGCTGAGATGATACATCCGCTCCAGCGGCGGCGCCAGCGCTCGCCGCTTCGCCGCTACACGCGTCACGATATCGAGAGCGCGTAGCGCCAGTAGTAGTAGACGCGCGTGGCGATCACCGCGCCAAGCGAGAACGCCAGCAGGGCGGCGGTCACCAGCGTGGTGGCCACGCCAGCGAAAGAATCCGCTTTGCCGGACGCCGCCAGGATGAAGTCCGCCGCGCCCTTGACCCCCAGCAGCGCCAGCCAGAGCGCGACGCTGACGAACGTGCCCTTGACGGTGACCGTCTCAGATTCGGCATCCACCGTCAGCTTCGTTAGCGCGCCGCGCAGGCCGCCAACTCCCAGGCCGATGACGAAGGCCGCGCCGATGATCGTCGGGCTGAACGCGGTGTCGAACAGGTCGCCCTGGATGCCGGTATAGCTGAAGAGCAAGGTCAGCGCGGGCAGAACCCACAGGCGGCTGACCCGCAGCCGCTTCTCGCGGAATTGCCGCAGGGCGATGTAGCCGACGATGACGATCGCAAGGATATCCAGCAGGACTGAGCCAGGAATCTGCGCCAGGGTCACAGGCGTCTCACCTCCGCCGCTCGCACCGGTGAAGCGGTGTACAGGGTATGTACAGCGTTTAGAACGGGTGCGGCGGGTGTGATGTAACACTGGCCGCTTCCGCATCGCTGGGGAGGAGCGTATCACGTTTTTCGTGAGGAGGCGATAGCATGGGGACGGAGCGGCGGCGGGAGGCGCGGGCGGGGCCGCGACCGCGGGAGGCGGAGCTGATCGCGCGCTGGGGCGCTGGGGCGTGGCGCGGGCGGACGCTGCGCGCGGCGGATGGCGCCGCCTTTACGGTGGTGTATCAGGGGCGGCCAGGTGGCGGCGCGGGGCCTGACTTCCGCGACGCGACGCTGCTTACCGCCAGCGGCGAGCGGGTGACGGGCGATATCGAGCTGCACCTCAGCCCGGCGGGCTGGCGCGCGCACGGCCACGCGACGGACCCGCGTTACAACAATGTGGCGCTGCATGTCACGCTGAGCGCGGGCGCGGGGGCTGACCCGGAGGGGACGCCGCTGGCCAGCGGGCGGCGCGCGCCGCTGGTGGCGCTGTCGGCCCAGCCAGCAGACGATGCGGGGGCGCCGCCCGCGCCGCCCTGGCCGTGCGCTCCGCTCGCGGGGGAAGGCGCGCCGGGAGCCCTGCATGCTGCGCTGGCGCCGCGCGCGGGGTGGGCGCGGCTGCGTGAGCGCGCGTCGGCGCTGGCGGTGGCGCGGGCGCGGGCGGCGCTCTCCGGCGCGAGTGGGTTGTGGTGGCCAGCGGATCGCGCGCTCTTCATCGCCATCGCTGAGGCGCTGGGCTACGGGCGCGACCGCGACGCGCTGCGGCGCTGCGGCGAGCGACTGGCCGGGGGCGCGGAGCCGGACGCGCTGGCGGCGGAGGTCCGGCGGCTGGGCGCGGTCGAGCGGCGGCGCGTGGCGGGGATGCTGGCGCTGCGTGAGCGCTGGCTCGCGGTGGGGCCACTGGCCGCGCTGCGGGCCGCGCTGCGTGTTGGCGCGGCCCGCGCGGGCGCGCTGGGAGCCGGACGGGCGCTGGTGGAGGAGCTGGCGGCGCCAGGCAAAGGGATCGTCTCACCTGGGCGGGCGCGAATCATCGCGATCAACGTGGCGCTGCCGTTCCTGTTGCTCGATGCGCGGGACAGAAGTGGCGTGGATCGCGGCGCGCAGTGGGATCTGGTCGTTGAGGTCATCGAGCGCTTTCCTGGCCTGCCCTCCAACCAGATTACACGGGTGATGACGGAGCAGTTGGGCCTGGCGCGGGCGCCCGTCGGGGCGCTCATGCAGCAGGGACTACACCACATCTGGGAGCGCCACTGCCGTGAGAAGCGCTGCGGGGGCTGCCCGTGCGCGCTGCGGGCCGCGCCGGGCGGGCCAGCGCCATGAGGGGCGCCTACGCCGTTTGGGCTAGCCCGCTGGCATAGCGCGCATGGCCGTAGTCTGCTACACTACCTCCTGCGGGAACGTAGAGAAGAGCATACCGCGCAATGTGTGTTGGGTCGTTTGGCGTCTGGCGCGCTGAGGCCTCCGGCCCGCTCCCGCGCACGGGCGAGGGCCTATGGCCCAGGCGGGCGATGCGCCAGCGGGGCAGGATTCAAAACGAGCATGCAGAACTTCATTCATAGCCTGGAAACCGTACCGCCGCTGGTGACGTATCTGTTCGCCTTTCTCTGGCTGGCCGCCGAGAGTTGTGGGTTCCCGCTGCCGAATGAGCTGGTGCTGCTGCTGCTCGGCTCGCTGATCGAGCAGCGCGGCGCGCCGGGGGAGTTGGTGGCGCTGGCGCTGATCGCGACCGGTGGAAGTTTGTTGGGCGCGACGGCGGCCTACTTCATCGGCGCGCGCGGTGGGCGGGCTGCCGTGCTGCGGGTCGGGCGCTATCTGCGACTGGATGAGCGGCGGCTGGACTCGGTGGAGCGCTGGTTCAATACTTCTGGCGGGTTCGCGATCGGAGTCGCGCGCATTACGCCGTTCGTCCGCACGGTCTCCTCATTCCCCGCCGGCGTGCTGCGCCTGCCGCTGCGCACCTTCCTGATCGCCACCGCGATTGGCTCGCTGCTGTGGTGCGTGACGCTGGTGACGGTGGGCTATCTGCTGGGCGCGGACTACATGATCGCCGTCAACCTGATCGAGCGCTACACGATACCGGCGGTGATTGTCCTGGTGGCGCTGATAGCGGGCTATATTTGGCTGCATCAGCGACTCGCGCGAGTGAAGACGCCCGCGTCCGCTCCTGTCTCCCAGCCCGTGACGGCGGTCCGCCTCCGCGCCGCTGGCTCCTCGCCCGCGCGAGCCGTGGGGACGAAGGGCGCCCAGCCACGACGCGCCGTTAGCCGCGGACGCCAGCGACCACGGCGATAACCAGCGTCCCGGTGTCGGAGATGCTGACATCGAACGCTGTCAGCCCCAATTCGCGCGCGCGGGTGATCGCGCCGCCGCGCAAGGTAAGCGCGGGCTTGCCGCTGGGAAGGCGGCCAATCTCGATATCCTGCCACGAGATCGCCTTGCCGATGCCCGCGCCGAGCGCCTTGGCGCAGGCTTCCTTGGCGGCGAAGCGGCTGGCCAGCCGCAAGATGTCGCCCTTCGCCTGCTCCACCTCCAGCGGGGTGAAGAGGCGGCGCAACAGGCGCTCGCCGTGGCGGGCGTAGCTAGCGCCCAGGCGCGCGCGCTCGAAGATGTCTACCCCGATCACCACCGCCGCGCCTTCCGCCGTCGGGAAAGTCCATTCGCTCTCATCGCTCATCGGGGCCCCCCCTCTCTGCCGCGGTCTCCAGCCCTATGCGCGCTCTTTGCCAGGGCGTGGCGCTAGCGGGCGCTATCCTTGGAAGACAATCTGGAGCGTGTACGAGCGGCCCGTCGAGTCAGTAAAAGTGACCGGATACGTGCCTGATGTGCAAGAAGCTCTCAGCCAGAGTTGGTTCGATGCGGCCGTGGACCCACCGCTGTAGCCGCTCAGCGTCGCGCTGGGGGTACCACCGCCATTGAAATTGATATAAGATCCTGAGTCCAGCTTCCATCTGGCGTTACTGAGTTTGTCGAACGAGCTGGAATCCCAATGCCAGGTCAGCTTTTTAGGATTGAAATTCTGGATAGTGAGCGGATTTTGGGCCTGACACCCTTGATAGCTCTGGCTGAGCGTGATCGTCGTTTCGGAGAAGACCAGTGTTTGCGGCCCTGCTGGGGCTGGGGTGGCGGTCGGGCCTGGTGTGGCGGTGATGACGACGATGCGCGCCGTAGCGGTGGGCGCGGTGGTAGCGGTAGCGGTGGGCGCGGTGGTGGCGAGCGCCTTTGGCGGTAGCGTTGGTTGGGGCGCGCCGCTGGCCAGCATGCCGCTGACGGCGGAAGCCGCGACCGCGACCACGATCAGAGCCGTGACCAGAGCCGCCGCGAGCGCGCCCAGGATGAGCGGGGTCGGGCGCTTGCCAGCGGGCCAGAGCGCCTGGAGCGAGCGATGCAGCTTAGCGGCGACGCCTGGGGCGTTCGCCGCGGTCCTCCCCATGCCGTCCCCGCCGCCCATGCCGCTTCCGCCACTCCTGCCACTCCCCCCCATGCCGCCTACACCACCGATGCCACCTATGATCCCCGCGCCGCCCAGGGCTCCGACAGCGCCCAGCGCGCCCGCGCCGCCCGCGACATCTCGCGCGCCGGGGTTGACCATGGCCGCGAGGGTAGCGCGCTTGGTCGTCGAGCCGGATGGGGTGGCAGGCTGGGAGTCTTCCGCTCCTTCGAGAGGGCGCGTGGGCAGCGCCGATGGACCGCCGCGCGAGGCGGGGATGAAGCGCGTCCAGCGCAGGGTGTTGGTGGTTGCGCTGCGCCCGCTCAACGCGTCACGCAGGTCCAGCGCGAAGGCGCGCATGTCTGGGTAGCGGTTCTCCGGCTCGCGCGCCATCGCCGTCAGCACGACGCGCTCCAGGGCTGGGGTGACGGCGGGATTGATGCGCGATGGCGGTATGACCGGGTCGCGCAGCACGGCGCTGGCGACCTCGTAGGGCGTGGAGGCGTCGTGTGGCACGCGCGCGGTCAGCATCTCGTAGAGCACGGCTCCCAGCGCGTAGAGGTCAACCTGTGGCGTGGCGGGCAGACCGCGCAGCTGCTCGGGAGCCATGTATTCCGGTGTGCCAACGGGCAGGCCGGTGGCCGCCAGGGTGCGCGCGACGCCGTCCTCACGCAGGGCGTCTATCTCGCGCGCGATGCCGAAGTCGGTCAGCATCGGCTTGTTGTCGCCATCCATCAAGATGTTTTCAGGCTTGACGTCACGATGTACGATACCGTAGTGGTGCGCGGTATGCAGCGCCGAAGCGATCGAATAGGCGATGCGGCCGGCCTCTTTGGAGGCGATCAGGCCCTCACGCTCCATGCGGTCGCGCAGCGACTCCTTGAGCAGCGGCATGACGAGGTAGAGCAGGCCGCGGTCCTCGCCGAAGGTGTAGACTGGCACAATGTTGGGATGGCTGAGGCCGGCGACGTGGCGCGCTTCATCGCGGAACCGCGCCACGTAGTTGGGGTCGGTGGCCAGCAGCCGGGGCAAGACCTTGACGGCGACATCGCGGCGCAGTGAAGGCTCTTCCGCGAGATACACTTCCGCCATGCCGCCGACGCCCAGCAACTTGCGCAGCCGGTACCCCTCGAGTGTTTGTCCGACCAGGGCTCCCTCTTGCGGCATCACGCTCAAAACCTCCACCGGCGCCCATTATGCGCCAGGCCTGTCCCATGCCTGACTGCTCACACCGGTCAATCGTCGCATGTCCGTTCCATTGTAGGAACGGGCGTCGCGTCCGTCAATCACGCCAACCACACGGTATGGGTAGTTTTCGGCGCGCTCAGGGCGTCACTGTACCCGCTCGATCGCGATAATCAACCGCGTCGCGTTATCCGCCAGCGTGATCGGGCTCCCCGTTCCAGCGCTCACCGTGGCGGTGAGCGGCTGGGCCAGCGTGTCGCCGGGAACGCCAGGGAAGACACGAACGCTCACCTGATTGAGTCCGGCGGTCGCTCCAGCCACATAGATTGGGCCGCTATCCACCTGGTAGACGGCGCCAGGCTTCCAGCGCGCCATCGGCAGCCACTCCGTCGCGGCGGCGGTGGTCGAGGCGATAGTCGCGCCGCCGGGCATGCTCAGGCTGATCTCGGGGTACAGCGGCCCAGCGAGCGGCGCGGAGACGCGCCAGTAGGTCACGACCTGCAGGAAGGGGTTTTGTGGATAGATCGTGGCGGTTGGGGTGATGCCGTAGCCCACCAGTTCCAGCGAAGGGCCGAAATGGGCATTGAGCGCGTGCGCAGGCGCGCTGGCTTGGGTGACGAAGGTATAGAACGACGGCGGCAGTCCGTACGGGTCAGAGGGGTCCAGAGCGGGGCCAGCGCCGCGCTTGAGCAGCAGGTAGCCATCGGTCGCGGCGATGGTGTGGTAGTCGGGGTCGCGCAGCAGCGCCTGGATCTGGTTGGCGTAGGCGTCGCGGTCAACCTGCGGATACACGGAGCCGGTCACATCCAGGAAGACGTAGTCCGCGCTGAGCATCTGGTAGGGGTAGAGGTAGACGTAGCGGCGGTTACTGATGTGCGGGACCAGATCAGACTGGGCGCAGACGCTGGCGTTCGGTGGGATGAGGCTGATGAGCTGATTCGCGAGGCGGGTGTGCGCGGTTTGCTGGGGCCAGGTGATGCCGGGTGTGAGCGGGGTGTGGCCGTGCTGGCGCGCGCCATAGGCGCCGAAGGTGAAGGCGAACAGCGTCAGCCCCGCCATGACGAGGCGTGGCCATGGCCAGCGCGCCGCGCGGCTCCCCCACGCGGCCAGCGCGCCGCCAGCGGTGGCCAGCGCGGAGGTGAGGCGGTCGAGCCGCCGGGCCAGCCATCCGCCCGCCTGGCTCAGCCACCAGATAGCGTCAATCGCGGCGAAGACGATGAAGGGCGCGATTTCGGCGTTGTACTGGAAGGCGCCGCTGCGCATGGTGGGGTCGCTGCTCAGCAGGTTGATCGCCAGCGCCGGGCCAGCCATCGCCAGCGCCCAGGGACTGAGAATGGCGAGATAGCCTACCGGCGTGAGCAGCGTGCGCAGGTAGTAGACGCCGCCGGAGCTAAGGACGTACTGACGGACTACCATCAGCGGGTGCGTCAGCAGGGTGAGCGCGACCTGGAGCGGCGAGGAGCCGAACTGGGCGAAGCGCGAGGCGGTGGGCGAGTGGCCCAGGGGACTGGCCGCGCGCATGATGAAGAGCTCGACCACCAACCAGCCCACCGCCAGCGCCGCCAGCGCCCCACCCGTCCGCCAGCGGCGCTGGAGCAGGGCGACGCTGGCGGCGATCATCACGATATCCACCGGAATCTCTTCCTTGGTGGCGAGTGCGAGCAGACAGGCGATGAAGAGGCCCCAGTTGTTGCGCGTCATCATGAAGTAGAGCGCGAACATCAGGAAGGCGGCGGCGAGCGTCACGGCGTGGAAATCGTAGGTCACGGCGGCCTGCAGCGGCGGATAGAACAGGTAGAGCAGGGCGAAGGCGACGCCCGCGAGCGCGCTGCGCAGCCGCCGGCTGGCCAGCCAGAAGGCGGGCAGCGCGCCGCTGGCCACGATCGCCGCCTGGAGCAGCTGGAGTGTCTTGGGGCTGGGGATGAGCGCGTAGAGCAGCGAGAGAGGCAGCATGATCGGCTCGAAGTGGATTGCGAAGCGCGAGACATCGCCGATACAGTTGGTGTCGGTGACGATGTTGCAGACGGTCTGATGCAGCAGGGCGCCGTGGGTGGTATTCCACAGCGCCTGGGTCATGATGCCCATATCCTCGGCGTGGGTCTGCCAGGCGTCCTGCGTGGCGAAGAGGTAGGCGGCGACATAGATGGTGTAGGCGGTGGCGCAGGCGACGACGAACCAGAACGCCATGCGCGCGCCGCGACCCTCCAGCGGCGGCGCCAGTGTGGGGTAGCGGTCGAGCAGCCGCGCGAGCGGCCCGCGCGTGGCTGCGCTGGCGGGCGTCAGGGGGGCGCTGGGGCGCACGGCGGGGCGCTTGGCGGTCGGGGTTTGCTCCTCGCCGTCGCGGCTCTCATCTGTGGGACGCGCGTCGCTGGAAGCCATTACTCGCCGCTACCTTCGACCGGGCTGGATGGTAATCGCCGGCCAGAGAGCAGATACGCGACGCCGATCGAGACGAGCTCGGAGCCAGTCGCCAGCAGCCGTGAGATGAAGGCGACGACGACGCCAATCGCCAGGGCGTCGCCGCCGAGCGTCATGCCGCCCCAGACGAGCAGGAAGGCGATCGCCACCTCGCGGAATCCGATGCCGCTGGGCGTGATGAATGAGAGGAAGCCGATGTCCCATCCGAGGGCGTAGATGCCCATCGAGAGGACCAGCGCGGTTGGCGGCAGGTCCGTGGTGACGATCGAGCGGGTAATGAGATAGAAGCCCACGCCCGCTACGATCCAGCTCAGCGACCAGAGCAGGGTGATAGTGAGCAGATCCAGGTAGCCCAGTGTGAGGCGCGCGGGCTCGCGCTTGGCCAGCCGCAGGCCGGTGTTGAGCACGGCTTCCAGCAGCGGCGGGTAGAGGCCGAGCAGCAGCAGCGGAATCGCGACGGCTCCGGCGATGAAAGCCGCTTGCTGGGGGATGTGGGTCTGAGTGGTCAGCGTGCTGAGGTTAGGCCAGAAGAGCAGTGTCACGGCGAAGACCAGGACGGCGGAGAAAATCTTGGTGGCCAGCTCGACGACCATGCTGGCGAAGCCGATCGGCTTGGGAACACCCTTCTGCTCGGCCCAGAGCACACGCGTGATGACGTGCCAGACGTTGCCGGGGATGTAGCGCACGAACTCAGCGCCGAGGTAGATGCGCTCGGCGGAGACCACATCCAGGCGGCTGCCCAGGCGGCGCAGGATGCTGCGCCAGATCAGGGCGAAGGAGAGCTCCTGGGCGACCAGGAGCAGAAAGCCGGCGAACAGCAAGCCCCACTGGATATTCCACTGATAGCCCTGGAGATTGCTCCAGCTCTTCCAGATGGCGATGCCAACGAAGAGCGCGATGACGGTCATCGCGATTGCCTGGACGGCGCGCTTGTTGCGGCGAACCAGCCCGATCATCCGGCTGACGGCGGATGCGGGAGCGACGGGCGGCTGTGGTGTGGGATTGGGGCGCACGCTGGGCCTTTTTAGGGTGTCGCCGAGCGCGTCACTCGTATCACTCACTCGAGGACCTGCCTGACGCTGTACTCGTCCTGCGGGCGGTAGGCGAAGTGGCGGATCATCTCGCTTTGCAGGCCGGTGAGGATAAAGCTGATGCCGAAGATCAGCAGGATGATGCCGACGAAGAGCAGCGGGCGGTTGTGGATTGGCTGGCCGGAGCCGAACGGCAGGTAGCGGTCAAGCACGATATAGAGGTCTACACCGATGCCCGCCAGGGTGGTCAGCAGCCCTATCGAGCCGAAGAACCGCAGGGGCGTGCGCATGTAGGTGACGAGGAAAATTACCATCAGCAGGTCGAGGAAACCGCGCAGGAAGCGCCCGGCGCCGAACTTCGACTTGCCATACTTGCGCGCGTGGTGGCGGACCTTGACCTCGGTGACCTTGAAGCCGCGCTGGTGGGCGAGAATCGGGATGAAGCGGTGCAGCTCGCCGTAGAGCTTGAGCTCTTCGATGATCTCGCGGCGGTAGGCCTTGAAGCCGCAGTTGATGTCATGCAGCTTGACGCCAGTGGTCGTCCAGATCATGCGATTGAAGAAGAACGAGGGGATGGTCTTGGTTGGCGGGTCGTGGCGTGGATACTTCCAGCCGGAGACGAGATCGTAGCCGTTGGCGAGCTGCTCGAGGAAGAGCGGAATCTCGGCGGGATCGTCCTGGAGGTCGGCGTCCATGGTGAAAACGACGTCGCCGCGCGCCTCGGCGAAGCCCGCGACCAGCGCGGGGGTCTTGCCGAAGTTGCGCCGGAAGCGAATCGCGCGCACGCGTGGGTCGAGCTCGTGCAGGGCGGTGAGGCGGTCGAATGAGCCGTCGCGGCTGCCGTCGTCCACGAAGATCATCTCGTAGGGCTGGCCGATGCTGGTGAGCTGGGCGGTCAGCGCATCGTAGAGCGGCTGGACGCTCTCTTCTTCGTTGTAGACCGGGATGACGATGCTGATGGCGACCCGCGCGGGGCGTACCGCTGGTTGGCGCGCGGTCGGGGTTTCCATGGTCGCCGAGGTGTCTATCTGCCGCATGTGTGTTCTCCGTGCGCGTTTAAAGATATCACCGCGCATTATGGCGCCCGCCAGCGGGGGCCGTCAACGCGCGCATGACCAGCAGGCGGGCGCCACCTGGCGGCGTTTGCGGACGAAATAGGGGAATAGTGTCTGGTGGTGGGGGCTGTTATGCCAGACGAGCGAGGCCAGTTGTGAGCGCATGGACGCCGTAAAAGGACTACGTTTCGGGCGACCTCGCGCTGGGGCCGGCGTCAGCCTTCGCGGGTTCCAGTGGGCGGATGGGGGGGCTTGCGTCTCTCTTGTGTCGCATGCGATACAATGACGGTACGCCACAATACGCGCGCGAGGGCCAGAACGCGCCGCGTCCGGCCGGGACGCTGATGACGCGGCGCTGGGTGTGGGGGCTGGTCTGAAGAACGGGGAGTTCGTATGTCGCTCATTAATATCGCCAAACGCGAGATCAGTTGTAAGGTTGTCTATTATGGCATCGGTCTGAGCGGCAAGACGACCAATCTCCACTACATCCACCGCACGGTGAACCCGCATGATGTGGGCGAGATGGTCTCGATTGACACCGAGACGGAGCGCACGCTGTACTTCGACCTGCTGCCGCTGGAGCTGGGCATGGTGCATGGCTTCCGCGTGCGCTTCCAGCTCTATACCGTGCCGGGCCAGGTGCTCTACCAGCAGACGCGGCTCTCGGTGCTGCGCGGGGCGGACTGCGTGGTGTTCGTCGCCGATTCGCAGGCGGTCAAGCTGCAGGAGAACATCGAGAGCTTCAAGGAACTGACGGAGCAGCTGCGGCGGATGGGCAAGGGGCCGGGCGATTTCCCGCTGATCATGCAGTGGAACAAGCGCGACCTGCCCGACATCCTGCCCGTCCCCGTGCTGGAGCAGTACCTCAACCCCTTCCGCGGCCCCAGCTTCGAGGCGGTCGCCGTGAGCGGCAAGGGCGTGGTCGAGAGCCTGCGCTACGCCATCAACACCACGCTGACCCGCCTCGACCCGCCGTGATGCGGCGCGTTCACACCCAATCCCAATCTCCGAGCTGGACGGTACAGCGCGCGGCGTCGCACACCTCAGAGAATGTGCCTGGCGCAACGGTCTGGTAGGCGCTGTTGACGAACGAGCCAGGGACAAACAAGGCCTCCAGAGTTGCGCTGTGGTAGAGATACTCAGTGGGCGTGATCTTGGTGTTGGCGCCGAGTGAGACGCTATCGGACGGGAAGAAGTGGGCGACGAGGGCGCGTCTTGACGCAAGATTGGGAACGGGGTAGTGATACCAAGAAACGGTAATGGAGTAGAGGCGATCGAGTCCGTCCCTGCTCGCGAGTCCTGGTGTTGCGCCGTCCTGACTGCCTCCAGCCTCAATGGTGACGATCTGTCCGTGGAAGTTGACATCAAACCAGCCCGACGAGCCCTCACAACCGAAGAGCGCGCTGAACGCATCGTACTTGCTGCCAAGCGTCGGGCCGGTGAGGCTGGCCGCTGACGAGGTCGCGGTCGGTTGGACGGGGGTGGGGGCCATCGCGGTGGCGGTAGCGCATATCGCCGTTAGGGAATCGGTATTCGGATTGTAGGTGGCGGATGCGGTCGGAATGTAAGGGGACGTGAGAAGAACCGAGTTGAGCGTGATACGAGCGACAGTGCAGACGCAGAGAAGGAAGACGAATGCAATGCGCACGCCCAGGGCGACGCCAATGGAACGCGACGCTGAGGTGGGAGCGACTGGAGCGAAGGGCTGTGTAGGCTCTGGGTACGTCGTCATCGCATAGGTGTACGTCGCGACGATCGTGTAGTCTGGCTCACGTCGCACGGCGACCAGGCGCCAGCCTGCCGCCTCCATGTTGGCGGCGTCCGCGATGTACTCGGTATCGAGGCGGTAGTGGCGCACGACGGGACCTGGAGGCGGCAGCGGCGCGCTCATAGCTGTGTGCTCCTTGCATTGGCATGCGGCAGTAGGCGTGGGGCGTTACGCCGTCTCAGCGCATTCTAGCTGGCGAGCGGGCAAGGGGTCAAGCGGCGCGCGGCGCCCATACGTCGCGTAGTCGGGCCGCAGTGAGACCATTTCTACTCCACACCGCTGCGCTATTCGCGCTTCACGCCAAGGCGCTGGAGCCGCACGCCGATGGCTCCGCAGCGGCGGGAGCCCGTGTCGCATCGTGGAGCGGTGAGCATGCGGACACCCGAAACGGCGCCTGCGAGAGAGGGGCCTGTGTCGCATAGCGGCGCGGCTGTGACCTCGCTGTGAGATCGCGCAGGTACTATCGCTGGGAACCTGACATAAAGCGCATGGAGACGTGCGGGTGGCCGGGGAGAAAGTGGTGGTGGCCAATGGTGACGCGGGCGCTGGTCGTGGAACAGGATGCGACGCTACGGGAGACGTTGGAGCTGATGCTGGAGGATGCGGGCTATGTGACGGTCGGCGTTGGAGAGGTGGGTCTGGCGCGGTGGGCGCTGCTAGTCAGCCCGTACCCGCTGGTCGTGCTGGTCGGCCACGGCGGCCCGCAGGTCGCTGGTCTCTCGCTGGTGGAGCAGGTAGGTAGCCTGCCGCCGCACGCCTACCTGCTGCTCAGCACCTACCCGCGGGCCGCGCCTTCCGCCCACAACCCGCACACCAAGCGTACGGTGCCTGTGGTGGCGGTACCGGACGACGTAGAAACGCTGCTTGCGCGGGTGGCCGAGGCGGCTGGCCGGTTGAAGCGGAGCATGCGTGCAAGGAGCGCCGGGATGTCCGCACGTATGGCATGCACTTGCTAGCGCATGGAGGCGTACTGGCGGTTTAGGCGGCTGATACGCGCTGAGCAGTTCCCCGCGCCCAGGTCAGTTTTGTCCAGCCAGGCGTCCGCGCCCGCCGCGCACAAGTCGTCCACGAGCCGCTCGGCGAAGGCGTCGTCAACGTGGCTATGGCTGACGAAGACTTTGGGCTGCGCCATCCCCCATTACCTCCAGTGAGTCGCGGGTTGCCGTCTGGTCGGCATTGTAGCAGGGCTGAACGCTCTCAATACGCTCTATTGCGGCACACCGCTAGCGCCCTTGATGTCTCTGCTTATCCACTTGCACTTGCAGCCATTGTAGGTCAAACGTCGTGGTGAGATACGGGGAATATGGCTCTTGAAGTGCGGTAAGCATCGAAACAACACGCAGACTCTGTGAGAGCACGTTATAGATCATCGGATCAGCATCAGCAATCTCGTTTATTTGGTTGCGAGCGCGCTTCTCGACGCTTTGATGGTCTTCATCCTCGTCGCCATGCCAGACGCACACAAACTCCCGCCCATCTAAGCTCGCAAACGCTACAAATGGCTGTGCCATTGGCCCACACCCTTCCTTTGAGTTATCAGGCAGTCACAAATTCACTATCATCCCTGATTATGCCCCATCTGTTACGGCTGGAGTCAATCAGAACAAGGCAGACGTCAGGGCGGTGCCAAAGTCGCCCGCGCGCCTCGCCGGGCGACTCTGAGCACCCGCGCCTGAAGGGCCTCGCGGTCCACAACGTCCGCCTGCGCGAACGCCTACCCCAGCGGACGGGGACCTGCAGAGGCCGGTCTTGTGTGGGCGGCGGGAGCCGCCTTGAGGCGCGAATTCATTCGCCCGCTCGCTTCTGGTCAACGACTTTGACACCGCCCTGAGGCAGACGTCACTTCCAGCCAATCTCGCGCCATTCTATAAGTTTTCATGTTCTGGCTTTACAGTAGAACAGCGTAGAGATATACTGGCTCAAGCGAAAAGCATGACTGCACTGTTATTATTGGAGTTGTCACGACTAATGAATGATTATACACTGCCTACTATGCCCCAGCCGCCTGATCGTCCAGCAGGGAGGGGCTTGTTCGACTGGTTTGGTCGATGGTGGAATCGTGGCCCTTGGCAAAAGGCGCTCGTCATCGCCGTTATTCCGCTTCTCCTCGTGTTCGCCTGTTGTAGTGGAGGGCTGATTTTCGCCGCCACGCCCGCAGGCCAGCAATTCGCGCAAGAGGGGGCCGCCACAGAGACAGCTCAGGCGCTCGCAAATGCCCAAGCGACCGCAACGGCGAGTGCGTATGCCCTGGCGCACCCATCTCCAACGTCTGCTCTTGCGGGTACACCTCAGCCAACGAGCACGCCTCAGCCAACGATTACACCCCAGCCCACAAGCACGCCTCAGGCAACGATCACACCCCAGCCGACCGCGACGCCGCGTGCCATTGTCACGGGTCCAACCCTCGCCGGACCTGATAGCGCTTTCCAGAAGAAATATGGCTCGGCCCCTGACGACCTCTGGGACATCAATGGTGTGACTTTCAGCACCAATCTGGATACCGCCGTGGATAGTCAGCAGCACGCCTTCCAGATGCTGGTCTATCGCAGTAACGCGGGAGTCTGGACACTGGCGCAGGCCAGATCAGTCTGCGCAGTCTTCCTGCCGCCAGACGCGCGCTTTTCCCGCACCATTACTTCATCGGCAGGCAACCCAGAAGATGTCTACATTAGCGCCGAAGCTGCCGCTACCTTTGCCCCCTCCTCGCCCTGGTACACGTCGGATGGGAGCGTGAGCATCGACTATGAGCCGCCAAGCGGGGGCACCGTGAGTAGCTCTGGCGTCTTCCAATGCAGCCTGTCAACGGGAGTGTGACAGGAATTATGTGGCCATTCAGGATGGCGCACAATACGCCCGGACTTGCTCAACAACCGCCTACCGCAGAGTGCTTCGTCATCACGGTCGCGGTTTTCGGGGGTGAAGCGGATCGTTGCTCGATCCGCGACCGACGACGCGAACATTGTTTCCTGTCTTCCTGCCACACCGCCTCACGACCCGCTGAGCATCAGCTTCGAGCGGCGGAAGAGCGCCATCGCCCAGGAGATGAGGAAGGCGGCGAGGACGGCCAGCGTGGCGGCGGCTTCCAGGCCGAGCGTGGTGAGATTGGTGGTGGCGAGGCTCTCCAGAACCTGGAGGCGTGTGTGGGCGGGCAGCGCCTGGAGGCCGAAGGTCGTGCCGAAGATGATCACCAGCAGCCCGATCGAGAGGATCTGCTGCGCCTGGCGCACGGAGGAGGCGCGCAGCGAGACCAGCGAGGTGGCCGCCGCGCCCACCAGCGCCGCCAGCAGCCCGAGAAACACGATGCCCAGCGTGTTGGCGCCGGAGTAGAGTATCAGCGCGCCGGGGAATTTGACGTTGATGACGACCAGCGCCACCAGCGCGGCCAGCATGCTCTGCGCCCAGCCGAAGATCGTGATGGCGAGCAGCTTGCCGAAGAAGATCGCCGAATCGGGCAGGCGGCTGGCCAGCAGCGTCTCCAGCGTATGCCGCTCGCGCTCGCCAGCGAACGAGTCCGCGCCAACGCTCAGGATCAGGATGATGGGCAGATAGAGCCCGTACTGGACGGCGGGTACCACGGAGGACGCCCAGTCGCGCGAGCCAGTGGTCAGCGGCAGGAGGACGCCGAAGACTCCCAGCACGATCAGGCCGATATAGCGACCGCGGCCGCCGCCGCTGGCGAAGAACTCTTTCAGCTCTTTCTGGATGATGGCCCACAGGTCTTGAAAGATCGTCGCGTTCATCGCGCTTCCCCCTCCATGAGCGACAGAAAGACCTCTTCAAGGCTGGCCCGGTCGCGGTGGACCTCCTCGATGCTGGCGCCCGCGCCGACCAGCGCGCTGACGATCGGGGCGCCACGCGCCTCGCCACGCAGCTCGATCAGCAGCCGCCCATCGTGGCCGTTCGCGCCGCCCGGGCCGAGCGGGGCGGGCTGGAGCTCGACGCGCGCGACGCCGGGAGCGGAGCGCGCCGCCGCCAGCGCCGCCTCGCCGAAGCCCGCGCCGGTCACTTCCAGCCGGGGGGCGTCGGTGTTGGCGCGCAGCTCGTCGGGACTGCCGACGGCCAGCAGCTTGCCCGCGCGAATGACGCCGACCTGGGCGCAGAGGCGCTGCGCCTCGTCGAGATTGTGCGTGTTGAGGAAGACGGTGACGCCCTCGCGGCGGGCCAGGGCGTCCAGGTCGTCGCGCAGCGAGGCGGCGGCCACCGGATCGAGTCCGGCGGTCGGCTCGTCGAGGAAGATCAGCTGGGGATGGTGCAGCAGCACGCGCGCGATGGCCAGCTTCTGCTTCATGCCACGGCTCCAGATGCTAACGCGCTCTTTGCGGCGCTCCCACAGGCCGAAGTGGGTCAGCAGCTCCTGGATGCGCGCCTGCCTGCCGGCGGCGGACATATGCCAGACGCGCCCGTAAAAGTCGAGGTTGTCCACGGCGCTCAGGCGCTCGTAGAGGCCGTTGAACTCCAGCAGCGCGCCCGTGCGCTCGCGGATCGCCTGGCCATCCTGGCGGGTGTCGAAGCCAAGGGTCCGCGCGGAGCCAGCGGTTGGCTCGATGAGGCCGAGCAGCAGGTGGATGGTGGTGGTCTTGCCGGCGCCATTCGCGCCGAGGAAGCCGAAGACGATGCCCGATGGCACGTCCAGCGTCACGCCGTCTACCGCGCGGATGGCGCCGAAGTCGCGCGTGAGCTGGCTGGTCTGGATAGCGTAGCCGCTCATAGATTGGTCTGCTCCCCATGTCGTATGTGGCGGACCCGAACGGGCTTCATGCCCGCTGTGCGCACGCGCGGCGCGCGGAGGTGGGGCGCGTGCGCCGTATTGCTTACGTCGGGGCGTGTGACGGTGTTGCAAGCGGCGAAGGGCGAGGGGCAAGGTTTGTGAATTGCCGGCTACGTCGCGGCCATGAATGGCCGGCGCACGCGGGGACGGGGGCATCAATGCCCTTCTGCCGCGCAGCCGGCGCATCGGACTTCAGTCCGCGTCCGCGTGCTCCGGCCTTTTCAAGGCCGAGAGCGCCGGCAATTCACAAGCCCTGGGCGAAGGCCGCCAGCGCGCTTGCGGGAACGGTGGCGGTAGTCCTATGCTGGAAGCCGCGAGCCGGTTGGACGTTGTACCTTCATGAAAGCATGCGCGCCAGCCGCCCGCGCTCTGATGGGACGCCGAACGTGAAGCCGAGAGGAGTGGACCCCGACATGACAGATACGCCTCCGGCTGGCGTTCTCGACACATCCCCCAGAACAGGCGCCGCCAGTTCTCCCGTTCCTGGCGCGCTCCTTTCCCTCCTCCGGCCCGTGCGCTCGCTCTTCCAGCGCCCCATCGCGCAGACGGCGCTCGCCCTGGTCCTCGCCCTCGCGCTACGTGTCTACTTCCTGGTCCAATCGAACGGCATGATGGAGGGGGACGAGGCGATTCTGGGCATTCAGGCGGAGCGCATCCTGCACGGCGCGCGCCCGATCTACATGTATGGCCAGGCGTACATGGCCAGCTGGGACGCCTACCTGGCGGCCCCGCTGATCGCCCTCTTCGGTCCCTCAGGAACGGTCCTGCACGCCGTCACGCTGATCGAGTCGCTGCTGCTCGTGCCGCTCTTCGGCGCGCTCGCCACGCGCATGTTCCGGACGGAGCGCGCGCGGCTCCCCGCCATGCTGCTCGCCGCCATCCCGCCGGTCTACGTCGGCGTTGTCGAGCTGCATTTCTGGGGCGGCTATATCGAAACGCTGATCCTCGGCTCCGCGCTGCTGCTCGTCACGTTGCGCATCGCCGATCGCTGGGCGCTCAATCAGCCCACCCACTGGCTCTGGCTGCTCGCCGGCTTGCTCGCCGGCTTCGCGTGGTGGATTGATCCGCTGATCATCTACTATCTGCTCGCCTGCGCGCTCTGGCTCACGCTCCCCGCCGTCGTGCGCTTCTCGCTCGCGGGCGAGCGCGCCGCGCAACGGCTGGCGCGCCTGGCGCCTGGCGCCATCAAGGGGGCGCTGGCCTTCGGCGGCGCCGCGCTCGTGGGCGCGTTTCCCGCCATCCTCTACATCATCACGACGCCGGGCTCCATGACGCCTGGCCAGGCGCTGCCCTATCTCAGCGGGGGCGCGCCGTCAGGCCTGAAAGCGCAGCTCCGCCTCACGCTGATCGGCTATTTCGCGGCGCTCGACGCGCCACGGGTGGCGGGTATCGAGATTCCCTGGGACCCCTTCACCGCTCACAAGGCGCTCAATGTCCTGGTCGCGATTCTGCCCGCGCTGGCGGCGCTGCTGGCGCTCTGGGCCATCGCGCTCATCACCCTGGGCGCCCTTCGCGTGCTGCGCCTGTCACGCGCGGACCAGCAGCGCGCGATTCACCTCGCCCGTCTGGACGAGCGCGCTGCCGGTCATACTGGCCGTGGTGATCTTCGTCATCTTCTGGCGCAGCCCATCCTCGGTCACGATGGGCTATCAACTCGATACTGTGGGCCGGTACGCGGTTCCGCTGACAACGTCCATCAGCCTGCTGCTGGTCTACGCTTACCTCTACCTGCCCGCGCGCGTCGCCCGCGCGCTTCCGCGCGCTCCGCGCTTCCTGAGCGAGTCGCGCGGACGCCTGCTGGCTGGTTTCCTGCCGCTGGCGCTCTTCGGATTGTTGCTGGTGTCGTATGGCGCGCCATACGTGGTGAGCGATCAAGCGCAGGCGATGGAATCCACCTATTCCGTAGGGCTGCGCTTCCCCTCCGAGCACGCCGATCTGATCACCTATCTGGAGCAGCGCCACATCACCTACGTCTGGGCCGATCACTGGATCGGCAATGTCACCATGTATCTGACGCAGGAGCGGATTGTCGCCGCCGACTACTACGATGTCGCGGTCTTTCGCAGCCGTGACCGCTTCCCCGAAGCGATGGCCGCTGTCGCCGCCGCTGATCGCCCCAGCTTCATCTACCGTGACACCGCACGCCACGCCCTGGATGGCGACGGCGATGACGCGCCTCGGCGTCCAGTACGCCGAGGCGCGGTTCGGCGATATCTGGGTGATTACGCCGCTGACGCGCACCGTAACGCCGCTGGAGCTTGCGCGGGCGGGATGCGCGATCACCCCGCTCAGTTTCGACCAGCCGTCATGCGCGCAACTGGCGGCGGTTGGCGCGTAGCCGTGTTCAGGCGCTCGGCGCTGGCTCATCGAGTGACGGCTCGCCGGTCGCGGGCGCGCTGGTGTCGAGTGTGACCTCGTACTCGCCGTCGGCGTAGCGCGAGCTGTGGGGATAGCCGGCGTTCTGGAGCACCTCCAGCATCTTCGCGTTCGCCGCCAGCGTCACGGCGAGCATGCGCGTGATGCCGCGCATCCTGGCATAGGCCGCTAGCCGGTGCAGCAGCGCCGTCGCGATGCCGTGACCCTGCCAGCGGTCCTCGACGACGAATGCCACCTCCGCCGTGTCAGGTCCAATGCGGTCATAGCGCACGACTCCCAGGATGCGCTCGCTCTCTGGCAGTCCTTGCGTGGCGACCAGCGCCATGCGATCCGTGTAGTCCACATGCGTAAAGTGTTCCGCGTCGGCGTCGGACAGCGCCGGAAGATAGCGGAAGAAGCGGAACACCACCGAGTCGGAGGACAGATGCGCGTGGAAGGCTTGCAGGCGCGCCGTGTCATCGGCGCGGATCGGTCGCACGTGGACGCGCTCGCCAGTCATCAGCTCCAGGCTGCCCTCCATGCGCTGGAGCAGCGCGGGGGAAGGCGGAAGAGCAGCGGCCTGGCCGCTGGACTGGAACGGCGTCGTTGTCACCGCTCTCGGGCGGGTTCGATTGGCTTGCTCATCGCGCTTTCCTCCGCTCCGGTTGCGGTCTGAATACTCACGCTCCGCCAGGATGCGCCACGCAACTTCCAACGCTTCCGCGCGCCGCGCCATGGATGGGCGCGGACGATCAGGACAGAAGCCGCAGCGCATGCGCCGCCCGCTCGAGCGGCTCGCGGAATTGCGGGGCGGCGATGGCGATCAGGGCGTGGGCGCGTTCCGCAAGATCGCGGCCATGCACCGCTGCGACGCCGTACTCCGTCACGACGTAGTGGACATGCGCGCGCGACGCTGGTGACCGCCGCGCCGGGTGTGAGAATTGGCGTGATGCGGCTCACCTCGCCGTTTACTGGTTCCACATCGAAGACCCCATACGGCTGGTCGCGCTCATCCGCCGCCACTGGCGCGCGCGCCGTCGCCGGCAGCGCGATGATCGGGCGGCCATGGCGGGCGAGCGCCGCGCCACGCATGAAGTCCATCTGGCCGCCGACGCCGCTGTAGAGCCGCGTGCCGATGGACTCCGCGCAGACCTGGCCGGTGAGATCAATCTGGATGGCGCTATTGATCGCGACCATGCGCTCGAACTGGCGAATGATGAGCGTGTTGTTGGTGTAGTCGGTGGGCCGCATCTCGACCATCGGGTTGTCGTCTATGAAGTCCAGCAGACGTCGCGAGCCCACGACAAAGCTCGCCACAATCCGCCCTGGGTTGCGCTCCTTGCGCGCGCCGGTGATGACGCCGCGCTCGACGAGATCGAGCACACCATCGGAGAACATCTCGGTATGCACGCCCAGGTCGCGCCGGTCAGCGAGCGCCTGGAGCGTCGCGTCAGGAATCGCGCCGATGCCGAGCTGCAAGGTCGCGCCATCCTCGATCAGCTCGGCGACATTGCCTCCCGATACGGAGCTGTGTCTCCGATCAGCTCCTTGCGCTATACCTCATAGAGCGGGGCGTCCCAGTGGACGGCGCGATCTATGCGTGAGAAAGGGGATGAAGCTCTCGCCGTGGGTGCGCGGCATGCGCGGGTTGACCAGCGCGATCGACCTGGCGCGCGTGCTGCACCGCCGCGCGCGTGACATCCACCGAGGGGCCGAGCGAGCAGTAGCCGTGCGCGTCAGGCGGCGTGACCTGGATGAAGGCGACATCCACCGGCAGCGCGCCGTCAGGGGCGAGCAGCGCGGGCACATCCGAGAGGAAGACGGGGGCGTAGCTGGCGCGTCCCGCGTTCGCCGCCTCGCGCGTGTTCTCGCCGACGAAGAGCGCCCGCAGGCTGAAGTGGCCCGTCCAGCGCGCGATCGGTATACGGCGTAGGGCCGTAGGTGTGCAGATGGGTGATCTCGACGTCGCGCAGCTCCTCGCCGCGCGCGACAAGCGCTTCCACCAGCGCTGAGGGGGTGGCTGCTGCGCCCTGCATGAAGACGCGCTGCCCCGACTCGACGGCCGCCACGGCCTCGTCAAGCTCACACCACTGCGTCACGCGATACTCCTTTTCATGGGGTCCGTAGCCGGGCGGGTGAACCCGCGTCTCAGGGCCTCCAGCCAGAAAGTCCGCCTGCGCGGCCTAGAGCGCGGTGAGGATCTCGACGCCGTTCTCGGTGATGGCGAGCGAGTGCTCGAACTGGGCGGAGCGGGAGCCGTCGGCGGTGGAGATGGTCCAGCCATCCTCGCGGCTGGTCTTGGGTCTCCTTGGCTCCGGCGTTGATCATCGGCTCGATGGTGAAGACCATGCCGCGCTCGATGCGCGGGCCGCTGCCCTTCACGCCGTAGTGCGGCACGAACGGCTCCTCCCACAGCTCACGCCCGACGCCATGCCCGCCGAGGTCGCGCACGACGGAGAATCCCTCACCCTCGGCGTAGGGCTGGATGGCGGCGCCGATATCGCCGATGTGTGCGCCGGGCTGGCCCGCCGCCTCGATGCCGAGCTCCAGGCAGCGGCGGGTCACGTCCAGCAGCCGCTGCGACGCGGCGTCAATCTGGCCCACCGGGAAGGTGACGCACGAGTCGCCGATCCAGCCGTGGTAGCGGGCGCCGATATCAATGCCAACGAGGTCGCCCTCCTCGAGCGTCTGGCGCGGGCTGGGGATGCCGTGGCAAACGACCTCGTTGATCGCGACGCAGATCGTAGCGGGGAATGGCGGGCGCACCATGCGGCCCGCGCGGTCGCGCGCCGCGCCGTAGCCCTTGTACATCGGCAGCGCGCCTTTGCCACGGATGTACTGCTCGGCGGCGCGGTCGAGCGCGGCGGTCGTCACGCCGGGCTTGATGAGCGGGCGCAGGACCTCGTAGGTCTCGGCGACGATGCGCCCAGCCTCACGCAGCCGCGCGATCTGTTCGGGTGTCTTGATGATGATGGGCATAGGCGTTGGGCCTCGGATAGACGGCGCGGGGAGCGGACGCGGAACCGTCCAGGCCGCTCCCCGCGTGTGACGCTGGGCTAGCGGGCCGCGAGGGCCTGCTTGACCAGATCGGGAATCTCAAAGATGGTGTCGGCGACAGGGACATTGGCGCGCTGCAACGCCGCGACCTTGCCCTGCGCCGAGCCAGACGTGCCGGAGACGATCGCGCCCGCATGCCCCATGCGCTTGCCCGCGGGCGCCGTGCGTCCAGAGATGAAGCCGATAACCGGCTTCGTCATCGTCGCGGCGTAGGCGGCGGCGTCCTCTTCGTCGCTGCCGCCAATCTCGCCGCACATGACGACGGCGTCGGTGGCGGGGTCAGCCTCGAAGAGCCGCAGGATGTCAATGAAGGTCGTGCCGATGATCGGGTCGCCGCCGATGCCGATGCAGCTCGACTGGCCGATGCCCGCCTCCGTCAGCAGCGAGACCACTTCATAGGTGAGCGTGCCGGAGCGCGAGACAAAGCCCGTGCGGCCCTCCTTGAAGATATGGTACGGCATGATGCCAATCTTGCCGGAGCCGGGGGTGGCAAGGCCGGGGCAGTTAGGGCCGATGACGGTGGTGGGATGCTCCTTGAGATAGGTCATCGCGCGCGCCATGTCCAGCACCGGGATCATCTCGGTGATGGCGACGACCAGCGGGATGCCCGCCTCAGCGGCTTCCATGATGGAATCGGCGGCGCCAGCGGGCGGGACGAAGATGCACGAGACATTGGCGCCAGTCGCGGCTTTGGCCTGGGCGACGGTATCGAAGACCGGCACGCCATTGACGGTCTGGCCACCTTTTCCGGGCGTGACGCCAGCGACGACACGTCGTGCCAGACTCGATCATGCGCGGTGTGTGGAAACTGCCTTCGGCGCCGGTCATGCCCTGCACGATGACGCGCGAGTCTTTATCAAACAGGATGCTCACGATTAGTTCCCCTTCGCCGCGATCTCGGCGACGATTTTCTGGCAGGCGTCGCGCATGTCAGAGCCCCACGTCAGACCGGCGTTGGCTAGCAGCGCGCGGCCCTCGGCCTCGCCCGTGCCAGCGAGGCGGGCGACGATTGGCATGCCAGCGGGCAGCTCTTGCTGCGCCAGAATGATGCCGCGCGCGACCTCGTCGCCACGGGTGATGCCGCCGAAGATGTTGACGACGATGCCTTTCACCTGCGGGTCGCGGGCGACGAAGAGCAGCGCTTTCTTCATGACCTCGGCCTTGGCGCCGCCGCCGATGTCGAGGAAGTTGGCGGGCTTGCCGCCCGCGCGGGCTACCATGTCGAGCGTGGTCATGACGAGGCCCGCGCCATTGCCGACGACGCCGACATTGCCGTCGAGCTTGACGTAGGTCAGGCCGGCCTCTTTGGCCTCATACTCCAGCGGGTTGGCCTCTTCCGGCTCGGCCCAGGAGGCGTACTCCTTTTGGCGCGGCAGGGCGTTGTCGTCAATGATGATCTTCGCGTCGGCGGCGATGACCTTGCCATCAGCAGTCAGCGCCAGGGGGTTGATCTCGGCCAGCGTGGCGTCGCTCTCGATGCAGGCGCGCACGAGCTGGGAGAGGATCGCGCCGCCCTTGGCGACCACCACCGAGGGAACCCCGGCGCGGGCGAGGAGCTGGCGCGCGTCCATCGGCAGCAGGCCCCAGCGCATGTCGATCGGGAAGCGGATGATCTTCTCCGGCTCTTTCTCGGCGACTTCCTCGATGTCAATGCCGCCGGCGGCGCTGACCAGCGCGACGAGTGTCTGCGAGGCGCGGTCGAGGATTACGCCGAGGTAATACTCTTCCTTGATGTCGAGCGCGGGCGTGATGAGGACCTTCTCGACGGTCAGCCCCTTGATGTCCATGCCCAGGATGCGGCCGGCCACCTCGCGCGTCTCGGCGGGGGTCTGCGCGAGCTTGACGCCGCCCGCCTTGCCGCGCCCACCGACGTAGACCTGCGCCTTGATGACGACGGGGACGCCGAACTCGGCGGCGATGGCCTCAGCCTCAGCGGCGGTGGTGGCGATCTTGCCCGGCTGCACGGGCACGCCAAACCGGCGAAGGATGTCCTTCGCCTGGTACTCGTGAATCTTCATTGATTGGTTATCCTGTGCGCTCTAGCGCCCATCCGCGTGAGGGCGGGCGCGGCGGCTCCCGGAGTGGAGCGCGTGGGCGTCCCTGGCCCGCGCCGCCCGCTTCACACGCGGCGCGCGGCCCCCGGCGCCCATCACCGCATGATAGGCGCCGGGACCGGCGAAGGTCAAGCGCTAGGCTCGAACAGGAGAGCAGGGCTGTGTCAAAGTCGCCCGGCGAGGCGCGCGGGCGGTTGAAACCGCGCCTGAAGGGCTCCATGCGGGAACCCCGAACCCGCATGGGGGCTTCGCTCCACTCGCCTCGCGGCCCACAACGTCCACCTGCGCGGACGCCTACCCAGCGGACGGGGACCTGCAGCGGCAGGTTTCGTGGCGGCGGGAGCCGCCTTGAGGCGCGAATGATTGCGCCCGCTCGCTTCTGGTCAACGACTTTGACACCGCCCTGCTCGAACAGGAGAGCAGGGCGAGGAGCGCTTTACGCTGGCTCGGTGTTCGGCGCCGGCAGGGCGCCCGACGGGGTGAGCCAGCGGTGGAGCTCGACAATGTGGAAGCCTGATTGCACGCTTGGGTCGGCCTCCGCAAGGAGCCGCGCCTCGTCGAGCGTCGCCGTCTTGAATATGCTGAAGCCGCGAATATCGCTCTCGTCGCTCACCGGCCCAGCGGCGATGGTCGCGCCAATCTCCACCAGGTGGCGGATGTGCGCCAGGTGGCGCGCCTGTAGCTGTTCGATCTCAGGCGTCTTCTCGGCGGTCCAGGCGGGTCCTTTGCGCAGCAGGCAGATGTAATATGCGCTCAACTCCACGATGCGCCTCCTTTGCTCGATCACTACCGGCGTCTATCGCCGCATGATAGGCGCCGCTTTGGGTGAGGGTCAAGCCTCAGCCGAGGGGTGGTCCCACGACGATAGCGAGGATGCCGAGCAGATCCCGGTGCGAGGTAAAGTCGTAGCTCGCGATGGACGAGCCGCTTTGGGCGTCGAGGATCTGAATCGAGCCGGGGCCGACGATAACGTACATCGTAGGCTGTATGACGACTGGTGGTTGCCCAGGATTGTACCCCAGTGTGTCATGGCTCCAGAGGGTCGAGCCGTCGCTGGGCGACAAGGCGTATACGTTCGGGCTGTAGACGGAGGTGAGATAGAGCGCGCCATTCGCCATCGAAGGGGTGTACACCATCTGGCCCGGTTCCACCGTCCCCACGTAGGGGAAGTCGCGCGTCCACTGCGTCGCGCCATCCCGCGCCCGCAGCGCGTGGACGATCCCCTGCCCATCGCCGACAAAGAGGGTCGAGCCGTTGGAGGCGAGCGTCGAGAGCGGGACGCCGTTCGCGGCGACCTGACGCCGCCACTGGAGCGCGCCATCGCTCGCCTGTATCGCCTGGATGGCGCCATCAGCGGTCGTGACGTACAGCGTCCCATCAGTCAGGGGGCCGGAGGTGATGCCGCTCGTCAGTGGCGCGCGCCATGCCACCGTCCCGTCGCTGATGCGCAGCGCGTAGACCGTTCCGGCGCCGCCGTTCGCGTCATCGGCGTTCACGCTGATGTAGAGCAGACTGCCCGTGAATGTTGCGTCGCTGTTGATGTAGCCGGGAAGGGACGCCTGCCACCGCAGCGCGCCCGTCGCCGAGTTGAAAGCGTAGATGCGCGCGACGCCAGGCTGTTTCTCATCAGCGGTGTCCACCGTCACATAGACGGTATCGCCGGAGACAAACGGCTTAAGAGGATACGTCTGCGGAGCGGTCCGGAATTGCCAGCGTCTCTTGCCTGTGCGCGCGTCGAGCGCATAGAAGACGCCGCTACTCGACGCGGCGTAGAGTGTGTCGCCAGCGAGGGCGATTCCCATCATTCCTGCGCCGTAGAATGTCCAGCGGACGGAGCCGCTCGCCGCGTCAATCGCGGATACTCCTTCCCCTTGGGTAGATGCGTAGATCATCGCGTGTGGCGCGGGTGGCTTTGGTCCACAGGCGGCGAGCAGCGGCATGAGCGACGAGAGCGCCACAATCGAAATGATGGCCACGCCCAACGACGGGCGCTGGTGGCGGGCTCTCGCCCTCACCTGAAATGCCATAGCGCATATTCCTTCCCGCTTGGCGTGTCGCGCGCATTCTCCGTGCGCCTGGTAGCTATCGGTTTTCAGTATAACCGTAGCGACACAAGCGGGCAAGGAGCAGCGGACGCGCCGCGCCAAGCGGGAGGCGCTAGGAGGTGGGGTAGACGGGGGTGAGCCAGTCCGCATAGGTGGGGTCGTCACCACGCACGGCCCGCAGGTAGCGCTGTTGAAGCGCCATCGTGATCGGGCCGGGGCGCCCGTCGCCGATGGCGCGCCCATCAATGCTGGTGACGGGCGAGACCTGGACGCCGGTGCCGGTGAAGAACACCTCGTCGGCGTCGTACAGCTCCGTGCGCTCGATGGCGCGGATGTCGGTGGATAGCTGGAATTCGCGGGCCGCCATGTCCATCACGGCGTCGCGGGTGAGGCCCTCCAGGATGTCGTCGGCGGGCCGGGGCGTGGCCAGCCGCCCGCGCTTGACGATGAACAGGTTGCAGGAGCTGCCCTCGGAGACGGTTCCCGATTGCGTGAGGAAGATCGCCTCATCGTAGCCGTTGGCTGCGGCCTCATCCACGGCGAGCGAGCTATTGACGTAGGCTCCAGTGGTCTTGGCGCGCACGGGCATCGCCGCGCCGCTGACCCGCCGCCAGGAGGAGATACAGACGTTCAGCCCGGCGGTGATGTCCACGTAATTTCCCATCGGGAAGGCGAAGATCGAGACGGAGTCCTCCAGGGCGCGGAGCGTGAGCTTGATGGTGCGGGAGGACTTGTAGGCCAGCGGGCGCACGTAGACATCCTGGCGGAAGCCCTGGCGGCGCACGAGCTCAGTGGCGATGGCGCTCATCTCGGCGGGGGTCTGGGTTGGGCGCATCATCAGCATGCGCTGGGAGCGCTCGAAGCGTTCGAAATGCTCGCGCAGCTTGAGCAGGTAGAGCTGCTGATGATCGGGGTTCCAGTACGCGCGGATGCCCTCGAAGCAGCCGGTGCCGTAGTGCAGGCCGTGCGTGGCGATGCTGACCATCGCGCCGGACATGGGGATGATCTGGCCGTTGAAGTAGGCCAGCCCGTCGCTCGCCGCGACGGTGGGGATGACTGGAGCCGCCGCGCGCGGCTGCTCGTTCGGCTGGGACGGGCTGGTTGCGGCGTCCCGCGCGGGGTCCTGGATATCCTGTTGCGCCATGCTCGTTCGCTCTTTCGCTCGATCCACACAATCAGAGATCGCCTCTGGGGCATGGCGACTCAGGGCAGCGGAGCGGCGGACGCGCGGGCAGAGCGCAGCGCGGTCGCGCCAGGCGGAGAGGCCGTCATTGGGGGAGAGGAGAGCCACATCGCTCGCCATGTTCTCCGGTCGCTACGAGCGGAGACGCCTCGGCAAGCGCCCCGCCGCGCCAGAGGCTTGATGCGCGGCGGGGCGTCTAAGGCTCACAAGAATGAGCGCCAGCGCGCCGGAAATGGCGGCGGGCTGAAGAATGGCGCTGCGGATGGCGGCGGACCGCGTGGCGTGGAGCTCGCGCATATCGGGCCTCCGCATCAGCCGGGTAGAGCGGCGTGAGCGCCAGTAGGGCCGCGCGACACCGCATTGACAGAACGTGTTGGCTGCCATGATAAGCGCAGCGCCGGGTTGGCGTCAACCTGGCAGGCGTTCTCCAAAAGCAGCGCGCATCCATCAATCGAGCGGCGCTATCCCCTCCCAAATGGGTCACGCGCATGGCCCGAACGGCGTTGCTCCCTTGGCGCCGAGCGAGCCGATACGGTACAATAGCACGGCGTCACGGGCCGTAAGGCTACGGTCGTTATCGGGCGCGGCGCGCGTCCACCTCGCGATTCAGGCGCCGCGCCCAGGCCACTTCGCGACGACAATTTCACAACTAACCGGAATCCGGAAATACAACATCTTCGTGGGTGAAAGGGGGCGGTCGCCAATGCCAGAGACACGGGTGTTCGCCATCGCCAATCAAAAGGGCGGCGTCGGCAAGACGACCACCACCATCAATCTGGCCGCGTGCCTGGCGGGCGCGGGGCGCAGAACGCTGGTGATTGACCTGGACCCGCAGTCGAATACGACGACGGGCCTGGGTGTGGACCCCCATCGCGTAGGCCTCTCGATCTATGAGCTGCTGGTGCGCGACGACGTGACGGTCGCCGATGTCGTCAAGACGGACCTGCGGCCTAACCTTGCGCTGCTACCCGCCAAGGTGGACCTCTACGCCGCTGACATCGAGCTGGTCTATCTTGACCAGCGCGAGTACCGGCTCAAGCGCATCATCGAGAGCGTCAAGGGCGATTACGATTTCGTGCTGATTGACTGCCCGCCGTCGCTCGGCCTGCTGACCGTCAACGCGCTGACCTCCGCCGATGGGGTGATCCTGCCGCTGCAGTGCGAATATTTCGCGCTCGAGGGCATGCAGCAGCTGTTGAACACCATCCGGCTGGTGCGCGACCGGCTCAACCCGCGCGTGGGCCTGTTCGGCGTCGTGCTGACGATGTACGACCCGCGCACGCGGCTGGCGGCGGAAGTGGTGGATGAGATCACGCAGCATTTCCCCAAAGAAAAATTCCAGACGCTGATCCCGCGCAACATCCGGCTCTCTGAGGCGCCCAGCTTTGGCCTGACGATTCTGGAGCATGACGCGCGCTCGCCCGGCGCACTGGCCTATAAGAATCTGGCGGAGGAAGTGATCGCCCGCGCCGCCACGATGGAGGGCAACCATGCCTAAGCAGCGGTTCGGCCTGGGGCGTGGCATAGACGCGCTCATCCCCAGCATTTCCCATGTCAGCGACGACAGCGCGCTCGATACCAGCCTCTCCGCCTCGTCGCTCTTCGAGGTTCCCGTCAGCGCGATTGTCCCCAACCCGCAGCAGCCGCGCGCCTCGGTCGAGGACGACGCCAAGCTGCTGGAGCTGGCGGCGTCCATCCAGACCTACGGGCTGTTGCAGCCGCTGATCGTGGCGCCGCTGGATGACGACCCGGCTCACCCGCGCTACCAGCTGATCGCCGGGGAGCGCCGCTGGCGTGCCGCGCAGATCGCCGGGGTGGATAACGTGCCGGTGGTGATTCGCGGCGCGACCCCGCAGTTGATGCTAGAGATCGCGCTCGTCGAAAACCTCCAGCGCGCCGACCTGAACCCGATCGAAGAGGCCAGCGCCTACGTCTCGCTCGTCGAGGACTATCAACTGACGCATGATCAGATCGCCGAGCGCGTGGGGCGCGATCGCGCTACTATTACCAATAAGCTGCGTCTGATGCAGTTGCCGAAGGATGTGCGGGACGCGCTGATCGAGATGCCCAAGGCGTTCACCGAGGGCCACGCGCGCGCCGTCTTGCAGATCAACGGCGAGGACGAGCGCATCAACGCGATGAAGCTGATCGTGTCGCAGGGGATGAGCGTGCGCGGGGCGGAAGAGCTCGCGCGGCGCGTCAACGCCGCCTCGCTCAGCCTGACGCCCGACCGGCGCGGCGGCGCGGCCCGCCCGCAGAGCTTCGACACGCGGCAACTGGAGCAGGAGTTCATCCGCGCGATCGAGATGAAGGCGCGGTTGCAGCGCTCGACGAAGGGCAAGGGTTCGCTGACGCTCTACTTCACCAACGAAGAGCAGCTTCAGACGCTCTACGACCGGCTGGTGGGCGTAGGCTATCCCGGCGTGTCCGGCGCGAATGGCGCGGGGGCCAATGGAGGCAATGGGGCCAATGGCGCCAATGGCGCCCAGAGCTACGACTTCGGCTCGCTCGACTCAATCGGTGGCCTGCTGGATGACAACCTGCCGCTGGATGGCGAGCCTGACGGGGACAACTAGGACGCTCCCTCCTGACTGGCCACGCATGACGCGCGGCGGGTACGGCGGGAGGCGCGGATCATGCGGCATCGCCTGGCGATGAGCGCAGGAGCTGATGAAGCATGAATGAGCAAAGCGCCCCGCGCGCATACGGCGTCCGGGTAGGTCTGGTCGCGGCCCTCTTCTCGATTGGGCAGGCGCTGCTGCTCTATGCGTCGGCGTTGGGCGGCTACGCGGCGATCCACGCGATACAGCAGGCGATCAACGTCATCAACACCAGCGGCCCAGTGGTGGACGTCACGCTGCTGCTACCGGGGCTGATCCCGACGGTTCTCGTCGCCTACGGCTCAATGCTGGCGGCGGGTCTCATCACCGCATGGCTGGCGTGGCACGCCGGGCGGATGGCGGCGATCCGCGTGGGGCGGCGAGCGGGCGGCGCGCAGGCTGGCATGTGGGTCTGGCTCATCAGCAGCGCGGTCTGGATCGTCGCCTCGATTGTGGTCGTCGCTATAACGCACATGGATGGCACGATCAGCGGCATCTTCACCGGCACAGGCAAGCCGGAATTCATGGGTCAGCAAATCGTGTTTCTCGTGGCGCAGGAAATCCTGGCGGCGCTGATTGGGCTGGGCGTCTGCGCCTTCGCCGGATCGCGCGGCGCGGCGGGCGCGGAGCTCGTTGAGCCGGCGCCGGCGTCTATACCGGCGGGCATGGCGCCCTACCCTTTCGCGGTGTATCCGGCGCCGTGGGGGATGATGCCGCCTCCGGGCTACCAGCCGGGGTACCGGCCAGGCCTCCCGCCTGGCGCGCCCCCGTCCGCTGGCTATCCGCCCTATCCTGGCGCGGTCTATCCACCCCAGCCGGCCTGGACGCCGCAGCCGGGCATGTATCCTCCTCCACCATCCCACTACCTGCCGCAGCCCGCCCCGCAGGCGCCACAGCTGCCCGCCCCATCGGACGAGTAGCCCCCAGCGCCGGGCGCGTAGCCCTGGCGCTGCTCATCCTGGCCATCGGCGCCGCCATTGCCATCGCGCTGACCGTCAGCGACGCGCGGCGGCGTGAGAGTGAGTGAGGACCGGATAACGGCGGGTGAATGAATTGAGGACTGAAGGGCCATGCGGCCCGCGAGACCCGCCTGTGCGGGCCTGATTGCGGGATTGACGTTACATCTGAATATCCAGCCCACAGCATCGCTCATGCGGCGCCTGCATATCCGCGCGCTCCTCTCCGCTTCCCTTGGCGCTCGATTCGGTAAATCGGGCGCTTGGACGGAGATCAACGGGGCGGACGCCTGATCCTCAGACTCTCCTGCGCGCTGCCCACACTGGGGCGCGATAATGGCAGGCACGGAGCGCCACCCAGGTCAAACCGTTAGCCGGCTCGTGGCACGAGACTCTACCGACCTCGCACGTTGACCTCTCGGGCAGATTTTCATGCTTGCTGGTGGGCGTTGCCCAGGGATAGCTGTTACGGACTTGACGTTGATGGGTGGCAAACTGTCGATATGTCAAGCGCGCGCAGCCCTTACCCCACCGATGTCAGCGACGACGAATGGGCCTTCGTCGCCCCGTATCTCACCTTGTTGTCCGAAGATGGAGGAAGTGCTCGACCTGTACGCCCAGCCCTACGATCCCGAAGCCTGGTGGTGTGTTTGGACGAGAAACCCGTTGTGCTGCATGCTGAACATGGCAGAGATCGTGATCCGAGTCATCGAGCGTGGGTGTCTGACCCATCTGACGCCTGACCTGGCAACCTTGGGCGAGCGCAACGCTGCGCACGCGACCATTCGCTGGCAGTTCACGACCCAGGATGCTCGCCGGAAACTGCATGATCTCTATCCCGCCGTTCAAATGAAACTGGACTGAGAATTAGTCATTAAGTCCGGTGCGATAGCCCGCGTGGCAGCTTGGCATCTATACTTTTTGGGCGTATTGGGCCTTCGATGGAAGTGCGGCCTGGGACGCGGTAATTGTGTGTTGGTGCGCGGAATGAGGAAACGCGGATGCTATTCAATACCATGCAATATGGCATATTTTTTGCCGTTGTCCTCGTTGTCTACTGGATACTTCCGCGGCGCATTCGCCCGGTCTTTCTCCTGCTCGCCAGCTATTACTTCTACGCCTCCGCGATTCACAAGTATCTCCTGCTCATTCTTGGATTGACCGTCTTCAACTATGCAATCAGTTTCTGGCTCGCCCGGGCGGAGCAGCCCATGCGCAAGCGAGTGCTTTGGCTAGCCATTGGCGGCAATCTCGCTAGCCTGTCGTACTTCAAGTACAGCCAGCTCATCGTCAGCAGTACCCAACCAATACTCAGGCATCTGCCATTGCTTGGGCCGCTTTTCCACGATCCGCTTACGCTGAACATACTCCTACCGCTGGGGATTTCCTTCTTCACCTTCGAGTTCATTCACTACCAGGCGGAGATCTACAAGGGATTCCCACCCGTGCGGAGCTTTGTCGATTTCGCCCTTTTCCCGGCATTCTTCCCAACGCAGATAGCCGGGCCGATCAAGCGCATCAAAGACTGGAAAAAGCAGCTCGAACATCCCATTATGCTGCGCGAAGTCGATGTGGACGGCGCCATCGGTCTGATTCTTCGAGGACTGGTGAAAAAAGTCATTGTGGCGGACAATCTCTCACCGATTATCGCTCAGATTTTCGCGACGCCGGCGAAAGAAGGATGGGCGACAGTCTGGTTTGCGATCTTTGCTTTCGCCACCCAGATCTACTGCGATTTTTCCGGCTATACTGACATCGGGCGTGGCTGCGCCATGCTGCTTGGCTACAGTGTGCCGGAGAATTTCGACAGGCCGTATCAATCGGCCAACCCAGGGGAGTTCTGGCATCGCTGGCACATGTCGCTGTCGTCGTGGCTGCGCGATTACCTCTACATTCCACTTGGCGGCTCGCGTGTGTCGGCATCCCGCATCTACCTCAACCTCATGATCACGATGGCTCTCGGCGGCCTTTGGCACGGCGCCCAGTGGCACTACATGGTCTGGGGCGTCTACCAGGGTATCCTGCTCTGTGTTCACCGCTTCTGGAGCAGAAGTGTGGGCAAGACCGCCACATATCAAAGCATCGTGCGGTTCCCGATTGCTCAACTCATAACACGCGCCTGCACACTCGTGCTCGTCTGTGTCGGCTGGCTACTCTTCCGTGCGGACAGCGTGACGGCGGCGTTCCAGATGCTTCAATCGGGGCTGAACTTCTCACAGCCGGCTCTGGCTGGGTTTACACTCAGTCTCACCTCCACTCCGGTGATCTTGATGGGTATTGCTGCTGCGATAGTCGGCGTTGGCTGGCTCTGGGCGATTTTCAAAGACCCAATCGCGCGCGTGTGGCGGAAGTCGAATGTCGTAGTTGGCGCAGCACGGTATGCCTTCGCTGTAAGTGTCGTAGCGCGGCCAGTATTGTATACACTGGCCATCTCGCTACTGATCCTGTGGCCGCCGCATGCGTCCGCACGGTTCATTTATTTTCAGTTTTAGGCTGAGCTATCGCGTGGTGCGGGCGGCGCAATGAGCAGAAGATCATTGGACGTCTCGCGGGAGGAATGGCATGGGTGAAGAGCGCCAGTTGTGGAACCCTGGAGCATGGATGGCGCGCTCAACTATGCCGCGGACCGCAGATAATGCAACCAGCGCCAATCCCGATTTCAAGCCTGAATTGGACGCCGAGGAGATGGTCACCGCACGCGCAGCGTTGGCTGCGCCGAGGATAGACCCGGAGATGCAAGAGACGCTTCCCAGGCGTGCCGTAAACGGCGCTGGATCCGCGCGCGCCGCGAGGTCGCCAGCGCCCGACCGAGTCGCGCCTGAGCGAGGCGCCGGCATAGCGGCCCCACGTCAGCAGTCGCATAAGGTTCGCTGGTTGAGCGCCCTGCTTGCCGTGCTTCTGTTGACTCTGACAAATGCCGCGCTTCAGGTTAATCGCCGGCCATTCGATGTGCTCAGCGAGCATTTTCCAGATGCGGCGTTGGCGCGCGTCCAGCGTTGTGAGTCACTCGGACGCCCCGCGGACGTCCTGTATATGGGATCGTCGTTGACCATGCACGCGGTCATGCCCACACAGGTGGACGCAGTAGCACAGGCGGATTTCGGACAGCGGATACTTAGCTGCAACATGGCTGAGGACGGCTCAACATTTGAAGAAGACTACTATACGTTGAAGCGTGTCATCGAGGATGGCTATACGCCTAAGCTCATCGTCGAGACGCTGTGGGAATACAACGTTGACGCGCACGGATCGCCGCCTGCCGACACGAATCCGTTGCCCGCTGAACAAATCCTCTCGCTTGCTGATATTTCAGACGTAGGCCGGCTCACTCCACACTTCGGCTCAGGACTGAATGGCAAGCTCGCAGCAGCAAACTATGTGGCGGGAAAAGCCATTCCCTTCTATGGCGACCGCACCGGCATTTTCAAGAGTCTCTGCGGTCAGTTGTCCATTGGCCCCTGCGCCTCGACCGTGACTACGTCGCTTGTGGCCACACCATTACAGAAGATGGTGCTTCCATCGGATTCACGTGGATGGGTAGCGCTTGTTGGGCGCTCGCTCGCTACCTATACACTTGCCCAGCTCCGTCCATATACCGCATGCGGAAACAACTGCCCACCCTTCGTCATTGGCGGGAGCCAACCCGCATATCTCTCTGATCTGCTATCGCTCGCACAGGCGCATCATATTCGGGTGGCGCTGGTCATTCCACCATTCAGTCGCTACTTTTTCAACGTCTTGCGTCCAGCGGATTGGCAAAAGCTTGTGGCGTTCTGGCGCTCGTACGCGACGACTCCTGGCGTTTCATTTTTTGATGTGAGTCATGATCCTACGTACCTCACCACTGACTTCTGGGATATCCACCACCTCGACGCGGTTGGCGCCAAGAAGTTTTCCACCTGGGTAGGTCAGACATTGGTTCCGCAGGAGTTGCTGGGTCGAGGTCAATTGGGTAGCTCAGGAGGGTGATTCCACAGGAGTCGTCAGATAGCAGGCGCGTCACAGCGTGACATGGCGATGTATGAGGTATGTGCGTCGGACAAGAGAGGGATAATTCGTATGGCTGACCCGCGAGCGTTCGACGACCAGAGGAGTCCGCGCGCACCGACATTCGCGCCGCCAGATAGTGGGCCATCGCTTGATGGTGACCATGCAGAACCGCACGGCCAGCTACAGACTCTAGAGATAGATGGCGCGCAGTCGCTTAGCGCGCTTGAGACTCCGACTGTCAAGGCGCCGCGAGCCAGAACTCCCAGTGTGGCGACGCATAGGCCACAGATAGCGAACCCTATCCCTGTCACGACTACCCTCCGCCCCACGCCGCGGGTTATCGGTACCGTTGGGGCGGTTTTGCTGTTGCTGGTGGTAAACCTGCTCGTGCAGATCAATCGCCGATCCTGGGATATTCGCAGCGATGGCTATTGGGCCATCCAACGCGTGCAACAATGCGAATCGCTTGGCCGCGTCCCAGACGTGTTGTTTCTGGGCTCCTCCCGGGTTGTTTATGGTGTAAACACTCCGCTTGTTGATAGCATCGTGAATACGGATAACGCTAGCCAGATACTGAGTTGCAATGCTGGCATGTTCGGTTCCACGTTCGAGCAGGATTACTACACGTTCAAGCGGTTTGTGGAGGATGGATACGTCCCGAAGGTACTCGTCGAGGACCTGCGCGAATACAATCTGAATGCCCACGCCGCTGAAACCGCAGACAACAACGGATTAGCGTGGGCGCAGACGCTTCCGCTGTTGGGTGTTTCCGATGCGCGCGCGATCGCATCACATTACGGTGGCGCAAAAGGGGTAGCGGAATCGGCGAATTTCGTGGCTGGCCTGCTCATTCCCGTGTATGGTGACCGTATTGGCTTGTATCAAGCGGCATGTCAGGGATCGGCGATTGGCCCATGCGGCGCCGATCTTCCCAATGCGGGCGCTCTGGCCATCGCTCGTTACAAGCAATCCGACAGGCAAGGCTGGGTCCCCCTGAATGGCGTCTCCATCGCCACTTTGACACCAGCGCAAGTGAAGCAACGCGCCGTCGAACTCCAGCAGTTCGAGGGCGGCCAACTCCAGGACTTTGCAATTGGTGGCCAGCAACCCACCTACCTGGCGCGGATGATCGAACTGGCGCAGGAGCACGGCGTCCGCGTCGCACTTACGGTCAGTCCGCTGAATTCCACCTTCTTAACACTGTTTAACCGTCCATCCGACTGGCCGGTGATTCTTGCCTACTGGCGCTCTTTCGCAAAGGCACACGGCGCTGCGTACTTCGACGAGAGTCATCCTGCTGGCTTTACTGATGCGGATTGGTATGACGCCGAGCATCTCAATGCGTCAGGCGCGGACAAGCGCGCGGCACTGCTGGCGCATGACGTCGTCGAGCCACTTCTCACTCCCTCCCCGTAGTAGGGCAACAATGACGAAGTACCTTCATCCATGTGGATTCTGTATGTCTAGACATATACTACTCATCCGTGTACAATGATTCCGCCCTCTTGAATGTGGGTTTCTACTGGCGCTCACAGCGCATTACTTTTTCGGATAAGCATACTCCTGTGGAGCGGGGGAGTGGCAGCGAGACTCGGCCTTCGTGAACGACAACGCAAGCGGTGCGTGACGTAAGGATAGAGCACAAATGCACAGCGACCAGGAAAGACGCGGGCAACGGCAAAACCAGAATCGTCCGGGAGGCCCCCCACGATTTCCTGCGGATTTCAGAAACAATGGCGCTGATGACGCTCCCCGCGATGGGTGGTCCGCTGAACAAGAGGAAGGCAGACCTCATCGGAGCGGAGAGCGATACCCGTCGCAAAACAGGCGTGAGCGAGCGGAATACGGCTCCCGCGGCTCTGATGATCGTGGAGCTACAAGGCGAGCGGAATATGGCTCCCGCGGCTCTGATGATCGTGGAGCTACTAAACGATACGCCGAGCATGACTACTGGCAGCCGCAGCGGGAGATTCAGGCCCCCCACTCTCGCGAGCTATACCCGCCACGCAGGGGGATGGATCCAGAACGACCAGAGGTATCGAGGCGAAGAGACGCACACGCTCGCACAGCGCGCATTGATCGCTCCCAGGACGCGGGCTTCTCTGAGCCACAGAATTGGGCGCCAAGCTCCAGTAGTAATCGCAGTGCTCGCGGTTCGTCTGCCACACGGCACAATCGTGGATTTCGAAGATTTCGTGAAATTCACTGGACGCGCAACCGGGTCATCACGGCCGTGGTACTTGCGTGTGTCCTCCTCATGAGTGTGGCCGGAACGATTGACGCGATAGTCCAGTTTTCGCGAATGCATGCAGAGGCCAGTGACGGGATGCAGCACCTCAAGAATATCGAGGCGATGGCATCGGCAAAAGGCGGCGTCGGTTCGCTGTTGACGCCAACGTCACTGGCCGAGGTTCATACTGAACTCGCCGCCGCCGAAAAAGACTTCTCGGCGCTTCGCGCGCAGCTCAACAGCCCTGGTGGAACGATCGCGGTGGGAGCGCACTTACCTGTGCTCGGTTCCAGCATTTCGTCGGCAGGGATGCTCGCGTCTGCGGCTGATGAGGCGTGTCTGGCGGGTTTGGTACTGACTCAGTCTGGTCAGACGCTGCTCAGCGTCATGAAGAGCGGTTTTTTTGCGCAATCCGGTGTGGCGCCGCCACCTGGATCAACGACATTAGATGCGAAGACGCTCGCGCAACTCAAAACAAGCTTTGATGATGCGTTGCAGCATCTCGATCTCGGGATTGCCTATGCGCAGCATGCGGACCTGTCAACTCTGCCATCTTCGCTGGTTAAGCCGAAGCAACTTTCCGAGTTGCACAGCCTCATTGCCAATTGGCCGGCTGTTCATCAACAGCTTGCGCAGGTAGATGGATGGCTTAGCGTAGCGCCGTCTCTTCTTGGCGTCACAAGCCCAGACCATCTGCTCCTGACGATGATGGATCGCAGCGAAATGCGCGCGACGGGTGGTTTCATGGGAAACTACGCCGTGGCGACAATTCAGAACGGAAAGGTTCAACCCTTTTCGTTGGTGGATACGTATCTTCTTGACGGCCCCTATATCGCGCGGGCCACCACGCCGCTGACACCGCCTCCAGCCTATTCCTGGTGGCCGTTTGGTGGTTTCGCGTTGCGCGACTCAAACCTTTCCGCCGACTTTCCAACCTCCGCGCAACTCGCATTGCATGAGCTGCAGCTGGAGGGCGGCGGTAACGCGCAGGGGATGGTTTCGTTTACGCCCGTCGCCATCGAGCGCATACTGCAAGTTGTAGGCAATGTCGCTGTCCCAGAATACGGCGAAGTCGCTACCCCAACCAACCTGGAAGCGCTGATACACAAGTATCAGCAACTGCTCGCAAAAGGGGAGGCGGAAAGCTCTCGGAAGCAGTTTACGGCGTTACTCGCCCAGAACCTACTCCAGAAACTTCGTGGGCTGCCTTCTTCTTCACTGCTGAAAGTAGGCCAGGAGATACAGACGAGCATCCGCACGAAGGATATCCAGATGTATTTCAGCGACAAGAATGCCGAGAATCTTCTGGCTGAGACTGGAAACGATGGGAGCATTACACGGGGTCCTGGCGATGGCGTGACCATTGTAGACGACAATGTCGGCGTTAACAAAGCGAACCAGTTTGTTGTCGTGCACTACACCGACGTGATTACGCTGGATGCTCACGGTACGGCGACGCATAACCTCACTATCACCTACACGATGAATGGGCATGGCAATCCACTCCTCTTCGGACTCAACCGTTATTTGACGTACTTGCGTGTGTACACGCCGCCTAATGCAAAACTTCAGCATATGGACGGTTTTAACTTTACACAGCAAGGTCCCAACCAAATCAACCACAGCGACTTTCCTGGTCGTCAGATGTGGGCAGGGTATGTCTACATTCTGGATGATTCGAGTTACTCGCTGCATTTCAAGTGGATCGTACCGAATGCGGCGACTGAGAAAGCCAATCAGTGGTTCTATCAAGTGGATTTCCAGCATCAGGCGGGATCCACACAGCAGTTGACGTTGACGGTAACTACAGCTGGTAGCAGTAAACCACTGCTTGCGTTCAACGGGCCGCTCATCGAAGATGAGCGTCTCAGCACACAACCTGGGGGAAACGCGTGACTTCTCGCTATCTGATCACCGGCGGCGCGGGTTTCATTGGCTCGCACATCGCGGCTGCGCTTCTTGGACGCGGCGAAAGCGTTCGTATCTTCGACAATTTCTCCACGGGGCGCGCGGCAAATCTCGCATCCTTCGGCGATCAGGTTGAGGTGGTAGACGGCGATCTGCGCAATCTCGCGGCAGTTCGAGAGGCGATGGCCGGTGTGGAAGTGGTCTTCCATGAGGGCGCATTGGCGTCAGTCCCGCGCTCGATTGCCGATCCTATCGCGGCTCTCGAGTCGAATGTAAACGGTACGCAGCATGTATTGTACGCTGCCCGCGAGGCGCACGTGCGGCGCGTCGTGTATGCGTCGTCCTCATCCCTTTACGGTAATACCCCGACGCTGCCCAAGCGGGAGGAAATGCCAACCAACCCGATGTCACCCTACGCCATTCATAAACTCGCGGGCGAGCAACTGTGTCTAGCGTACTACCGTATCTTCGGGTTGGAGACAGTCGCTCTGCGTTACTTCAACATATTCGGACCCCGCCAGGATCCATTATCCGAATACGCCGCAGTGATTCCGCGGTTCCTCACGGCTGTATTGGACGGGCGCCGTCCCGTCGTCTTCGGCGATGGCGAGCAGACGCGCGACTTTACCTATGTAGACAATGCTGTACAAGCAAACTTGCTGGCCGCTGAGGCGCCTGAGGCTCCGGGGCATGCCATGAACATCGGTTACGGCGAGCGCATTTCACTCAATGAGACACTCTGTCTTATAGGCGAGCTCGTTGGCCGCGAAGTCGAGGTGGAGTATCAGGCGGCGCGTCCAGGCGATGTGCATGATAGCCTGGCCGATATCACATTGGCGCACCGTTTACTAGGCTACACGCCCACAGTGAGTTTCCGTGCAGGTTTGGCGCATACGCTCGATGCGCTGCGAACTGCTGTCGCATAGACAGGTATGCTGAGGTTCACCTGGCGACCAGTATGAAGACGATACAGGGGACATAAAGTGGACGAGTTGCTAACGCGCATTCAGGAGCGACGAGCCGTCGTGGGCGTGATTGGACTGGGCTATGTTGGCCTGCCGCTGGCGACAGAGTTTGCGCGGGCTGGATTCCATGTGATTGGCTTTGACGTAGATACGACCCGTGTCGCGTCGCTTAACGCTGGTGTATGTCACATCCCCGATGTTGATTCTGAGTTGCTGCGCTCGCTTGTGGAGACAGGCGCTTTCGAAGCATCGGACGACTTTGACCGATTGGCTGAGGTGGATGCGGTCAGTATCTGTGTTCCAACGCCGCTACGCAAGACGAAAGACCCAGACATCTCGTTCGTCGTGAATGCCGCCGAGGCTGTTGCGCGCCGGCTTCATCGCGGGCAGCTCGTCGTGCTGGAAAGCACCACGTATCCTGGTACGACGGAAGAACTCGTGCAGCCGCTGCTGGAACGACATGGCTTAAGCGTGGGCGTCGATGTGTTTCTGGCATTCTCGCCGGAGCGCATTGATCCTGGCAATACGCGTTTCACGTTGCGCAATACCCCGAAAGTGATCGGTGGTGTTACAAAGGACTGCACTCGCATCGCCGCCGCGCTTTACAGCTCCGTGGTCGAGGAAGTCGTCACGGTAAGCTCACCATGCGTCGCCGAAATGGTGAAGCTGCTTGAGAACACCTTTCGCGCTGTGAACATCGGCATGGCCAATGAGTTGGCCCTCATAGCAAATGTGCTGGGAGTGGATGTCTGGGAAGTTATCTCGGCCGCTGCTACCAAGCCTTTCGGTTTTGTGCCATTTTATCCCGGGCCGGGCCTGGGCGGTCACTGCATTCCTGTTGATCCACACTACCTGGCTTGGAAGCTTCGCTCGCTAAACTATCGGGCACGCTTCGTTGAGCTGGCGAGTGAGGTGAATGGCGAGATGCCGCGCTTCGTGGTGGAGCAGGTGGCGCAGGCGCTCAACGAGCAGCGCAAGTGCCTAAATGGCGCGCGTGTGCTTGTGCTTGGCGTTGCGTACAAGCGTAATGTCAGCGACGTACGCGAGTCGCCGGCGCTAGAGATCCTGGAGATGTTGCAGGCGCGTCATGCCGACGTTTCATACGCGGATACCTTTGTGCCACAGCTACAGCTTGAACACGCGACGCTGCATGCGATCCCGCTGACCGACGAAGCTCTGCGCGGGGCAGACTGCGTCGTGATTATTACCGACCATTCAGATGTGGATTACGAGCAGGTGGCGCGGCTGGCGCCGCTGGTGGTGGATACGCGCAATGCTACGGGTCAGGTTACCGACGCCCAGAACGTGTGGCGGCTCGTCCGACCCACGCCGAAGCCAGTTCACGAGCCAGTTCATGCAAACCAGGTAACTGCTCAAGAGGGGATTGCCTAATCTGGTAGAGCGCATGTCATGAGCGATTCAGGCGCGCATCCGCCAATTTTCTCCTCCAAGCGTGTAGCGCTTGTCGAGTTCCACCACCATTGCCGGTGGTGGAACTCGACAAGCTCGCAGCGGATCCGCGGGGCTGTCCACCGTTGCGGGCTGGCCGCCTGCGCGGTGGCAAGCCATCTCCACCTCCTGCCGCACGGAGTAGCCAGTCTCGGAGCCTACGCTGTAGATGCACACGCCCGCGCCGTCCGGGGTGGGGTATTCCGTGCCATAGATGATGACCGGGGCCCCTGCTCGGCGGCGTGCAGGACCAGAGGCATGAAGCGCATTTCCGGCTGATGGGCCTCGCCGTTGCGCGCTGCCGCGCCAGCTGCGTTGAAGTAGCGCAGCGATGCGCAGATCAAGAACCCCACCGTGATGAGGTCATCCACCGGCTCAGCGGGCTCCTTCTCCCAGCCCATCACATCCGCCAGGACGTCTGGCTCGACACCAGCGGGGCTGCCGGTGATCGCGCTTTCGAGACACCACGCCTACAGCGTCACCAGCCGTCCCGCCACCGAGCACCCGGGCCAGCCGCAACGTCTTGTGATGAGTGACCACCCCTTGATCCACCTGCGCATAACGCATGACACACTCTCCACGGAGCGTTTGGCCGGAGCGTTTGGCCCCCAACTTGCCCTCCACATTCGTGGCGGACACTCGCGAACACACAACGACAGGGGAATGCAACGAATCGAGGCAAGCAGGGCGTTGAAGGGTTATGGGGTGAACAGAGGAGGGTTGCGCTGTAGCTAGAGGAAGCACAATGCGCTATAATGCGCGCGTTACACTACGTAGCACGGGCCAGTGACGCCCGCCATCCAGCGCGCGTGCGAGGACAGTATGCCAGACACCACGACCAGCGACCCCCTCCAGAAACCGCTCAGCGCCACCGATATCGAAGAGGCGCGCTGGATGGACGTTACCCTCAAGACGCGGGCGGCGCAGCCCGCTGGCGCTGCTGACGCGCCGGCCGCGCGTCAGGCGCCGGGCTCAGGCAAGAGCTATTATGACACGCGCTGGCCGCTGGTCAATCAGGTCCTCGCCATCACTGAGCGGTTGACCAGCGGGCGCGCGGGCCTCATCCAGCGGCTCTTCACCTACCTGTTGATCGGCGGGACAGCGGCGGTGGTCAACCTCGGCATCTTCGCGATCTTCGAGCATTTTGGCTCGCTCAAGACCCTAACCCTCTATAGCGCGGTCGCCTACTTCTGCGCGTACGAGTTCTCGATCCTCGCCAACTTCATCCCCAACGACTACTTCACCTTCCGCTTCCTGTCCGGCCACCAGCGCTCGTGGTTGGCGCGCGGCCTGCGCTTCCATATGACAAGCCTGAGCGGCGTGCTGGTGACGTTCATCATCTCGTGGGTCCTGTTCCATCCCGTGGGGCTGCCGCTGCTGGCGTCGCAGGCTATGGCGCTGATCCTGGCCGTCTTCTACAACTTCACCGCCCATCACTTCTTCACCTACGCCCATAAGCATTAAGCGGGCGGCGTCTCGTGCCCGGTGGGCCTCCGCCAGGTCCGCAGGCTCTTCCGCAGCATCAGCAATTCCTCGAACGCGCGGATGATCACTTGTGGGCGCGCGCCGGTCGGGCTGCCCTTCGTGCGCGGCAGGTGCGTCACGGGCAACTGGATGAGCGGCACGCCCATGCGCTGGAACTTGACCAGGAACTCCGCGCTGACCGCCGCGCCCGTCGAGCGCAGGTCGCAGTCCCGGATCGCGCTGGTGGGGAACAGCTTGAACGCGCAATCCACGTCGCGGACATCGCGCAGGCCGATGATCAGGCGTGTCGCGCGCTTCCAGCCCCAGGCGTTGACCTTGCGCATGAAGCGGTCGCTGCGGCGGGCGCGATAGCCGAGCGCCGCGACGCCCGGCGTGTCGCGCTCGACGCGCAGAAACTGGGCGATGTTGCGAATATCGAACTGGCCGTCGCTATCCATGAAGAACAGCCATTCGCCTTCGGCGCTGTCGAAGCCCGTCCGCAGCGCGCCGCCGTAGCCGCGATTGGGCCGGTTGTGCGCGCAGCGGATCGCGGCGTCGGTTCGCGCCAGCGCGTCAGCGATTGCGCCCGTCTTGTCGCGGCTGCCATCGTCCACCACGATCACCTCGAAGTTGGGGCAGATGCTTGAGAGGGTCGCGACGCAGGACGCCACCGTCTCGGCGATCACCGCTTCTTCGTTGAAGGCGGGCAGCGCCACGCTCAGGCGTGTGAGCGTGATGATCGTCTCTGGAATAGTGAACGGTGTGGAGGTGATGCGCGCGAGCAACGCGCCGCAGACGCCTTCCTTGGGAGAGGAAGGCGGTGTCGCATCGCCAGCGCCGTCACGCGCGCGCCGGTAGTCCGCGATCAGTGCGGTGTAGGCCTGGGCGGTTGTGGCCAGCGCGTCGGGCAGGTCCGCGATGTCGCGCGCGCTGGCTCCCCGCCAGCGGCTCGCGGCGGCGCCCTCGCCATCGAGCAGGCGCGCCAGCTCATCCAGGCGGCGGCTGGCGGCCCAGGTATTGCCATGCGCGAGCGCCACCAGCCCGCCAGACGCCAGCTCCCAGAAGGCGGCGTCGCGTGAGGCTCGCGAGGCTGTCACCGGCTCGCTGGCCACAACGGCGCCCGGCTCACCGCTGGCGCCGACCTCATTGCGCATGTCGCCTCCTTCAAATCGCGTATGCGCACATGGTACGCTATCATCCCGCTGGCGGGCTAGAGCCCACGCGAATCGGGCTGTTCCCGCTCTCTTTTTGACGCCCGCGCGCGCCATCCATTCGCGTTCGCCTCGCGTGGCGCTCTGGCGCTGTATCGTAGAATAGCCGGGAGAGATCGCCAAGAGAGGAGCCATCGTGGCCCGCACACTCGTCCGCACCATCGCGCTGCCGCAAGCCATCGCGCTCTACGCTGGCGCGGTCATCGGCGCGGGCGTGCTGCTGCTGCCCGGCATGGCCGCCAGCCTCGCCGGGCCGGCCTCGATCGTCGCGTGGGGATTCGACGCGCTGCTTGGCGCGCTGCTGGCGGGGGCCTTCGCCGCGCTGGCGGTCCGCATGCCTGAGCCGGGCGGCGTCGCGACCTATACGGCGCGCGCGTTCGGCGGCGCCGCAGGGGCGGCGGTCGGCTGGATGTACTTCATCGGCGCCGCGATTGGACAGATCATCGTGCCGCTGGCGGGCGCGGCGTATCTCGCCGGGCCGCTGGGCCTCGACCGCACGGGGACGTTCATCGCGGCGGGGCTGATCCTGGCGGCGCCGGTCGCGGCCAACCTGCGCGGGCTGCGCGTCAGCGGGAACCTGGCGCTGGCGCTGGCTGGGATGGTGGCGCTGCTGCTGCTGACGGCGTCGCTCATCTCGTTACCCCATCAAAGCCTCGCCGCGTGGACGCCCTTCGCGCCGCATGGCTGGGTGGCCGTCGGACAGGCTGCTGTGCTGCTGTTTTTCGCCTTCTCTGGCTGGGAGGCCATCGCGCCGCTGGCCGCTGAGTTCCGCAATCCGCGGCGCGACATCCCGCGCGCGACGATCTGGGGCGTGGCGCTGGTCACCGCGCTCTACCTGGCCGTCGCCGCCGCGACTATCGGCGCGCGCGTGTACGGCTCGCCGGGGGTGGATAGCGTTTCGGTCGCGCTGCTGCTGGGCGGCGGCCTAGGCGCGGGCGCCAGCGCCATCGCGGCGGTGGTCGCGGTAGTTGTCTGCCTCGGTACCATCAACGCCTTCATCGCGGGCGCGGCGCGGCTGGCCTACGGCCTGGCCCGCGAGCGCGCGGCGCCAGACTGGCTCGGCGGCCTCGATGCGCACGGCACGCCCAGCGCGGGCGTCTGGCTGATCGGCCTCTTCGCGGGCTGCGGCCTGATCCTCACCTATTTCGCCCACCTCAGCCTCGATTTTTGGCTGGCGCTGCCCAATACGCTCGTCCTGCTAACCTACATCCTCGGCATGGCGGCGGGCGCACGGCTGCTGCGCGGCGCTGGACGAGCGCTGGCCATCGCCACGCTGGTGATGTGCCTGGTCGCGCTGCCATTCGCGGGAATCGCGCTGGGCCCGGCGCTGCTGATCGCGCTGGCGGCAGTGGGCTATCGCTGGGCGCGACTGCGCCGGGCGGAGCCCGCGAGCGCGCCCGCGCTGGAAGTCGGAGAAAGAAGGCGATCCCGTATGACCGATGAACCGCGCCCGGCGGCCCGCGCGCCGCTGGAGGGTATTCGCGTTCTCGACCTCACCCGCCTGCTGCCGGGGCCATTCGCCGGGCAGACGCTGGCGGAGCTTGGGGCGGATGTGGTGAAGGTGGAGGAGCCGGGGCTGGGCGATGGCAGCCGCTTCTTGCTCCCGCTCGTCAATGGCGTCGGGCTAGGATTCCTGGCGACCAACCGCGGCAAGCGCAGTATCGTCCTCAACCTCAAGGCGCCCGCCGGGCGCGAGGCGCTGCTGCGGCTGGTGGATTCCGCCGACATCCTGCTCGAAGGCTTCCGTCCGGGGACGCTGGCGCGGCTGGGGCTAGGCTATGAGGCGCTGCGGGCGCGCAACCCGCGCCTGATCATCTGCGCGATCACCGGCTACGGTCAGCAAGGCCCGTACAGCCAGCGCGCGGGCCACGACCTGAACTACCTTGGCTATTCGGGGCTGCTGGGCCACCTGGCTCGGCCCGGCGCGCCGCCGCACAACCCCGGCGCCCAATTCGCCGACATTGCGGGTGGCGCGATGATGGCGGTCATCGGGACGCTGGCGGCGCTGGTGGCGCGCGGCGTCAGCGGGCAGGGCCAGGTGGTGGATGTCTCGATGCTGGATGGCTCGATGGCGCTAGCCCCGCTGCTGATGTCCGGCGCGGCGCACGGGCTAACAGAGGCTGCGCCGGGCGCTGGGCTGCTGACGGGCGCGCTGCCTGGCTACAACGTCTACGAGACGGCGGACGGGCGCTACGTGACGCTGGCGGCGCTGGAGCCGAAGTTCTGGGCGGAGTTCTGCCGCCGCGCGGGCCGGCCCGACCTGGAGCCGCATCACTACCCGCGCGACGACGGCGACCGCGACGCGACGATCCGCGAGTTGGTGACGCTCTTCCGCGCGAAGACGCGCGACGAGTGGCTGGCGCTGCTGGCGGACGCCGACGCCTGCCTCGGCCCCGTCAATACTATCGTGGAGGCGCTGGCCGACCAGCAGGTTCAGGCGCGCGGCGTCATCGCTGAGCAGACGGATGGCGCGCCGCTGCTGCGCTCCGTCCCGCTGCTGAGCGACGCGCCGCCGCGCCTGCTGGGTCCCGCGCCGCGCCTGGGCGAGCATACCGCCGCCGTCCTCGCGGAGGCGGGCTACTCGCCCGACGAGATCGCCGCGCTGGTGGCCTCCGGCGCGGCGCAGGTCGCTCAGGCGGAGTGAGCCGCGAGCAGCGCCTCGATATCGGCGATGGCTTGCGCGTTGTCCTGAAATAGCACGCCGTGGATGCCGTGGTCGCGGGCGGCGGCGATGTTGCGCGGGACATCATCGAGGAAGACCATCTCTGCGGGCTGAACGTTCAGGCGCTCGCAGGTCAGCGCGTAGATGCGTGGGTCGGGTTTGGACATCCCCACCTCATGTGAGTAGATGATGTGGTCGGAGAGCTCGCTGAAGTGGTAGCGCGCCTCTTCCTCCCGGCGCGCGCCGTCGAAGCTGTTGCTGAGGAACGCCGTTTGATAGCGCGGGCGCAGGCCGCCGAAGTACGTCGCGAGCTCCGGATTGGGGTTGCCGAGATACACATCCCAGAAGTCGCGCTTGAAGGCGTCCATTCGTGGCTGATCCCAGCCTGTGGTCAGGCGTAGCTCCTCAAACCATTCCGCTTCCGAGCACGTGCCGATATCGGCGTTTTTACCAGTCGCCTTGAGCTGCTCATCCATCGCGATAATGCGCTCGCCGAGGCTGTCCGGCGCCATGCCCAGCCGCTGCTCCCAGTGTGTCATCAGCTCTGGGAAGCGTGAGGTTGGGTCGCCGCCCTCCGGGATGATTTGGAGAATGCCGCCGATGTCGAACACCACCGCACGAATCGCCACGTCCATGTTCCTTTCAACAGATTCAACAATCGCTCAGGCTACCAGCCAATCGCCGCGCCAGCGAGTCGGCATGGGGCATGCCGCTCGCGGCGGCGTCGGCGCGGACAGCCACCGCGTCCAGCGCGGCGCGGCGCGGCTCGACGGTCAGCGCGCCATCTTCCCAGCTGACGATAGCGTATTCGGCGTAGTCCGTCGGGTTGGTGATCGCTCCTGCCGCGTCCGTGAGTCATCGGCAGGCCAACGCTGCCGGGGTTGATAACCGTTAGCCCATCGAGCGCGCGGACCATCGGTGATGCGTATGCCCGCTGGCCAGCGCCACGAGCCCCGGCTCGCGCTCGATCCCGTTCAGCGCGGCGCGCAGCGCGTCCTCTGGCATGTTCGGCGTCAGGCGCTGGTTGTACGAGGTCGGCGAGCCGTGGGCGCAGAGCAGCGCCGCGCCGGGGCCAAGCTCCACCCGCGCCGTCATGCGGCAGCGCCGCTAGCCACGCCGCGTCCTCCGCCGGCAGCGCCTGCGCCGTCCATAGATCAATCTCCGCCACCCAGGCGCCGAGCGGGTATAGGCGCGCATCAGGTCCGGCGCGCGGCCCCGCTCGCGCAAATCCACCGCGAGCTGGTCGCAGTTGCCCTTCACCACCGGGCTACCCAGCGCCCGCACGCGCGCGGCGCATTCGGATGGGCGCGGCCCAGAGACGGGTAGTGTCACCGAGGCAAACCGTCACGTCCACGCCCTGCCGCGCGATGTCCGCCAGGACCGCGTCGAGCGCGACGAGATGGCCGTGAATATCCGAGATCAGCGCCACTCGCGTCATGCGCCACCTCTCAATCGTTGAGCTTCGCGCGCCTCCGGTCAACGTGTTCACTATTATACCTGCCGAAGCGCGATGTGGAAGGTGAAGAAGAACTTCCTGTTGCGATAGTCTCCGCTGGATGAATGCTATAATAGCGGCGATTGGCAGCCAGACGCCTTTCTTTTCCGCTACCAGCGACGACGCTTATCCTGAGAAGGACGCTTCCCATGCCACACATTTACGATAATATCTCCGCTAGCTTGCTGCCTGCGTTGAGAAGCGCGCTCGAGGCGGCGGATCGCGCCGATTTTTGCGTCGGGTATTTCAACCTGCGTGGCTGGCGGGGGATTGACGGACTGGTCGAGCGGTTCGCTGGGACAGAGGACTCGCGCGTCCGCCTGCTGGTCGGCATGCGCCAGTCGCCGGATGAGGAGTTGCGCGCGGCGTTGCGGTTGGGAACTCACGATCTTGGGATGGATAACCAGACCGCCAGCCGCCTCAAGAAGCGCGCGGCGGCGGAGTTTCGCGAGCAACTGACAGTGGGCGCGCCAACCGACGCGGACGAGGAAGGATTGCGGCGCCTGAGCGCGCAGCTGCGCGGCGGCAAGCTGTCCGTCAAGCTGCATCTCCGGTATCAGTTGCACGCCAAGCTGTATCTCACCCATCGCTCCGACACGTTCTATCCCACGATTGGCTTCGTGGGCAGCAGCAACCTGACCTTCTCCGGGCTGAGCGCGCAGGGCGAGCTCAATGTGGATGTTCCGGACAGCGACGCGACGGCGAAGCTGGCGCACTGGTTCGAGGAGCGCTGGGAGGACCAGTGGAGCCTGGACATCACGACCGAGCTGGCAGACATCATTGATGAGAGCTGGGCGAGCGAGAAGCCACTGCCACCCTACTACATCTACCTCAAGATGGCCTATCACCTCTCGCAGGAGGCGCGGGCGGGCCTCTCCGAGTTTCAGATTCCGGCGGAGTTCCGCAATACGCTCTTCGATTTTCAGAAGGCCGCCGTGCAGATCGCCGCGCACCATCTAAACAAGCGCGGCGGGGTGCTGATCGGCGATGTCGTCGGGCTGGGCAAGACGGTGATGGCGACGGCGCTGGCGAAAGTCTTCCAGGAAGATTACGACTGGGAGACGCTGATCATTTGCCCAAAGAACCTGGTGGGGATGTGGCAGGACTATGTGGATCGGTACCACCTCTTCGCGCGGGTGATGTCCGTCAGCCAGGCGCCAAATGAGCTGGCCGGACTGCGACGCTACCGCGTGGTCTTGATTGATGAGAGCCATAACCTGCGCAACCGCGAAGGCAAACGCTACAAGGCGATCAAGGAGTACATCGAAAAGAACGAGAGCCGGTGCATCCTGCTGAGCGCGACGCCCTACAACAAGACCTATCTGGACCTCTCCGCCCAACTGCGGCTCTTCGTCCAGGAGAACAAGGACCTGGGCATCAGGCCAGAGCGGCTGGTCGAGCGATCTGGGTGAGACGGAATTCATCCGCCGCCACCAGTGCCCGGTCCGCTCGCTGGCGGCCTTCGAGAAGAGCGAGTACACCGACGACTGGCGCGAGCTGATGCGGCTCTTCATGGTGCGGCGCACGCGCGGCTTCATCCAGCGCAACTATGCCCAGACAGAGGCGGAGACCGGACGGCGCTATCTGACGATGCCCGATGGAACGCGCTCGTACTTCCCGGTGCGCGCGCCACGCACGGTGGGCTTCCGGGTAGATGACGCCAACCCGCGCGACGCCTACGCGCGGCTCTACTCCGCCGCCGTGGTGGACGCGATCAACGGGCTGACGCTGCCGCGCTACGGTCTTGGGCAACTACATCGCGCCCGCCCCCGCGACGCCGCCCACGCAGGTGGAGACGAAACAGCTCCAGGGCCTGGGGCGCGCGGGCAAGCGGCTGATGGGCTTCTGCCGCACCAACCTGTTCAAGCGGCTGGAGAGTGGCGGCCCGGCCTTCATCCAGTCCGTCGAGCGGCACATCCTGCGCAACTTCGTCTATCTGCACGCCATCGAAGACGGCCAGCCGCTGCCGCTGGGGACACAGGATGCGGAGCTGCTGGACCCGGAGTTCTTTGACTCCGCCACGTATGACGAGGATACAGAGGCGACCGTGCCGGGCCTGGACCCGGACGAGAATGACGACGCCGAGGTAGAGGCGCCCGCTCCAACGGCGCGCGGCGAGGCGGAGTATCGCGCGCAGGCGGCGCGGGTCTACGCGAGCTACGCCGGGTCCATGAAGAGGCGCTTCAAGTGGCTGCGGCCCGCGCTGTTCATCGGGGACCTGCGCGCCCACCTGCTGGCCGACGCGCGCGCGCTGATGGGTGTGCTGGATATCTGCGGGCAGTGGCAGGCGGAGGATGACGCCAAGCTCAACGCGCTCTATGACCTGCTGACGGTCAGGCATCCCGGCGAGAAGGTGCTGATCTTCACGCAGTTCGCCGATACTGCCCGCTATCTCACTGAGCGACTCCAGGCGCGCGGCGTGGCCGGCATGGCTGGCGTGACCGGCGATTCGGCGGACCCGACGGCGCTGGCCTGGCGCTTCAGCCCGGTGAGCAACGACAAGACGCTCGCGCCGGGCGAGGAGCTACGCGCGCTGGTAGCGACCGATGTGCTGAGCGAGGGGCAAAACCTGCAGGATTGCTCGATCATCGTCAACTATGATCTGCCGTGGGCGATCATCCGGCTGATCCAGCGCGCGGGCCGTGTGGACCGCATTGGTCAGCGCGCCGAGGAAATCCTCTGTTATTCGTTCCTGCCCGCCGATGGAGTGGAGCGCATCATCCGGCTGCGCCAGCGCGTGCGCCAGCGCCTGCGCGAGAACGCCGAGGTGGTCGGCACGGATGAGGCGTTCTTCGAGGATGAGACGGATACCGCGCCCGTGCTGGATATCTATAACGAGCGCGCGGGTATCTACAGCGGTGACGATGACGACAGCGAGGTGGACCTGGCCTCGCAGGCGTACCAGATCTGGAAGAACGCCACCGACGCCGATCCCTCGCTGCTGAAGACGATTCCGGCGCTGCCCAGCGTGGTCTATTCCACCCGCGCGCATACGCCAACCGCGCTGGCTCCTGAGGGCGTGCTGCTCTACATGCGCACCGCTGAGGGGGCCGACGCGCTGGCCTGGGTGGATGAGCGCGGGAATGCGGTCTCGCAGTCGCAGGTCGCCATCCTGCGCGCGGCGGCCTGCAACCGGGACACCCTGGGGCTGATGCGCCAGCCGTGGCATCACACGGCGGTGGAGACGGCGGCGGCGGAGCTGGCGCGGGAGGAGCAGCAAACGGGCGGGCAGCTGGGGCGGCCTTCGGGGGCGCGCTTCCGCGTCTACGAGCGACTGAAGGCGCACGCCGAGCGGATCAACGGGACGCTGTGGGAATCGCCGCGCTTGCTGCAGGCGCTCGAAGACATCTACCGCTATCCGCTCCAGGAACGGGCGACCGATTCGCTCAACCGCCAGCTCAAGAGCGGCATCAGCGATGAGGAGCTGGCCAGGCTGGTCATTGACCGGCGTGAAGACGGGGAGCTATGCAAGATCCAGGGTGACGGCGATGAGCCGCACGCGCGCGAGCCGCGCATCATCTGCTCGCTTGGGCTGGTGGCGGGGATGGCGCGGCCCTGAAGGGCCGGCGCACGGGGACGGGAGACGGGCGCGGCCCTGAAGGGCCGGCGCACGGGGACGGGGGGATAAATCCCCTGGGCCTTTCAAGGCCCCGTCGCGTGCCCCGGCCTTTCAAGGCCGGGACGGGGAGAGGGGTGTGGGATTACGAAAGGGGACAGGGGTGGGGCAACCAGTCACACGCACAGACGGACCACAGCTCTTCCATGTCAACTTCCATACCGTGCGCAACCGCGCGGTCTTTGAGGTCCCCGAATATGAGGCGCTGCTACGGCGCGTCTCTACCGGAGGTGATCGAGAAGTGGGCGATCGCGTGCCTGACCTGGCAGGTTATGCCTACCCATGTTCATCTGCTCTTGCTGAGTTTTCCCGATCAGCAGCTTGGTCGTATCGTGCAGTTGATTAAGGGAGCGACGGCGCACGCCATCCTTCACGCCGCTTCTGAGTTGCGCGGTGATCTTGGCGACCATCTCTGGCAAGAAGGCTACGACTGGGTGGAGATTACCAGCCACCGGCAATGCGCCAACGCGGTGCGCTACGTTCGGGAAAACCGTCTCCGAGGCGGTTTGGAGTGAGCAAAACGGCGCACGGGGGTGAAGGGGACGGGCGCGGCCCTGAAGGGCCGGCGCACGGGGACGCGGGGATAAATCCCCCGGGCCTTTAGGCCCCCGTCGCGTGCTCCGGCCATTTATGGCCGAGAGCGGCGGGGGGTGGAGGCCGAGAGCGGCGGGGGGAGTGGGGAGTAGCGAATTTGTGAGATCAGGAAAGGAAAGGTAGCAACGCATGACCACCACGACCGCTAAGGCCGGCCAGATTCGCCGCCAGATTCAGGAGTTCGCTTTCACGCCGCTGTTCATTGAGTCGCTGGGGTGGGACTACCTTCAGGTGGCGCCGTTGACGGTTGTGGTGGGCGAGGCGACGTACACCCTGCGGCCCGTGGCGCAGAAGCGCGGCGTGGTGGCGCTGCGCTGCGAGCCGGACGCGCGCGGCGGCATCCCCGACTACCTGGCGCGCAAGGCGATTGACGGGCAGGTGTGGAAGTCGTACCACGAGCATTTCATCATCTATACCGACCGCGACGACACGATGCAGGTCTGGCAGTGGGTCAAGCGGCAGCCAGGCAAGCCCGCCGCCTGGCGCGAGCAGCGCTACTTCAAGGGGCAGTCGGGCGAGGCGCTGGCGCAGCGCCTCACGCAGCTCTATGTGGACTTCTCGGTGGAGGACGCGCTGGGGCTGACGGATGTGCTCGGCCTGCTGCGGCAGTCGTTCGATGTGGACAAGGTGACGAAGCGCTTCTATGACCGCTTCAAGACGGAGCATAAGGCGTTCCTGGACGTCATCGCTGGCATCCAGAGCGAGCCGGACCGCGAGTGGTACGCCTCGCTGATGCTCAACCGGCTGATGTTCACCTACTTCATCCAGTGGAAGGGCTTCCTGGCGGGTGACCGCGACTATCTGCGCCACAAGCTGGAGCAGACACGCGCGCGCTTCGGCGCCGATCAGTTCCACAGCTTCTATCGCGAGTTCCTGCTCCATTTCTTCCACGACGGGCTGGGCGCGCCGGTGGACGGGCGCCCGGCGGAGATGCGCGCGCTGATCGGCGATGTCCCCTATATGAACGGCGGCCTGTTCGAGCGCCATCGCATCGAGGATGAAAACACGATCGCCATCCCTGACGCGGCCTTCGAGAAGGTGTTCGACGTTCTTCGACGCCTGGAACTGGAGCCTGGACGACCGGCCCGACCACCCGGACAACGAGATCAACCCGGACGTGCTGGGCTACATCTTCGAGAAGTACATCAACCAGAAGCAGATGGGGGCCTACTACACCAAGGAGGACATCACCGGCTACATCAGCCGCAACACGATGCTGCCCTTCCTGCTGGACGCGACGCGCAAGGGTGTCCCGGCGGCCTTCGACACTGGACGGCGAGGTCTGGCGGCTGCTGCGCGACGACCCGACCGCTACATCTACGACGCCGTGCGCAAGGGCGTAGACATCCCGCTGCCCGACGAGATCGCGGCGGGGATCGCGACGTGGCGAAGCGCGGCGGCTGGAACCGGCCCGCCGCGCCGGACTACGCCCTGCCCACCGAGACGTGGCGCGAGCATGTGGCGCGGCGCCAGCGCTGCCTCGACCTGCGGGCCAAGCTGGCGGCGGGCGAGGTCTCCGAGGTCAACGATCTGATCACCTATAACCTGGACATCACGCAGTTCGCGCGCGACGTGATCGAGCAGCTGCGAGGGGCCGGAGATGGTGCGCGCCTTCTGGAAGGCGCTGGAGAAAGTGACGCGTGCTGGACCCGACCTGCGGCTCCGGCGCGTTCCTCTTCGCCGCGCTGCGCATCCTGGAGCCGCTCTATGACGCCTGCCTGACGCGCATGGCGGCCTTCGTCACGCAGTTCGAGCGCGAGGAGCCTGACCGCCAATGAGCAGAAGGGCCGGACTTCCGCGAGATGCTGGCGACGTGGCGACGCACCCCAGCCGGGCGTACTTCATCCGCAAGCGCATCATCCTCAACAACCTCTATGGCGTGGACATCATGGAGGAGGCGGTCGAGATCGCCAAGCTGCGGCTGTTCCTGGCGCTGGTCTCGCAGGCGCCGGACGCCAAGCGCGTCGAGCCGCTGCCCGATATTGATTTCAACATCCGCGCGGGCAACACGCTGGTCGGCTTCGCGACCTACGCCGAGGCCGAGCGCGCCGTCTCCGGCCACATGTTCTGGCACGCCGAGATGCCGGGAATCAAGACGCAGGCCGAGGACCTGGCGCGGCTCTTCGCGCTCTTCCGCGAGCAGCAGACGGCGCACGGCGGGCGGGTGACGCAAGGAGGACAAGGCCACGCTGCGCGAGCGCCTGGCCGCGCTGGGCGACACGCTCGACCGCTTCCTGGCGGCGGAGTATGGCATTGACGAGAGCCACTATCCCAACAGCGGCCAGCGCGCGGTGAAGATGGCGGCCTGGCGCAAGAGCCACCAGCCCTTCCACTGGTTCATCGAGTTCTACGACATCGTGCAGGAGCGCGGCGGCTTCGATGTGATCATCGGCAACCCGCCGTATGTGGAGTACAGCAAAGAGCGCTTTCCTTACAACCTGCAACGCGGAACCTTCTCTTCCGAACCCTGCGGCAACTTATACGCTTATATAATTGAGCGTTGTCTATCGCTGGGTATTCTAGCAGGCAAAACCGGGGTCATTGTGCCGACGAGTTCTTCTAGCTACCGAACGAATGAAGCCATTGCAGAGGCTTCTCCATGACCGGCTAATATATTACTCTACATATGGATTCCGGCCGTCTAAATTATTTGAAGGAGCTAACACGGCAAACATACATTTGTCGATCCTTTTGATTGGCGCGTCTGGCAAGCCTAAAAAACTCTCATTGCCACACATCAAATGGAAAGTTGAGTATCGTCCCCATCTCTTCGCCGCGCTTCCTCCCTATACCTTAGCGTCTGCTGAAACCTTAGAACACTTCGGAAAAAATCCCAGACTTGCAAGCCAAACGCACGAAGCTATTCTGCGCAAACTGGCTGTCAAGCCGGCGATATCGATATTCTTTGGAGAGCCGGGAAACGTGGTTTACTATCGTGCTACTGGAGGTCTTCATTATCGGGTCTTCACGGTGTTTTCAACCGAGTCCAGAGAAGAGCGGGAAGTACATTTTGCCAAGCCGACCTACAGCAAAATCGCTTTTTGCGCGTACGCATCAAACCTGTGGAACATGTTCTATTACACTTACTCCGAGTGCCTTCACGTCTCCCGGTTTGAGCTAGAACAATTCCCTCTCGGGCTGAATGGCATGGACTCACGCATTGAGAGTACATTGCTTCAGCTTGCAAACTCTTTAGACACCGATATCAAACGCAACGCCACGATGGAGGTCCGCAATTACCGAGGGAAGGGTGCCATCGATTGTTACACTGTCGAAATGCGTGCGTCCAAGCCCATCATAGACGAGATTGACCGCGTGCTGGCGGAGCATTACGGCTTCACGGATGAGGAACTGGACTTCATCATCAACTACGACATCAAGTACCGGATGGGCGCGGAGAGCGGCGATGAGGGCGACGGGGCGTAGCCATCCCTCCCGGCCTTGAAAGGCCGGGGCACGCGGACGGGGGCCTAAAGGCCCTGGGACATTCATGCCGCATCGCGCCGTGCGCCGGCCATTTATGGCCGCGAGGTGGCCGCTCCCGGCCTTGAAAGGCCGGGGCACGCGGACGGGGCATAAATGCCCGGGGATTCATCCCCATCCGTCCGTGCGCCGGCCCTTCAGGGCCGCGTGGCGCCCGTATGCGCCGGCCCTGAAGGGCCGCGGGGTGGCCTGTGGCGTGCGGCGACGAGGAAGGCGAGAGTGAGGAGTGAGCATGCAAGAGCGGAAGCAGGAAATCCTCAGGGGTCTGGAGGCGATGCGCGAGAACCTGGAGGCGTTCGCGGATGAGATGTGGGCGACGGTAGACCACAGAGACATGGCGACGTTCGCCAGCCGGGTGGCGGCGTACCAGGAGTACGCCACGCTCGTCACCGCGTTCGGCGCCCTGGCGGGCAAGCTGGCGCCGCTCGTGGCGACTGTCCCCGATGCGCCTGCGCCCACGCCACCGCTACCGCCCACGCCATCCAGCGCGCCGCACACGCTGTACGATGAGTTCACCTTCAAGAAGCCCGCCTACTACGTCCTGCGCGGCAAGCGGAGCGCGCCCTACCCCAACTGGACAGAGCTCTACGCGGATGTCTGCGAGACGTTGGCGCAGCTCAATCCGGCGAAGGCCGCCACGCTGCCGCGCGACTCTCACTACACCACAGTCCAGGGAAACCGGCGGTTCGCTGAGTCCGGCGCGGAATTCATCCGCAGCAGAAAGATCGCTGACGGCGTCTATGCCAACGTCAACCTGAGCGCCAACGCGCTGCGCGACCTCATGCGCCAACTGCTGCCCGATTTCGGCCTGAAGGTAGAGGATATGGTGGTGTACTTCGCAGAGGTGTGACACGATGCGCGATGAGCCGCCGCCGCTGGTGTGGCCGCTGGCGTCCGGCGCGGCGGGCGGGCCAGTGGAGGCCGCGCTGCGGCTGGCGGCGGCGGTGTGCGGCGTGGCGCCGGAGGATGTGCGGGCGGTGGGGTCGCTGGCGGCGCTGGAGCGTCCGGCGCTGGGGCTGTTCTGCTCGGCGCGCTGTCCCGGCGGGGCGATCCTGCGCGCGCTGGACCTGGCGCACGCGCTGCGCGACGCGGGCGTCCCGGTGGTGAGCGGCTTCCATTCGCCAGTAGAGCGCGAGTGTCTGCGGCTGCTGCTGCGCGGCTCGCAGCCAGTGATCGTCTGCGTAGCGCGCGACATGGCGCGGATGCGGATACCGCCAGAGTGGCGCGAGCCGCTGGCGGCGGGACGGCTGCTACTGCTTTCGGCGTCCGGCTCAGGGGAGCGGCGGGCGACGGCGCGCGAGGCGGAGCGGCGCAACCGCTTCGCGGCGGCGCTGGCGGCGGCGTCGCTGGTGGCCTACGCCGCGCCGGGGGGCAAGACGGAGGCGCTGGCGCGCTGGATCGCGGAGCGCGGGCAGCCGCTGGCGACGGTGGAGGACCCCAGCGCGGCGGGGCTGCTGGCGCTGGGCGCGACGCCGCTGCGCCCGGAGGCGGTGGCGGCATGGTGGGATGGGGTGGCGCGGGGGACGGCGCGGGGGACGGCGCGGCCCTGAAGGGCCGGCGCACGGTCGCGGGGACGGTCGCGGCCCTGAAGGGCCGGCGCACGGTCGAGGGGGGCATAAATGCCCCGAGCCTTCAGGCCCCGTGGCGTGCCCCGGCCTTTCAAGGCCGGGAGGGTCGGGGTCGGGGTAGTGGTAGGAGCGTGCCCCGGCCTTTCAAGGCCGGGAGGGTCGGGGTCGGGGTGGTGGTAGGAGCGTGCCCCGGCCTTTCAAGGCCGGGAGGGCGCGATAGCGACCGCTGGCGTCATGCCCGCGCCCGGCTCCGGGCCGCGCGTGGTGAAGCCGCGAATAGTATATGCGACGGCGACCGCTAGCGCGAGGAGCATCCAGGCGACCACGACCGCCAGGCGCGCGGCGCTGATCACGACCGCGATGGGCCGCCAGCGTCGCCGCCAGCGCGGGCCGAGCGCGCGAACCTACCGCGCCCGTAGACGCATGGCGGCTTGTGGTGGCGGGCGCGAGGGGGTACGATACCAGCGGGCGTATAGCCCCGGCGGCTACCCCAGATTGCGGAGTGATACGTGGCGGATATGACGAACACAGCGGAGACGGTCAACGAGCGCGCGGACGTGGCGGAGCAGCAAGCAAGGGCTGACCTGCACTTACATACCAACCTGGGCGACGGCACGGCCAGCCCGGCGCGCGTGCTCTCCGAAGCGCGACGGCGCGGCCTGAAAGTCATCGCCGTCACCGATCACGACCACATGGAGGGCGCCAAGCGCCTCCAGGACCTGATGGACCGCGAGGGCGTGACCGACATTCAGCTGATCTGGGGCGTGGAGACGACCACCCGCGACGGCCACTTCCTCGGCCTGTTCATCAAGAAGGCGCCGCGCTTCCTGGCGCGCGTCGAGGACGCCATCGCCAGCATCAAGGACCAGGGCGGGCTGTGCGTCATCCCGCACCCGATGGGCCGCCTCGTCCCCAGCCTCAGCCGCCGCAAGATCGAGGAGCTGCTGACGCGCGGCTACCCGATTGACGCCATCGAGCTGTACAATCCCTCGCCCGCCAACGCCTCAGTCCGCGAGCAGGTGCGCAAGCTGAACGGCGAGTGGGGCCTCGCCGAAACCGGCAGCAGCGACGCCCACTTCTGGCAGCACATCGGCGCGGGCTATACCCACTTCTCCGGCTCTACCGCCGAGGACGTACGCCAGGCGATCATCGGCCACGCCACGCGCGAGGGCGGCCAGGAGCGCCCGCCGGAGCGCCTGCCGATCAGCGCCTACGTCGCCCAGAACGTCTGGTCGCTGATCATCGACCCGCCGCGCAAGCTCTCGCGCATGGCCTTCGCCGGGAGTAGCGGCGGATGGTGTGGCAATGGTATGGCAAGTGAAATGAGGAGGCCACGGATGTTAGCGGACTATATGGACAAAGCCATGCGACGCGCTCGCTTCGAGCGCATCGAAGATGGCACATACTTCGGCTCTATCCCCGGCTTCGATGGAGTCTGGGCGAACGCTGACACAGAGGACGCTTGCCGCCAGGAGTTACGCGACGTGCTGGAAGGCTGGATACTGCTTCATATCGCCGGCCACACGCCGCTGCCTGTCGTAGATGGCCTGACGCTCGAAATCGGCCGCCCCGCCTGATGCCTACGCTCGGGCCAATCAAGCGCCGCGACTTATCAATGCCCTGCGCCGGTTAGGCTTCGATGGCCCTTACAGCGGCGGCGCCCATCAATATATGGCGCGCCGATCTCTCAAGCTGCGTATTCCCAACCCGCATCAAAATGACATCAGCCTTCCACTGCTGCGCCGCATCCTCGAACAAGGCGGCATAACGACGGAAGAGTGGGAGTCCATCTAGCTTTTCTGCGTGAATCGCTTTTTTAAACGTCTGATTGCATATCATCGACCTACCCCGCAAGCTCACCCGCATGGCCTTCGCGCGGGAGTAGCGGCGCGGCGCGCCCTCAGCGGGCGGGTTGCGGGGCTTCGCTGGATGCGAGGCGGACGTAGGCCAGCACAGTGGCGATGATGGCCAGCAATACAGGGATACCAAGCTCAATGATGAAGCTGATGACGAAGATGAACGTCAGCGCAAGTACGCCTATGGTAAGCAGAGAGAGCGCGACGGTTCGGACGGCCCAAGTTGGCGCGAGGGCGTCGAGCGTTACCCCGACCGCGACGAGCAGCAGGATGAAACCAAACACAACGAGATCCACAATGGTGGATTCTGGCGCGATGAACCCACCTTGCCAGATCATGAAAGCCAGCGCCGCTCCTGAGATGACCGCCAGCCAGCCAGCGGCGACCTCGATACCGCGTATCCCCTTGAGCATGACAGCCGCCTTCCTCGCGCCATCTTGGCGCGCTCCGAATATCCCACTGAGACTATAGCGTGCGCTGGCTCCGCTTGACCCTGCCCGCGCGCCAGTCATACAATCGCAGCGGACGCGGTGGCCGTATGCGGGCTGGCGCGGGCTGGAAGGGGCGCGAGACGATGGCAGGCGATCGGGGCGCGGGCGCTTCACTGCTGCTGGCGATTGACGTCAGCAACACCGGCATCAAGTACGGGCTATTCCCGCTGGCGGGCGGCCCGCTGCAGGCGCGCTGGCGCATCGCCACTGTGCGCGAGAAGACCACCGATGAGTACGCGATGCTGCTGGCGCAGCTCTGCGCGCACGCTGGCGTCAGCCTCGACGAGATCGGTGGCGTCATCATGGCCAGCGTCACCCCGCCGCTGACGCCCGTTTTCCAGGAGATGGCTACCACGTACCTGGGGCGCGAGGCGGTCGTCGTGACGCACGAGACGCCGCTGGGCGTGCCGCTGCTGGTGGATAACCCCTGGGAGACCGGCTCCGACCGCATGATTAGCGCGCTGGCGGCGCACGAGCTGTATGGCGGCCCTGCCATCGTCATCCAGTTCGGCACAGCCACCAGCTTCGACTGCGTCTCGGCGGAGGGCGCGTTCCTCGGCGGGGCCATCGCGCCAGGGCTGGGCATCTCGGCGGAGGCGCTGGCCCGCGCGGCCTCCAAGCTCTACCAGGTAGAGCTGGCCCCGCCGCCCGCCGCGCTGGGCAAGAACACGACGCATAGCATGCAGTCGGGCATCGTCTACGGCCATGTCGGGCTGGTCGAGGGGCTGGTGGCGCGGCTGCGCGGCGAGCTGGTCGGCGGCGAGCGGGCCAAGGTCATCGCCCACGGCGGGCTGGCCGGCGTGATGGCCAAGGTGACGCCGTGCATCGAGATCATCGAGCCGAACCTGATTCTCGACGGGCTGAACATCGCCTGGCAGCGGCTGCGGCGCGCGGACGGCGCTAGCGGGCGGGAGGCTGCGCGATGACGGGCGTGTCACTGGCGGACCTGCGCAAAGAGTACATGCTGCACGGCCTGAGCGAGGACGAGGTGGACGCCGACCCCATCCGCCAGTTCGCGGCCTGGCTCGACGCCGCCATCGCCGCGGATCATCCCGAGCCGACCGCGATGGCCGTCGCCACCGCCACGCCGCGACGGCGCGCCCTCGGCTCGCATGACGCTGCTCAAGGGGCTGGACGCGCGCGGCTTCGTTTTCTACACCAACTACGAGAGCCGCAAGGGCCAGGAGCTGGCGGCCAACCCGCGCGCCGCGCTGATCTTCTTCTGGGTGCTGCTGGAGCGCCAGGTACGCGTCGAAGGGCGCGTGGAGCGGACCGCGCCGGAGGAAAGTGACGCCTACTTTCACAGCCGTCCGCTGGGCAGCCAGATTGGCGCGGCAGCCTCGCCCCAGAGCCAGCCCGTCCCCGACCGCGCGACGCTGGAGCGCCGTTTCGCCGCGCTGGAGGCGGAATACGCCGGCGGCGAGGTCCCGCGCCCGGCGCACTGGGGCGGCTACCGCGTCATTCCGGAGGCCATCGAGTTCTGGCAGGGGCGCCCGAGCCGCCTGCACGACCGCCTGCGCTACACCCGCCAGCCCGGCGGCGCCTGGCGCATGGAGCGGTTGGCGCCGTGAGCGGGGAGGGCCTCATCCGGCCTCCGGCCACCTTCTCCTCTGCGGAGGAGAAGGCCCGGGGTGGGGTGAGCGGCGAAGGGCGACTACCGCTTGCCATCCACGAGACACGCTGAACGGCGACCCCCTCGCCCCGCAGGGAGAGGGGGCAGGGGGTGAGGCCACCCGGCGCCTAACCGTCCATCCAACCAGCAGGAGACGATCCACCATGAGCGAGCAGCCCACCACGACGAGCGTTCCCGCGCGGCGCGTCCCCATCACGCCGGAGATGATGGTCAGCCTGCGCTACCCCAGCGGCCCCGCGATCTCACCCGATGGCGCGCGGGTGGCGTTCACGCTGGCGGAGTGGGTCCCCGGCCAGCAGCGGCGGCGCGCCAGCGTCTGGGTGGTGGACGGCGAAGGCGAAGCGCGCCCCGTCGCCACCGGCGAGAAGGGCGAGAAGAGCGAGTACGGCGCCGCGTGGTCGCCCGACGGCCAGTGGCTGGCGTTCATCTCCGAGCGCGAGGCCGAGGGCAGCTTCTCCAAGCCGCAGCTGTACGTGGTCCCGGCGGCGGGCGGCGCGGCGCGGCGGGTCTGCGCGATGCCCAACGGTGTCAGCGACCTCGCCTGGTCGCCCGACAGCGCGAAGATCGCCTTTACCTCGCTGGAAGGCCCGGAGCCGCCGAAGGACCCCATCGTCGTCACGCCGGGCCGCCACACGCGGCTGTGGACGGTGCGCGTCGCGGGCGGGCAGCCGGAGCCGGTGACGCCCGACGGCGTGACGGTCTGGGACTTCGCCTGGGCGCCGGATGGGACGCGGTTCGCGCTCTACTTCGGCGATGGGCCGGATGAGACGGACTGGTATCGCGGCATGGTCGGCGTCGTGGAGGCGGGCGGCGGCTCCGTGCGGACGCTGGTCCGCCCCGACGGGCAGGCGGGCGCGCTGGCGTGGTCACCCGACAGCGCGCGGGTGGCGTATGTCTCCGGCGAGTGGAGCGACCACGGGCTGGTGGGCGGCGATGTCTTCGTCATCCCGGCGGCGGGCGGCGCGGCGCGCAACCTGACCCCCGGCATCGGCTTCAGCCCGAGCTGGGTCCAGTGGCTGCCGGACGGCGCGCGGCTGCTGTATTGCGCCTGGGACGGCCTGGCGGGGCAGGTCGGTCTGCTGGATGAGGCGACCGGCGCGACGACGACGCTGGCGGGCGATATCGTCGTGGGCGAGAGGGCCTGGCCGCGCCTCAACGCGACCCGCGATGGCCGGACCTTCGCCACCATCTTCTCCGACGCGCGCCACCCCGCCGAGGTCTATCGCGGCGCGCTGGCCGGGCCGGAAGACGCGCCCAGCGGCGTCGAGTGGAAGCGGCTGACGCGGCTCAATCCGCTGGCGGAGGAGACGTACGCCCGCGTTCCCTCGCAGCGCCTGACCTATGCCGGCGCGGACGGCTGGGAGATGCAGGCGCTCTACACCCCGCCGCTCCAGCATGACGGCTCCGGCGCGCCGCCGATGGTGTTGCTGGTGCATGGCGGCCCGACCTCCGCGCACCGCGACGACTGGAGCGGCTGGCTGAACCAGGAGCTGGTCTCGGCGGGCTACGCCGTGCTGCGGCCCAACCCGCGCGGCAGCATCGGGCGCGGCGTGGCGTTCGGCAACGCCGTGCTGGGCGATATGGGCGGCAAGGACTTCGAGGACCTGATGCGCGGTGTGGACTACGCCATCGCCGAGGGGCTGGCCGATCCTGAGCGCCTGGCGATCATCGGCTGGAGCTACGGCGGCTTCATGACCGCCTGGGCCGTGACCCAGACGACGCGCTTCAAGGCGGCGATGATGGGCGCGGGCATCTGCGACTATCACAGCTTCCACGCCCAGACCAACATCCAGGACTGGGATATGCGCTTCATCGGCGCCGACCCCAACGAGGACCCCGACGCCTACCGCGCGCGCTCGGCGATCACCTTCGTCAAGAACGTCACCACGCCAACACTGATCATCCACGGCGAGAAGGACCCCTGCGTTCCCGTCAACCAGGCCTGGGCCTTCTCCTACGCCCTGCGCGAGCGCGGCGTCCCGGTGGAGTGCGCGATCTACCCCCGCGAGGGCCACGGCTTCACCGAGCGCGACCACGTCAAGGACTACCCGGAGCGCACGATCAAGTGGCTGAAGCGGTGGGTGTGAGAGGCGCGGACCTCATCCAGGCCTTCGGCCACCTTTCCCTGAGATAAGGGAAGGCCGCAACTCAATGTCAGGCGGTGAACGGTGAATGTGTTTGCCGTTCACCACTCACTATTTGGTGGCGAACTCCATTCCTGCGTGAAGCGGCGAGGTGAAGCGACACGGGCGGCGCGAGCCTTCGCCCCCGCGCCTATCGCGTCGAACTAGAGCCCCTCACACTTAGCAGTGACCCATGACGGTGTAATTTGACTCGTTCCCGTAGCGCCGAAATACGCAGATGGAGTAGGGTCAATAGGCCAGGCAGCGTGAGTGGATTTGAAATAGAATCTGATCTAGTGGCTTAAAACAAGCCTTCATTAGGATACTGGAGTACTCAACGTGGCGGACGACTACACTCCTAACGGACGCGGCCTTATCCCTGTTTCACCATCTCAGATAGTGGCAATCTCCTGATTTTCGAATGACCAGCGAGCGCGCCGAGCCGCCCACGGACATCATCGTCTCGGAAGAACGAGTGAAGGAGCTTAGCACTCTTGAGGGGACAACACGCCTGCTGATCGCCGCAATACTCGGTATGCGTGAGCTTAGGGACCTCGTCGCTGAGCGCAACGCCATTGCTGAGCGCCAGGTGGCTGCGCGAAGAGCGACATTCGGATATACGAGGAAGCTAAGCGTCCGAGTGACAGTGGATACGAACAAGCTTTTAGCTGAGTCGAATCCGTATAGAGCTGGGAAAAGACACGTCCTGGATTCCGTAGTCAAAGTAGGCGGCGGATGTTGGTCTACCTCTCTCATGACATACTCGCCCGCGATAGTCGCTTTTATAGGCGCGAATCGTGGATATATCGCTCCGCAAGCTTGCGTTTGCGCTAGCGATTTTGGGAGTATGCATTACGGTGAGCGCAAATATGATAATCATTCGGAGAAACCGCCGCAAGCGGAAGAAGGCGATATAACCGCCGGATTATCGCCGCTCAGGACCGCAAGCTCGTTTTTTGCCCTGGCGCTCACCCCCCGCTTCCATGTATACTGCGGGGCATGAGCGCATTGAGAGCGTACCTCGAAGAACTGCATCGTATCCGGGGCAGCGGGCTGGCGACGGACGAGCGCAGCTACTACCCCGCGCTGGACCTCCTGTTCAAGGCCGCTGGTGAGACCCTGACGCCGCCGGTCGCGCCAGTGCATGAGATCACGGACCAGGGCGCCGGGCATCCCGATTTCGCGCTGCAAGTCGCGGGGTCGGAGGACCTGCGCGCCGCCGTGGAGGCCAAGGGGCCGGGCGTCAGCCTGGATGAGCTGGCGCGGTCGCCGCAGGTGCGCGGCTACCTCAAGCAGTACGACCCGACGCTGATTACCAATCTGCGCGACTTCGCGCTCGTGCGCCGGGGGCAGGACGGCCAGCCGGACATCTTCATGCGCGCCACGCTGGCGGACAGCGCCGAGGCGCTCTGGCAGGCGCCGGTGGCGGCGCTCGTCCGCGCGCATGAGGATGAGCTGACCAACTTCCTGGCCAGCGCGATGTCGTTTACCGCGACGCTGACCCGCCCGCGCGATCTGGCGCAGGCCCTCGCCCGCTATGCCCGCGTCGCCCTGCGGCGGCTGGAGGGCCAGCGGGGCGGCGCGCTGAATCCCCTGCGCGCGGCGCTGGCGGACGCGCTGGGCCTGCGCTTCACCGACGAGCAGGGCGAGCATTTCTTCCATTCCTCGCTGGTGCAGACGCTCTTCTATGGCCTCTTTAGCGCCTGGGTGGTCTGGAACCGCGCGGGCGCGCCCGGCGGGCCGGAGGGCTTTCGCTGGCGCGAGGCCAGCGACCAGCTGAGCCTGCCCGTGCTGCGCGAGCTGTTCGACACCATCGCCCAGCCCGGCCAGCTTCAGGACCTCGGCGTGCGCCAGCCGCTGGAGTGGGCGGAGGCGACACTGCGGCGCACGAACTGGGGCCTCTTCACCGCCGCGTTCGATGAGAGCGACGCTGTCAACTACTTCTATGAGCCGTTCCTGGAGGCCTACGACCCCGACCTGCGCGAGCAACTGGGCGTCTGGTACACGCCGCGCGAGATCATCCGCTACCAGGTGGCGCGGGTGGACCGCCTGCTGCGTGAGGAGCTGGGCAAGCCGCTGGGGCTGGCCGACCGCGACGTGCTGATCCTGGACCCGGCCACCGGCACGGGCGGCTACGTGCTGGAGGCGCTGCGGGTGATTGACCGCACGCTGCGCGAGAACGGCGAGGGCGCGACCCGCGCGATGCGGCTGCGCCACGCGGCCACACATCGCGTCTTCGGCTTCGAGATCCTGCCCGCGCCGTTCGTCGTCGCGCACCTCCAGATGGCGACGCTGCTGGCCTCGCTCGGCGCCCCGCTGGAGCCAGGCGACCGCGCCGGCGTCTACCTCACCAACTCGCTCACCGGCTGGAAGCAGGCGGAAGACCTCACCAGCGGCCAGCGGCAGGTCGTCCATCAGCGCTCAATCGAGGGCTTCCCCAGGCTGAAGGAGGAGATGGACGCGGCGGCGCGGGTCAAGCATAGCGCCAGCATCCTCGTCGTGCTGGGCAATCCGCCCTACAACGGCTTCGCGGGCGTCGCCGAGGAGGAAGAGCAGGAATTGCTCGCGCCCTACTATGTGGGGCTGAAAGAGCGCTTCGATGTCCAGCCGCGCGCCATCAACGACCTCTACATCCGCTTCTTCCGCCTCGCCGAGCGCCAGATCGCCGAGACCTCCGGGCGCGGCATCGTCTCCTACATCAGCAACAATGGCTGGCTCTCCGGCCTCTCGCATCCCGTCATGCGCGAGCGGCTGCTGCGCGAGCTTCGATACGGTCTGGGTGGACAACCTCAACGGCGGCTGGATCGCTTCACGGGCAGCCGCGGGCCGGACGGACTTCCGAGCGCAGCACGATTTGCAATATGTCGGCAAGAACGCGCTCTCGAGTTGGCATTACGGTCTCAACGAGCTGATCACGACGCTGGTACGGCGATGGCCCGAGGCGCTACCGCGGAGCGGCATGTCTGGTATCCGCGACCTCTGGGGCGCAAGGCCAGGAGAAGCGCGAGCGCTGGAGTGGAACGCTTCACTGCGCAAGACGAGCTAGCTGCCAGCTGTACACCCGCCTCCAGCCCGACGCGCGCGCCCGCTACACGCTGCGCCCCGGCGGCGGCGAGGAGCGCTACCACACCTGGCCCTCCCTGCCGCAGATCTTCGGCGCCTATTATCCTGGCGTCACAGACCTCGCGCGATGCCGACCTTGTCTCGATAGACCGCGAGCCGCTCGAAGCCCGCATGCGCGCCTACTTCGACCCCAACCGCACGCGATGCGCAGGTGGCCGAAGTCGCGCCCATGCTGATGACTGACACCAGCCGCTACGAAGCGCTGACACTCGTCGCGAATTGCTGCGCACATCCGGCTTCCGCGATGATCGCGTCACCCGCGTCGCCTACCGCCCACTCGATGACCGCTGGCTCTACTGGGAGCCCACGACCAAGCTGCTCGATCGAGAAGCGCGCCGACTTCTACGAGCAGGTGTTTCCGGGCAATCTGTACCTCCAGATGGTGCGACGCCAGCGGAGGTCCGGTGAATTTGATAATGGTGTCATTCTATCGAGCTTCATGGATCGCAACTATGTGGATGGTAGCGCTTGCTGCTTCCCGCTCATGACGCGCCATCAAGAGGGCCTGTTCCAGGCGACCTCGCCTAACCTGCGGCCTGAGTTTACCGAGCAGTTGCCCGCCGAATTGACTGACGCGCCGGACTTCCACGAGCGGCTGTTCTTCCACATCGCCGCGATCCTCAACACGCCGGAGTATCGCCACGAGAACGCTGGAACGCTGGAGCGTGACTGGCCGCGCATCCCCATCCCGGCGACGCGCGAGGCGCTGGAGGCCAGCGCGCGGCTGGGCATGCGCGTCGCGGGCCTGCTGCGGCCCGACATGCCGTTCACCGCGCCGCCGGAGCTTGCCCGGCTCGGCCAGCCCGCCCGTGTGGATGGCGGCCAGCTTTCGGATAGCGACCTGCGTGTCACCGTGCGCTATAGCGGGACGGGGCGCTATGAGGCGCCGCGCGAGGCGGCGGGCGCGCATGGCGGGCGGCTGTGGTGGAACAACGACTGCTACTGGGACAACGTCCCGCCGGAGGTCTGGGCCTTCACCATCGGCGGCTACCCCGTCATCAAGAAATGGCTCGACTACCGCCACGACTCCGAGAAGAAGCTGAACCGCCCGCTGCGCCTGGAGGAAGTGCTCTACGTCCGCGAGATGGTCCAGCGCATCGCCGCGCTGCTGGCCCTCGGTCCCGCGCTCGACGCCAGCTACGCGGCGGTGAAGGCGGACACGGCGCCGCTCGACCTGGCAAAGCTGGGCAAGCCATCGCTGGCGGCGGTGGCGGTGGATGAGGCGGAGTGATGGGGCGGGCCTCATCCGGCCTTTGGCCACCTTCTCCTCTGCGGAGGAGAAGGCCCAATCCAGCATACATGACGTAGGGCGAGATTGTGCGTCATGCGCCAGACACGCTGGATGGCGTCCCCTCGCCCCGCAGGGAGAGGGGGCAGGGGGTGAGGTCGCGCCCCCGCTAGCTACTTCCGCTTCCCCCACCCTCCCTGAGAACAAGCGGTATTATCATGTGGTGTGTTTCGGGACATGGGTAACTACGTGAATGGAGGCGGAACCGCGATGCCAGACGCCACAACCACAGTATCGCTCAGCATGGAGAGCGCGCTCACGCCAGCGGCGACGTTCGAGGCGCTCATCGAGGAGTTGGTCATCGCGCTCGATCGCGCGGGGATGCGCTTCGAGCCAGGGCCAGATGGGCGCGTCACGCAGGGCTCCTTTGAGGTGGGCCGCGTCACTGAGTGGGCGCCAGGCGAGCGCGCGCGGCTCCAGTGGCGCCAGGCCAACTGGCAGCCGGACGCGCTGACGGAGGTCGAGCTGCGGGTCGAGCCAGCAGGCGCTGGCGCGCGGATCACGCTAGAGCAGCGCGGCTGGGGCGCGCTGATCAGCGATCCTGCCGAACTCGTTGGCTGGTTCGCCAGTGAAGCCGCTGCGCCGCTCCTGCGCGCCTCCGCGCCCGCCGCCCTCGGCGACTGGCTGACCGACCGGAGCGCGCGCCGCCCCTCAGGCGCCCAGTCCCGCGCCATGTATCGCGACCCGCTCTACCACTGGCCCAACTTCCGCGTCATCCTCGCCGAGCTTGCCCTGACGCCCGATGACTACCTCCTCGAAGTGGGTTGCGGCGGCGGCGCGCTGCTGAACGAGGCGCTGAAGAGCGGCTGCCGCGCGGCGGCGGTGGACCACAGCTTCGACATGGTCCGCCTCGCCAGTGAGGTGAACCGCGACGCCATCGCCGCGGGCCGCCTGACCATCCAGCAGGCTAGCGCCGAGCGCCTGCCATTTCCCGATGGAACGTTTACGCATGGCGTCATGACGGGTGTGTTCGGCTTCCTGTCCGACCCTGCCGCTGCGCTGCGCGAACTCCGCCGCGTCCTCGTGGATGGCGGGCGGCTCATCGTTCTGGGCAGCAATCCCGAATTGCGCGGAACTCCCGCCGCGCCCGAGCCGTTCGCCTCGCGCCTGCGCTTCTATGACGATGACGAATTCCTGGCGCTGGCTGTCGCCGCCGGCTTCACCGACGCCCGCGTCGAGCTCCGGAACCTGGAACAGGAGGCGCGCGAAGCTGGCGTGCCAGAAGAAGCGCTCCCACTCTTCGCGGGATCTGGCTCATCCTTCCTCTTCGCCACGAAAAGTTGAGGCATGGCGCGGACCCCATCCGGCCTTCGGCCCTGCCCCGCTCGCTCGCGGGGTCCCCGTTCCCCTCAGAGGGGAAGGCTCGGCGCAGCGCGAGCGGCGATATTGAATAATCGAGCAGCAGAACAAGAAGAGGAAGGGAGAGAAGGTCGCAAGGGTGGATGGGGAATATTGGAGGATAAGCGATGTTTGTGCCGCATGCGGCGCAAGCGGTGATTGCGGCCCCCAAGATCACCGACTATCTGTTGAAGAATCCCGGTAAAGCGAAATTCTTTCTGGGATTTGGGTTTACCCTGGCGCGGTGGCAGGTGTTGCGCGACGCCTTGTTGCGGCATGTTGTCACGCATGAGTACGTGAAAGAAATCCCGCTCGATGATGGGGTAAAGTATGTTGTTGAGGGGGCGCTGCAATCGCCAGATGGCAGGAATCCGCAGGTACGCTCAGTGTGGATGATTGACGGTGGAAGTAACTATCCACGGCTGATTTCCGCCTATGCGCTCAATTAATGCGAGTCGAACGGACTGAAAGGGGAAACCGCAATGATTCGAGAATTTGAGCCAGTGGTCTTTACTGTGGATTTACCGCAGTATGGCTTGCTGGCTGGCGACGTGGGGACGGTCGTGGATATTCACCCGTCGGGCAAAGCGTATGAGGTGGAAGTCTTCCTGGCGGATGGTTCGACGTATGATGTCGTGACCGTTCAGGAGGGCCAGATTCGCCCGGCGACCAAGCACGAAGTGACGCATGCGCGCGCCATCACGTCAGCGGAAGCAACCCCACAAAGTTAGCGACGCCGAATGGCGCCAGCTATGACGACCGAGTGAGCGAGGCGATCCGCATCAAGATTTTCTTCGGGATGACTCCGAGCAAGCGCATTTGCACGTCGCTACACAGTTCACGTCGCTACACAGTCAACAGTCAGTGGAAGGCCCGACGCAACGCGCGCGGCGGGTTCCCCCTCGCCTCTGCGGAGGCGAGGGGGCAGGGGGTGAGGCCCCCCGCTCACTCCTCCGCTATCGCCACCTCCTCCACCTCCGGCGCCGCCTTCTCCCGAGCCGCCACTGCCCGCAGATACAGCCCCAGCGCGGGCAGCAGCGCCACCGCCGAGGCCAGCAGCGCCGCCGGCAGCGACACCGCCAGCCCGATGGCGCCCACCACCGGCCCGCCCGCGATCTGTCCCAGCGCGTCCGCCTGCCCCTCCAGTGAGAGGACCGTCGCCCGCGAGCGCGCGTCCGCGCTCTGGTTTACCCATGCTGTCGAGAGCGGCCCTACCACCCGGCGGATCACATTCGCCGCCACATACGCCACCACCGCTACCGCGAACGCAGGCGCCAGCGCGAATGCCACCATACACACTAGCAGCCCCGCGATCAGCCCCAGCAGCGCCCGCGAGACCGGCCCGTGGCGCGCGGTATCCACCCGCCGCCGCGTCACCTCCGTCGCCGCCAGCCCCAGCAGCGCGATGGCGATCGAGAACGCGCCGAACCACGCCACCGGCGGCAACGGCCCCAGCGGCGGCAGCCCGATATCGAGCAGGAAATGCGCCTCGCCCAGCCGGTCGAAGCCCTCGCTCGCCATCCCCTCGAATACGGTGATCCCCAGAATCAGCAGCAGCACAGGCCGCGCGCGCGTCAGCGACAGCCCCGCGCGCGCCGTCCGCCCGACGGCCGCCAGCCGCTCTCGCAGCGACGCCGCCGCGCCATCCTCCGCGCGTGGCGCCCGCCGCGACTCCGGCATCAGCGGGATGAGCGCCACGCCCAGCGCCAGCGTCAGCGCCCCCGCCGTCACCAGCGGCAGGCTCAGCCGCACGCTGGCCAGCGCCACGCTGATCGCCACCCCCACCATCTGCGCCGCCATCCCCACCTGGCTGGCGCGCAGGAACCCCTGATTCGCCCGCTCGACGCCAATCTCATCCGTGATCCAGGCCTCTTCCGCCCCGCTGATGAAGGTGTAGCCCGCCCCCCAGAGGACCTGCGCCAGCAGGATCGTCCAGAAGATGGGGAATAGCCCCTCCAGCAGGAAGCCCGCCCCCGTCAGGAACACCCCGAAGATCACCGACGCCCGCCGGCTGAACGTATCCGCCAGCGCCCCCGTCGGCAGTTGCAGCAGGAAGATTGACCCTTCCAGCGCCGTGCCCACCAGCGTCAGCTGCAGCGGATTCAGCCCCGCCACTTGCACGCGGTAGATCGCCGTCACCGTCCCATAGATGCCCATGAACAGCGCCAGCGCGCCCTCCAGCGCGAAATAGACCGCCAGAGGCCGCCGCATCGCTCTCGCACGCATAGTTCGTCCTCAAACCCAATTCCGCCATCCGCGCGCCCAGCCCACATTACCTCCCCTCTCCCCATGGGAGAGGGGGCAGGGGGTGAGGTCGCGCTGGTCAGCGGTCGTGACACAGCGTTGTGGTGAAGAGGACGTGGCCCCGCGCGGCGCGACAAGGCAGGCGCGCGCTGAATGGTGGAGTACGGCTGGGCGGGCCAGCGAGCTAGCGGGCCTGAGCGAGAGGCGCCAGGCGCGAGCGAGCCACGTCAAAGGAGGTGAAGACTGACATGACATCGCCTTTCTGAAAGGATGGCCTGATCGCGGCGCCACGCATGCGCGCCGCGTAACGCGCCCACTATACCACCTCCTACTCCCCCGCCGTCAATTCTCGCGCGTACGCCGACCATTCATGACCGCTCGCTCGCACGTTTGAACCCAAGAACGGGCCGATTTGAACAAAACGGATTCTGACACACACATAACAACCAGATATCTCGATCGCATGATCGAGTGGTCAGGCGCGGCGTATTGCGGAGGCGCGATGGAGACAGAAGCGGCGGACGAAGACCGGCGGCTGATCGTGCGCATCGCCACTGGTGACGAGCAGGCGCTGGATGCGCTCTACGCCCGCTACCGCCCTCGCCTGCGCAGCTACCTGTGGCGGCTCCTCGATGGCGACGACGGCCTGGTAGAGGAGGCGCTGCAAGACATCTTCCTGGCCGTCTGGCAGGCTGCCGCGCGCTTTCGCGGCGAGGCCAAAGTCGCCACCTGGGTCTTCCAGATTGCGCACAACATCGCCATCACCGCACGCCAGCGTGGGGCGCGCCACCCCGCCAGCGCCCCGCTGCTCGCCGCCGAGGGGCCGGGCGTGAGCGCCCAGCGCGACCCGTATCGCGACCCATATACCGAGGCCGTGATCACTCGCCTTGCGATGCGCGACGCCCTGGGCAAGCTCTCAGAGAAGCACCGCGAAGCGCTCGACCTGTTCTTTCGCCAGGGCTTCTCCGCTGATGAAATCGCCGCGATCCTCGGCATCCCCGCAGGCACGGTTCGCAGCCGTGTGAGCTACGCGCGCAAGGCGCTGCGCGATGAGCTTCAGGAACCCCAGGAACCCAACGGACCCCACAAACTCCACGGGAGCGCCAGCGCCCAGGCGCATATCGGCGAGGAGCGATAACATCATGGACCCACGATCCCATGCCACCATCCGCGAGCTCCTCCCGCGCTACGCCGCCCATCAGCTCACCCCCAGCGAGCGGGCTACCGTCGAGCGCCATACCGCAACCTGCGCCGATTGCCGCGCCGAGTTGCGCGAGTGGCTCACACTGGGCGAATGGCTCGCGGAGGATGAAGCCACCATTCCCCTTGATACAGGGTCCGCGCGCGGCCTTGCCGCGATCCACGCCCGCCTGCGCCAGCCCTCCGAATCCGACGGCTTTGAAAGGAGCGCGCTATCTACCATGTCAAATCAAGACTCTCCACGCGACTCAACCGACCAGGACGAGACGCAGCCCTCACCCACCCTCCGTGAGCGGAGCCCCTCAACCACTTTGCCAGGCGGCCTGTCGTCCCGGCCATACCCACCGCAGCCGCCCCATCGGCGCATCTCCCCAGTAGTGGCGGGAACATCGGTGGCGGTGTTCCTTGCCCTGGTCGCCAGCCTGTTCTATCTGCTCGCGCCTCAGCTTGGCCCTCACCGGACCGCCATCAGCCCTACGGCCACCGCTATGGCTCAGGCCACCGCAACGCCAAAACCGCTTTCAGGGAGCTGGCATACGGCCCAAAATACGCCTGAACCACTCACCTCCATGCAGTTCTCGACGAGCACGCCTCAGATTGGCTATCTCTGCACAAATACCAGCCCGATTCCAGCGTCGTCATCGCAATGGCTGTACAAGAGCGACGATGGGGGCATGACATGGCGACCTGTTGGTGGAATCATGACACCGACCGTCAGCCAGTCAGTGAGCATGACTTGCAGTATTTCAATTGACACCAGCGACGCCAACGATGTCTTCGTCCAGCTCCTGCTGTGGCCAGGGCCGGGCTTATTGCCGGTCGTGAGCAAAACGCTGTGGCGCTCACGAGATGGTGGGATCACCTGGAGTAAATTGTCCATACCTCAAACGATGCTCCAAGGCTGGGCCAGCATTGTAGTAGTTGGCTCGCGGCTTGTCGGTCTCGGCTCCGAATCCCAAATAGTGCCCCCAATCTGCACAACAGACCCACACGCGACGGCGCCACATCAGGTCAATGACCTTTTCGCCAGCGATGATGGCGGTCTGACCTGGACACAGATCGGGCAAGCGTTGATCAACCAGGGGCTGAGTATATCCAGAGGCGCTATCCCTGGCCCGATAGTTCTGAGTGTCGGAACAGTCCTGTACGTCAAGACAAGCTGTGGGGTCTGGCAAAGCAATGGAGAGTATCTAGCCCAGCAAGCCTATTGGAAGTCGAGTGATGGTGGAGGAACCTGGACAAGGCTCCCTATACCCGCTAGCGTCATAGGCGATCTGGATTTCATGCCGTCTGCGACTGGGGGGGTCTACGGTGTCGCGGTCAATGTTGGCGATACCTATCAACCAGAGCAGTCAGAAATTCTGTATAGTCGCGACAGTGGCGCGAGCTGGGAGACGTTGCCATCATTGAAAAGCCTCCCGCTACTCCACACTGCCACCAGAATATACGCTCAGTGGGTGATCGCGCTTCCGGATGGCTCTGTACTTGCAAATATCAGCTCGTCCAGTGCCAACGCCAGCGATGGCTCATCCGATATGTATGCCATTGACCCGCAATCCCCAAAACCAGCTTGGCGTCATTTCGTGTCCACGAAAGTAGACTCCACATATATTGCACCGATATATAGCTGGCCAGGGAATGACAGGCCACTCGCGACTACCAAGCGAGGGCTCGTTCTCTGGGCGCAGGTATTTGGTGGACAGCACAACCTGACAACGACCTACCTCTCGCCGCTGCCCTGATATCGAATACGCGCCAATGGCCGGAAATCGCTGTGATCCCCCTCTCCTCAAAGGAGAGGGGCCAGCGGCTCCGCCCGCGCGCTCACCGCTCTATGGGCTCGGCGCTCGTGACGAATCGCACGCCCCGCTGGCGCATCTCCACGAACGCTTCTTCGGCCAGCGCGTCAAAGTCAATCTCTGGATGCGCGACCGAGCTCATGCAGTCACGCAGCACGTGGACGCGGCTCAGCATGTCTGGCTGGCCATGATAGCGCGCGACGATCTGGCGCAGGGTCTCCAGGACGCAATGCGACTTTGCCTCGCCCGCGAGATAGACGCGGTCGTGACGCATCACCGCGTCCAGCAGCGCCGTGTTCAGGCCGCTCGCTGGATCGTCGGGATCGGGAACCTCCGCGCCGAATATCCCGTAGAATTCCGTGCGCATCGTGCGCCCTTTGCTCACATAGACCGGCTGGGCCTGGCGGGCGGCGCTGTGCCACGCGATGGCTTCGCTCAGCGCGGGCGTGAGCGTGTGGCCCAGCGTCCCCTCCATCGTATGGTGCGGCCAGATCATCAGGTCCTTCTTGACCCGCGCCTTGAGCAGGAGCAGATACTGTCGCGACCACTCCGCATGCGCGACCGGCGCCCAGTCGCCCCGATCGACATCTTCGAGGGTAATGGTGGTGAATGGCTCAGGATGCGCGCCGGTGCGCGGGTTGATCCACCAGGCTCCGTAGAAGATGTGCAGCGGCAGGTGGGTGTCCAGGGAGGCATAGACGTGGGTGATGCGTCCTGCGCTGGCGTAAAACCAGGAGAGCAGCCGCGCGACATCGTCCTGGGCTCCCGGCACGGAGAGTGATCCCGTTGGATCAACGAAATCGCGCTGCACGTCAACCAGGACCAGCGCGGCGGCGCTGGCGTCCTCATGCGCGGGCTTGAGGCCAGCGGTCAGGCCCGCCTCCATGAACGCGCTCAGACGCGCGGCGTAGGGTTCCCTGTAGGCGTCTTCAGTGGAATACAGGCTGGGGGCGTCTCCCTGGTTGCGCATATGGGCCTCCCGTGGTCGCTTGTCGAGCCGGACAGCGCTTTAACCTGTACAAGCGCACATATCCCAGCCACTGGCAAGCGCGCGCTGGCCTGAAGGCAGGAGCGGGCGCCGCCTCCGGTGACGCGAAGGAGCCATTCATGGCCGCGTTCCTCTGCGTCCTGTGCGCCGCCCCCGTCGCATCCTCCGGCGGTATACTATAGAAGGGATGCGTAAGCTGAAAAAGGGGAGCGAGCATGACCGAGACGCCACCCAGCGCGACGCCTGAGGCGCCTGGCTTCGCGGCGCTCTACGCCAGCCAGGAGCGCGAAGCGATTCGCGATCTGGCGCGGGCCGGGCTGGAGAAGGGCGAGGACGCGGCGGAGCGCGCGCGCGACTACGCGGAGCGGGGCAAGCCCGACTTCACGCTGGCCTACCTGCTGGCGGGCGATCTGCCCGACAGCGAGCGACGCGCGCTCTATGCTGCGGCCTTCGAGCGGCGCGCGGCGCGGACTGAGGCCAAGGCGCGCGAGCTGGACAAGACCTTCCACCGCGCGTTCCCGATGCTCTTCAGCGACGCCGCGCAGGACCGCGCCACGGCGAAGCGCGTGCGCGATGGGCGCGGTTTTAGCCAGGGCGCGGGCAAACAGCTTCCCGTGATGTAGTTGGTGGATGACGCCGCGCAACGGCGGTAGGAGACCTCGTGGACCCCTTGAATGCGGTGAGTGGTGGCCCGACGACGCGCCAGGACGAGTGGAAGCGCGCGGCGGCGGTCGCGGCGGTTGTGGAAGCCGCGGATGGCATGATGATTGGCCTGGGAACGGGCAGCACCGCCGAACTGTTTGTGCGCGCGCTGGCGGAGCGCACGCGGCGGGGGCTACGTGTCACTGGCGTTCCCACCTCCGAGCGGACGGCGGCGCTGGCGCGTGATATGGGCATTCCGCTCGTCGCGCTGGACGCGGTAGACCATCTGGACATCAGCTTCGATGGCGCCGATGAGGTGACGCTGCCCGGCCTCGATCTGGTGAAGGGGCATGGTGGGGCGCTGCTGCGCGAGAAACTGGTGGCCCTCGCCAGCCGGCGGCGCATCATCCTGGCGGATGAGACGAAGGTTGTCGCCGCGCTGGGCGCGGGAACGGCGATCCCCGTCGAGGTCGAGGTGTTCGGCTGGCGGCATACGGCGCGGCGGCTGGCGGCGCTGGGCTGCGAGGTCACCCGCCGCCCCCTGGATGGCGCCCAGGCGGACGATCCCACCGCCGAGCCGTTCATCACCGACGGCGGCCACTACACCCTCACGCTGGTCTTCGCCACGGCGCCCGACCCAACGACCATTGCCCCGCGCCTCAAGGCGACACCCGGCGTCGTGGACCACGGCCTCTTCCTCGGCATGACCGAGCGGGTCTATATCGGCGGCCCTGACGGCGTGCGCATTCTGGACCGCGCGTAACTCACCCCCGCGCTCCCTACAAAAACACCCCCTCTCCTATGGGAGAGGGGGCAGGGGGTGAGGTTGCGCGCCGGGTTACTTGGCGCGCGGCGGCTTGGCGATATAGGCGTAGAGGTTGGCGGCGGCCACTGCGCCGATGATCGGGCCGGCGAGGTAGCAGACCAGGAAGTCCACGCCAGTTGATGCTGATGCCGTAGAACATGTCGGCGAACATCGGGCCGAAGGCGCGCGCCGGGTTGACCGCCGCGCCCGTCTCTGGGCCGATGAAGATGATCGCCGAAGCCAGCGCCAGGCCAATCGCCAGGCCCGCCCAGCCCGCTGGTGTGCGCGAATCCGCCGCCGTGCCGGCGATGGCGAAGACGAGGATGAAGGCGCCCAGCGCCTCACCCGCCATGCCCTGCCAGATGCCGACGCCTGAGGCCAGCGACGGCGCGCCCAGGTGGCCGATCGTCGCCGCGTCCACACCGTAGACCATCAGGATGGCGAAGGCGCCGGCAATCGCGCCCACGAACTGCGCCGCGATGTAGCCGAGCGCGTCTGTCCAGGCGAACTTGCCCGCCGACGCCAGGCCAATGGTGACCGCCGGGTTGACGTGCGCGCCGGAAATCTTGCCGAGGGTCGCGACGATCACGAACAGGATCAGGCCATGCGCCAGCGCGATCGCCAGCATCCACGGCGGCGTTACCGGCTGATTGGTCGCATGGGCGATGATACCGGCGGAGGCGCCAGTTCCGCCCCCAACGAAGATGAGCAGGAACGCGCCGACAGCCTCGGCGAGATAACGTTCCACGAGAGTGGGTTGACGCGACACGGGATACTCCCTCTACACCAGAAACAGTCAACGGGGATAAGACCACTTGCGCGAGCGCCGGCCAGCGCGGCATGCGCGAGTTGATGGGCGCTCATCCATAAAACGCGCAAAGGCGGTCGCTCGCAACAAACGCGCGAACGCCTAGCGGATTGGCTGGGTGTTCCGTATGCCAGCGCGGCCTAACGCCGCAAGTGAGGCGGTGAGCCGCCTGGGGAGCGCGCCTATCCCCATCGCCGGGCAATACCCGGCAAGACCTACCACGAGTGCGCCTCCAGCGCCCCGTCTCCTCTTGCGCTCGCGCGCGCCATCGTTCATGCTTGAGACAGCATGAATTAAGAACATACGTTCTGGCGCTGAGCGGAGGAAGGGATATGGACGGGAGCGCTCCGCGCCCCGCGCGCCCACAGGCGGTGAGCGGCTTCCCTTCGCCAGCGGATGGCGCCGCCGAGGCGAGCCTCGATGTGCGCGCGCTCCTCGTGCGGCGGCCAGCCGCGACGTTTTTTCTGCGCATGGGGAGCGACCGCCAGCGCGCCGCCGGTATTTTCCCCGGCGACATCCTTGTGGTGGACCGCTCGCTCGCGCCCGCTCCTGGGCGACTGGTGATTGTCGCCACCGGCGGTGAGCTACGCGTCACCCGCTGGCAGCCATCGCGCGCCGCTTCCGCTGATGACGCCAGCGATGAGGCTGGGCGGGATAGCGCCGTCCTATGGGGCGCCGTCACCTACGTCATCCACCAGGCTGACGCGCTGCCCGATGGCTCCGCTGACGGGTATCCTCCACTCGGGGACGCGCTGGACGTGGGGTAACGGCCTATGAGCTTCGTCCACACCACAGACACGGCGCCGCCACTGATCGCGCTGGCCGACTGCGACAGCTTCTACGCCTCGTGCGAGACGGTCTTCCGGCCTGACTGGGTGGGGAAGCCGCTGGTCGTGCTAGGGAACAATGACGGCAACATCATCGCCCGCAACGCCGCCGCCAAGCGGCTGGGCATCCCGATGGCCGCGCCGCTCTATCAGGCGCGCGACCTGATCCAGCGGCATAGCGTCATCGTCCGCTCGGCGAACTTCGCGCTCTACTCCGACCTCAGCCAGCGCGTGATGAGCGTGCTGGAGCGCTACACCGCGCGGCTGGACGTCTACTCGATTGATGAGGCGTTCCTGGACCTCGCGCCGGTCGCTTCGCTGCCCCCGGCGGCGCGGCGCGCCTATGTGGCGCAGGCGCGCGCGACGGTGAAGCGCTGGACGGGAATCCCGGTCTCGATTGGCGTGGCGGCGACGAAGACGCTGGCGAAGGCCGCCGCGGAGTATGCCAAGAAGACGCCAGGCGCTAGCGGCGTCCACGTTCTTGATACGAGCGACGCGGTGGCGCGCGTCGCCTTGCTCCAGTGGCTTCCGGCTGGCGATGTATGGGGCATCGGCCCGCGCCGGGCGCGCTTCCTGGCTGGCTATGGCATCCACACCGCCTACGACTTCGCCCAGGCTGACGCCCGCTGGGTCCGCCGCCACCTGACAGTCACCGGCGCGCGCACGCAACTGGAGCTGCGCGGCGTCCCCTGCCTGCCTCTGGATGACCCGCCAGAACGCCGGAAGCAACTCTGCGTCTCGCGCTCGTTTGGCCGCCCCGTGACTGACCTCGCCGAGCTTCGTGAGGCGGTCGCGCTCTTCACCGCTCACGTCGCCGAGAAGCTCCGCGCCCAGGAGACGCTCGCCACGCGGCTGACGGTATTCGTCAGCACGAACAGCTTCCGTACGGCGGAGCCGCAGCATAGCGCCAGCGCGACGGTCCCGCTGGGACGCGCGACGGCGGACACCCGCGAGCTGCTCCAGGCGGCGGCTGTGGCGCTGGAGCGCGTGTGGCGCGCGGGCTATCACTACCACAAGGCGGGCGTCATCCTGGGCGAGCTCACTGGCGACGCGCTGCGCCAGGGGGAGCTGTTCGCTGATGAGGAACTGACGCCGGGCGCGCGGCATCGCGAGTGGGAGCGCGGCGAGGCGCTGATGCGGACGCTGGACGCCATCAACGCGCGGTTCGGAAGGGACATGATCCGCCCGCTCTCCGCGGGTATCACCCAGCCGTGGCGCATGCGGCAAGCGTGGCGCTCGCCGCACTACACGACACGCTGGAGCGAGCTGGCTGAGGCGCGCTGAACGGGAGCGGCGCGGCAGTTCGTCCCGCGCTGTTCCATATACCAGATGCCGTTTCGCCGCGCGGTATACAATAGAGGTAGCGGGCGCGGGTGGAGCGGCCGGGACTACGCGCGGCGGCGCCGGAAAGGGACATGCCAGTGACCTCAGTAGCGGATACGACAGCAACGCAGGCGACAGCGGCGGAGAGCCGGTATCTGGCTGAGGCGCGGCGGCGCGTGCTGGTCTTCGATGGCGCAATGGGCACGCAGATCCTCGATCTGGGGCTGACGGCGGCGGATTTTGGCGGCGAGAAATACGAGGGCTGCCCGGAGATTCTGGTCATCACCCGGCCCGACGCCATCCGCGATATTCACCGCGCCTACCTGGCCGCCGGGGCCGACGTGCTGGAGACCAACACCTTCACCGGCACGCGGCTGAAGCTGGATGACTACGGCCTGGGCGAGCGCACGCGCGAGATCAATTCCGCCGCCGCCCGGCTGGCGCGCGAGGCCGCCGACGAGTTCTCCACCCCCGAGAAGCCGCGCTTCGTCGCTGGCTCGATGGGGCCTACCGGCATGCTGCCTTCCTCGGACGACCCATCGCTGAGCGCCATCACCTACCAACAGCTGGCCGCGCAGTACCGCGAGCAGGCGGCGGCGCTGATCGAGGGTGGCGCCGACCTGCTGCTGATCGAGACCAGCCAGGATATCCTCGAAGTGCGCGCGGCGATTCGCGGCGCGCGGCTGGCGATGGCGGATATGGGGCGCTGGCTGCCCATCCAGGCGCAGGTGACGCTGGACACCAGCGGGCGCATGCTGCTCGGCACGGACGTCGCGGCGGCGGGCGCGATCATCCGCCACCTGGACGTGGATGTGATCGGGCTGAACTGCTCGACCGGGCCAGAGCACATGCGCGAGCCCGCGCGCTGGCTGGCGGAGAACATCAACCTGCCCATCTCGACCATCCCCAACGCTGGGCTGCCGCTGAACATCGCTGGCAAGGCGGTCTATCCGATGCAGCCGGAGCCGATGGCGGCGGAGCTGGCGGAGTTCGTCGGCGAGTTCGGCGTCAACATCGTCGGCGGCTGCTGCGGCACGACGCCGGAGCATATCCGCCAGCTGGTCGCGCGGCTGGCGGCGCTGCCTGAAGAGCGGCAGCGGCGGCCCGCCGAGCGGCTGGCGGACTTCCCCGACGAGGCGCGGTCGCGGACGGCCTCGCTGGTGGCCTCGGCGATTCGCGCTGTGCCGCTGCGGCAGGACATCGCGCCGCTGCTGGTGGGCGAGCGCGTCAACTCGCAGGGCAGCCGCAAGATCAAGCGCGCGCTGCTGGCCGACGACTACGACACGCTGCTGGCGGTCGGGCGCGAGCAGGTGGACACCGGCGCGCATGTGCTGGATGTCTGCGTGGCGCTGACTGAGCGCGGCGACGAGGCGGCGCAGATGCGCGAGGCGGTGCGCAAGCTGGAGATGGGCGTCGAGGCGCCGCTGACGCTGGATTCGACCGAGGCAAGCGTCATCCAGGCCGGGCTGGAGTCGTATCCGGGCCGGGCGATCATCAACTCGATCAACCTGGAGAACGGGCGGCAGCGAATCGAGGCGGTGCTGCCGCTGGCGCGCGAGCATGGCTCCGCCGTCGTCGCGCTGACGATTGACGAGGAGGGCATGGCGAAGACCGCCGATCGCAAGGTGGCCATCGCCCGCCGCATCTACGACATTGCCACACAGGAGTACGGCCTGCCGCCGGAGGCGCTGCTCTTCGACGCGCTGACCTTCCCCGTTACCACCGGGCAGGAGGAGCTGCGTGACAGCGCCGTGCAGACGCTGGAGGCGATCCAGCGCATCAAGGCCGAGCTACCCGGCGCGCTGACCATCCTGGGCGTCGAGTAACGTTTCATTCGGCGTCGCGCAGCATGCCCGCGCCGCGCTAAACAGCGTCTTCCTCTACCACGCGACACGGGCCGGACTGGACGCCGCGATCGTCAACCCGGCGCATATTACGCCCTATACTGAGATCCCCGACGACCAGCGCGCGCTCTGCGACGACCTGCTCTATAACCGCTCGGATGACGCGCTGCCAGCCTTCATCGCCTACTACGAGCAGCACGGCGCGGTCGCGAAGGCGGAGGAGCAGGCCGACCCGACGGCAGGCATGACCGTAGACCAGCGCATCCACTACCAGATCCTGCACCGCAAGAAGGAGGGCGTCGAGGCGCTGATTGACGCCGCCGTGGCCTACCGCGCCGCCGGGCAGACGCCGGAGGTGGCGGACCCCACCGCGCGGCCCGATGGCGCGCCCGCCCCCGGCGAGGGGGTGGACGGCTGGGCGACGAACAGCGCGCTCTCCGCCGCCGCCGTGGATGCGCTGAACACCACGCTGCTGCCAGCGATGAAGGATGTCGGCGACCGCTTCGGCGCGGGCGAGCTGATCCTGCCGTTCGTCCTGCAGTCCGCCGAGGTGATGAAGCGCGCGGTCTCGCATCTGGAGCGCTATCTGGAGCGCGCCGAGGGCTACACCAAGGGACGGGTGGCGCTGGCGACGGTCTTTGGCGACGTGCATGACATCGGCAAGAACCTGGTGTTCACGATTCTCTCGAACAACGGCTACACGGTTTACGACCTGGGCAAGCAGACGCCGCTCAACACGATCATCGAGAAGGCGGTCGAGGTCAACGCTGACGCCATCGGCCTTTCGGCGCTGCTGGTCAGCACGTCGAAGCAGATGGCGCTCTGCGTGCAGGAGCTGGAGCGGCGCGGGCTGAAGATTCCGGTGATCATCGGCGGCGCGGCGATCAACCGCTCCTACGGCTACCGCGTGCTCTACGGCGGCGACGATACGCGCGCGGAGCCCTACGAGCCGGGCGTGTTCTACGCGCGCGACGCCTTCGAGGGGCTGGAGCTGATGGACCAGCTGACCGACCCGGTTCGGCGCGCGGCGCTGGTGGAGAAGGTACAGACCGAGGCGCTGGCGGCGCGCGAGAAGCAGGCCCAGCGCGAGGCGGCGGCCAAAGAGCGCGGCCCGCGCGCGGCAGTCGCCTCGAACATCCCGCCCGCGCCGGACGTGACGCCGCCCTTCTGGGGGCCGCGCCTGCTGGACCGCGTCGCGGTGGAGGATGTGGCGGAGTATCTGGACCTCAACGCGCTCTATCGCGGGCGCTGGGGTGGCGTGGCGCACGGCGCGGAATACGAGCGGCTGACGCGCGAGGAGTTCGCGCCACGGCTGGAGCGGATGCTGCGCGAGGCGCGGCAGAAGCGCTGGCTGACGCCGCGCGCGGTCTATGGCTACTATCCCTGCCGCGGGGAGGGCGATGATCTGGTGATTCTCGACCCCGACGACCGCGCGCGCGAGATCGAGCGCTTTCCTTTCCCGCGCCAGCCCGACGGCGAGCGGCTGTGCCTGGCGGACTACTTCCGGCCAGTGGGCGATAAGCCAGCGGTGGTGGCGTTCCAGGTGGTGACGATGGGCGAGCGGGCCTCCGAGGAGACGGCGCGCATGCAGGCGGCGCACGACTACACCGAGGCCTACTTCCTGCACGGGTTGAGCGTCCAGATGGCCGAAGCGATGGCGGACTACGTGAACGCCCGCGTCCGCCGCGACCTGGCGCTGCCAGAGGATGCCGCGCGGCGCTACAGTTGGGGCTACGCCGCGATCCCCGACCTGGCCGACCACGAGCGCGTCTTCAAGCTGCTCGGCGTCCCCGACGCCATCGGCGTCACGCTGACGGATTCGTGGCAGCTCGTCCCGGAGCAGTCCACCGCCGCGATCGTCGTCCCCAACCCGGCGGCGGTGTACTTCGCCGTGCGCGAGTAGGCGGGCGTTGGGCGCGCCGCTCAGGATGAACAGCGCGCCCGGCCAGATAGCTCTTTCGGCTCGCTTTTTCCTGAATATTTCAGCACAATGGCCCACGCGCCGCGCCGCGCCAGCGTTCCACAATACTCCATCTCGTTCGGAATAGGTATGAGACCAATTGACGGCGAATGGATGAGGAGCGATACGATGTTTGGCGGACACGGCAAGCGAGACGAAGCGCGTTCCAGTGGGCGGGCGCGCCAGGCGGCGAAGCGCGTCTTTTCTCCTGAGGAGCGCATGGCGACGCTGGAGCGGATTCCCTTCTTCGCGACGCTGCCACCGGGCGAGCGGCGCAACCTGGTGGCGGCGAGCGTCGAGCGCGCGTACCCCACCGGCGCGGCCCTCGTGTGGCAGGGGCAGCGGCCAGGGGTCGGGCAATACGTCGTGTTGGCGGGCCGCGCGCTGGTGACGCAAGTTGAGGAGGATGGCGCGGCGCGCGAACTGGCGGAGCTGGGGCCTGGGGAAACGTTCGGTGAGATGGCGCTGCTGGATGAGGGGCCACGATCGGCGACGGTGATGGCGATGGAGCCTACCATCGCGCTCATCATCCCCATCTTCGATTTCCGCGCGGCGCTTGCGCGGAACCCAGACGCCGCGATCCGGCTGCTCGCGCTCCTCTCGCGGCGTGTGCGCGACGCGGAGGCAGAGCGGATGTACGAGGCGCCGTCCTAGCGCGCCGCTCCCCCGTCTACTCCACCAGCACGCCGCTGAGGAAGCGCAGTGCGACGTAGCCTTGCAGGATGAAGCCAATCGCGATCAGCGCGCCCATCAGCGCGGGGCGCTTACGCACCTGCGGGCTAAGGGCGATGAAGATCGGGGCGGCGGGCAGCAGGAAGCGCCCGGTGCTCTGGAGGACCTGGAGGGCGACAATTGCGGGCTGTGCGATCGAGAGGTAGAGCAGCGCCAGCATGTAGAGGTTATAGAGGCCCGGCATCGAGCGCCATAGTAGGATGACGAGGGCCGCGACGGCGAGGAAGGTGAGTGTGTCGAGAATCATGATCGCCTGTGCGGAGGAGGCGTAGGGCGCGATGAAGATGCTGGTGATTTCGCGGTAGGCGGTCTTCCAGACGGGCGCGGTGTCAATTCCCCAGTAGTCGCGGTGGACCCGCAGCACCAGCGACGGGTGCTTGAACTTCACGCCGACATACACCGCGAAGCCCAGGTAGAACGCGGGCACCGCGATCAGACTCAGCAGGCCAATCCACCGCTGGCGCAGCGCCGTCACCGTGCGCTGGATGACGATCCGGACAGCGGCGGCGTCACGCTGGCGCAGCGCGCGCGCGCCAGAAGTCGAGGTCCGTCAGGCCGTTCTGGCGCAGCCACTCCCACGCCAGCGGGGGGATGAGCACCAGCCCAGTCGGACGCGTGGCGCCAGAGAGCAGCGCGAACAGCGCGGCCCAGCCCCACTGGCCCCGGCGGGCGAACAGCAGGCAGAAAAGAGCGAAGGCCAGGAACATGCCCTCGGTGTAGGCGGTGGTGAAGAAGAAGGCGAACGGGAACGCCAGCATCAGCAGCATCGCGGGCGCCACGTTCTCCGCGTCGCGCGTCTCCCATGCGGTCAGCGCGCCCAGCGCGATCAGCGCCGCCAGCGTGCCGAGGTTGCCCACGATCAGCGCTGACACCATCATGTCGCCGCCGGTAAACAGGGAGAAGATGCGGATGAGGGCCGGATAGAGCGGGAAGAACGCCACCTGCTGGGGAAACGCGTAGCCCTGCGTGGCGATGCTCAGATACCAGTTGGTATCGAACCGCTGCCAGACGCCGAAGAAGCCGGAGCCCTTGGTCTGCTGGATCTGGGCCAGGCCCGCGGCGAGATAGGTGAAGATGAGGTAGATGAGGCGCGTTCCCGCCCAGAGTATGACGGCGTTGAGGATGATGGAGCGCCACGGAAGGCGGTAGCTTGCGGGCGCAGCGGGCGCGGCATCTTCCGGCGCGGCATCTTCTGTCGCGGTTGCGACGGCGCGCGGGAGGCGTGGCATGGTCGTTTCCAACTCGAACGCTGGCGTGGGTGGTGTATCGCTCGCGTCGCGCATCGGGTAGTCTGTCATGCCCGCATCATCCTGTTCCCCATCATCGCCTCTCGCCGTCGCGGGCGCGCCTGAGCGCCACGCCCGCCCCTACTGTATCATGACGCGGGAGCGGCGCATCAGTATTTCCTATTGGGCACAACGCGCGCGTGCGCTCAGGCGGCGCCGTCCGCGTTCGGGCTATGATCGGAGCGCCGGGCGCGCGTGATGCGGGGAATCAGCGGAATCAGTGCGCCGACGAGCGCGATCGCCAGGAACGCAATCGCCATATAGGTGTAGCTCGGCGGGGTGTAGCCGCAGGTGTAGCTTCCCTCTGTTACGATGACCGGCTGGGTGGGGCACGGCGGCGGCGCGGTGACGACATCGAAGAGCAGGATCGCGGCGGGCGCCAGTCCGAAGCCGACCAGGACCGCCCACATACCGCGCCCGCGTCCAAGCCAGGCGATAATGGCGGCCAAGATGACACCAGCCACGATCAGCGCCCAGCCGATGGAGAGGGCGGCGATGACGCCGACGCCGAAGAGCGCCCCCACCAGCGCCCAAAGCCACGGCGAGAGCCGGGTCATCAGATACTCCTCCTTGCCAACCACAAGCGGGCGCGCTCAGTCCACCTGGGGGCGGGCGCGCTCGACGATCGCGTGGGCGTCCACGCCGGGTGGCAGCGTGCCGAGGGTGTGGCCCCAGTCGCCGCCGAGGCGCGACGCGATGAAAGCGTCCGCCACTGGAGCGGGCGCGTAGCGGGCCAGCAGCGAGCCTTGCAGCGTGAGGGCGATCAGCTCGACTACCCGCCGCGCGCGGACCTCGACGTGCGTGGTGTCCGCCAGCTCGCGGCGCAGATGGACGGTCGCGGCGTCCAGGCGCGGGTCGGCTCCGCGCGCCTGCTCGATCTCGCCGAAGAGCGCCTCTGCGGTCGCGGGCTCGCGCGCGAGGGCGCGGAAGACGTCCAGCGCCTGAACGTTGCCGGAGCCTTCCCAGATCGAGTTGACCGGCGCCTCGCGGTAGAGGCGCGGCATGATGCTTTCCTCGACGTAGCCAGAGCCGCCGAGACATTCCATCGCTTCGCCGGTCAGCGTTGGGCCGCGCTTGCAGACCCAGAACTTGGCCGCCGCGACGCCGATGCGCTTGAGCGCCGCCTCGCGCGGGTCGCTCTCCGCGCGGTCGCAGGCGGCGGCCAGCCGCAGCGCCAGCGCCGTCGCCGCCTCGGACTCCAGCGCCAGGTCGGCCAGCGTGTGCGTCATCAGTGGCTGGTCAATCAGTATCTTGCCGAATGCTGTGCGGTGGGCGGAGTGGTGGATGGCTTGCGCGACCGCCTGGCGCATCAGCGAGGCGGTGCCGGTGACGCAGTCCAGCCGGGTGTGGTTGACCATCTCGATGATCGTGCGGACGCCGCGCCCTTCCTCGCCGATACGCACGGCCCAGGCGTCGCGCAGCTCGATCTCGCTGGAGGCGTTGGAGCGGTTACCCAGCTTGTCCTTGAGCCGCTCGATAGCGATGGTGTTGCGCGTCCCATCGGGCAGCACGCGCGGCATGAGGAAGCAGGTGAGGCCGCCGGGGGCCTGCGCCAGCGTCAGGAAGGCGTCACTCATCGGCGCGGAGCAGAACCACTTGTGGCCGGTGAGCAGGTAGGCGCGGCCATCGCCGGTGGGGACGGCGCGGGTGGTGTTGGCGCGCACGTCGGAGCCGCCTTGCTTCTCGGTCATCGCCATGCCGCAGATCGCGCCGCGCTTCTCTCCCGGCGGACGCAGGCCGAAGTCATACACCCGGCTGGAAAAGTGCGGCTCCCACTCGGCGGCGACCTCTGGCTCGACTCGCAGCGCGGGGATGGCGGAATAGGTCATCGAGATTGGGCAGCCGTGGCCCGCCTCGGCCTGCGACCAGACCAGGAAGCCTGCCGCGCGGGCGACGTGCGCGCCGGGGCGCGGATCGCTCCACGGCGCGGCGTGCAGACCCCAGCCAGTGGCGCGGCCCATCAGCGCATGCCAGGCGGGGTGGAAGCTCACCTCGTCAATACGATGGCCGTAGCGGTCGTGGGTATGCAGCTCCGGCTCGTAGCGGTTGGCGTCCTCGCCCCACTGGATCGCCTCCTCGGAGCCAGCGGCGGCGCCAATCTCGCTCAGCTGCGGCTCCGCCCAGGCGGCGTCCCAGCGCGCCACGCCCTCGACCAGCGCCGCGTCCGCCGTGTAGACGTTGTAGCCCGCCAGCGGTGGCGGCTGATTGAACACCTCATGCGTCGCCCAGGCGGCCGGCTTTGCGCCCTCCGTCTGATCGGGGCGGCTCGACGTCGTTGTCATAGCGCCTGCTCCTTCCGAGAAATGGCTACTTCACGACGCAGTATGTCACGTTTCCATACGCTGATACCGCCCCGCTTCTCACGATCGTGTCACACGCTGCGCTGGAACGACGCACGGCGGCGGATGGCGGCGAAGCCGAGGCGGTCGTAGAGGAGTTATGTTACACTGGGCCTCAGGGAAGCGCGAGGGAGGTGGCATGCCGCGCAAGATACGCCAACTCAAGGTGGACCTACGGCGCGCCGGGGCGCATAAGGTCAGTGAACGGGGCGATCACGAGAAGTGGAAACATCCCCTCGTATCGGACTATTACGTTGAGTTGTCGGGCGCGGATGGCGATGACGCGCAGCGCTACCAGGAAAACCAGGTGCGCGAGCTTCTGCGGCGGGTCAAGCTGGCCACCGGGAAATGAGAGACGAACACCTTGAGCAACGAAGAGACTCCTGCGCCACAGGCGGGACAGACGCCGCGCTATAGCATGCTGATTGAGTGGAGCGACCTCGACCAGGCGTACATTGTCACTCTGCCTGAATGGGAGCGCGCTGGCGCGCTGGCGCATACGCATGGCGCGACCTATGCCGAAGCTGCGGGGAAGGGGCAGGAGTTGATCGAGTTCCTGTTGGAAGCCGCGCTCCAAGGCGGCGACCGCATTCCCACGCCAGCAGGCTACGACGCCCACGCCTATGCGCCAGGCGAGACGGCTGAGAGCATTGCCGCGGAGACCGAGAAGCTGGCGCGGGAAATCGAAGCGCATCCAGCGCCGAAAGCCTGACAACTACACGCTGCGCTGGAAGGCGCCACGGCGGCGGATGGCGGCGAAGCCGAGACGGTCGTAGAGGCGGCGCGCGGTGGGGTTGTTGACGTTGACGTCGAGCATGGCGGTTGCGTAGCCCGCGTCGCGACAGCCTCGCAGCGCGCGGATGACCAGAGCGGTCGCCAGGCCGCGCCCGCGCCAGTCTGGTCGCGTGCCGGTCTGGATGATGAAGCCGGTCGGCGTAGACTCGCGAGAATCCTCAGCGCAGGTGATGAAGCCCACTGGCTCAGCGCCCGCCAGCGCCACCCAGCTGAGGTTGGGGCGGAAGTCGGGGTCGTCCGACGTCCACTCTACCCAGCGCTCCTGCGTCCAGCCGGGGAAGCCGGGGCGGTCGGCGAACGCCGCCGCGTAGGCCGCAAAGAACGCGGGGATGGCGTCTGACGTCCAGGTGGCCAGCGTGAGGCCAGCGGGCAGGGCTAACTCTGGGAGGTCGCTCAGGTCGCTCAGGTCGCGGCGCATGACATCCTCGGCGAAGACCAGCGTATAGCCCTCCGCCGCGTAGCGCGCGATGATCTCGTCGGTTAGCTCTTCGCAGGCGACACGGTCATCCTCTGATGCGCCAGTCATGGTATTCCCTCCGTGTTGATGCGCGAGGCGGCCTATGGGCCATCGCGAGCCACGAACTCCCATACCACCACATTGGGGTCACATGACGCAAGCGGCCACTCGCGAATCCAACTCAGCCAGGGCGATGAGCCGCGGGACTGGCTGGGGCAATGCGCCGCCTGTGGCACGTTTTCTGCAGACATCCCGAAGCCATTGGAGCCACGAGCGCAAGGAAGCGCGCCAGTGACGGCCCGCGGCGCGACGGCTGCCGCTCTTGATTCCCCAAGGGCTTCAGGCTGGTCGTTGGCGCGCTTCCTGGGTAACGACTCGGTAATGAGGAGACGAGCCATGAGCGAACACGTTGACGTTGTGGTCATCGGGGCAGGGCTGGGTGGGTTAGCGGCTGCCGTGACCGCCGCTGGCCAGGGCAAGCGAACGCTCGTGCTGGAGCAGTCTGATACGCCCGGCGGCTATGCGGTGTGCTTCCAGCGAGGACCCTATCGCTTCGACGCGAGCCTGCACGCCTGGGATGGGCTTGCTCCGGGAGGTGGGTCCGACGCCGTGCTGCGCGAGCTAGGCATCTGGGACCGGTTGCGCCTGCGCCGGCTCGACCCGCTGTACGTTGTCCGCACTCCCAACGGCGACATGGTCGCGCACGCGGACCTGTTCCGCTACGAGTCGGAGCTCATCCGCCTTTTCCCCAACCAGTTGTTGGGCATCCGGTCGTACCTCGACGAGGCGTGGGAGGCATTTCGCGATGCGCGGCGCTTTGGCGAGGACCGGGCCGCGGGGCGGAGCGGCGAGCCAAGGGAGTTCATGACACGCTATCCCGCGATGGCGCGCCTAAACCTGGAGACATGGGAGCGGACGCTCACCCGGCACGTCTCCGATCCGCGCGCCCGCGCCGCGCTGGCCGCATTGTGGGGCTATTTTACCCTGCCGCCGTCCCGGCTTTCAGGGTTCGTTGGAGTCCTGGGGTCCATGTCGTATCACCTGTTCGGCGGCTGGTATCCTGAGGGCGGCTCGGGAGCGCTCAGCCACACGTTGGAGCAGGCGCTCCAGGAGCGTGGGGGCGAGATTCGCTATTCCCAACGGGTGACGGGGATGGAGATCAAGAGTGGGCGTGTGGCTGCCGTCTCCACCGCCGAGGGCTTGCGCGTTGAGGCGGATACCGTGATTTCCAACGCGAGCGCCCCAACGACCATGCTGGAGTTCGTTGGCCGTCAGCATCTCCCCGCCGACTACCAGGCGCGCGTCGAAACGCCTGCCGCCTCCAGCGCAACCTTCGCCGTTTACCTGGGTTTGAACCGCGATGTGTTCAAGGAGCAGGGGCTGCCGCACGAGGTGTTCCTCTCGGATCGCGATCCCGACGCCAGTTGGCAAGCGTCGCAGTCTGGCGACTGGGAGCATGCGGGACTGGGTATGACGGACTATACCAGCGTTGATCCGAGCTGCGCGCCGCCCGGATCCGGGGTGGTTGTCCTGGGTACCCTGGCCAGCTGGGACTACGAAAACGTCTGGGGAACTGGCGGCGATCTGACCGACTATCACCACAACCCCCGGTACCAGGAGATCAAGGAGCGTGTGGCCGATACGCTGGTCGCGCGCGCCGCCAGATACGCGCCTGGTCTGATGGATGCGATCCAGTACCGCGAGGTATCAACGCCGCTGAGCAACTTCAGTCACACGCGCAACCCGCGCGGGGCGATTGAGGGCTACGAAAATTCGTCCGAGAACACCGGCATGCGCTGGCTGCCGCAGACAACGCCGATTCAGAACCTGTTCCTCGCCGGCGCGTGGACGAACACCGGTGGCCAGACCGCGGCGATGATGTCTGGCATATCAGCGGCGCGACTGGCGCTCGAAGCGCCTACGCCGGTCGCCCCGTAGACCCATGGGCGCGATGAAAGGCGCTGATTAGGCGATCCGCTCGCGCGACAGGCGGGCCTCATCCCACAATGCGCTGGGATGGAGGCCCGCCTGTGTCTGGTTTGAGCAAGCGCGACGCAAGGCGTAAGGTAGGCGGCGCCGCCAGGCAGTTTCCCCGTCTCTCCGGTATACTTTCGCGGAAGCGAACTACGTATGGAATGCGGTTCAAGGAAATTTCCCTCACAGGGCAAGCGGGACAAGGCGCACAGGACAGAGCGAGCAGGACAAAGCGAGCAGGAGGCGGCGGCGGAAGCATGACGTGGTTCACGCGGCGCTAGCGTCGCACAGTCGAGGAGCGTTCTCTGGTTTCGCCAGTCACACGGCCTCTGTCGCCGCCAGCGCGGGAAGCGGAGTCGCGAGGCTACATTTTGGGGGAGAGTGAGGGGGGAAATCTCCCGACCGGGCGGGCGTCTGATGCTGGCCGGCTATCTCGCGCTGCTGGCCGGCTATCTCGCGCTGCTGGATCGGGTCACGCGTTGATCGCCCAGGCGGGGATCGAGCAGCCTGACCGCTGGCGGCAGTTGCTCGCCATCATCCGCAACGAAACGGCGCTCAGCCCCGACACGTGCTACGCGGAGGTGGAGTTGAGCGCCGCGATTGGGCAGTGTTGACGCGGCGCTGCGGTTTGGCCAGTTGCGCATGGAGGTTGAACGCGCCTGCCGTCTCCTTCGCTGGGATTTGGAGTGTATACTGGCTACGAGCGAGCGCCGTAATGTTCCAACTCGACCTTGAGCGAAGGAGACCTGTCACATGTCGTACTGCGCGAAATGCGGACACGGATTGCGCGATGGCGACAATTTTTGCTCCAAGTGCGGTACGCCAGTTGGCGGCGGCGTGAATCCCCAAGCGGCTCCAACGCAGTACGAGTACTGCGAAATCAAGTGGGATAACGTCGGTGGGTTTTCCAACCCGTATATCTGGTTTGCCGAAGCGATTGGCCCCCAGGGAAAGTATTGGGCGGCGCAGACCAAGAAAGTCTCGACTTCAGGTCGTGATAGCTACAACCGTAAAGGCGCCCAGCAAATTGCGGAGGGACTCGATTAACCAACTGGTGGCCGATGGTTGGGAGCCGTATGGTTCCCACGGCGCTGAGTGGTGGAACTATAGGTTTCGCCGTCCAGTGAAACGTTAACAACCGCGTCGTGCGTCTGCGCTTTCGCCGTCACACCGAGCCGCAAGACCTTTCGCGGACATACGCCGCTGCGCGCGAATGCCTAGCCCCATCCGTTGACGGCGCGCGCGCCAGCGGCGTATCATGCCACCTATGAAAAGCGACATCTCTACCTTGGGACGCAGGCGCGGTGGTGTGAGCCGCTTACTTCTCCTGCGACGCCCACAAATCGGCCTGGTGGCCGCGTAAGCCCGGCGCATCTTCGCTTACGCGGCCTGACAGCGCGCCATCACCCTCTCCCACCGCCATCCAGGGCGCTTGCCCCGGACGGTGGCGGATTGTGATGATTCCTTTCCTCACGGTAGCGCGCGAGATCAGCCACACACCTCACTTCGTATCGCCGGGCGCTCTCACCCACCCATCATTCGCCGTGCGAGGCTATGCCTCGCGTCCGAACAGAGAGCGTCTTTTTCATGAGTCTCACGTCTACCAGCCCAGCCGCCGGGAGCGCCCAACCGGGCCGCTCTACGCCACGCTGGGGCTTCGCCTTCAATGTCTATACCCTGCTGTCGAATCTCAACACCGAGAACGTCATCTGGCTGATCTATCTGGCCGCGCGCGGCTACAGCCCGTTCGCCATTGGTCTGTTCGAGATGTTGTTCCACGTCGCCAAGTTCATCGCCGAAGTTCCGACGGGGATCTTCGCCGACCTGGTGGGCAGGCGCGCCAGCCTGCTCGCGGCGAGCGGCTTTGGTGTCGCGGCGGCGCTGCTGTTCCTCGATCCGACGCCGCTGACCCTCTCGCTCTCGTTCATGTGCTCCGGCGTCTCCTGGGCCTTCAAGGGCGGCGCGCAGGAAGCCGCCGTCTGGACGCTGGCTGCCGAGAGCCGCGATAAGCCCGGCCATGAGACCGACACGGCGGGCCGCTACAGCCGGCTCTACAGCCGCTTCCTGGTGGTGACGCTGATCGCCTCGGCGCTGGGTGACGGCGCCGCGGGCTTTCTGCTGAACTGGAACCCAGCGCTGCCGTTCATCCTGCGCGCGGTAGGCGTTGCGCTGGCGGTCCCAGCGCTGCTGCTGATTCCGCCGCTGCGGCCCGAGCACGCCGAGCGCCCGCGCCCGCTGGCGCACCTGCGGGCCGGGGCGCGCGTCGCGTGGCGCAGCCCGCTGCTGCTGGGGCTGCTGCTGCTCTCCGCGCTGGAGGGTACAGTCTTCACCACCTCGAACTACTACACGCAGTTGTACCTGACGCAGATTGGCTACGGTGTGGTAGCGGTTGGGATGATCTTCGGCGTGGGGGCGGTGATGGACTTCCTTTCCACCGGCGTCGCGCCGCGTGTCATGGGGCGCGTCATCCAGCGGCGGCTGATACCGGGGCTGGTGGCGGGCGTCACGTCGGGCCTGCTGCTGATGGCCACGGGGCAGCCGGTGGCCGGGCTGGTGGGATTCCTGTTCATTTTCCGCGTTTGTGACGCCATGTTCGTCCCGGCGATCAGCACGGCGATCAACGCGCGCACGCCCGACGCCCAGCGCGCCACCGTGCTCTCGCTGGAGACGGGGCTGTTTAGCGGCGGCATGATCGTGGCGTTCCCGCTGTTCGGTCTGGGGCTGAGCCACGTCACCTACCAACAGGGCTACTTCGGCGCGGCGCTGGCGCTGCTGGTTGGCGCGGGTCTGATCGCGGCGCTGGTGGTCATGCGGCGGCGGCGGAACAGCGCGCGTGAGGATGATAGAATGACGGTGGCGAGCGAGGAGACTGCGCGCCTATGAGGAGAACGGCATGATGTCAGCGGAGGCTGAGGGGCTGCGCGCCACGCTCAAGCGGCGCTTTGGCTACGATGAGTTTCGTCCCGGCCAGCGTGAGATTATGGAAGCCACGCTGGCCGGGCGCGACGCGCTGGCCCTCATGCCCACCGGCGGCGGCAAGTCGCTGACCTATCAGCTTCCGGCGACGCTGCTGCCGGGGCTGACGGTGGTGATCTCGCCGCTGATCGCGCTGATGAAGGACCAGGTAGACCGGATGGTAGCTAGCGGCGTGCCAGCGGCGGCGTTGACCAGCGCGCAGGACCTCGATACGCGGACGCGCATCGAGCGCGACGTGGTGGCTGGCCGCTACCATCTGCTCTACGTGGCTCCGGAGCGGCTGGTCAGCGAGGACTTCAAAAAGCTGCTGGATGAGGTCACGCGGCGCCAGGGCCTCTCGCTGCTGGCGGTGGATGAGGCGCACTGCGTCTCGGAGTGGGGCCACGACTTCCGGCCCGAATACCGCCAGATCGGCGCGACCCGCGCGCGCTTCCCGCAGACGCCGCTGCTGGCGCTGACCGCGACGGCGACCGAGCGCGTGCAGACCGATATCGTGACGCAGCTGCGGCTGCGCGAGCCGCTGATCCATATCGCCAGCTTCAACCGCCCCAACCTGGTCTACGAGGTCCAGCGGCGCGACAAGGGTTCATACGGCGAGTTGCTGAAGGCGCTGCGCGAGGTGCGGCGCGAGGAGTCCAGCGCCCCGGCGATCATCTACTGCCAGGCGCGCAAGACGGTGGATGACCTTTGCGAGCGGCTGAACGCTGATGGCGTGCGCACGCTGCCCTACCACGCCGGGCTGCCCGCTGAGGAGCGCGCCCGCAATCAGGACGCCTTCATCCGTGACCATACGCCAACGCTGGTGGCGACGATCGCGTTTGGCATGGGCATCGCCAAGCCCGATGTGCGGCTGGTCGTCCACATGAACACGCCGCGCAACCTGGAGAGCTACTATCAGGAGTCGGGCCGCGCTGGGCGCGACGGCGACCCCGCGCGCTGTGTGCTGTTCTACTCGCCCGGCGACCGCATGAAGGCCATGTTTTTCATTGACCAGATGGAGGACCCCACGCAGCGCGGCGTCGCCATCCAGCAGCTCAATGTGGCGCTGGCGTGGGCGCAGAGCGATGACTGCCGGCGGCGCGGCCTGCTGGCCTACTTCGGCGAGGCGCTGCCCGGCGAGAACTGCGGCGCCTGCGACAACTGCCTGCGCCCGCGCGAGCGGCAGGATCGCACGGTGGACGCGCAGAAGCTGCTCTCGGCGGTCGCGCGGACGGGCGAGCGGTTTGGGCTGGCGTATGTCATCAGCGTGCTGCGCGGCTCCAAAGCGGCGAATGTCATCGAGCGCAGGCATGACCAGCTCTCGGTCTACGGCATCGGACGCGATCTGGATACTGACGAGTGGCGGCGGGTCGGGCAGACGCTGCTGGCGATGGGCGCGCTGACCGAGGTGGACGCGAGCGGGCAGGGCTTTCTGACGGTGCGGCTGACGCCAACCGCGTGGGAGGTGATGCGCGGGCAGCGACGCGTGGAGATGGCCGCGCCGGTCGTGTCGCCCACCCGTGCGGGCGGCGAGAGCGCGTCGGTCGTTCTGGACGCGGATGCGCGCGAGCTGTTCGAGCGGCTGCGCGCTACGCGCTACCAACTGGCGGAGGAGTTGAACCTACCACCTTACATGGTGTTCCCCGACGTGACGCTGCGAGCGATGGCCATCCGGCGGCCCGACACGCGCGAGCGCTTCGGCGCGCTCCCTGGCGTTGGCGCGGCCAAGCTGGAGGCGTTCAGCGACTCCTTCCTGCGCGAGATCGCGGCGTGGCTCGACGAACGCGCTTTGCCCGCCTGGCCGGAGGGCGACGCGCCCGCGCCGCTGGAGCGCGAGCGGCGTGAGCGGCGTGAGCCGCGCCAACGGCGTGAGCGGGGCGCTGAAGGCGGGAGGATTCCAACCTGGCAGGTATCGCTCGACTTGCTGCGCTCAGGGCTGGGAGTAGAGGAGGCCGCCGAGCGTCGAGGGTTGGCGCCTACCACGATCTTGGGGCACCTGAGCCGGGCGGTTGAAGCGGGCCACGAGGTGGATGTTAGCGCATTCGTGCCGGCAGCGCACCGGCAGCGCATCGAGGAAGCGCTGGCGCGGCTGGGTGATAATGCGGTCACGTCATTTGGCTCGCTGGCTCCCGTTCGAGAGGCAGTGGGTGACGATATTAGTTACGGCGAGATCATGCTGATGTACGCGGACGCGCAGCGGCGGGGATAGCGTGTATGTAAAGACGGCCCACCGGAGAACCTGCGCCGTTCTCCGGTGGGCCGTCTTTACAATTCGTCTTGTGGGTGGGAAAGCGCGCTAGCGCCAGAGGACGTAGCCCAGCCCCTCGACCCGGCGCGGTAGGCAGCAGGAGCCCGCCTTGGAGAGGGCCTCGGCCAGCGCATGTGCGCGGCCCTCGATCTCGGCGATGGTGACGCCAAGCTGCTCGGCCAGGAGCGCGGCGCTGATGATCTGTCCCGCGCGGCGCATAAGGGCCTTGAGCAGGTCGCGCTCGGCGGTGGCGAGGCGTACCTCGCGCTCCTGCAGGAGCACGACGCCAGTGGCCAGATCGAGGGCGAGGCCGCGATAGCGAATCGTCTCGCCTGCCGGGATGTAGCGCTTCGGGAAGTGCGTCCAACTCGCGCCAGGGGGCGCATCGAACATCGCTTCATCCGTATCGAGGGGCGATTCCACAGGCATGTAGTCCATACGACATCCTCCCTGCTCATTCGTATGGCCGCGCAAAAGGCGACGTTGCCTGTTGGGGGGCCAAGGGTGTGAAAAGTGTCCGCTGGCGCCAGGGTCGTCTCTGGCGCCAGCGGTAGTGGAGTGTCTCCCTACCACTGGCACGAGTATATTCCCCTCACCTAAGCCGGGCATGAACTGAATATGAATTGAAGATAAGAAATGGCAGAGATGCTGGGATGCCGGCCTGCTCTGGCTTGCGGGCGTATTTGCGAGGCATCGCGCGCGAGCCTGGGAAGAGCAGCGGCGCGAATCAGGTGGATACATCCAAGTAGTTAGCGCGGCGCTTCGTGACTCCGTTCGAAGGGGCCTCCGGCCTTCAGGAGGCAGCCGATCGAGGAGTGTTGAAGCCCGCCCGAGGCGGGCCTGACGGCGTGAATTGCGCGCCCAGGGCCGTGAACGGTACCATCTTGTCATAGCGGGCGCCGGGCGGGGAGCCAGCGAGCGGGCCGCACGTGAGCGGCTGGCGTCCGGTGGGGAGTGTAGCGCGAATGACCTATGCCGCGTTTCTGGTGATTTTCCTCGTGGCTCCGCTGCTGGCGCTGGCGGCCCTGCTGCGACGGCGACTGCTCGATCGGCGCTACCTGGCGCTGGCCGGCGCGCTGGCGCTCGTCGCGCTGGTCTACATGGCGCCGTGGGATCATACCGCCGCCGTCTGGGGGCTCTGGACTTGGGCGGAGGGCCGTACCTGGGGCGCCCGCTGGTGGGACGTGCCGCCGGAAGAGTATCTCTTTTGCGTGCTGGAGGCCTTGTTCGCCGTCACACTGACCTACGCCGTCCTGCTCTGGCGCGGGCGCATCGCGCCGCCAGGAGGCCGTGCGACGTGAGGAGCGCCCGGTGGAGCGCCCGGCGAGCCGCGCGCCGGAGGAGGCGCCGCGATGAGCCACTGGCCGTATCTGCCCTTCCTGCTCGTCTGGGCCTTGCCAGTGATCGCCATCCAGTGGGCGCTTGGCGGGCGCTACCTCTGGCGCGAGCGGCGCGTCTGGCCGTGGATCGCGCTGGGCCTGACGGTGTGGTTCACGCTGGCGGACGCGGTGGCCATCAGCGCGGGCGTATGGCGTTTCGACGCGCGTTCGCTGATCGGCGTCGTCCTCGGCCCCGTTCCGTTGGAAGAGATCCTGTTCTACCTCTTAACCGCGCTGATGGTCACGCAGGGCTTCGTTGCGCTCTGGTATGGCTACGCCGACCGCGCGGCGCTGGCGGCCCGTGTCCGCGCGCGGCTCAAGCGGGCGCGGCGCGCGCTGGGCCTGGCGGCGGACACCCTCGATGGCCGCTGACATGAAACCGCCCACACAGCGGATGGGGCGCGCGGCGAGGTTTGGTTCTGGCGCGTGGGCGGCGTTGCTGGCGCTGCTGGCGGGATTCATCGTCGCGGCGCTGACGCAGGTCCCGCCACCCGTCGAGCCGCTGACTGAGGCTGTCATGCAGGCCACACCAGTTACGATCGCCAACGCGCTGCTTACCACACTCGGCCCGCTGGCGCCGCCGCTGGGGTTGATCGGCGGCGTGGCGCTCATCTTGCCGCTGGCTGGGCTGCTGGCGCTGGCCGCGCCGGAGGAGATAGCGCCGCCCGCTGGTGGTCTCATGGGGGCGTTGGGACGCTGGCTGGGATGCTGGGCGCTGGTGGTGGGGCTGGCGCTGGCGCTGGTCGCGCCGCTCGCCTGGCTGGCGGCGTATCCTGCTGAGGCGGCCAGCGCATGGGTGGCTGGCGCGGCGTTCGCCCCGGCGCTGTGGCTGGTGAGGCCGTGGCATGCGCGGCTGCTCGCGCCCACGCGCGCGACTGGCGCGGCTGGCGCGGGACTTTCGCGGCGGGCGGCGCTGCGCCGGCTGGCGGAGAGCGGCGTGACGCTGGCGGGGTTCGCGCTGCTGGGCTCGTTCAACGCCTGGGCGGGCGCGGTTGGCGCGGCGCTTGGCTATTCCGACCGTGTGCGGCGGCTGTTCCTCTATACGCCGCCGGGGCCGCGCGCGCCGGGCTTCCCGGTCGCCGGGGTCGAACCAGAGGTGACGCCTGCCGCCAGCTTTTATCTGGTCAGCAAGAACGCTGTGGACCCCGTTGTGGACCCGGCCACCTGGCTGCTGCGCGTCGGCGGGCGCGTCCATACCCCACTGGCGCTGACCCTGGCGGAGCTGATGAGCATGGCGCGCGTGGACCAGTACGTGACGCTGCGCTGCGTGGACAGCCTGCCGGGCAGCCACCTGATGAGCAACGCGCTGTGGTCGGGCGTCCCATTGGCGGCGCTGCTGGAGCGCGCGGGCGTTGCGCCGGGCGCGGGCGCGATCATCACCCACGCGCCGGACGCCTATCAGGAGACGGCGCCACTGGATGTGGCGCTCAGCCCGACAACGTTGCTGGCCTATGGCATGAACGGCGAGACCCTGACTCGTCGCCACGGCGGGCCGGTGCGGCTGCTGATTCCCGGCTACTTTGGCTTCAAGAATGTGAAGTGGGTCGAGGAGATCGAGGTGGCGTCCGGCGGCGTGGCAGGCTATTGGGCGGAGCGCGGCTGGAAGGCGACGGCGGTTCAACCGGTGGCGCGGATTGACGTCTGGCGCGCGATCCCCGGCGGCGCGCTGGCGGCGGGCATGGCCTACGCGGGCGCGGCGGGTGTCGCGGCGGTGGAGGTTCAGGCTGACGGCGGGGCATGGACGCGGGCGGTGATTGACCCGCCGCTCTCGACGATGGCCTGGGCGCAGTGGCGCATCTCGCTCCCTCTGGCCCCAGGCGCGCATACACTGGTGGCGCGGGTGATTGACCAGCGCGGCGAGATCCAGCCGCCGGGCGACGGGAAGATTTTTCCCAGTGGCGCGGCGGGGTATGACAGCGTAACCATTACGCTGTCATAGGGCGACGGACGGGAGGCGCGGGTGAGCGGCGGGTCGTGGACGGCGGGGCAGGTCTACGGGGCGATAAGTCCCTGGGCGCAGGCGCTGATCGTGGCGGGCGCAGGCGCGCTCTCGCTGGCGCGCTACCGCCGCCTGCCGGTGGCCCATCCCGCGCCGCGCGCGGGGCCGCCGGGCGAGGAGTGGCCGCGCGTCTCGATCATCGTCCCGGCGCGGAATGAGGAGCGCAACCTGCCCGCGCTGCTCGATTCACTGCTGGCGCAAAACTATCCCGCCTTCGAGGTGATCGTGGTGGACGACGCCTCAACCGACGCCACCGGCGCGCTGGCGGACGCCTACGCTACCCGCGATGGCCGCGTGCGTGTGATCCACGGAACGGAGCCGGAGCCGGGCTGGACGGGTAAGAGCGCGGCCTGCTGGCGTGGCGCTCGCGCCGCGCATGGCGTATGGCTGCTCTTTACTGACGCTGACACACGCCACGAGCCAGGCGCGTTGCGCGCGGCGCTGGCGCTGGCGCTGGCGGCGCGCGCGCAAGCCGTGTCGCTCTTTCCCCGCCAGCGGTGCGAGACATTCTGGGAGCGGTTGCTGCTGCCCTTCGCCTACCAGCAGTATTTTGCTGGCGCGCGGACGGGCGCGCTGGGCAAACTGGACACCCCGGCGCTGGCCAACGGGCAATATTTCCTTATAAGCCGCCGGGCGTATGACGCGGCGGGCGGGCATGCCGCCGTAGCCGCCAGCATCATCGAGGATGTGGCGCTGGCGGGAGCGCTGAAGCGGGCGGGCTACATACCGCTGGTGGCGCGCGGCGAGGCGCTCGTGAGCGTGCGGATGTATGGCTCGCTGGGCGCACTGGTGGAAGGGTTCACCAAGAACGCGGCGCAGTTCGTACGGGCGCAACGCTCGGCGGGGGCGCTGGTGGCGCTCTCGAGCGCGGCGAGCGCGGCGACGCTGCCCGCGCTGGCGACGGCGGTGGCGTCGCGCGATCGGGTAGGCGTGGCGGGCGCGCTGGCGGCGTGGGGCGCGCAGACGCTGGCGCTGGCCCCCTGGATGCGCGGCTTCGGGGCGCCACGGCGCTATGCGGCGTTGGGTCCGCTGGCGGCGCTCGTGTTCACTGGCGTCGCGCTCTCATCGTTCGCCCATGCGCTGTTGCGCTGGCCCGTCCGCTGGAAAGGACGAGCCTACGCCCCAGTGGGCGATAGGGCTCGCTAGGGATGGGCCATCAATGGCGGGCGCATGGCTGGCTTGTGTGATTCGCTTCCCGCGCCCCGGCCCTTTCCCGCCGGAAGGGAGCGATTTCAAGGCCGGGAGAGGCTTTCATGGGGGCGCTTTTGTCTGCCCAGACGGGCGCCGCATGGTACAATACCTCGCGCCAGACGTTTGTAACTACAACGCCGCTTATGGCGGGGGCTGGACAATGCGTGTGACGCGCGACTGAACTGTAAGAGGGGCGCGGTGATACTCGAAAATCTGGTGACGTTCATCGGGGCGCTGCTCAAACATGTCATTGGTGTGCTGTTGCTCTGCTGGCGGCGCATGCTGCGCGCCGGGCTGATCGCGTTCGCCATCGGCGTCGTCGTGACGGTGCTGATCGCGGTGATTGGCACAGGGCAGGCGCTTCCAAGCGTGCCATCCCTGATTGTCGCGCTCCTGCTGGGCCTGGGCCTGGCGTATGGTGTGGCGCTTACCGTGCTGGTCGAGGAGTTGGTCCTGGGGGCCATTGACCTCATCCGCATGGTCGAGGGTGACATCAGCGCGGGCGCGCACATCGCCGAGGTAGTCGCCGAGCGCGAGGTCGGTGAGGTCGGCCAGGGCCTGCTGCGGCTGATCGGCTTGCCAGTGAGCAAGCGCGCCCCGGCGCGGCCTGGCGCGGCGCTGCCGCCCCTGACGCCCGCGCGGCCTCAGGGCCAGCCTGCCAGCTACCCCGCGCGCGCGCCCACTTCCACGCTGGTCGAAGCGGGCGTCGCCGCCGGGGCCGCCAGCGATGGCTGCCACCGCGCGGCGTGCCGCGCCTGCTGGAGAAACCGACACGACAGACGCGCCGGACCCCACTGGTGAGCCGGTTCCCGCTGGCCGCCTCCCGCGCATCGCCTGGACGTATGAGCATGAGGCCATCCGCCCGCCAGCGGCCTCAAGCCAGGCCGCCGCGCCTGTCTCTAATGCCGCGCCGGTGGATACGGCGCCGGAAGTAGCGCCGTCTACCGCGCCCACGAGCGCCCGCTCATCTGAGGCAGTAGCGGAGCTTGCTAGCGGCGCGGTGGAAGCCCGCGCCGCTAGCCCCTTCGAGCCGCCGAATATGACTCTACCCGCCACGTCCGAAACGCCGGCTGCGTCCGAAACGCCGGCTGCGTCCGAAACGCCGGCCCTGGAAGCGCCCTATGAGGATGAGCGGCTGACTGCCCCGGCAAGCATTGCGACACCTGAAGGGCCAGCGGAGCCTGCCGAGCGCGTGGATGATGTCGAAGAAGACGGTGAGCCGTCGCCCATCCAGCCCGCGCCAGAGCTGGCTGAATCGCCTGATGACGCGCCGGTCGAGGCTGGGCCGGTGGTTGTCGCGGGCGGAGTTCCCATCCCTGCTCCCGCGCCATCTACCATCCCTCTGGGTGACGAGATCGCCGATACCCAGCCAGTCGCGGTGGTGGACGCGCGCCAGCCCGCTGACACCCAGCCAGTCGCGGCGGTTGATGCGCGCCAGCCCACTGATACCCAGCCAGTCGCGGCGGTTGACGCATCCCAAGCCGCCGGGCCAGAGGCGCCCAGCGCCGAGCCCGCTGGTCGCTCGGATTTTGCGCGGCGAACATTGCCCCTCAGCGGCGCGGGCGCGACGCTGGAAGATCCCGGCGCTGACGTTCTGAGCGCCCCGCGCCCCAGCGCGCCGGAGAGCGGTCTTTGGGAGCGGCTCAGCAACGCGCTGATTAGCCGCGCGGGCGCGCCGTCAGGCCCGTTCGCGCCCGCGCCGCCGCTCACCAGTGCGGATGAGCCAGTGGCTGATGAGGCTACCCGCGAGCCAGGGAAGGGCGAGTCGTAGCAGCCGCCCCCTCCCCTCTTCCCGTGGGAGGGGGTTGGGAGTGAGGTCTCAGCCGCGATAGCCGCCGGAGCCGAGCCGCTCACCACGCGCGATCATCGCGAGCACGCGCTCGCGATAGGCTGGTGGCACCGTCGGATGGGCGCGCTTGCTCCCCTTGAAGGCACGCGCGCGATAGGCCCGCGCGCGTGTCGCCAGCATCTCAAAGTAGCGACCGTCACCGCTCATGCGGTAGGCGCCACCGTCGTCGCGCTGGCTTCGCTGCTGCTGAATGAACGGCTGCAGCGCTTCCCAGGTCCAGACGATGCGGCGGGAATAGAGCGGGATGATGTACTCGGCGGGGATCAAGTTCGATTCGACAAGGAAGCCGAGCTTCTCGTAGACGCGGGTGGTCCAGGTCGCCAGCTCCTGCTCTTCGAGGGTGTATTCCTCGATGTGCGCGGGCAGGCCCAGCGCGGCGTCGGCGTCTTCATAGGCCTCGCGGCTGCCCAGGTCATCATACATGTGGATGATGGCGCCCAGGAAGCGGGCGCGCTGCGCCTCGCGCAGCTGCCTCCATGCGACGAATCCCGCCACCACCAGCACAAGCGTCTGCAATACCGCTACCAGCGCCTCCAACAGGGCGATCTGGCTCGCGTCTATCGCGGGCATTCATCCTCCTCGTTCACTCCCCGGCGGCTCATGCGCACGGATATTCTAGCCGCGCCACGGCTGACGCGGTCAGAGGGAAGCATACAGCAGAGAGCGCGTGTAGTCTATGGGGAAATCACGAGGGCAGCGGGGCCACCGCCAGTATCCCTTTCAAAGGATCGCTGTACCAGACAGCATTCGCGCATTCGCCCCGGTGGATGGATCGCCAGTCAGGTCAACCGACCAATCATCTGTGATGACGCATCAACTGGCGTACCGGGAAATGGCGTCGGGAACGGGTGAGAAACGGAACTGGGCGGCGGACCGAGCGATTCCCAGGCTGTCGCGCCGGGAGCCAGTCGGTAGATATTCCAGACGCCAGAGCTGGCCAAACGTCACCACCGCCGCCTGCTGGCAAGTACGCCAGCAGCGAGCCGTCCGGCGCCATCGTCTGGATAGCAGCCCTGTTGCGTGACCAGCGCGCGGCCGCCTTTGTTCACAGTTGGTACAGGTCACGATCTGATTGAGATGTGGCTGCGTGGTCCAGGTCTCGCCCAGATCGTCGTGCACTGGATGAGCGCCGACGTTGGGTCGGCAAATTGGCCCGGCCGCAGATGCGCCAGACGCCCTGCGAGGGTAGCCATGCGCCCTTCGACTCCACGTTAATCTGAATGTTGCGTGACAGCGTGACTGCCGTCCATGACGCGCCGCCATTCTCCGTGCGCCAGAGATCAGTGGCGATTCGATCCGCCCACCGATCAGTAAAGCGCCGGAAGCAGGATCGGCCAGAGTCTGGTCACTACCCCCAATTTGGGCTTGCCGGGGCGAGTGTCACGCCAGGCGATAAGCCCATCCTCGCTGAGCTAGGAGCGTCGAGGCGATGCCGAGGAGAGAACGTACGTGCGCGCGCCGATGGTCGCGAGTGACGAGATCCCGACGCAACCCGGTGTACGCCCACGTTGGCCATCATCGCCCGAGATGTAGGTTCCACCGCCCTGCGTGCCTTAGCGCGCCACAGCCCCAACCGAAACTGAGCGCGAGTACATCGGGTTGACGCTATCAGGCATGAGCTCGCATCCCGACACTTGAGAGGTCGTGAGGCGCTGGGTGAGCTCCCGCGACGCGCCCGCTTCGCGCCTGGTCGGTTGTCGCCCAGATGGTGAACGAGCCGTTAGCGGACTGCGTGCAAATCCAAGCGTCCTGGCCATTCGCTGGCGAGAAAGCGTAGGACAGCCCGCCTTCGGTAAGTGTCAGACCCGTTGGCAGCGTCCGCTCGACCCATGCGAGTTTGCTGGTAGGCGTCGCCGTCGTTGCGGGTGTCACGGTGGCTGTCGGGGAGGCGTGGCCCAGGCGGGCGAAGACCTGGCTGAAGGCAGCGATCAGCAGCGCGGCGGCTACCGCCGCGCCCAGGCCGCTCCAAAGCGCGCGCGGTATGCCACGCTGCGCTAGTCGGCGGGGACGCGTCCAGCCGGCGCTGGCCCGCGCGCACGGCGGCGACATCCACCGGAGGCGCGGAGGGGATGCGCTGCCCGCGTATCAGCTGGCTCACCTGGCCGTAGGCCCGTAGACGCTCCTGGCAGGCGGGGCAGCCCGCCACATGCGCCTGTAGCCGCGCGGCCTCCAAGTCTGTCAGCCCGCCATCGCCCAAGGCGGAGAGTGTCTCACTGGTGATGTCTTCAGGGCAGGATGTCGTGACGCTCATTGCGCGTCTCCTTGCTGTGCCACGCTTCCGCCCGTAGCTTTCCGCTTCGGCGCGCTGGTAGAGGTCACGGAAGCGCTCGCGGGCGCGCCAGAGCAGCGTGCGCGCCGCCGCCGGACTGACGCCGAGGGCCAGCGCCACCTCGTCACAAGAGAGGTCCTGTCCCTCGCGCAGCGCCAGCGCCGCCCGCTCGCGCGGGGGTAACGCCAGCAGCGTGGCGCGCACCTGGTCGCGCTCCGCCAGCCGCCAGGCGTGGTCGCTGATCGCTGGCTCGTCCCCCATCTCGGTTAGTGTGGCGTTTGCGCGCTGGTCGCGGCGGTAGTTCAGGGCGAGGTTGGTGGCCACGCGGTAGAGCCAGGCCAGCGGGCGCTCGTAGGCGCGCACGCGGGCGAAGTTGCGCCAGGCGCGGATGAACGTCTCCTGGCGTAGGTCGTACGCGGCGCTCTCATCGCCGGTCATGCGCCAGAGATAGGCGAACAGGGCGCTCTCGTGCGCCGCGACGAACGCCTCGAAGGGATCGCTCGCCGCGCCACGCTGGGTGGGCGCCGCTGGCGCTGGCGAACCCTCCGCCCGCGATCTGGCGCCGGGCGCTTCCGTGCGGCTATCGCGCTGAAACCAGCGCGCGCCCAGAACGGCGCCCAGCCTCCAGCGTGTTCCGCCGGGCGCGGGCCTGCCCGCGATGGCGCTTCCCATACCGTCCAATCCCTTCTACAATGAGCGCGCTCCATGCCCACTCAACCCATACACCCCGCGCTGGGCTGAAATGTTTCACCTGAGAAGGAAAGCTATCGGGTGGCGCTCTTCGCTTCAGTTGGTTGGTGGGTCGCGGCGGGGAGCGGAGCGGATGGCGATGGCCCATAGCGGCGCGAGGCCGATGACCACCAGCAGCAAGCCGAGGAAGACGATCAGTGTTCCCATGTCGCCGCGCCAGTCGCCAGCGGGTAGGCCAACACTGGCGGCGTCGTGGACAACGCGCTGCGCGCCGTTGATAGCGATCAGCGCGCAGGCCAGCGCGAAGACCACCCAGCCGGAGAGCCACGCGCAGAGCGTGCGCGTGATCTCGCGCCGCCAGACGGTCATGAGCGCCAGCCCGGCGCCCGCCAGCAGCAGCCCGCTGATGGCGTAGGGCGCGGCGGCGGGGTCAAAGATGTTGCGCGTGGCGAGCAGCCCTGCCTGCAACGCGCTGGCGACCGGAAGACCCTCGCACTGCCCGGCCAGCAGGGGCGTTTGCGCGCAGTTGAGCGAGGCCCACGGCAGCAGGAAGAATCCCCACGCCCAGAGCAGCAGCCCGCCGGAGACCGCGCCGACACCGGGCAGCGAGCGCCGCGCGGGCGGCGCCCCAGCGATGGGCGTCTCAGTTGGCGCGACTTCGCCATGCACGGTGGGCGTTCGCCTGCGGAGGGCCGGTGGGCTGACGCGCACGGCCACCGCCGTCAGGACGAGCGCGGTTAGCGCGGCGACCAGCGCCAGGATAGCGACGTACAAGCCGAACGCGGGCGAGGCGGCGTAGATCTTCAGTTGCGCGCCGTAGGGTTGGAGCGTGGTGATATACGGGCCATTCGCGGCGTGCGATAGCGCGGGAACGGTCTGGAAGAGCAGCGCGGCGGTCTGGACGAGGACGAGCGCGCAGGTGGCGGCCCAGAGGCCGTAGAGCGCGGCGGCCACCCAGACCAGCCAGGGCCGCGTGCGCTGCCAGAGCAGCGGCGCGAGCAGCGCGCCCAGAATGGTTAGGAAGCTCCAGTAGACGAAGGAGCTGGTTTGGCCGGTCAGCGAGGCGATGGGCGGCGCGCCCAGCTCCGCCGCCGTCAGGCTGTAGGTATAGAGCGCGCCGGAGGGGCCTTTGCTCAGGTCGCCGGAGGTGATCGCGGTGGCCCACGGCGCCCAGGCGGCGAGGAAAAGAGCAGCCCGCCTGCGGTCGCGGCGATGCGCGCGCCGGTCGCCCAGCGCCGCCCGATAGTCGCCTCGGGTCTGGGCGGCGCTGGCCAGATGGGGCGCAGCTCGCCCTGTACGGCCCACGACGCGCTGCTGCCCGCGCCCGGCGAACTCTGCTCAGCCATGTTCGCGCTCGCTCCCCTCTATACCGCTCGTTCCGCGAGAACGCCGGTGTGGCGTCCGATCAGCCGCCCATCGCCGCGCGCGCACGCGCCAGGATCGCCTCGACCACCTCGCCCTTGGCGTCGGCGTACTCTTGCATGTAGGTCCAGTCGCGCTGGGCGAGCTCCCGCTTCGTGCGCCCGTACAGCTCTCGGTCAGCCGCGTCGCGCCGCAGCCAATCGCGCATCAGCAGCATTCGCTCGACCTCCTCGCAGTCGGGGCCGAAGACATGCAGGTTGACCTCTGGGCTGGCGCGCTTGAGCATGCGATGCTGGTACCAGTCCGGCTCGCGGATGCGCAGCGCATAGCCCGCCGCCTCCAGCGCCGGAACATACGCCGCCTCGTCCGCCGGGTTCGCGACCACCAGCACGATGTCAATCAACGGTTTCGCCGCCAGCCCCGGCACGGACGTGGAACCGGCATGCTCCAGCAGCAGCGCGCGCTTGCCTAGCGCCGCGCGGATCTTCTCCGCCTCAGCGGCGTACAGGCGCGGCCACTCGTCGTTGTATGGCGCGACGACGATGCGGCTGGTCAGCGGCTGCAACGGGCCGATGTGGACGGCGCGCATCCGCTCTTCGATGGATGGCGGGCTAGCGCTTGGCGGCTTTGGCTCACCGGACTCTTCAGACATTGGCGCTTTCCCTCCAGCGCTCCACGCGACACGCCCAGCCTCACTCAAGGATCGGCGCAGGAGGCGGCGCTATGCCTTCCCAGTGTACGCGACAGGCGGCGTAGGCGCCAGCGGAGCGGCGTAGGGCAAGCGAATGGGCGGAGGGCAAACAACGCTTGCTCTCCGCCCATCCTGCTGGACGGCGACCCCCTCGCCCCGCGGGGCAGGGGGCAGGGGGTGAGGCTGCCCCTACCGCCGCGCGCGGCCTGAGCGGCTGGCGGCGCGTGAGCGCTGGCGGCGGGTTGTGGCGCTGCTGGCGGTCGAGCCGTTGACGCCCGCGGCGCCGGGCTCGGCGACCAGGGCGGCGCTGGGCTCGGCCGCGTCAGCGGGGGCGGGCTCAGCGCTCGCGGTATCGTTAGCTGGGGCGGCTGGTGTGGCGGCGGGCGAAGCGGCGGGCGCGTTGGGCGCCGCGTTGGGCGCCGCGCTGCCATCCACCGTCATGCCCGGCACGCGGGCCATCAGGTCGGCCAGCCGCACGCCCGTCAGGGCCTCCAGGATGGCGGGGGCCTGCGCCAGCATGTTCACCATGTCGCCAGTCAGGCGGCTGGCGCCCAGGCTGCCGTTCTCGCTGGGTCCGGTCGAGACGATGCTGATCTTGTCCACTTTGCCGAGCGGCTCGGCCAGCGCACGCACGATCTCCGGCAGGTTCGTGATGATCTTGTCGAGCACGGCGGCCTGGTTGTACTCGTGGTACGCCGCCGCCTTCACCCGCATCGCCTCGGCCTCCGCCTCACCCTTCGCCCGGATAACATCGGCCTCCGCGACACCAACCAGACGGGTGGCCTCGGCCTCGGCGGCGCCGCGCACACGGGCGGCTTCCGCATCGGCGGACGCCTGGGCGCGCAACGCGGCGGCGTGGCCTTCCGCCTCCAACTGGAGCCGCTGGCGCTCGGCGGCGGCCAGCGTCTCCAGCCGCTGCTTCTCCGCTTCCGCCAGCGTGGTGACACGCTGTTTTTCGGCGTCCGCCGCCTTGATGACGGTCGCTTCGAGCTCCATCTGGCGGCGCTGCCCCTCGGCCTCCTGCACTTTCACCTGCGCTGTCTTGTCAATCTCCTGCGCGCGGGCGGTCTCCTGCACGATCTGCTGCTGCATGATCTGCTGCTGCAGCTCGGCGGCGCGGTCGGCCACTACCTGTTGTTTCCTAACCTCCGTGTCGTACGAAGCGCGCTTCAGCGCCAGGTCGCGCTGGAACTCGGACTGCTTGGCCTGCGATGCGGCCTCCGCCTCGACGCGCGCCTGATCGGCCGCGGACTTGGAGACGGCCGCCTCACGAGCGGCGTTGGCGGCCTGGATCTGCGTGTCGCGGGCGGCCAGCGCGGCGGCGATGTTGGCTTCCTTCTTGATGCGCTCGATCTCGGGCCGGCCCATGTTGGTGATGTAGTCGTTTTCGTCACGCACCTCTTTGATGGTGAACGAGACGACCTCCAGGCCCATCTTCGCCAGGTCAGCGGAGCTGACGGCGCGCATCTTCTCGCTGACCATCTCCGGCTCTTTGACGAGCTGCTCGACGGTCAGCTGGCCGACGATGCCGCGCAAGTGGCCCTCCATCACCAGCCGGATCAGCCCCTCGCGGTCATCATCGGTTTTGCTGAGGAACTGCTCGGCGGCGGTCAGGATGCTGTCCTTGTCGGAGCGCACTTTGAGTTGGGAGACCGCCTCGACGCGCACGGCTACGCCTTGATTGGTGTACAGGTTCTGCTGCGGCGCGACATCGAAGGACATCAACTCCAGCGAGAACTCCTGAGCGCGATTGAGCAGCGGCACCACCAGCTTCGCGCCACCCTGGGCCACATGCGTGCCGCCCGCGCCGTAGACGATCAGCGCGCGATTCGGCCCGACCTTACGGTAGTAGCTCGACGCCACGCGCACGAGCCCCATAAAGGCTCCCACCGCGACCACCACCACGATCAGCGTTGTCAGCAACGGACTCATCTGTGTAACCTCTCCCCTTTTCACGGGGAAATCTGATTGAGGGATAAAGCGCATTCAATGGGCTATGAGCGGGGTATGGGCGCGTCCTCGGAAAACCGTCCAGTGGGACGGGCGCGCGCTCTGGTGTATGAGGCGAGCGCCCGGCGCGTTTCGTTTCACACGCGCCGAATGGCTAGGCGCTCGCGGGAGTCAGCTCGCGGGCGGCGTCATCTGGCCGCGCGCGGCGTCGCTGAGCAGACGCATCTTGGTCTCCTCCAGGAGGATATTCCAGGGCTGGACCGTCGCGATGCCGTTCTCGACGCTGGTGACGACTACCTCCGTATCCACGGCGATCGCGGCGTTGGAATCCTCCGCGTGGGCGCCCATGCTCTGCCGCGCACCCGCCTCGCCGGGGAAGATGATCTCGCCGATGCCGCCGGGCCGGATGGCGATACTGACCGTTGCGATCCGCCCTTCGATCTGGGAGGAGCGCGCGGTCAGCTCACCAGCCTCGTTCTCAAAGAACAGCTTGGCCAGCGCCGCATTGGCCAGCACGGCGCCAATCACGCCTACCAGCGCCGACAGCAGCAGGACGAACAGCGCCGGCGACCCGCCAGTGTGTAGCAGGTAGCCCAACAGCCCGAAGAGCAGCAGGAAGACCAGCAGGCCGTTGATGTTTAGCGCGCCGAGCAGCAGGCCCTGCGCTGTGGCCCAGGCGCCGCCCAACGGGGTGATCTCGCCGCCCGTCAGCGCGCGGTCGCCTGTGCCGCCGTTCGCCGTATGGGTGGCATGCGCGGCGCCGTTGTGTGCGGCGACATGGCTGGCCGTATGCCCTGCCACATGCCCTGCCACATGCCCTGCCACATGCCCGGCGGCGTGCGCGCCGATATGGCCGCCATGCCCATGCCCGGCGCCGAGGACGACGGTGGCGGCGAGAAAGAGCGCGGAGAAGAGCGCGCATCCAAGAAAGAACAGTGAAAGCGGATCTTGCGCGGGCATCCTGACGCCTCCTGGCTACAGGACATCACATACGCGAACGTGGAGCGGCGCCGATCACTCCGTTACGGGCGCGGCAGTTTGGCCTGGCGGGCTGGTGGATTCCACCGGGCTGGGCGCGGTGTCCGGCTGGCCCAGCAACACTTGCGCGCGGCGGGCGAGGGCAGCGAAGTTGACGCCCCAGCCAAGGCCGATGACATGCGGGGTGATGATCTGATCGCTGTCCGGATTCCAGTACTCGTTGGCGGCGTCGGGCCACTCGCTGAGGCGGAAACTGTAGGGCACGCCAGCGACGCGCCCTTTCCAGGTCCGCTCCGCGCGCGGCTTCGCCAATTCCTGTCCGATGGCGGCGGCGGTCAGTCCGGCGGTCAGGCCGCCGATGAACCAGTTGAGCTTGCTACCCATGCTCTCATTCTCGTTTCGCTGCGGGGGAAGCGCCCGAATGCGGACGCTCTATCCCGCCCAGCATTCATTACGAGCGGAGACGAGCGGACGTTGCGGTTAGGTCGCTTTGTGGCGCCTTTGTGGCTGTCGGCAGCGCATCGAGCGCCGTCTCGAATGTCGCTAGCGCCTCCGGCGGCAGGGCGAGCAGCCGCTCCGCCAGCCACAGCGCGCGCTCCGGGTCCGGCGCCTCGGCCAGCGTTTCCGCCAGCCGCTCCAGCATGCGCTGGGCCTGGCGCTCCCGGCTATCCGGGCTCGCCGGCGTATGGCCCGGCGGGTCGCTGACCAGCTCGCTGGGGCGAATGTGATAGAACCGCGCCAGCGCCTCTCGCGTCTCGCTGGAGAGGTGGACGCGCGCGCCGCTCTCCAGTTGCGAGAGATAGGCCTGGCTGAGCGTCACGCCCAGCTCCTGACGCAGCGCCCGCGTCACCTCGCGCTGGGTCATCGCTCGCCAGAGACCACGCCGCAGCCCCTCCGCCATGCGCAGCCGTCGCAGCTTCTCACCCAGCTCCATACGCGCGCCTCCCGTCCAGAACGGCGGCCAGCGATCCCCTTCGCGCTTGCACACCCACACTATAGTCCACATCCGCTAGCGGCGCGATAGGCGCGATATGCGATACTGGCGCTCGAAATGAGCGACGGCGACAAGACGGAGGACACGGACGATGGACAGGCTGAAAGAGACGGTTGCGCTGGTGACGGGCGCCAGCTCAGGCATTGGCGCGGCGACGGCGCGCGAGCTGGCCGGGCGCGGCGCGCGGGTCATCCTGGTGGCGCGGCGCGCGGACCGGCTGGCGGAGCAGGTCGCGGCGATCACCGGCGCGGGCGGCCAGGCGACAGCCATCGAGGCGGATGTCGCCGACCCTGCGGCGCTGGAGCGGCTGGCGCGCGAGGCGGTCGCCGTCTACGGGCGGGTGGATGCGCTCATCAATAACGCGGGCATGGGCTGGCCGGAGCATTTTGATGAGATGGCGCCGGAAGGCATCGAGCGGGTGGTGAGCGTCAACCTGACCGCGCCGATGCTGCTGACGCGCCTGCTGCTGCCGGGCATGCTGGAGCGCAAGCGCGGCGCGATCGTCTGTGTCGCCTCAGTGGCTGGGCATATCGCCACCGACGCGCTCTACTCCGCCACCAAGTTCGGCGTGCGCGGCTTCGCGCTCTCATTACGGCGGCGCTTGCGCGGCACGGGCGTCAATGTCTCGATCGTTTCGCCCGGCTTCATCCGTACAGAGATGACGGCGGGCCGCCGCGCGCCGATGCCTGGCCCGGAAGTTGTGGCCACCGCTATCGCCAATCTGCTCGCCCATCCGCGCCGCGAGGTCATCGTTCCCGTCAGTTATCGCGGCGCCATCGCCGTCGAGGGTCTTGCGCCGTGGGTCGTGGACCGCGCCCTGGGACGGCGCGTCGAGGCGCCGTCTAAGCCAGCGAAATAGCGCGGTCGACAATATCTACGTCAGTTTGTTCCCTTGCCTCGTGAAAAGAACGCTTCCGCATCTGCCGCGTTGTTCTTCTTATTGAAGCAATTCGAATCAGTGCGCGGCCTGGCGCGGTCAGCGACGTGGAAACGCGAAGACACGGAGAGCGGCGCGATGCGCGAAGTCCCCAGCCAGGCGTCACGCGGTGGGTGGCCTGCGCAGCGTCCGTCCGCGCCCTCTGGCCAGGGGCATGCGGACAGGAGCCAGCCATGGATACGCGCGCCAAGCTATAGGCATGGCGTCCGTTCGGGCCTGACCGCGCCGCCGCATGCTTACGTAGCGTGAGGAACCTCCCAGCCAGCGCTCATGCGCCGCACATCTCGCACTGGTATGATGTGTTCTAGCGAACGGTTTATCGAGTGCGATGGAGGCATGCGGCATGCGGTTTTTGGGGGATCTGCTGAAGCGTCCCGGCGGGCGGATCGTGGCGGGCGTGGGGGCGTTGGGCGCGCTCGCCGTCATCGCGGCGCTGGTGGCGTTAGGCGTCTACGTCTACGGCGCTAACGGCGCCACGACGAATGGCGCTGGCTCCTCCGCGACGGCGACACCAGCGCCTACACTGGCGCCCGCGAAGGGTCAGACCGTCTTCACGATTGATCCCTCCCTCTCATCGGCCTCGTTCGAGATCCATGAAGTGCTCTTCGGCTCTCCCAATACGGTCGTTGGCAAGACGAACCATGTGACGGGGCAGATCTTCATCAACACCAGCGACCCGGCGAAGAGCCAGCTTGGCCCGATCCGGGTGGATGTCAGCACGCTGACAACGGACAGCGATATGCGCAATAGAGCGCTCCAGGGCCGCATTCTGGAGACGGGTGACCCCGCCAATCAATACGCCACCTTCACCGCTACCTCGTTCAAGGGGTTGCCAACCACCTTCACTGTGGGCCAGTTAGTGAACTTCCAGGTGACGGGCAATCTGACCGTGCATCAGGTGATGAAGGTCGAGACATTCGACGCGGTCTTCACCGTGAATAGTGACAAGCAGGTCACTGGGTCCGCCAGCGCCACCGTGCGCTACGAGGATTTCAACCTCGCCATCCCCAACGTTCCTTCGGTTACGGGGGTGACGGACACTGTGGTCCTGACGCTAAACTTCACCGCCAAAGCGGCGTAACTGGCGAGGCGCGGCCATGAATGGCCGTCGCACGGCAGGCGGAAGGCCGGCGCGCCGTCAGTCCCATGCGGGCGGCGGCGCGTGGTACACTCAGAGATGGCCGCGCCGGTTTGGCGGCGCGCCGATGGGGGGTCGCGCTGGCGGCCGCCCGGTTTGCTGTTGTGCGCGAGCGGGTTGAGTGTGGAGCGTAACTGAGCGTGAAGCTGATCGTTGGGCTGGGGAATCCGGGAGCGCGGTACGCCCACACGCGCCACAATGTGGGCTTCGATGTCGCCGATGAGCTGGCGCGCCGCTTGAAATGGTCGTGGGAGGTCGGGCGCGGCAAGGCGATGGTCGCCAGCGGACTCTACCGCGCCACTATTACGCCGCCGCGCCCCGCCGTCCCCGCCGCGCGCCCAGAAGGCGCGTCCGACGCGCCGCCGCCCGCGCCGCCGCCGCCCGCGGAGCCAGTCATCCGCGAGGAGAAGCTGCTGCTGGCCAAGCCGCAGACCTACATGAATGAGAGCGGCGTCTCGGTCAGCGAACTGATGCGCTTCTATAAGCTCGACCGCCGCGACCTGCTGGTGGTCTGCGATGACCTCGACCTGCCGCTGGGCAAGGCGCGCCTGCGGGCGCGCGGCGCGGCGGGCGGGCAGCACGGCCTGGAGTCCACCATCAAGCTGCTGGGAACGACGGACTTCGCCCGGCTCAAGATTGGCATCGGGCGCCCGGCGCATGGCCGCGACGCGAACGTGGATTTTCTGCTCAGTCCGCCGCGCGGCGACGAGCGCATCGCGCTGGACGCCGCCATCGAGCGCGCGGCGGACGCGGCGCTCGCCTGGGCGCTGGAAGGCGCCGAGGCGGCGATGAACCGCTTCAACGGATAGAGCCATCGGCGGGGATAACCGCCGGGCGTCTGAAGCCGCGGCTAGGGGCTGCGGCCGCGAAGCCCGCCTGCGCGGGCTGAAACGTGTTCCCCCTCTCCCCGTGGGAGAGGGGGTAGGGGGTGAGGTCGCCTGTGTCGCTGCGTGGTCTGCTCACATTGCTGGAGGGCCGGCCTGAGCCGCGCCGTCTGCGCGAGCGGCTGGCCGCTCGGACGGGCGCCGCGCCGGTCATCGCGGGGGTCAGCGCGCCCGCGCGCCCATACCTCGTCGCCGGGCTGGCGTATGAGTTGGCGGCGCCGCTGCTCTACGTCACCCGCGACGATGACCAGGTCGAGCCGGCGGCGCAGGCGCTGAACGCGCTGGCCAGCGGCTCGTTCCCAGTGCGCGCCTTCCCGGCCCTCGACGCGCTGCCCAGCGAGCGGCTGCTCGCGGACCGCGACACGATCAAGGCGCGCATGAACGCGCTGATCCTGCTGTCGGGGCATGCCAGCGGCCCGGCGATTGTCGTCTGCTCCGCGCGCGCGCTCACCCAGCCCGTCATGCCGCCGGAGGAGTTCCGCGCCGCGCTGATGGAGATACGCCCCGGCGACCGGAGCGATCCACATAGCGTGCTGCGGCGGCTGATGGCGCTGGGCTACGACTTCGAGGCCGAAGTTGAAGACCCCGGCAACTGCACGCATCGCGGCGGCATCATTGACGTCTTCTCCCCGGCGATGGAGCGGCCCGCGCGCATCGAGTTCTTCGGCGACGAGATCGAGTCCATCCGTACATTCGACCCGGAGACGCAGCGCTCGCTGAACCAGATTCCCGTCGCGCTGATCACCCCCGCGCGTGAGGCGCTGGCCACGCGCGGCCCTGAGGCGGCGCGGCGGCTAGCGGCGCTGGACACCATCGGCTTGAACCCCGACGCCCGCGCACGCTGGCAGGCCGATGTGGAGGCGCTCGGCGCGGGCCAGTCCTTCGAGGACATCGCCTATTACCTGCCCTACCTGCACGAGCCAGCCTCGATCCTCGGCTACCTGCCGGAGGGTGGCTACATCATCCTCGGCGAGGAGGACGCCCCGCGCGTTGTCGCCGAAACGCTGGCGGAGCAAGGCGAAGCGGCGCGCGACCGCCTGGAGCGTGACGGCGAGAACCCGCACGGCCTGGCGCCTGCGTTCCTGCCGTGGGCCTGGCTGGAGCCGCGCATCGCGGCGCGCCCTCAGGCAAGCTTCGCCGCGCTGCTCACGGACGAGCAGCGCGGCGCAGACGGGCTGGGCGGCGCGCTGGCGCCCGACCTGACGCCCGCGCAGTCCTACGGCGGACGGTTGCGGGCCTTCGCCCACGATGTCCGCCGCCTGCTGGACGAGCGGCAGCGGGTGGTGATCGTCAGCCTCCAGGCGCGGCGGCTCTGCGAGGTCTTCGGCGATGAGGCGCTGCTGGGGCGGGCCAATGTCGTGCTCGTCTCGCCGCAGACCACTCTGCCCGACGCGCCAGAGCCAGGGACGCTGACGGTCGTGCATGGCCGCTTCCCGGAGGGCTGGCACAGCCGCACGATGGCGCTTACGGTCTTCACCGATACGGAGGTCTTCGGCTGGGCGCGGCATGGCGAGCAGCGGCGCCGCTCGACTACCCCGGCGGCGTTCCTGGCGGAGCTACGGCCCGGCGACTTCGTCGTGCATCAGGACCACGGCATCGGACGCTTCGATGGGCTGGTCAAGCTGGCCAGCGGCGACGTCGAGCGCGAGTACCTGCTGATTGCCTACGCTGGCACGGACAAGCTCTACATCCCCACCGACCAGCTCGATCAGGTGACGCGCTACATCGGCATGGGCGACGCCACACCGTCCCTCAGCCGCCTGGGCGGGGCCGACTGGGCGCGCGCCACCCAGCGCGCCAAGGAGAGCGCCCGCGACATCGCGGCGGACTTGCTGCGACTCTACAGCGTGCGCGAGACGGTCCAGGGCCACCCCTTCCCGTCGGACGAGGACCAGCCGTGGCTGCGCGAGATGGAGGAAGGCTTCCCCTACCAGGAGACGCCCGATCAGGAGCGCGCCATCAGTGACGTGAAGGCCGACATGGAGCGCGCCCGCCCGATGGACCGGCTGGTCTGCGGTGATGTCGGCTATGGCAAAACCGAGGTCGCCCTGCGCGCGGCATTCAAGGCCGTGCTGGACCAGCGGCAGGTGGCGATCCTCGCGCCGACCACCATTCTGGCGCTCCAGCACTTCAACACCTTCAGCCAGCGCCTCAAGCCCTATCCCGTGCGCGTCGAATTGCTCAGCCGCTTCCGCTCGGAGAAAGAGCAGAAGGAGACCATCCGCGACCTGGCGGAGGGATCGGTGGACATCGTCATCGGCACGCACCGCATCTTGCAGAAAGACATCGTTTTCAAGAACCTGGGCCTGCTGGTGATTGACGAGGAGCAGCGCTTCGGCGTCGCCCACAAGGAGCGGCTGAAGCAGATGCGCGCCGAGGTGGACGTGCTGACGCTCTCCGCGACGCCGATCCCGCGCACGCTCTACATGGCGCTGGCCGAGGTGCGCGACATGAGCGTGATCGAGACGCCGCCGCAGGAGCGCCTGCCGATCCGCACGTACATTCGCGAGTTCGACGACGCGCTGATCCGCGAGGTGATTCTGCGCGAGATCGATCGCGGCGGCCAGGTCTACTTCGTCCACAACCGCGTGAAGGGCATCCAGGCGCTGGCGGACCGGCTGCGGCGGCTCGTGCCGGAGGCGAAGTTCGTCGTCGGCCACGGCCAGATGCGTGAGGACCAGCTAGAGCAGGTGATGCTGGACTTCTCAGCGGGCGAGGCGAACGTGCTGATCTCGACGACGATCATCGAGAACGGCCTGGACATCCCCAACGCCAACACGATCATCGTCAACAACGCCGCCTACTTCGGCCTCTCACAGCTCTACCAGCTGCGCGGACGCGTCGGGCGCGCCGCCAACCAGGCCTACTCCTACTTCCTCTATCAGAAGGGCGCGCAGCTGACGCCGGTGCAGGAGAAGCGGCTGCGCGCGATCTTCGAGGCGACCGAGCTGGGCGCGGGCTTCCGCATCGCGATGAAGGACCTGGAGATACGCGGCGCGGGCAACCTGCTGGGCGCCGAGCAGTCGGGCTTCATGAACTCCGTCGGCTTCGAGCTGTACACCCGGCTGCTGGCGGAGGCTGTCGCCGAGATGGAGGGCAAGCGCCCGGAGACGGTCCAGCGGCCCGCGCCGGTGACGCTGGAGCTGCCGGTCAACGCCTACATCCCCGACGAGTACATCAACGACCGCGCGCTGAAGATGAACGTCTACCAGCGCATGGCCAACCTGGAGCGGCCCGAGCAGGCGGAGGCGATGGCCGCCGAGCTGGCCGACCGCTTCGGCCCGCCGCCGGAGCCGGTGGCCAACCTGCTGGCGGTGACGCAGCTGAAGACCGAGGCGGCGGCGCTGGGCGTCGAGGGCGTCAGCGCGCGCGACGGCGAGGTGACGTTCAAGATCAAGCGCACCATCGCCCCCGACCGCGTCGCGCTCTACAAGCGCTACAAGACCGACGCGCGCGTGCAGCTTGGCGAGGTGCGCCTGCCCCGCCGCCGCTTCGCCGAGGGCCAGACCGCCTTCCTGCGGGAGCTACGCGAGCTGTTGCCCGTCATCGTCGGCTCCAGCCGCGTGGCGTACGGCGTCAGGCGGCGCGGCGCGGTAGCAAGGGTGAGTGGTGCTTGCCCGCATGGCGCTGTGGCGCGTACAATGCGGGCATAGGCCCAACTTGCCACGCAAGCCAGGTGGCAGGAGAACACATCATGGACACAGACACGATCACCATTCGGGTTGGCGAAGAGGCGGCGCGCATCTTCAACGCCGCTTCGCCCGAAGAGCGGCGAAAGCTAGAGGCGCTGCTTGCCCTGCAACTCCTCGCGGCGCCTGCCTCAATTCCACCGCTTGCCGAGGTTATGCGCATGCTCGGCGAGCGCGCCCGCGAACGCGGACTGACTCCAGAAATCTTACAGGAGATTCTGGATGAGCCAGCCTCTTGAATTGCGCTTTGTTTTCGATACCAATGCGCTGGTCAGTGGGCTTCTCATGCCCAATTCAATCCCTGCCCAGGCGCTGACCTGGGCGGGAGAACATGGCGCAATCCTTACCTCACTCGACCTGCTCAATGAATTGCGAACTGTTCTCAGCCGTCCCAAATTTGATAGGTATCTCCCTCGCGATGAGCGCGATTTATTCCTGGCCGCGCTCATCCGCGATTCGGCGCTCGTAGACGTTGTCGAGCGCATCGTGGTGTGTCGCGACCCCAAAGATGATCATGTATTGGAACTGGCGGTGAACGGTCAGGCGACATGCGTCGTGAGCGGAGATAATGACCTGCTCACGCTTCATCCATTCCGCGATATTCCCATTCTAAAGCCAGCGGAATTTCTGCTTCAGTACGGACATAACTCTTAATGATCGTACTCGCGAATTGCAGGCGCGCCCGCGATCAGCGCTTCGAACTCGCGCTGTGAGGCCTCGCTCAGGCGGTAGATGCCCTGCACGCCTGCCTATTGAGCCTACCAGGCGACCGTTGCAGATCTCCTTTTGTTCAGGTTGCGCTCGCGGCGGCGTGAGCGGTAACGCAGGCGCTCCAGTATGTCAGGCGGGATGGTGAGATCGAGGCGCCGCGGCGCGCCTGGCGAGGGACCGAGGGCGTTAGCCGGTTGTGGCCGTGGTCGCGCTTTGCGTCAGCTGTTTGAACTGGCCGTATAAGTGGGCATTGACCGCGAAAGCGTAGGGCAGGGTGAAGAGCACCCCAATCACGAGCAGGATCACCCCGAGCGCCCCAATGATGCCAGCCACAATAGCCATCAGCCAGACCAGAACCGTCATTCCCGGTTGCATGCCAGCCCGTCGAAAGATGGCCCGGAAATCAAAGGCGGCCGCAAAGCCACCCTCCAGGAACTGGCTCCAGATCGCGGCCGTCAGCAGGCCAAGAAGCAGCGTGTAGAGGCCGCCGATGGGAGCGAGGGCATTGGTGGGCGTGTAGGTGCAGGACGTACCCACGCAATGCACACCGCCCCCCGAGGAGGATAGAATCGATCCGGGCAAATCCCAGATGAAGAGCACCACAGCCAGGATGAAGCCTTCACTCAGCTTTTGGCCGATATTGTTCCAGGGCGGTAGCTCGCGCTCGCCGCGGCTGATGGCCCGCGCGGTTTCTATGAAATATCCGAGCAAGATAAAAAGTGGAATGAAGAGCAGCCAGAAGAAGAACAGGCAGAGGGCGCCAACTGCCAGGCGTCCGAACCAGTTGCGCGAGCGGAAGACGAAGCTAAAGGCTTCGCCGATATCGATCTGAGCTTGTGGCGAAAGTGGCGCACTCATTGACTTCCCCTGTTTTCCAGCGGGTCGCGGGCCGAACAGAAACGGAGGGGGCGGCCTCGCGACTGCGTTCAGCTCATGGCTGATTGCGCACAGAATGCTCGCAAGATGTATTCCAAGATCGGCGCAACTCGACGGTCACGCTGGCGCTAGCGCGCGGCGATTCGTATCACGCGGTCGCTGTTACCAGTGGGGCTTTGCAAAGTAGCCATCTTGCCGCTGCCAGCCCCGACCAAACCGCCTGTTTCTGGGAACTTTTCCACGATTCAAAACGCAAACCGATGGACGCTCACCCGCACGGTGTCGCCGTCGGGTGGCCAGGGACGCTGGTAGGTGGTGACAGTGTGGGGCCAGGCGCAGGCGAGGGTAGCCTCGACGAAGGCGTGCGAGGCGCGGCGACCTGGCTCGGCCAGCCAGAACGTCCCGCCGGGGGCGAGCAGCGCGGGGACCAGCGCGAGCAGCGGCTCGATGTCGTCCGGCTCGTAGAGCACATCCGCCGCGAGTAGCGTCTCGTAGGGCGCGGAGGCCAGCAGCGCGGCGCGTCCGGCGGGTGTGCGCCAGTTCACCAGCATCCGTCGCGGAACGCAGCCCGCGTGGCGCAGGGTGTTGTAGCCCGCGAAGAGCAGCGCGTCAGGGAAGAGGTCGCTGACCGTCAGGCGCGCGCCGAGCATGGCCGCCACCGCCGCCGTCGCGCCGAGGCCGCAGCCCAGCTCCAGCGTCACGCGGCCCCGCACGGCCTCCGGCTCCGCCAGCAGCGCCTCCGCCAGCGCCAGGCCGCTGGGCCAGAGCAGCGCCCAGTAGGGCAGGTGCGCGCCCTCAGCGATGGTCGCGCGGGCCGAGGACGCCGCCGCGCCCGATCCGCTGGCGTCTGCCCCGCTGGCGGGCGCGGCCTGGACGCCCGAATGGCGCGCCTGCTCCGCCGCCATCTCGTCCAGCGGCGCGTCGGGGTCGGCGGGCGCGGCGATGGTGAGTGGACGGGGCAGACCATCGAGGGCTACGGAGATGTCACGCAGGGCGTAGCGGCGCGCCAGGCGCTGACGGAGCCGGGCTGCGCGCGCGTTGTCAGCGGCTGGCGTGGTCACTCGTCCTCGCCGGAATGGTCAGCGGCGTCGGGCAGCGCGAAGGCGAAGATGCTGCCGCGCCCCGGCGTACTGCCATGCAGCCAGACATCGCCGCCCATCGCGCGCATCGTCTGGCGGCAGATGTAGAGGCCCAGGCCCGCGCCGCGAATCTGGCTGACACGCGCCGACTCCAGCCGCGAGAAGCGGCCAAACAGGTGGCCGCGCTCCTCATCCGGGATGCCCATACCCTCATCGCAGACCAGCACGGCGGAATAGCCGCGCCGTTGCGCCGCCTCCACCACGGCGGATGAGGGCGCGCACGGATCGCTGTCGGGTCGAACGGTAGCTCTCCGCCTCGTCGTCATCCGCGGCGGAGAGCGTGTGGAGAATCACCGTCGGGCGCTCATCGGCGGCGAGCGGCTCATTGGCCTCACTGGGCGCTTCCGGCTCGGCGCCGTCCAGTGGCTCGAAGACGGCGGGCGTCCACAGCACGCGCACTCGCCCGCCGTTGGGGCTGTACTTCAGGGCGTTGGAGATCAGGTTGTCCAGCGTCTCCTTCAGCCGGCCCTTGTCGGCCATCACCATCACGCCAGCTGGCACGTCCATCTCGATCTGGCGCTTGCCACCTTGCGCGCTGTCCAGCGCGCGGAAGGCTCGCAGCGACTCCTCGACCACCGCCGCCAGCGGCGCGGGCGCGGCGCGCAGCCCCAGCCGGCCCGTATCCAGCCGCGAGGTCTGGAGCAGCCGCTCGGCGATATCCTCCAGCTCGGTCGCCGAATTCGCCGCCTGGCGCACGAATTCCGCCACCAGCGGGTCGGCCTGCGCGGCGGGATAGTTCAGCAGCAGATCCAGGAAGCCCTTCACGCCCGTCAGCGGCGTCCGTAGCTCGTGCGAGGCGGTAGCGATGAAGTCATCCTTCATGCGGTCGAGCTCGCGCTGCTTGCGCAGCGCCACCTCCAGCTCGACGAACATGCGCGCATTCTCCATCGCCTGCGCGGCCTGCGCGGCGAAGAGCTCCAGCAGCCAGAGATCGTCATCGGTGAAGGCGCGGCGCCCGGCGTCATCCAGCACATCCAGCACGCCGACGACCTGATTGTGATGGATCAGCGGCACGGAGATGATCGCCGTGAAGCTCTCATCGTCATAGACGCCAGCCTGCTCGGGATCGGCGCGATAGTCGGCGACTACACGGCCCTGCCCCGACCGCGCGACGCTGCCGGCCAGCCCCTGTCCCAGGCGCACGCGGGCGCCTGTGTAGTCGGCGCGCAGCCCCTGCGAGACGACGACCTCCAGCTCATCGCGGCGCGGCGCGCGGGCGTAGATCACCCCAGCGCGCGCCTCCAGCAGGCTGATCGAGCGGCGCAGGATGCTGGCCAGCAGCTCGCGCGGGTCGGCGCCGAGCTGGCTGGCGGTGGCGAGCGACGTGGCGTGCAGCGCCATCATCTGGCCGATGCGCTCCTGCGCCACGTCGGCGGACTCCTGGGCGCGGTGGCGCGCCGCCACCTGATGGCTGACATCCACCGCCGCCACCAGTACGCCGCCGATGACCTCGCCCTCGCCGATCACCGGCGATGTGGTGACATTCCAGTATGTCTCGCCGCGCGCCAGCGTAATCGGCAATTCGACCATCGCCTGCGGCTCCGACCCCTGATAGACCGCGTCGAGGCGCAACGCCAGCGAGAGACGCCGCGAGCTTTCGGGGATCACATCCGCCAGCGGCAAGCCTAGCGCCAGCGCGCTCTCCTCCACGCTGATCAGCTCGAAGAACGCTGGATTGGCCAGCGCGATGACGTGCTCGGCGCCTGTCAGCAGCGCCATCGCCACCGGCGCGTTGCGTATCATCGTCTGCGCCAGCGCCTCCTGCGTCCGCGAATAGCTCAGCAGGCGGTCGCGGTCGGCGGCCAGCGCCACCAAGTCACCCAGCTCCTCCAGCGCGGTGAGCTGGCGTGGCGCCAGTCGTGGCCGCGAGGCGATAGCCATGACGCCGAGGAACTGCCCGCGCGCGCGCAGCGGCAGCGCCAGCAGCGTGCCGATCACCATCTCACCCGGCGCCCCCTGCCCAGAGACATCGCCTAGCCGGGGCAGCCAGGCCCGCGCCAGCGCATGCGCGTCGGCGTCGTTCAGGATGATCGCGCGGCGGGCGGAGGCGACCTCTTCGATCAGCGGATCAGTGGCGATGGCCTCGCGGGTTATGATGACGCCCGGCGGCAACGCGCCCCCTGGCCCGCCTGGCGGCTCACCTTGCCCGCCCGCGCCCCGCGCGCGCGCGGCGGTGACGGTGACGCGCGCGCGTAGCGTCGGGAAGAGCTCTAGCCCGCCGACACGATCGGTCTCGCCGCCCCACACGCCCGGATCGGCGATCCAGAACTGAACGACGCTGGGCGCCAGGCTCGCGCCAAGCTGGGCGCCCGCCACGCGCAGCGCGTCATCCAGCGCGCGGTTCAGCAGCGCGTGCCGCATCGCCGGTAGCGCGCTGAAGAGTGGGTCGAGCAGCGGGGTGGCGAATCCGCTGGAGGCGAGTCGCGCTCGCTCGGCCAGGCCGGTGACACCGCTCTCGCGCGGGTGGCCGCGGCTGGCGCCACGCCGCGCGCGAGGACGGGGCGTCACGGCTGGCGCATCACTGGTTGTGGAGATGGCTGTGACATCCGCGTCAACGCCGGGCGCCGTCGCATCAGGAGGGCTGGCGCTGGCGCGCGCCGCGCGCCGCTGGGTGGTTGTCTCAGTCTCCATTACGCCGCATCCCTTCCCACATATCCGCTGGCTCTTTGTACCCATACCCATGCTGGTTCAACCGCTGGCATTTGCCTAATCTCGCCAGCCTGATCCGGTAGCGCCGCGTGGCGCCGCGCGCCATCAAAGGCTGGCGCATGGCGATAATAGGACAGTGTACGCAGCCCACAGGGGCGCGGTCAACGCGCCGCCGCCTGGCTGGGAGAGATGGGTCTGGGAAGTCTCAATCGCCGCTGGCGCCATTCGGCCATCGAGGCATAGAGATGAAACGTGGGTGCCACCCACTCCGTTCCGTTTGTCTTGTACACTACATTTGTCATTCGTCTTGTACACTACACGGGATACAGATTCATTTTAGAACCGATTCGTAAGCCCTGGATAAGGAGCGTGCGATGAGCGACGAAGTGTCAGGCGGCGAGGTGGTCGCGGGCGAAGGCGCCAGCGGCGCGGCGCGCGATATCACGCTGGAGCGTACGGTCGTGATCAGTGGCGCCGTCGCGTCCGGCGCCGCCGTCACGGCGCCACGCCCAGCGGAGCCACAGATCGCATGGCAGCGCGGCCAGGACGCGATGAGCAACCTGGAGCGCGAGATTGGTGAGCTTGCCGCCGCGATGCACCGTCACGCGCGCACGCTGGAGCCGTTCGTCGAGGGGACCTATGCCAGCGATACCGCCGACCCGCGCACGCAACTGCTGATCCACGCGCTCGATCTGGCGCGCACCGCCGACCGGCGGCTGGGTAGGCTCGACAACGATCTGCGCCGCCTGCGCGAGTCGGCCCAGGTCGTTGGCAGCGACTGGAGTTCGGTCGGCGCCGAGCGCGAGCGGCTGGCTATGCTCTACACCATCGCCCAGGAGCTCAATACTTCGCTCGACCTCGATGAGGTGCTGGGCCGCGTGATGGCGCTGCTGATCGAGGTCGTGCGCGCCGAGAGCGGGGCGATTCTGCTGTGGGACGCGGCGGATGACGCGCTGCGCTTCACCACCGGGCGCGACGCCGCCGGCCAGCCTGTCTCCGAAGACCAACTGGCCCTCAGCCGCGGCGTCGTAGACCAGGTATGGACTACTCGCACACCGCTGCTGACCACTGACGCGCAAGCCGATGAGCGGCTGAAGATGAACTTTAGTGTCGTCAGTTACGGCATCCGCTCGGTGATGTGCGCGCCGCTGCTCACGCGCGGGCGCGGCGTCGGCGTGGTGTATGTGGATAGCCGCCATGAGGCGCAACTGTTCGACCAGAGCAGTCTCGATTTGCTGGCCGCGTTCTGCAATCAGGCCGCCATCGCCATCGAGAACGCTCGGCTGGTCAGCGATCTGCGCGCCAATATCCGCGAGCTGGACGCCATCAAGTCGTTCATGGAGAACGTCTTCGCCTCGATCGCGAGCGGCGTCATTACCACCGACCTCAGCGGGCGCGTGACGACGCTCAACCTGGCGGCGGAGCGCATGCTGGGCCGCGCGCCAGGCGCCGTGGTCGGCGGCTCGCTGGCGGAGGCGCTGGCAGGCGCGGACGGCCAGATAGACGGACAGACGGATGATGCGCTGGCGGGCGCGCTGCGCCGGGCGGTCAGTCAGCGCGACGCGACGCTGGGCTACGAGCTGACGCGCGACCTGGCCGGGCGCGGCGAAGTCTCGCTGCGGCTGAACGTCACGCCGCTGCGCGACGGCGAGTCCCAGGATGGCGACAGCCCTCTGCCGCTGGGCGTGGCGCTGACGCTGGAAGACTTGACCGAGCTGCGCCGCAGCCAGCGGCAGGCGCGCGAGATCCAGCAGATCTTCGGGCGTTACGTGCATCCCGCCGTCGTGCGCCAGCTACTCGCCGACCCATCGGCGGCGCATCTCGGCGGCGAGACGCGCGAGATCAGCGTCGTCTTCGCCGACATCCGCAACTTCAGCCAGATCGCCGCCCAGCTCGCGCCTGACGCCGTGGTGAGCATGCTCAACCACTACCTCGACCTGCTCACCCGCGCCATTTGGGACGAGGAGGGCACGCTGACGATGTACATCGGTGACGCGCTGATGGCGATCTTCAACGCGCCGCTGCCCCAGCCCGATCACGCCGCGCGCGCGGTGCGCGCCGCCTGGGCGATGCGCCAGGCGCTGGAGGAGGCCGACGAGCGCACTGGCCAGCCACAGACCCGCGCGCAGTATGGCATCGGTGTGCATACCGGGCTGGCGCTGGTGGGCAACATCGGCGCGCCAGGCCGTATGCAGAACTACACCGCCATCGGCGACACCGTCAACATTGCCTCGCGGCTGCAGACGTGCGCCAGCGCGAACCAGATCTTGCTCAGCGCCGAGACCTGCGCCACCTGTGATGGCCTGGGTCTGACGCGCCCGCTAGAGCCACTGGCCGTCAAGGGGCGCATGGCGCCGCTGCCGGTCTTCCAGCTCGACGGTCTGCGCGACCCGGTGGAACCCGCGTAGCGATCGCTCCCGGTCATGAATAGCCAGCGGACGCCGCGAGCGGAGGCGGCGTGGTAGACTGAGATCGCCCCCCAAATGTGGCGCATATCATTGCGGCGGGCCAGGCCAGTTGCTATAATGGGGCGCGACCTTGTGTGATGGGGCGCCGTCGCTCCTCCCAACACAAAACACGCCTCGACGTATTCACGCTATATGTTCGTCATTGCCGCGCGCTGGGAGACATCAGGCGGGAGCGGGGGCTACTATGCTCGGACGGTTGCTAAAAAATCGCTACAAGTTGATAGACGAGCGCGGGCGCGGCAGCATGGCGACGGTCTATATCGGGCGTGACCTGGAGACCAACCGCATCTACGCCGTCAAGGCGCTCAGCCGTGAGGCCGCCGCTGACACCGAGCTCAAAGAGCGCTTCGAGCGTGAATTCGAACTGCTCAGCCGCATCTCTGGCCCGCACGTCGTGGCGCCGGTGGACTTCGGTGAGGACAAGGGCAGCTTGTTCATCGTCATGGACTACGTGGACGGCCACACGCTCAAGCACGCTGTGCTGACCGGCGGACCGTTCCAGCCCAAGCGCGCGGTGGATGTGATCGAGCAGTCCGCGGCGGGGGTCGCCTCGGCGGCGTCGCGTGGCGTTACCCACCGTGACATCAAGCCGCAGAACCTGTTGCTCACCGTGGATGGCACCGTCAAGCTGACCGACTTCGGGCTGGCGCGCGCCAACGAGTCGAAAGACATCACCGTGACCGGCTTTTTCGTCGGCACGCCTTTCTATGTCTCACCGGAGCAGGTGGAAGATAGCCGCAAGGTGGATACCCGCGCCGATCTTTACTCGCTAGGCTGCGTCTTCTTCGAGCTGCTGACCGGGCGCGTGCCCTACGATGGCGACCACGCCTGGGATGTGGTGATGAAGCACCTCAACGGCCCGATCCCGTCAGCGACGGCGCTGCGGCCGGAGCTGCCACCCAGCTTCAACGCATTCTTTCAGCGCGCGCTAGCCAAGCGCCCCGAACAACGTTTCCAGACACCGGAGGAGTTCGTCGCGGCGGCGGACGCGCTGCTCGGCCTCGACCGCGCGGGCACACGGGCGTCGCCCTCCGGCCAGCTTGCGGGTGGTGACCTCGCGGCGCGTGGCGTCGCGGCTTTCGTTGTCGCCCCCAGTGGCCCGGTCTTTCCGCTGACCGCCGCTGATATGATCATCGGGCGCAGCGACGCCGCGCGCGGTGTATTCCCAGCGATTGACCTGCTGCCAATGGACCCATCGCAGACCGTCTCACGACGTCACGCGCGCTTCACCCGGCGCGATGGACATTGTTACATCGAAGATCTCAACGCCTATAATCGCACTCAGCTCAACGGCGCGCCGCTTGTCCCGCATCAGGACGTTGAGATTCATGATGGTGATACACTTCGACTCGGCAATATAGATCTCCGCTTCGAGGCCCGCGGGCGATAACGGCGATGATGGGCGCCTTGAGCGGCGTTACGGAGGACGAACACCCTATGGCTCTCGCATTTGGCGCCCTTGAGCCGCTGACTCTCGCGGCAGCCGCCTCGAATAGCGCGGTGCTAGTGGCGGCCGCAGGAGTCGTGGTCGTACTGGCGATTTTGCTGGTCTTCGTCATGGTGCTACGGGGCAACAGCTCCACGCGCCAGCAACGGGGAAGCGGCCTCGATTATGACGCCCAGCGGGGGCCGATCGGCCAGCCACAAGCGCCCGCAGGCGGGCCAGATGCCGCCCGGAGCCGTGGCGGCGCGAGTGGCCAGCCGTGGCCGGCGTCCGGTATGGAAGAACCCTACGGCGCGCAGGACCAGGGTTACGATCAGGGTTACGATCAAGGCTTTGGACAGGGGCGCATGCCTGCGCCAAGCCAGGGCCAGGGCCAGGCATGGGGCGCGCCATTCGCCGAACAGGACGCTGGGGCGCATCAGAACGCTCCGTGGGGCGCGCAAAGCGCTCCAGATCCCTGGAATGAGCCAGCGCCAGCGGTTGGCCGGAGCGCCGCGGCCGCGGACGCATGGGGCGCTCCTCAGGCGCCCGGCGCCCAGAAGAGCGCCGCTCCTTGGGAGATGCCCGCAACAGGCGCTGCGGGCGCTGCGGGCGCCGCGTCCGCCTGGGGCGATCAGGGGGCGATGGGTAGCCAGTGGGGCGATCAGGGCGGCTTCGGCGCTCCGCAGGCGCCGCAAGCCAGCCAGCCCGTGTCAGGTGGCTGGGGCGCTCCTCAGGCTCCGCAGGCCCCATCCAGTCAGGCTCCGTGGGGGGCGCCCGCACAACAGCCCGCGCCCAGTCAGCCCGCATGGGGCGCGCCACAAGGGCAGCCCGAGCAGGCTCCTTGGGGCGCCCCGATAGCGCCACAGGGGCAGTCCGAGCAGCCCGCCTGGGGCGCTCCGCAAGGTTCTCCCAGCCAGGCTGGATGGGGCGCGCCACCGACGATTCCGCAACAGCAACCCAGCCAGCCCGCATGGGGCGCTCCGCCCGCGCAGCCGGTGGCGACGCCTTCGACGCCAATGGGCGCTGGACGCGGCGCTATGCCCGGCGTGCCCGCGCTGGTTGAGAAGGCGGGCAAGAACCCAGGCGCTGAATACCCGATTCGTAAAGAGCGGATCACCATTGGCCGTCACCGAGACAGCGACATCTTCCTCGAAGACCTCGCCGTCTCGCGCCTGCACACGACGGTCATGCGCGATGCGTCGGGGCAGTGCGTGCTGCGCGACGAGAACAGCGCCAATGGCACCTTCGTCAATGGCCAGAAGGTGATGGAGCATATTCTGCGGGACGGCGACGAAGTGCAGGTAGGCCAGACAACGCTGGTCTTCCAGCGCCACTAATCCCTTATCCCCGGCGCCGGTGAGACCGGCCTGCGAAACAGCCAGCGCGATGCGGCGCAGTAGCGCGGAGAGGCAAGAGTGGCAGGGCAAGAGGCGGAGCAAGCGGCGGAAGGGCGCCCTCGTGATGACCTGATCGGGCGGAGCTTGGGTGGGTGTGTCGTCACCCTGATGCTGGGGCAGGGTGGCATGGCGCGCGTCTACCGCGCCCGGCAGGACCGCCTTGATCGCGATGTGGCGATCAAGGTGCTGCCGCCCTACTACGCCTCCGATCCGGACTTTGTCGAGCGGTTCAAGCTGGAAGCGCGCGCGCTGGCCCGCTTCTCGCATCCTAACATCGTCATCGTCCACGACGCGGGCGAAGAACACGGTCTGCTCTTTATCATCATGGAGTATGTGCCGGGCGGCAACCTGCGCGAGTATATGACGAAATCCCTCAGCCTGGCCGAGGTCACGCGCATCATCCATCAGGTGGCTGGCGCGCTGACGTATGCCCATGAGCGCGGGGTCATTCACCGTGATGTCAAGCCCGTCAACGTGCTGCTCGACACCAACCGGCGCGCGGTGTTGAGCGACTTTGGCATCGCCAAGGTGCTGGCCTCTTCCGCCGCTGTCTCGCGCAGCGGCGCGGGCGTCGGCACCCCGGAATACATGTCCCCAGAGCAGTGTCGTGGTGGCCAGGTAGACGCCCGCACCGACATTTACGCGCTGGGCGTCATGCTCTACGAGATGCTGACCGGCCACACGCCATTCGAGGCCGACAACTACACCGCGCTCGCGCACTCGCATATTTACGAGCCTGCCCCGCCGCCCTCACGCTACAACCCGCGCATCTCGATCGCGGTCCAGTCAGTCGTGATGAAAGCGCTGGAGAAAAGCCCCGCCGACCGCTTCCAGAGCGCGGTCGAGATGGCCGTGGCGCTGGAGCAGGCGGCGGCGGCCCAGGCGCCTCTGCCTCCCAGTGAGCGCCGTCAGCCCGACATCCACAGCGTGCCCGATGAGGCCCCGACTGGAACGCAGCAGACGACCCAGCAGATCCTCACCTGCCCCACCTGCCACGCCGCGAACTACGCTACCCAGCGCTTCTGCTCCACCTGTGGCCAGCCCTTCGGCCCGGCACGCTCCGGGCCGCCCTCAACGCCGATGCCCACCGCGCGCGCCGGCGTGATTTCCGCCCCTGTGGCGCCAGGCGCGCCTGGCGGGCCTGGCCTCCCGCAGCCAACCAGCCGCTGGCTGGCCTGCCCCAATTGCCAGACGCCCAACCAGCCGCTGAACCGCTTCTGCACCCGCTGCGGCTTCAGTATGTTGCAAGGCGTCGCTGGCAAGACCTGCCGCAACTGCGGCGTGCGCAACTCCGCTGGGACACGCTTTTGCACCCGCTGCGGCTCCGCGATGGCCTGATACTGGCTGGGCCACTCAGCGCGCGGTAGGCGTTCCGGCGCCCACCGCTTCCACCAACGCTGGGACGAACGTCTCGACCGCCGCGTCCACGCCCATCGCCAGCGAGCAGCCCGCCGCGCGCACATGTCCGCCGCCGCCGAAGCGCCCGCAGAGCGCCGCCGCGTCGTACGGCGCGACTGAGCGCACGCTGACGCGCGTCCGTCCGTCTGGCTGCTCGCGGAACAGCGCCGCCAGCGCGACGCCTTCGATATCCACGAGATAACTGGGCAGGCCGTCGTCCATGTCGGCGGTGGCCCCAGCGGCGGCGAAGTCCTCCTGGCGGATGATGGCCCACACGACCCGCTCGCTCGCCGCCGAGTCGAGCGTTCGCAGCGCCCGCCCCCACAGCCGCGCCTTGGCCAGCGGCTTCATGCGGTACACCGGCTTGATGATGTCCTGCGGCGTCGCGCCCTGGGCCACGAGATAGGCCCCCGCCATGAGCGTGCGGTCGGTGGTGGCGTCGAACTCGAAGGCGCGCGTGTCGGTGATAATCCCCGCCAGCAAGCAGATCGCCGCCTCGCGGTCAATCGCCACGCCGCGATTCAGCAGCAGAATCGTCAGCAGCTCGGCGGTGGCGGCGGATGGCACATCAATGATGGCGTAGGCTCCGATACCGGGAGAGGAGACGTGGTGGTCGAGGTTCAGGACCGTCGCGCCATCGAAGAACGCTTTGTGGCGGGTGTAGAGCGCGCCGTAGCGTGGCAACTCGCCCGCGTCGAGCGCGATCACCAGGTCGAAGTTTTCGTCGGGTAGCTCAGTGACGACGGTCTCGCGACCCGGCAGGAACGTGTAGTTGGCGGGGACGGGGTCGGCGCAGGCGACGACGCAGCGCTTGCCCAGCGGCGCCAGCGCGAACGCCAACCCCAGCGCGGAGCCGAGCGCGTCGGGGTCCGGCTTTTCGTGCGCCAGCAGCAGGATATGGGCCGCCTTCGCGATCAGATCCCAGGCGGGCGCGACGCGCTCATCCGGGATGGCGCGCGCCAGGATTTCGCCCAGTCGCTCGCCGCGTGTGGCCATTTCCGCCAGCCGGGCCGCCGTATCACGCTCCGCCATGAATCGCTTCCTCCTCGCCCGCGCTGTCGCGAGCCGCTGAATTTACACCCGCCCAGACACGCCAGCGGGACGGTGGCCTTCGCCAACCGTCCCGCTGGTCTCGCCGCGCCGCTACTCGCGCTCCTCCGTCGCGGTGGACGCGGTGGCAGGCGCGGTGGCAGGCGCCGCAGTAGGCGCGGCCTCTCCACTCACCTGATTGAGCAGCTCGATCACCCTGGCGCCGCGAGCGATGGATTCATCGAGCTGGAACGTAAGCTCAGGCACATGACGGATCGTCAGGCGTTGCGCCAGCTCATGCCGGAGGAATCCGGCCGCGTGGCGCAAGCCGCGCATCGTCTCACGCTGCTCCTCGGGAGTTCCCATGACGCTGACGAACACTTTCGCGTAACTGAGATCTTTGGTCACTTCGACAGCGGTGATGCTCGCAAAGCCGATTCTGGGATCCTTCATCCGCATGCGCATCAAATCGCTCAGCTCGCGCGTGATGACCTGTCCGAGCTGGTCCTGACGGCGATTGGTCGGCATACATCACCTCCATACCCCATAATAGACCTGAGCGCATCCAAGGTGAGCGCCAGGCGCCTTTAAGCATATCCCGCGCGGGGCGGCGCCGCAAGCGGGCGAGCCAGCGGCTCCGAGGCCTTCGCGCCGGGCTCCAGCGCTGCCCGATATTTCACATGCTCTGTGACCTTCGCGCGGCTAGTGAATGGTCGGCGTGTACGTGAATGGCCGGCGCATGCGGGGATGGGGCATACATGCCCTGTCCGCCGCGCGCTGGCGCATCGGACTTCAGTCCGCGTCCGCGCGCGCCGGCCTTTTCAAGGCCGAGAGCGCCGCAATTCACATGTTCTGTGACCTTCGCGCGGCCGGTTGCGCGCTGCCCGTGGGTCTGGTATACTAGCCAGGTATTGTGTCGAATCACGCCCACGCTTTGGCGCCCACTGGCGCAGAGCGCAGCAATACGGCCACCACAAGTCCCGACAGAGAGGAATCATCCTAGCATGCCGAACATTTCCTCGGCCAAGAAGCGGATGCGCACTGACGAGAAGCGCCGCCTCCGCAACAACATGGCGAAGTCCACCGTCCGCACGCAAGTCACCAAGGCGCGCAACGCCATCGTCGCTTCGGCGAGCGCTCCTGAGACGGAAGAGGCCATCCGCGGCGCGCTCCGCAGCCTGGATATGGCTGTCTCGCGTGGCGTGATCCATCGCAACAACGCCGCCCGCCGCAAGTCGCGCCTGATGGCCCGCCTGCATACGGCGCAAGAGGCCAAGGCCGCCAAGTAGCGCGCCGCGCGCTCATTCCATTCGCGCGGGACAGCTGTGGCCGCATATACCGCACCCCAACGGGGAGCTCGCTCAGGCGGGCTCCCCGTTCGCGCTGGCTTGAGTCCGTCTCGAAAGCGCGGTACGTCTCATGCGAAGTGAGACTCGCTCCCCCAGTCACGCGCTTAACCTCTGTGGAATACAATACGCGCGGGAGGCGCTCCCAGGATGGGACAGGCTGGGGCGCGCCGGGCGGAAAGGAACCAGGGGGGCATTATGGAGATGTCGGATAGGACACGCCGGATCATCATCGCGGTCGCGGTGGGCGTCGTGGTCATTGCGCTGGTCTGCGCCGTGCTGTTCACCATCTTCGGCTTGTGGCCCATCGTGGTGGACATCACCCTGGTCATCACCGCGCTCGCCAGTCTCGCCCTGCTCAGCTTCCTGATCTACGCCACGCTCTCGCTCACCCGCACGGTGTTGCGCATCCGCGATGAGCTGATGCCGACACTAGAGTCGCTCAAGTCCACCTCGGCGACGGTGCGTGAGACGGCGAAGACGGCCAGCTCGTTCGGTGTCAATCCCGCCGTGCGCACGGCCAGCGCCGTGCTGGGCGCCACCGGCGTGGCCAGCGTCATCCTCAGGCGCGGCGAGGCCCGCAGCCGCTCCGAGCGCCGCCAGCGCCGCCGCCAGGAGCTGGAGCGCGAGCTGGAGCGCGAGGAGCGGGAAGCCTTCGCCACGGGCGCCACCATCGCGACTGGCGAGGCGATCCTCGATACGCTAGCGCCGGAGGACCGCAATGGGCGCCACTAACGCCGCAGGGCGACTCACACTGGCCTCGGCGGCCTCTGGCCCCGTCGAGCCGGAGTGGCTGCGCACGGCGGGGCAGATCGCGGGTACAGTGCTGATGATCGAGATGCTCATCGCGCTGCTGATCTTCGCCGCGCTGATGCTCGGGCTGGCCTATGGCGCGTGGTGGCTGAGCCACAACGTGGTCCCGGTGATCGGCCAGTATAGCGAGCAGGCGCAGCAGTACATCGCTATCGCCGAGCGCGGCAGTGACCGCGTCGCGCAAGGCGTCGCCTCGTTCCATGGCGCGCGCGCCGGCATCGCCGCCGGGTTCAAGGCCTTCTTCACGCCCACCCGCCGCCCGCGTCCCACGCCCGCCGCACCCGCCGCACCCGCGCCACCCGCCGCGCCGGGAGCGTGACCGCGCCGGCCACCGCAACCCACAGCCTCTCCGGCATGGGCAATCGGTAGCCGGCACTTCAACGGCAGCGTGAGATCGTCCCGTCGCGCCCGCCAGGCCGCCGGTCCGCTACCGGCGGCGCTGACGGCGACGCACGCCAGCGACCGACATAGGTGACAGCGGCCTGCCAATCGGGTCAATGAACAGGGAGCACGGCCCCGCCTTGGCTGGGAGCGTTCCCTCAAGAACTTCGACTCTGTACGTGAGTGTATCCCCAACCAGCTTGGGGTCACGCAGGACCACCGTAGCGTCTTCGGGAATCGCGTCTCCGCTCTCCAGGAAGGTGACCACTGCATTCGGAGGATCGCTGGCGAAGCTGTTCTCGCCATCACCCCACTGGCTGACGAATTTCTGGGTACTGACGTGGCCCACGACACGCTCTGGCCGGTCGGCGAAGAACAGCGTGGCAGCCGCTGGTCCTTGCAACGTTATCTTGTTATCGCCGCTGGTCAATCCGCTCGCCACCTGAACAAACATGGCTTCGATGCTGGTGGGTTGGGCATTCGTGTTTTCGCTCATTGCTGCGTTCCTTTCGCATGTACACGCGCGACCTGAACAGGACGCGCCGCCGCTAGAGCCTGTCGTGACTCTGCCTGAATGTCTGTACGCCTGCTCGGGGCGGGTTCCGCTTCACGCGAACGCTCCAGGTAGCGCTGGCAATGCTCCGCGGCCAGGGCGTAGCCCGTCAGAAAGCGTTTCTCATGCAATTCACATGCCCACATCGGTTAGAATGAGGGTGGGGACCTCACCCCCCTGCCCCCCTCTCCCGCGAGGAGAGGGGAGGACGGATCTGGTTCCCCCTCTCCTATGGGAGAGGGGGTTAGGGGGTGAGGTCGCGCCCGTTCATCTGTCATCCCACCCACATAGTCTGGCGGTCCGCATGTCCCGCTCCCTGCGCGAGTCCCTGTCGCGTTTCCGTGGATTTTCGCGCAACGCGTGGCTGTACCTCATCTCCAACACGATCCAGGCGTTCAGCGCCGGAGCGATTGGCGTGATCTATACGCTCTTCCTGAATGCCGCCGGCTTTGGGCTGCCCTTCATCGGCGTGACGCTGTTCGTGGCGACGGCTGGCGGGGCGATAGCGATCCTGCCAGCTAGCGCGCTGACCCGCCGCTACGGCTGGCGGACGATGCTGCTGTGGTCGGATTTCATCGGCGGCGTGGCGATCTTCTTGCAGTTGATCGCGCCGACGCCCGCTGTGACGCTGCTCACCTCGCTGGGCATTGGCGCGTCGGTCGCCATCTTCCTGGTGCTGAATGGACCGTTCCTGGCGGCCAGCAGCGGCCCCGATCAGCGCAACGCGATCTTCGGGCTGAGCAACGCGCTCGGCTGGCTGGCCGCCGTGACGGGCGCGCTGCTGGGCGGCCTGCTGCCCGTCTGGCTGGCGGCGGCGCAAGCCCCCGGCGGCGCGAGCGGCCCGCTGGCCGCGCTGGCGCCCGTCCTGGAGGCCGTGCGCCCGTTGCTGCTGGCGAACACGCAGGCGCGCGTCTACCAGGAGGCGATGCTGCTCGCCGGGGCGGTGGCCGTTCCTTCGATCATCCCGGTCTTCATGCTGCGTGACATGCCCAAGCCGCCCGCCGTGGAGAAGCCGCCCGCGGACGCCGCCGCAGCCCGCGACGTTCCGCGCGCGGGTAGCGGCGCGGCTGCCGGGGGCGCGGGCCATCGCGACGGGCGTGATTGGCCGCTTCTCCTTCAGTCAGGCGCTGGTGGGGCTAGGCGCGGGCCTCTTCTTCCCGTTCCTCAACATCTACTTTGTGAAGGAACTGCACGCCTCGACGGTCTACTATGGCGCGCTGACCTCCGCTGTCACGGCCAGCCTGGCGCTGGTCTCGCTGGCCTCCGCGCCGCTGGCGGACCGCTTCGGGCAGATGCGGGTGGCGATTGTGGCGCAGGTGACTCTCGCTGCCGTTCATGGTCCTGATGGGCGCTGTGCCCGTGCTGGCGGTCGTCTCGGTGGCGTATATCGTGCGGACGGCGCTGATCAACACTGGCGCGGCCCCGGAGCAGGCCTGGCTGATGGATACCGTCCCGCCGGAGCGGCATGTGCTGGCGAGCAACGTGTACAACGCGAGCTGGCAGGGGGCGTGGGCGGTGGGCGCGGCGCTGGGCGGCGCGCTGATCGCCATCGGCGGCTACGGCCTGCCCTTCTACCTCGCCGCCGGACTCTACGGCCTCAGCGCGCTGCTGATGGCGCGCTGGCTGCTGCCGGGACCTCACCCCCTAACCCCCTCTCCCCTAGGAGAGGGGGAGACTGCGCCTGGTTCCCCTATAGGAGAAGGAGTCAGGGGGTGAGATCACACATTCCCCCTCTCCTCGCGGGAGAGGGGGTTAGGGGGTGAGGTCGCGCCCCTTACAACTCCCCCCGGAACGCCCGGTCCAGCGCCGACGGCAGCAGCGCATCCAGTTCCGCCGCTGTCTCGGTATACTGGCGTATAAATCCTAACGCCAATTCCTGTAGAGGATGGCTTCATTCTACCAGCAATCCGGCGCCGCGCCAACCAACCGGAAGCGCCGCCATTAATCGTGCTATCGGCGCACCATCACCTGCGATGGCTCGATGATGACGAGCGTGTTGAGGAGCGGCTGACCCGCGATGCTTCGCAACGCCGTCAGGATGCGGCGCATGCGGTCTTCTCGTGGCCAGTCCTGGGGCAGTTCGACAACGACGAGACCGGGATGTGGGGAGGGAAATTGCTCAGTGTCTCGTTCAAGATCGTGGTCCTGGGTGATGAGGGCGGCGCCAGCGGCGCGCGCATAGGTGAACACATCCTGATCAGGACGCCCGCGCAGTCCAACATCGTACGCATGCTCCGCCTCATAGCCTTCCGCGCGAAGATAGTTCGTGAGTCGCGCGGGAAGGTTTTCATCTATGAGGAAGCGCCACGGCGTCCCACTAGCTGGCGGCATAGACAGTGGTGGAGCTGAGCATCTGAGTGGCGTAGCCTAGCGCGGCGCGAATCTGCTCGTTGGTCAGGTGATAGTCGGCCATGACTTCCTCGAAGCTCGACCCGCCCGCAAGCTCGCCAACGACGGCCTCGACTGGTACGCGCGTTCCCGCGATGACCGGGCGCCCGTGAGCGATCTGTGGATCCACTGTGACACCAGGGAATATCTCTTTCGTCATATGCCGCTCCTTAAAAATCGCGCGCATCCACATGTGTGCGATTCTCGCGCTCATTCTATCCCAAAACTGGCGGCCATCACGCGGGCGCCTTGCGCGCATCCGCCGGATGTCAGATGCTATGCTATACAGGGGAGCGCAAGGCTGGCGCTCCCGTGGGCGGCGACGAGAGGGGAGAGACGAGCATGATGGACGGCGAGCGCGCCGGGGAACGCGACGGCGCGATGCAGTCGCGACGGCTGCGGCTGGCGCTGGCGCAGATCAATACCACCGTCGGCGACCTCGCGGGCAACGTCGCGCGCATCCTCGACGCCGCGCGCGCGGCCCACGCGGCGGGCGCCACCGTCGTCTGCGCGCCGGAGCTGGCGATCACCGGCTACCCGCCGGAGGACCTGCTGCTCAAGCCCGACTTCGTCACCCGCAACCTCCTTGCGCTGGATGACATCGTCACCGCCAGCGCCCGCTTCCCTGGCCTGACGCTGATCACCGGCTTCGTGGACCGCCAGGAAGACCTCTTCAACGCCGCCGCCATCGTTCGCGATGGGCGGCTGGCGGGTGTCTACCACAAGCAGTATCTGCCCAACTATGGCGTCTTCGATGAGGACCGCTACTTCAGCGCCGGGCAAGAGACGCCGCTGTTCGTCATGGATGGCGCGCACGTTGGCGTCAGTATCTGTGAGGACATCTGGTATCCCAACGGCTCCCCCACCATCCAGGCCTGGGCGGGCGCCGAGACGCTGATCAACATCAGCGCCTCGCCCTACCACGCCGGCAAGCAGGAGGCGCGCGAGCGCATGCTCTCCACCCGCGCCGCCGACACTGGCTCGATCGTCGCCTACCTCAACCTCGCCGGCGGGCAGGACGAGCTGGTCTTCGACGGCGCCAGCGTCGTCTTCGACGGGCGCGGCGAGCTGATCGCCCGCGCCAAGGCCTTCGAGGAGGACCTGCTGATCGTGGACCTCGACGTGGAGGAGGTCTTCCGTAATCGCCTGCATGACCCACGCCGCCGCAAGGAGCGCCGCGATTACAGCGCGCGCGGCGACGGCGCGCGCTGGATCACCGTCTCCACCTCGCCCGCGTCCAGCCAGCGCGCGCCTGATGTCTCCGTGCTGGACGCCGCGACGCCCGCGCTGGGCGCGCCGGGACGCATCGAGTCGATGCCCGACCGGCTGGAGGAGGTCTACCGCGCGCTGACGCTGGGGACTCAGCGACTACGTGCGCAAGGGCGGCTTCAGTGAAGCGCTGATCGCGCTCTCCGGCGGCATAGACTCCGCGCTGACCGCTGTCATCGCCGCCGACGCGCTGGGGGCGGAGCGCGTCACCGGCGTCTCGCTACCCTCGCGCTACTCCTCCGAAGGCAGCCGCGACGACGCCCGCGAGCTAGCGGCCAATCTCGGCCTGCGCTTCCTCACTATCCCCATCGAAGGCATGTTCGCCGCCGGGCTGGAGACGCTGCGCGATCCGCTGGCGACCTTCCCGCCCACCACATCTACAGTCACCGAGGAGAACCTCCAGGCGCGCCTGCGCGGCATGCTGATGATGGCGCTCTCCAACCGCAGCGGCGCGATCCTGCTGACCACCGGCAACAAATCGGAGATGGCGGTTGGCTACGCGACGCTCTACGGCGACATGGCGGGCGGCTTCGCCGTGCTGAAGGATGTCTTCAAGACGCTGGTGTATGACCTCTCCCGCTGGCGCAACGCGCAAGCCGGGCGCGAGCTGATTCCCTGGTCCACAATCGAGAAAGCGCCCTCCGCCGAGTTGCGCCCCGACCAGAAGGATATTGACTCCCTGCCGCCGTATGATACGCTAGACCCCATCTTGCGGGCGTATGTCGAAGAAGACCGCTCGCTGGACGGTATCGTGCGGCTCGGCTTCGATGAGGCGACCGTGCGCCGCGTGATGGGCATGGTGGACCGCAGCGAGTACAAGCGGCGGCAGGCGGCGCCGGGTGTGAAGATCACCCCGCGCGCCTTCGGGCGCGACCGGCGCGTGCCAATCACCAACCAGTATCGCGGCGACGCGCCATCCGCCGCGCAGCCCGCGCCATCCGTCCCCGCCAGCGGCGAGAGCGCGAACGGCGGGCGGCGGACGGCCTCAGGGCGTTCGGCGGCGCGCGCCACATCAGGGCATGGATAATACCGTACAATGCACAATACAAGGAGCCAGGAGACGGGACGATTCATTCGGTGAGACGGGAGGTGGGCGCGGAGATGACGATATCACAGACGGGCCGCGCGGAGCGTGTCGAGCAAGGTGATGGGCGCATCCCGATCTACGGGATGCCCCCGTGCATCATCGCGGGCAGCGCGTCATCCAGGCTGGCCAGCCGGATCGCGGCATACGGCGAGATCGATCAGATCGGCGTGAATCTCACGCGCTTCGCCGATAGCGAGATCCACATCAAGCTGGAAGAGAGCGTGCGCGGGCGCGACGCCTATGTGATCCAGTCCACCAGCGAGCCGGCGAACGAGAACCTGATGGAGCTGCTGATCCTGCTCGACACGCTGCGCCGCGCCTCGGCGGGCCGCATCACCGCCATCACGCCCTACTACGGCTACGCGCGGCAGGACCGCAAGTCCACCGGGCGCGAGCCAATCACCGCCAAGCTGGTGGCCAACCTCATCACCACTGCTGGCGCCGACCGCATCCTGGCGCTCGACCTGCACAGCCCCGCCATCCAGGGCTTCTTTGACATCGGTATGGACCACTCCACCGCCATCAAGCTGCTCGCCGCCGACCTCAAGCCGCGCATTCCCGCCAACAGCGTGATCGTCTCGCCCGACACCGGCGGCGTCAAGCGCGCCGACCAGTTCGTGAAAGCGTTGGGGCTGCCGATGGCGATCATGCACAAGCGGCGCGCCAGCGAGGACTCGGTCGAGATGGCCGCCGTCATCGGCGATGTGGCCGGCTGCACGCCGATCATCGTAGATGACATCATCGCCACTGGCGGCACCATCCGCAAAGCCGTCGAGACGCTGCTGGCCGCGGGCGCGCTGCCTGACGCGCGCGTGGTGGCGACGCATGGCGTCTTCGCTGGCGACGCCGTGCGCGCCCTGACCCATCCAGCGATCACCGAGATCATCGTCAGCGATACCATCGAGCCGCGCCCAGAGGTCGTCAACGGGCTGCCCAACCTGCGTATTGTTGGAATCGGTCATCTGCTCGCCGACTGCGTCAACCGGCTGCATACCGGCCTCTCGCTCAGCGAGCTGTTCTCGTTTGGCGGCGTGCCGCCCGCGTAAGCGCGCGGCTGGCCATCGCCATTGCGCGGGCGGCCTGGGGAGAAATCCCCGCCCGCCCACCTGTGCCGGGTCCCCACGGCGGCGCCCCGGCGGCGGGGAGGCGTCATGATCGAGTCTGAAACGCTGACCGTGCGCGAGCTGCGGCGCGCGGATCTGGCGCAGGCCAGGCGCCTGCTCGAAACGTCTGAATATGTCCACTACCGTTTCTCGCCGAGCGAGATGGCCCGCCTGGTGGCTCTCTACCCCAGTGTGGGAGCCTTCAGTGTCGCGCCGGGGCCGCTGGGGCGCGTGCTGGGTGGCTCGCTTCAGGCGTTCCTGCTCGTCAACGAGATGTCGCCGCCCTGCGCCTGGATCGGCGGCTTCGGCGTTGTCACGACCCAGGGTCGCCGCTACGTGGACTACCTTGGTCTGCTGCTGCCCCACCTGACCGATGCGTTGCGCCAGCGCGGCGTCACTGGCCTCTACTATTCCGGCGCCGATATCGAGAACGACTGGCTGCGCCCCCCGCTGGAGGCCAGTGGCTTCTCGCTGGTCAGCATGCTGCGCGCCTACGACAAGACCGACTTCAACGTTCCTACCGAAGGCTCACAGCGTGTGCGCGTGCGTCCCTTCCGTCCGGCGGACGCCGAGCCGCTGGCTGAGCTGGAGAAGCTGTGCTTCGATCCCCTCTGGCGGCACGACGCCCGCGCCTTCATCGAGGCGTCACATATGTATCCCTACTTCGTTGTCGCCGAGGATGACGAGGGTCTGGCTGGCTACCAGTTCAATGTCGTGGATATGAAGATCGGCTACCTCGTGCGCATCGCGACGCATCCCCGTACGTGGGGCCAGGGCGTCGGCTCGCGCCTGATGGCCGAGGCTGTCCACTACTTCGAGCGCGAGGGCGCCTGGAAGATCGTGCTGAATACCGAGGAGGCCAACACTCGCGCCCACCAGCTCTACGAGTGGTTCGGCTTCTACCTCATCCGCCAGCGCGGCTTCGCCCTCGGCCTGACGATTCCGCCCTCGGCCTGACGAAATGGTTTCGCGTATGCGGCGCGCTGAAATACCGCTGACCGGCGCGCGCTGCGCCTGCGAGCGGCTCGGCGACCGCCAGTGCCTGCGCCGCCTCGAAGATGTGGCGTCGCCACGCTGGGCTAACTCACGCCAAATCGCCCGCTCTAAGGAAGCATCGTGTCGCGAGGGGAGTATAATCAGAGATGGGCCAGCGGCGCCCATGTCGCGCCGTCACACCCCGATACGAAGCTCAGGCCGTTTGCGGCCTCTCCCATTGAGCGAAAAGGTGGCGCCATCGTGGCGATAGATACTTCTCCCTCTGGCCGCGCGCCCTCCGCGCGGCGGCGCGGCCCCGCGCGCCCGATCACCGTCGGCACGCGTGGCTCGACGCTGGCGCTCTGGCAGACCTCCTGGGCGCTCGACCGCGTGCGCGAGCGCGCGCCGGGCTCCGAGTTCACCCTCCAGACGATCACCACGCAGGGCGACCACACGCAGGCGCATGAGACGCCGCTGGCGCGCCTGGGCGACAAGGGCGTCTTCGTCGCCGAACTGGAGCGCGCGCTGCTGGAGGGCGCGCTCGACATCGCCGTCCAATCCATGAATGACCGCGCGCTGGTCGAGGCCGAGCGCGCCGCTGACCGCTCTGGCGTGGACGCCGCGATCCACAGCCTGAAGGACCTGCCCAGCGAGATTACGCCTGGCCTGGCGCTGGCCGCCATTCCCGCGCGCGAGGATGCGCGCGACGCGCTGGTCTCGCGCCACGGCCTGCGCCTGCGCGACCTGCCGGAGGAGCGCGGTGGTGGCCACCAGCAGCCTCCGCCGCCGCGCGCAACTGCTCGCCATCCGCCCCGACCTGCGGATGATCGAGATGCGCGGCAACATTGACACCCGGCTGCGCAAGGCGCTGGCGCCCGACGGCCCCGACGCCACGATCCTCGCCATCGCGGGCATGCGCCGCCTGGGCCTGGACGACTACATCACTGAGATTCTGCCGGTTGAGATGCTGACGCCCGCCGCCGGGCAGGGCGCGCTGGCGATCGAGACGCGCGCGGACGACCACGCCACCCGCCGCCTGCTGCGCGTGGTGGACCACCTGCCCACCCGCCGCGCCGTCACCGCCGAGCGCGCGACGCTGGCCGGGCTGGGCGCGGGCTGCCTGGCCCCCGTCGGCGCGCACGCCATCCCCTCAGCCGATGGCGCGACGCTGCGGCTGCTGGCGGTGGTCGCCACCCCCGACGGCCAGCGCATCATCCGCGCGGAGCGTACCGGCCCGGCCAGCCGCCCCGCCGCGCTCGCCCGTGCGGTCGTCGCGGACCTGCGCCGCCAGGGCGCGGACGAGATCATCCAGCGCGTGCGCGAGGCGCTGGCGGTGGAAGCGGAGCGTGCGTGATGAGTGAGACAACCACCGCGCAACCACTCGCGGGCAAGCGCATCGCCATCACCCGCCCGCCGGAGCAGGCCGCCGCGCTGGCGGAGCGGCTGGAGGCGCTGGGCGCGCGAACCGTCCCGCTGGCGACCATCGCCATCGCGCCGATCGAAGACCCCAGCGCGCTCGACGCCGCTATCGCCAACCTGGCGAGCTATGACTGGCTGGTCTTCACCAGCGTCAACGGCGTGGCAGCCTTCGCCGAGCGGCTGGCGGCCACCGGGCGCGACTGGGCGGCGCGCGGGCTGGCGCGGGTGGCGGCGATTGGCCCGGCCACCGCGCGCGCGCTGGAAGAGCGCGGCGTCCAGGTGGACATGACGCCGGACGAGTATGTGGCCGAGGGCATCCTGGAGGGGCTGGGGAATGTCGCCGGGCAGCGGCTGCTGCTGGCCCGCGCCGACATCGCCCGCCGCGCGCTGGCCGATGGGCTGCGGCTGCGCGGCGCCGAGGTGGACGAGATCGCCGCTTATCGCACCGTCATCCAGCCCGCCGGGCCGGAGATGATCCAGCGCGCGCTGCTCGGCGATGAGCGGGTGGACGCGATCACCTTCACCAGCTCCTCGACGGCGCGCGGCCTCGTCGAAGGGCTGGCGGCGATGGGCCTCGACCCGCGCGCGGCGCTGCGGGGCGTGGCGCTGGCCGCTATCGGCCCGATCACCGCCGCGACCCTCCGCGAGGCCGGGCTGGAGCCAGCGCTCATCGCGGAGGAGTACACCATTCCCGGCCTGACTGACGCGCTGGCCGCCTATTTCACCGCCCGCGCCGGAGCGGACGGTCGTGGCACAGCGGGCGGAGCCAGCGACGGCGCGCCCGCAGAGAGAACGAGCTGAGCACGAGTATGAACGGGACTTCGCTCTTCACGGCGCTGGCGGCGATTTGCGCGCTGCTGGCGGCAATCTTCATCTTCGATCAGCATCTCAGCCGCCCGCGCCCGCACAAGCTGATGTGGACGCTCGGTCTGCTCTTCTACGGCCTCGCCGCCGGCGCGGAATCCTTCGGCGCCGCCAGCCACTGGACCGTGGCGGAATACAAGGTCTGGTATTATTTCGGCGGCATCCTGACCGCCGCGTTCCTCGGACTGGGGACGCTGTTCCTGCTTGGCCCGCGCCGCGTCGCCTGGGTGGCGACGGCCATCGCGGTCGTGATCGCCGTCTATGCGGGCGTTCGCATCACCTTCGCGCCCTTCTCTACCGCCGACATCCAGACGCTGACGACCGCCACGACGGCGACCATTACCAACGTGCGCGCGTTCAAGCCGCTGCCCGGTGACATGGAGGCCGCGGCGATCATCATGAACATCCCTGGCGCGCTGCTGCTCTTCGGCGGCGCGGCGTGGAGCGCGTGGCAATTCTGGCGCAAGAACGCGCCTGGCTACCGGCTGGCCTCGATGGCGCTGCTGGCGCTGGGCTCCGTCTTCCCCAGCGTACTGACGGGCATGCAGGCGCTGGGCAACACCAGCGGCGCGGCGGTCGGCGAGTTCCTCGGCGCGGTCTGCCTGCTGGGCGGTCTGCTCATCAGCCACGATGTCTTCACCGTCTTCCGCGTGCCCTTCACCCACATCACGCTCTACGAGCGCCGCGCGCCGGTCGAGCGGCCAGTCCACCGCTGGGTAGGGCGTCACCAGACGCATGCCCTGACTCTGGGCGAATAAAGGCCGAGACGTACGCGGGCGACGGCGTCTATGCCGCCAACGCCAGTGATGGCGCGGCGCGATTCAGAGGCGCCGTTCGCATCCGCGTCGGGATCACCATGTGCGCATGTGCGAACAGCCGTAAACGCCTGCCGATCGTCGTTCTGGCTGGATTCGCTTGGTACTGGCGTGGCACTGCGCTCATTCCGCCGGAGCCTGCCTTGAGATGGTGTTGACGGCAACTTCTAGCGTCGGATAGAAGTGCTGCGCGTCGATCGTCTCCTGCAGGCCCAATCTGATCGAGTTGATCCTCTACGCGCTCCTGGAGCTCAGCAAAGACGAGGTGGATGCCTTGCGCGTTGAGCTCGAGATCCAAATCCCGAAGCATGTCAGCCGCCGTCGTGTCTAAATCGGTAATTGGCTCAGCCGCAATGACGATCCAGCGCGGCCGTGGATCAGACCTGGCAAGCTGCTCTCGAACGGCCGCACGGAACACGGTGGCGTTCGCGAACATGAGCGGAGCGCTCCACCGGATCATCAGGACGCCCGGCAACGTCCGCGCCGCTGGATGCCGCCGAATATCATGATAACCGGGCAGTCCTTCCTGCTGTCCCAACACCGACCATTGGGGCCGCCACACTCTGGTAAAAAGCTGGAGGATCGAGATCAGGACGGCGATGACGATACCTTGTAACACTCCCACGAAAATAACGCCGAGCGCGCAAACGACAGCGAGGAAGAATTCATGCCGGCTGACTGCGAGCAAGCGACGCAGACCAGCGAGGTCGAAGAGGCTGATGGCGGCCACGATCAGGATCGCCGCCAGGGCCGACTGAGGGAGGTTGCGCACCAATCCGGGAAGGAAGAGGAGCATGAGGACAATGACCACGGCTGAGACCACACCGGTCAGCTGGGTCTTTGCGCCCGATTGTTCCGCTACGGCAGTCCGCGAGGCGCTTGTGCTCACCGGAAATCCCTGGAAGAAGCCAGCCAGCAGGTTCGCCGCGCCGATACCAACGAGCTCTTGATTGGCGTCCACCTCAAGACCCTGGCGGGCGGCAAACCCGGCGGAAGTAGAGATGGTATCACCGATCGCCACCAGCGAGATGCCGAATGCTGTCACCGCCAGGATGGGGATATCCGAGAGCGGGACACTCGGAAAATGGGGCAGCGGAAAACCCTGAGGAAGAGTCCCAACAGTCGCCACACCGTGAGCGGTCAGGTTGAAGACCACCGTCGCGACGATAGCGGCTCCCACAGCGATCAACACGCCTGGCGCCTGTGGGGCCCAATGCCGCAGACCAAGGATGATAGCCAGCGTGAGGAGACCAACCGCGAGTGTCCAGGGATTGGTCTGCCCAAGCTGCGTCACGATTGCGCGGACCTCCTGGATGAAGTTGTCGGCCTCGACCGAAAAGCCGAGCAGCTTTGGCAGCTGGCTAACGAAAATCGTGACCGCTAAACCCGAGAGGTAGCCCACGCGTACCGGCTTGGAGAGGAGATCAGCCACGAATCCAAGACGAGCCACCGCCGCCACCCCACAGATCACACCAACCATGAGCGCAAGCATGCCAGCCAGCGCCACCGCGTTCTCCATGCTGCCCGCGGCCAGCGGCAAGACGGCCGCGGCAATCATTGGCCCCAGAGCTGAGTCCGGACCGAGCACCAATCGGGGAGAAGGTCCAAAAGCGGCGTAGGCGAGCAGGCAGACGACAGTGGTGTAGAGTCCGGTGATCGGTGGGAGCCCAGCCAGCTCAGCGTAGGCCATTCCCTGAGGAACCAGGAGCGAAGAGAGGATCAACCCCGCGACGAGGTCCCGTTTCAACCAGGATGAGTGATAGGTTCGCAAGACTCGCAGCCCTGGAGCCCACCGTTCCACACGAGCGCGGACGGGATGGATCGTGTTGGTGACGCGCTTGTGGCTGGCACCGGGAGCCTCATTTCGCGAACGCAAAGAAGCGCAGCGTCCAATGGACGGCGCACAGCCTTGAACACATGTCAAACGCATGTCTGCAGAATGGGCAAATAGCGGGCTGCCGTATCTCAGGAATCACCTTCCAGGAGGTCAGTGAGGGCGCCCAGTGCGGGCCCGTACCCGCGCTGGGCGCCCTCACTCGCTCTATCCTTGATGGCGGCTATCCACGGCATTATCCGCAGCATGCGCGTGCACGCGCAGCGCACACTCGCGATCCGGTGTGATGGTCGCGAGTGCGCGCTGGCTTGATCACGACGCTGGCGAAGGCTGATCCGTCTGTTTATCGGAAGGCGTGGTGGGCAAGTTACCCGTGGTAGCGCGCGCCGCCACAACCGTGTCGCCATCGTCCACGACGGTATAGACCACATCCTCGCCGGCGGCAAGCTGCCGCTGGATGTCGTCACTCAGTTCCTGCGTCACGACGTCCGCCTGCTGACTCGCCAGCTCCTGTTCCACCTCCGCCACCCACTCATGTTCAATCACCGCTACCAGCGCGGAGGAGTTGGGCGTCAACTTCGCGCCTATTTGCTTGAGACGGTCATCGGGGAAACCGCCATCGTGCATCTTGGCCGCCAATCCACCGATCGCGGCGCCACCCAGGGCTGCCCACCCCACTGGCCCCGCCAGCAGGCCAAGCACCCCTCCAGTGACCGCCCCAATAGTCGCGCCCTTGCCGGCGCGCATATCGGCCGTCTCTTTGATTTTCACCTTCCCATTGGCGTCTTTGGTGATAACCGCCGCATCCCGGATGCCGATCAGCTTGTCGTGCTTGGCCTCTTGTAATGTCTTGAGCGCATCGCTTGCGCCGCTGAGATTGTGGAACGCGGCCACAATGACCTGCACAGGTACGTCAGCCATGGGATTGCCTCCTCAATGTCGCCTGAATGCCAAGACCGCCTACGCGCTGCCGGCTATCTCGTAGCCAGCGCGCGTCCCGCTTGTCTATGGACCTTTCGCTCTAGTCCACTACTCATGGGCTAGCATGACCGCCGCTTCGCGCTCGAGGTCGCCGAAAAGCTCCTCTCAGAACTCGCCGTCCCCAAGTCCCCTTGAGCGACTCTGCGCATGACAAGCTCAGGCGAATTCATGGAACGAGTATGCGCTGAGCCAGCGATGTCCCCTAACTTAGCAAAGGAGGCGCCAGTTGCGGCTGCTTTCCCAGTCGCCAGCGATGAGGCGCCCCAGTTGATAGACAGCTCAACGCCAGGAGGCGAGCAGTGTTTGGAGGAGCCTGTCTTCTTTCATAGGCCTCCAGAGACACGCAAACATCTCCGCCACCGGCCAGCGTGTTGTACAATCGCGCATGAACGGCGTGCGGCGATGGGGCCGCGCGCCCGCGATGACACCTACCGCGAAAGGGGGAGTGGGAGAAGCCCGCCCGACGATGGCTGGCGGCGCTCCCGCGCTGCATATATGGCTGACGAACGCAGGATTCGGGTGCTGGTGGCCAAGCCTGGCCTCGATGGACACGACCGGGGCGCCAAGGTGATCGCGCGGGCGCTGCGCGACGCTGGCATGGAAGTGATCTATACGGGCATCCGCCAGACGCCGCCGATGATCGTCGAAGCCGCCATCCAGGAGGATGTGGACGCCATCCTGATGAGCATCCTCTCCGGCGCGCACATGGCCATCTTCCCCAAGGTGATGGAGCTCCTGCGCGAGAACGGCGTGGATGACGTGCTGGTCGTGGCCGGCGGCATCCTGCCCGATGAGGACATCCCCGCCATCGAGGCGATGGGCGTCAAGGGCAACTTCGGCCCCGGCACCTCGCTCGCGACGATCATTGACTTCGTGCGCGCCAACATCAGCCCGGAGCGCATGCGCCAGAGTCTGTCGCCCCTCCACGGAGGCGGCGCGCCGCTCGACGCGCCCGCTCCGGCAGGCCCCACCAGCGAAGCGACACGCTAGCATGACCTCCTCACAGACACCCCCGCCCGCCACGCAGCCCGACCTGGTAGAGCGCCTGCTGGCGGGCGACCGCCGCGCGCTGGCTCGCGCCGTCTCGCTGATCGAGAACCGCGCGCCCGAAGCCCGCGCGATGCTGGCGCGGCTGCACGCCCACGGCGGCCACGCGCACATCGTCGGCTTCACCGGCTCGCCTGGCGCGGGCAAGTCCACGCTCGTCACCCAGCTGTGCGCGCGAGCTCCGCAAGCGGGAGCAGCGCGTCGGCATCATCGCCGTAGACCCCAGCAGCCCCTTCACCGGCGGCGCGATCCTGGGCGACCGCATCCGCATGCAGGAGCTGGCGGGCGATCCCAAGCGTCTTCATCCGCAGCATGGCCAGCCGGGGCAGCGTCGGCGGGCTGGCCGCCGCTACGCGCGACGCCGTCCGCGCGCTGGACGCCGCCGGGTTCGACACGATCATCGTCGAGACGGTCGGCGCCGGGCAGGCCGAGGTCGAGATCGTGCGCGCGGCGCAGTCGGTGGTGGTGGTCACTGTGCCGGGCATGGGTGACGAGATCCAGGCCATCAAAGCCGGCATTCTGGAGATCGCCGACATCTTCGTCGTCAACAAGGCCGACCGGCCCGACGCCGACCGCGCCGCCGCCGAGCTGCGCATGCTGCTCAGCCTGGACCAGCGCAAGGGCGAGCGTGAGTGGCGCGTGCCGATCATCAAGGCGGTCGCCACCACTGGCGAGGGTGTGCCGGAGCTGGCGGACAAGCTGGCGGCGCACCTCGAATCGCTGCGCGAGACGGGGCAGCTTGCCGCGCGCGGCGGTCGCCAGGCGCAGAGCGAGATGCTGGCGCTGCTGCACCAGGCGCTGATCGAGCGCATCAGCCACACCATTGGCGATGAGGAATGGGCGAAGCTGGTCGCCGCCGTCGTCGAGCGCGAGCGCGATCCCTACACCACCGCCGACGAGCTTGCGCGCCGCATCGGCCTCGCGCCGGAGGTCAAGGTCACACCATAAGCCCGAGTACGAGATGTGGAGGTCTGGGGATGGAGTGGAGCGCCTTTTTCGTTGAGAAGTTGCAAACGTCAGCAGACAGATTTGTCAAGATGGCGCGGAATACTCCCGGTCGAGCATCGCTTCGAGACGCCCCAAAACGACAAGAGCGTCGCGCGCATCGTGTACCACATGCTCTACTACGAGCGCGAGATCGCGCTGCCAGGGGCCAATCGCCTGTTGCAGGGTGGCCCAGCGACTGATGATGAGACGATCCTCGCCGCCGAAGACGAACACTGGGAGCGTGAAGGCAGCGCCATGGCCTATGATGCGATGCTCGACGCCTTCCAGCGCGCACGCGCCGAATACATTGCGCTGGCGCCACAACTCGCTCCGCTGTGGAACGCGCCGTGCGTTCCGGATGTGGACCATCCCGGCATGATAACCCATATCCCGCGCCTGGAGACGCTGAAGACGATCAACCATACGCTCAAGCAGGAAAATGTTTTGCTCTTCAGAGGGATCAGGCTCGCGCTTCTGCGGGAAAGTAGGCCATACCCATCCGCTTCTGCTGCTGATGACGAGGATGATGAGGGACGGAGGAGGAGGACGCGCCAGATGAGTAGCGCGTATGCCAGCGCTGGCGGAGGAGAGAACCATGCTACGAGGTGAGCGCGTGCTGTTGCGACCGCGGCGGCGGGAGGACCTGCCGCGCGTGTGGCAGTTCACCAATGATCCGGAGTTCAAGCGGCTGATTGGCGACTGGCCGTTCGAGCCGCAGTCGCTGGAGCGGCTGGAGGCGCGCTTCGAGGCGAGCGTGCGCGAGGGGGAGCGCGATGGCCCGCGCTTCGCGATCGAGGCCGACGGTCAGTATCATCGGCCATGCTTTCCTCTACGACATCTCCGAGGCCAACGGCGTCTGCTGGTTGAGCATCGGCATCGGCGATCCCGCCTACCAGGGCCGGGGCTACGGGCGCGAGGCGCTGCGGCTGCTGCTGGACTACGCCTTCCGCATCCGCAACCTGCGCCGTGTCTGCCTGCATGTTTCGGCGTTCAACGAGCGGGCGGTGCGGGCCTATCGCGCGCTGGGCTTTGTCGAGGAGGGCCGCCTGCGCCAGCACGGATGGGACGGCGAGCGCTACGAGGACGTGCTGTGCATGGGCCTGCTGCGCGACGAATGGGCGGCACAGCAGCAAGGCGCCGCGCCACCCAACGAGTGACACGGCGCCTCAAGCGAGCACCTGCGCGCCCTACTTGGCCGCCACCGCCGCGCGCGCCTTCTTCATGCGCATGGTCATCATCTCGCCCACGCCGATGAGGATCACACCCAGCAGCAGGTGGCCGACCTGGATCACCCAGTGTCCCGTGGTGGGCAGAATCTGCGCCTGGGTCAGGCCGAGGAGCGCCTGCGCCAGCCCGACGGCGAACGCGCCTAGCGCCAGCGGCAGGGCGCCCTTCTCGCTCATCAGGAACACGCCCGCCAGCGCCCAGAGCGCAAGCTACTACCAGGATGCCGATCAGCATGTGGATCGGGACCAGTATGTCCACCGTCCCCGTCCACATCACCATGCCCAGCACGAGCAGGAGCAGGCCACCGTAGCGCACAATGCCGGACAGAACCGGCGCGACGCGTGCCATTCGCGTTATCCCTTCGCTTTGGTCTCAACAAACTATCGCGCGCCCGCGCCTCCGCGAGCCTATAGTCAATACTGACTAACCAGAGCGTAGCACGTGCAGAGACTAATAGTCAAGACTGACTATCAAATGCGCGTTGACCCATTCGGCGGGCCTATGCTACACTCGTCATGAACGTCCTGTGGACGCGCCGCGCCGCATCGTGACTGGCGCCCTGGCGCGTCCCGCGAGGGATTGACCCCGCCCAGTGAAGGGCCCTGCCCTCCCACGAAACGTCTCAGAGAAGAGGATGAGCGCCGATGCCCAAGGTTACATTCGTCAACGAGGGCAAGACCGTCGAAGTCGAGCCTGGCACGTCGTTGCGCTACGCCGCGCTAGAGAATGATATTCCGCTCTACTGCATGTGGTTCGGCCTCTCGAAGATCGCCAACTGCCACGGCAACGGGCTGTGCTGGACTGACCGCGTGCGCGTCTCCCCTGCCAGCGCCGTCACCGAGCGCAACGGGCTCGAGAAGGCGATGAACCAGATTGGGACGAGGTCGAAGAACCGCAGCCCGCAGACCCGGCTCGCCTGCCAGGCGCTCGTCTGGGAGGACTGCGAAGTCACGACGGGCTGCAAGTCGCGCAACTCGCGCGGCTCCTAAATCCGCGCCATACTGGCCATACTGGCCATACAGGTCATACTGGAGAGTACCCGCATGCGTATAGATCGTATCTACGCCGAGGGCGAGGCGCTGAACGCGCTCAAACTGCTTGGCTTCGTGGTCAAAGACGTGCCCTATCGCGATGGCCTCTACGAGGTCTCGCATCCCCAGCTAGGCGGCTCCCGCACGTTCACCGTCGCCCAGTTGACCGACTTCGCTGAAGGCGCTACCTGCGTCGAGACGTTGCTTCGGGGCGCTCCGACCATCGTCTGAGCAGCCTCCAGGGCTGGGCGCGAGAAAGGCGTTCGAGACATGTTGATCCGCCGCTCCACGCGCCCGGCTTTCGCGCGCGTCCCCCTTCCATACCCGCGCTTCGCCACCGAAGCGGCGGACCCATCCGGCCCCGCGCCTGAAACCGCGCCTGAGCCAGCGGCGTCTGAGGCAGCGCCAGACGCGCCCGCGACGCTCGATACGGGCCGCCAGGCGGAGGCGCGCCGCTACGCCCGCCAGCGCCAGACACTCTCGCTCGTCAGCCTGGGCCTGACGGCGGCGCTGGTCGCCATCTTCCTATTCACCGGCCTCAACTTCTGGCTGCGCGATGCGCTGGCCTTCGTTCCCGCCTGGGCGCCCGCCTGGGGCTGGCAGCCGCTGCGCGTGGCGGCGTATACACTGGCGCTGCTGCTGATCTCCATCATTCTCAGCCTGCCGCTGGACTATTACAGCGGCCACGTCCTGCCCCGGCGCTATGGCCTCTCGACGCAGACCCGCGCCGCCTGGGCGGTGGATGAGGTGAAGGGGACGGCGCTCTCGCTGGTGTTCGAGGTGGTGGCCGTGGTGGCGATTTACGCGCTGCTAGCCGCTAGCCCGGACCTGTGGTGGCTCTGGGCGGGCCTGGGAATGCTGGCCTTCACCGTCCTGCTGGCCAATCTCGCCCCGATCCTGCTGCTGCCGCTCTTCTACAAGCTCACCCCGCTGCCCGACGGCGAGGTGAAGCGGCGCGCGCTGGCGCTGGCGGAGCGCGCCCGGACGCGCGTGCGCGGCATCTACGCGATGAAGATGAGCGAGAAGACGACCGCCGCCAACGCGATGGTGACCGGCCTGGGCAATACCCGCCGCATCATCATTGGCGACACGCTGCTCGACCACTACACCCCCGACGAGATCGAGGTGGTCGTGGCCCATGAGCTTGGCCACCAGGTCCACCGCGACATCCCCAAGCTGATCGCGATGCAGACCGTCGCGACGCTGGGCGGGCTGTTCGTCGCCAGCCTCGCGCTGGCCGCCATCCTGCATGCGGACCCGCGCTACCACGGCCTGGCCGACCCCGCCACGCTGCCGCTGCTCGGCGTCGCGCTCGGCGTCTTCAGCCTGGTGACCATGCCGCTCGTCAACGGCGTCAGCCGCTGGATCGAGACGCAGGCCGACGTCTACGCGCTGGAGACGACCGGCAAGACAGGCGCCTTCATCAGCGCGATGACCCGGCTGGCCAACCAGAACCTGGCCGAGCTAGAGCCCGCGCCGTGGGTCGAGTTCCTGCTCTACAACCACCCCTCCATCGGCAAGCGCCTGGCGATGGGCCGCGAGTACGCCGCGCGGGAGGGTGAGGAGGCGGCGCGGGCGTAAATGGCGCGGCGCGCAGAGATACGGAGGGGCGGCGTGGCCATAGCAGCAATTGACCGCGCCTCTGAAATTACCCTATGCTAAGCGGTCAATTCAGAGGAGCTTACGGCGCTCTTGAAGACCAAAGGAGAGGATAGTCATCATGCGGGCTGCGCTAGAACAGGCGCTTCCATTCACCTTTCTGGTCTTGTGGCCAGGTGGAACAATAGCCCTGTTCTTCTGGGCCCGTGCGAAGACAAGCGAATACGCGCGCCATTTCCCGCCAGTGGATGGCGTCCCACTCGATATGTATTACTACAGACCCAGAGAACCAGGGCAGGAGCGGTTACAGCATGCTGGCAGAAAAGTGATGCTGGAAGTGCAGGAAGATTCAGCATTAGAGGCGCTCAGAATTGCCATGTGGAAGCGTTATGGTTATACCCTCCTCTGGGGGCTGGGGTTTCCAATCCTCGTTGGGATGTTGGTTCTGCTCTCGTAACTGGCTGTGGGCGATGGGCGCGCTGATGATGCTTGACAACTTGATTCGACACTGCTTGTCCGAAATGTACTGAAGGGCTGAACGCCGCAACGCCAACCATCGCATTACCAGACTAACGAGCAGGAATTCCATAATGGTCGGAGCGCGCGGGCGCAGGGCCAAAGCGCAGAGGCGAGGGCATGAATGCCCGGTCTTTCAAGGCCCCGTCGCGGCGCCCCGGCCTTTCAAGGCCGGGAGGGCCGCCCCACGCCGCGTGCTATACTGCATCGGATGCGTCGCATCCCCACAGCGTTTCCCGGCGCCGCGCCTCCGCATGCGAGCGACACGCCCGGCGCCGTGTCATCCGCGCCCCCAAGGGTGGGCGCGGCCCCCAGCAGGAGAGCGATCCCCATGACCAGCGCACACCCGGCGTCAACGGAGACGCAGGAGCAGGCCCAGCCCAAAACCTATCTGAACTTTATCGGCGGCGAGTGGCGCCCATCCGTCTCGGGCCAGACCTTCGACGACACCAACCCGGCCCACGGCGATGAGGTCATCGCGCGCTTCCAGAAGTCCACCACCGCCGACATAGACGCCGCCATCGCCGCCGCGACCGCCGCCTTCCCCGCCTGGCGTGCGATGCCCGCCCCGCAGCGCGGCGCGATCATCCTGCGCGCGGCGCTGCTGATGGAGGCGCGGCAGGCTGAGCTGGCGCGCGACATGACCCGCGAGATGGGCAAGGCGCTGCGCGAGACGATGGGCGACATCCAGACGGCGATTGACTTCGGCAAGTTCGTCGCTGGCGAAGGCTCACGGCCTGAGGGCGACACCGTTCCCTCGGCGCTGCCCGACAAGATCTGCATGACCATCCGCCAGCCGCTGGGCGTCGTTGGCGTCATCACGCCGTGGAACTTCCCGATGGCGATCCCCGCCTGGAAGACCTTCCCGGCGTTGCTGGCCGGCAACACCGTCGTCCTCAAGCCCGCCAGCGACACACCGCTCTCCTCCGCCCACCTGACCGAGATACTCGACGAGGCAGGCCTGCCCAAGGGCGTGCTGAACTTCGTCACCGGCCCCGGCGGCGTGCTAGGCGATTCGCTGGTGACGGACCCGCGCGTGGCGATGATCTCGCTCACCGGCTCGACCGAGGTGGGTAAGCGCGTCGCCGAGCTGTGCGGGCGCGACCTGCGCCGCGTCAGCCTGGAGCTTGGCGGCAAGAACGCCGTGATCGTGATGGACGACGCCAACCTGGATGAGGCGGTCAAGGCCGTCTCCTGGGCGGGCTTCGGCACGACCGGCCAGCGCTGCACCGCCACCAGCCGCGTGATCGTCCACCAGGCCGTCGCCGACGCCTTCGGGCGCAAGCTGGCGGAGGCCGCCGAGAAGCTGCGCGTGGGTGATGGGCTGGACGCGGCGACCGAGATGGGGCCGCTGGTCAACCAGGGCCGCGTCGCCGCCGTCCATGAATACACCGAGATCGGCCTGGGCGAGGGCGCCAGCCTGCTGACCGGCGGCCACGCGCTGACCGAGGGCGACCTGGCGGGCGGCGCGTACTACGCCCCGACGGTCTTCGCCAACGTCAAGATGGACATGCGCATCGCTCAGGAGGAGATCTTCGGCCCGGTCGTCTCGATCATCCCCGTCGCCAGCTACGAGGAGGCGATCCAGGCCGCCAACTCGACGATCTACGGCCTCTCCTGCTCGATCTTCACCGAGAACGCGCGCACGGTCTTCCGCGCCATGCGCGATATCAACGCCGGCCTGATCTACATCAACGCTGGCACGACAGGAGCGGAGCCGCACCTGCCCTTCGGCGGCACCAAGCAGAGTGGCAACGGTCACCGCGAGCTCGGCCACAAGGCGGTCGAGGAGTTCAGCGAGATCAAGACCGTCTTCGTCTCCTACCCCGACGTGAAGTAGCCAGCCAGACGCAAGCGAACGGGCCACCGTCCCTCACAGCTGGGACGGTGGCCCGTTCGCTTGCCAGCACTTTCCTTACTTACACGCCGGCAAATAGTCGTTGGTGAACCGCCGGAGTAATCCGGTGGCGACTTGATGGGGGTGCCGTTGGCGTCCTGGATGGCGCCGTGGTCGTACATGAAGCGCGGGTAGTTGGTCCACTTCGCGAGCGTCTGCTGGCCCCAGCGGCTTCCATGCGCGCCCGACGAACGACGGGACGTATAATGGAGCGACATGAGGCGCTAGCGAGCAGCCCTGTGATGGGCGAGGAGCCTTCAAGCGCCAGCAGGAGTGAAAGGCCGCCGTGATGGACATGCGTAAAGTGGAAATCGAGTATCCAGATGAGGCGCTTGCCAGCGGCATGGATGAAGAACAGATCAAGGCGCTCGCTCGCGAAGCGCTCTACGTGCGGCTATACGAGCAGGGCGTGCTGTCGTCTGGCAGGGCCGCGTCTCTGCTTGGCATGACGCGCTGGGAGTTCCTCGATCTGCTCGGGCGCTACGGCGTCTCCTACTTTGACGACGCCATTGACTTCGACGAGGAGCTGCGGCGTGGCCAGCCTTGACCCGGTTGTCCCTAACCCGGTTGTCTCGAATACCACGCCGCTCATCACGCTCGCCGGGGTCGGATTGCTCGATCTGCTGCCCGCGCTCTACCAGGCGGTCCAGATTCCTGAAGCTGTCTACGCTGAGTACCAGGCGGGCCGTTTACGCCACCCCGGTAGCCCCGATCTGGATACACTCCCCTGGCTCACCGTGCATGCGGCGCCACCCGACCCCGCGATTCCCGAAACACTCGATGCCGGCGAGGCTGAGGCCATTGCGCTCGCCCGCGCCAGTCATGCGCATCTGATTTTGCTCGATGAGCGGCGCGGGCGAGCTGTCGCTACGCGGCTGGGACTTCCGGTAACGGGATCGCTTAGCGTGCTCCTCCTGGCAAAGCAACGGGAGCTCGTGCCGCTGGTGGCTCCCATCCTTGGATCAGATGGTCGCGCAGGGGCGGCGCATCAGCCCGCGTCTGCGAACGGAGGTCCTGACGCGGGCTGATGAATAAGCGCGGTGGCGCTGGTGCGCGCCCTTACTTACACGCGGGCAAATAGTCGTTGGTAAACGCGGCGGCGTAGTCGGGTGGGGTCTTGATGGGGGCGCCGTTGGCGTCCTGGATGGCGCCGTGGTCGTACATGAAGCGCGGGTAGTTGGTCCACTTCGCCAGCGTCTGCTGGCCCCAGCAGACGGAGCCCGCGGCGTAGAGCGGGCTGAGGTAGTTTTGGCTGGCGTAGACCAGGCCGCTGTCATCGAACGTCCCGGCGGGCGCGCCCTTGATCAGCAGGTCCGCCGCGTCCTTCGGGTGAGCGATGGCGTAGTTGTAGCCTTCCGCCGTCGCCGCCAGGAATCGCTTGATCATGTCGGGCTTCTGCTGGATCGTCTGCTGGCTGGTGACGATTACCGGCGAGGAGTAGTCGGGGATGCAGTAGTCCACCAGCGGGAAGACGTTGAGCTGCAGGCCCTCGCGCTGCGCCTGAATGACCTCCCAGCCCTCGTAGACCCAGGCAAAGTCGAACTGCCCGCTCTTGAGCGCCTCCACCGGGTCGAGCGTGGTGGTGATGTTCTGGAACGCGGGGTTCGTCGCGCCGCCACAGCTGAGCACCTGTGAGATCACCGGCTGCTCGTAGGTGGTCCCGAAGCCCGCGTAGCGCTTGCCCGCCAGGCTGGCGACCGTATCCAGCCCCTTGCCTTTCAGCGAGATCAGCGCCGAGGTGTTGCTGGAGATGACCGAGGCCACCGAGACCAGCGGCAGGCCCTGGGCGCGGAACTGTGTCACCGCCTCTGGGAAGCTGATGGCGAAGTCCGCCTGCCCCTGCGCGACCATCTGCTCCGGGTAGATGCTGCTGGAGTAGGGCGTCAGCTTCAGGTTGATCCCCTGCTGGGCGTAGTAGCCCTTCTGCATCGCGACGTAGATGCCGGTGTGGTTGGTGTTCGGCGTCCAGTCGAGCGCCAGCGTCACCGTCTGCGTGGCGGTAGGCGTCTTGGTGGGGGTTGAGGTCGTCCCGCAGCCCGCCAGCGTCACGGCCAGCGCGAGCAGCACGCCGCCCGCCGCCAGCGCGCCCCGCCGGGCGCCCGACCGGATGAATGTCGAAATGAATGGCATCGAAATGACTCCTGTAAAATGCGCTCAGATATCGCGGGCCGGGGACGGCGGGCGATTGAAATCGCGCCTGTATCGCGGGCCGGGGACGGCGGGCGATTGAAATCGCGCCTGAAGGCGGCAAGCCGCCACGAGTACCCGCCTGCGCGGGTCCGCGTCCGGGTCCGCGCAGGCGGACCTCGTGGCCCGTCAGGGCCTTCATGCGCGAATGATTGCGCCGGCCGTCTGGCCGGAACACCCATGCCGCATATGAACAATCGGGGCGGAGCGCGGTCAGGCCGCGCCCTCGCGCCCCTGCGCGTAGTACCAGGGCAGCGCCAGCCGCTCGATGATCGTCACCAGCGCGAAGAGTGCGATGCTCAGCAGCGCTGTGACGACAACTGTCGCCAGTACGCCTGCCGTCGAGAATGAGTGCGCCTTGAGCGTCATGAAGAAGCCCAGCCCGGCGCTCGCCCCGACGTACTCGCTGAAGATCGCGCCGACCACGCTGTAGGTGATGCCGATGCGCACGCCGGAGAAGAGCGACGGCAGCGCTCCCGGCAGTCGCACTGACCAGAACAGCCGCGCCCAGCCCGCGCCGAACGTGCGGTAGAGCTTGATCAGCTCAGGGTCGGCGCCGCGCAAGCCGTCCGCCAGGCCGACGGTGATCGGGAAGAAGCAGACCAGCACGACGACGATGGACTTCGAGAGCAGCCCGATACCGAACCACAGCACCAGCAGCGGGGCCAGCGTGATCAGCGGGATCGTCTGCGAAGCCACCAGCAGCGGGTAGAGCGCGCGCCGCAGCCACGGCGAGATATCAATCACCACCGCGAAGACGACGCCCGCGACGAATGCCCACGCGAAGCCGATCAGCGTCTCCTGCAGCGTCACCAGCGTGTTGGCCCAGAGCGCGTCGCGCTGCGCGATCAGCGTTTGCCACACGGTGACCGGCGTGGGGTACATCGTCTGCCAGTAGCCGGTGACGCGGCTGGCGGCCCACTGCCAGAGCAGCAGCAACGCCGCGAACGCCGCCAGCGCCGGCCAGATCGCCCGCCAGGCCCGCGCGATGCTCGCCCACGGCGACCTCACCCCCTGCCCCTCTCCCACGGGGAGAGGGGAGTTCCTCTCCCCCTCTCCTATGGGAGAGGGGGTCGGGGGGTGAGGTCGCTCCTGGCGCCGCTCTGGAATGGTCTGCGACTTCATCGCGCGTCTCCTGTCCCGGCGCTGGCATGCTCGCCCTCCAGCGCGGCGAGGAGCTCAGCCTTCAGCGCCACCATCTCCGGGCGGGCGAGGTCGGCGGGGTTGCGCGCGCCGGGCAGCGGGACCGTCCGCTCCAGCGCGACGCGGCCTGGGCGCGGGGTCAGCGCGTAGATGCGGTTAGCGAGCAGCAGCGCCTCGTCCACGTCATGCGTCACCAGCAGGCAGGTCGCGCCGAGCTTGCCCCAGATCTCCGCCAGCCAGCGCCGGAGCTCCGCGCGGGTCAGCGCGTCGAGCGCGCCGAACGGCTCATCCAGCAGCATCAGGTCGCGCGTGACCAGCGCCGTGCGCGCGAAGGCCACCCGCTGGCGCATGCCGCCGGAGAGCGCGGGCGGGTAGGCGCGCTCGAAGCCGCTCAGGCCGAAGGTGGCGAAGAGGCTGCGGGCGTGGCGCTCAGCCTCGGCGCGGGGAACGCCCTGGACCTGCAACCCGGCGATGGCGTTGCCCAGCGCGTCGCGCCAGGGCAGCAGCAGGTCGCGCTGCGGCATGTAGCTGACCTGGCCCAGCCGCCGCGCGCGCGGATCGCCGCCGCAGCGCCACCTCGCCGCCGTCCGGCTCCTCCAGCCCGGCGATGATCGAGAGCAGCGTGGACTTGCCGCAGCCGCTCGGCCCGACCAGCGCCACCAGTTCGCCGCTGGCCACCGTCAGGCTGACGCCCGCCAGCGCCTCTACCCGCTCGCCGCGCGGCCCCACATACGTCTTGCGCACATCGCTGACGCGCAGCAGCGGCTCCATCGCTGTCACGTCCAGCGCGGCGCGCTCTCGCTGGCTGGCCATCGGCGCGCTCCATTTCCCGCCGGAGCCACGCTCTCGCCATCACGAGAAAGGGCGCCGGCCAATACACGCCAGCGCCCTGAAAGCCTCACTCCCGGTGGGCGGATGTCAGGCGACATCATCCCAGGTTGGAAGCGCCACTCCCTGCGCTGGCATTACCCAGATCAGGTTCCGTCGGTCGGTGGCGGTCATGGCCACCCTCTCAGCCCGGCTCCCCGAGCTCCCGTTGCGGTTACATGTCTTGTTTGTCACACATGTCATGCGGTTGTCTCTTGTACCCATACCATGCGCCCCAACCTAACGTCAAGCCCAACCCCGCATGACGCCTGCCTGGTTGCATCGCTTCATCCCAAGGGGCGCCTCGTGACTCGGTTGGGCGGTTGGCCAGGGCGTTTTGGCTCCATCCGTGAGTGGCGCGTGCGCCGCTGTATGCGGGCGGGGCCTACGAGGGCGCTTCTTGCGTCAGTTATGGATTTTGCTCGCTATTACTGTCAACGCCGACCCTATGTTTGTTGAGACACTGTGATCGCCGCCCGGCTGGCGCCAGTCCGGGCGCGCTGGCAGGCGGGAGCGCGCGGGTGTATACTGCGTTTGAGCGCCGTCGTTCTCTGATGAAAGATGTGACGGCGCCTTTCGTATCTGTATGACCTCGCAAGAGGTCGGCTCTCGCGCCGCTGGAACATCCCGGCGCGAGCGGGCGCGCGGTACCACTGAACGGCCTGCGCGCGGAGGTAAGGTGAGGCGTCACGATGCCTGGGAAGCAATCGCAGTCTAACGACATGACGGGAAAGCAGCGGGCCACCCGGCCCACCACTACTCCCCAGTCGGCGCGGTCCGCGTCGAGCGCGCGGCCGTCCGCACGTTCCGCCGCCGCGCGCGCTGCGAAGGCCGCCAAGGCTCCCCAGGCCGCTATGGGCGGCGATAGCGGTGATGGCCTCGCGGGGATGCTCAACCTGACAGGCGCCGAGATTCGCGAGCGCTACCTGCGCTTCTTCGAGGAGAAGGGCCACCAGCGCATGGCCAGCTCGTCGCTGATCCCCAATGACAAGACACTGCTGCTGACCACGGCCGGCATGCAGCAGATGATCCCGTATTTCCTTGGCCAGGAGCAGGCGCCCAGCAAGCGGCTGACGACCGTACAGAAGTGCTACCGCACCACCGACATTGACGAGGTGGGCGACACATCGCATCTGACGTTCTTCGAGATGTTGGGCAATTTCTCGGTCGGCGACTATTTCAAGCGCGAGGCGATCCAGTTCGCGTGGGAGCTGCTGACGCAGGTCTTCAAGATTCCCGGCGAGCGGCTGTATCCCACCGTGCATGGCGACGATGCGGAGTCGCCGGGCTACTGGGAGGAGACCACCGGCATTCCGGCGGATAGCATCACGCGGCTCGACGACAACTGGTGGGGCCCTCCCGGTGATCGCGGCCCTTGCGGCCCCGACTCGGAGATCTACTTCGACCGTGGCGCGGAACTGGGCTGCGGTGAGGCGGATTGCGCGCCGGGCTGCGACCGCTGCGACCGGTACCTCGAAATCTGGAACCTGGTCTTCATGCAGTATTACCAGGACGAGAACGGTGTCCGCACGCCGCTCAAGCTGCCCAACATTGACACCGGCATGGGGCTGGAGCGGCTGGCGTCCGTCCTGCAGCGCAAAGAGTCCATGTATGACACAGACATTTTCCGCACGCTGATGGACGCGGTCGCGGGACTGGCCGGGCTGAAGTTTGGTGTCAACCACGACCACGACCGCGCGCTGCGGGTGGTCGCCGACCACGTGCGCGGGCTGGTGTTCATGGCGGGCGATGGCGTGCTGCCGAGCAATACCGGGCGGGGCTACGTCTTCCGCCGGGTGCTGCGGCGCGCGGTGCGCTTCGGCAAGGTGTTGGGCCTGGACAAGCCGTTCCTGGCGGATGTGGCGGATGCCGTGATCCAGCAGATGGGCGGCCACTATACCGAGCTGGTGCGGCGGCGCGACCAGATCGTGGATGTGCTGAGCATGGAAGAGCGCAAGTTCAACCAGACGCTCACCGCCGGGCTGAATCTGTTGGAGCGCGAGCTGGCGCGGCTGGAGACTGAGGGCAAGAAGGTTCTGCCTGGGCAGGTGGCCTTCCGCCTCTACGATAGCCACGGCTTCCCGCTGGAGCTGACGGAGGAGGTCGTCGCCGAGCGCGGCATGCTGATTGACCGTGTGGGCTTTGATGATGAGATGGACAAACAGCGCGTGCGGGCTCGCGGAGCGAGCCCGTTCCAGCGCGAGAAGGGGGAAGAGGCGTGGACCAATCTAGTGAAGGTCCTGCCCGAGACGGTCTTCAGCGGCTACGCGGGCGTGGCGGACGAGAGCGAGATCGTGGCCATTTTAGTGAACGGCCAGCCGGTGGACATGGCGACGGCCCCCGAAAGCGCGGCGATCGTGCTGGCGCGGACGCCGTTCTACCCGGAAATGGGCGGCCAGCAAGGGGACCAGGGCGTGTTGAGCAGCGAGCGGGGCGCATTCCAGGTGGTGGACACGCAGCGCCCCGTGCCCGGCCTCACGGTGCATTTCGGCGAGATGACGGAGGGCAGCCTGAGGGTGGGTTCTCCGATTCGCGCCCAGGTGAGCGCCGACCGGCGCCGCGCGATCATGCGCAACCACAGCGCGACGCATCTGCTGCACCGCGCGCTGAAGGACATCTTCGGCGAGCAGGTGAACCAGCGCGGCAGCCTCGTGGCCGAAGACCGGCTCCGGTTCGATTTCAGTCTGAACCGTCCGATCACGACCGAGGAGCTGCGCGAGGTGGACCGCCGCGTGAGCGCATGGGTGCTCGAAGACCTGCCCGTGACGACGCAGGCGATGCCGTACAAAGAAGCTATGGCGACCGGCGCGATGGCCCTGTTCAGCGAGAAGTACGGCGATACGGTCCGCGTCGTGACGATGGGGCCGAGCAAGGAGCTGTGCGGCGGGACGCACGTAGCGGCGACCGGACAGATCGGCCTGTATCTGACGACACAGGAGACGAGCGTCGCGGCGGGCACGCGCCGTATCGAAGCGCTGACCGGAATAACCGCCGATTCATTCCTGCGCGGCCGCAGCGACCTGCTGACGGCGGTGAGCGCCCGCATGCGCGCCCAGCCCGACGAGGTGATGACGCGCGTGGAGCAGTTCCAGGAGGAGCTGGCCGGGGCCCGGCGCGAGCTGGCGGCGGCGAGGCGCGCCCAGGCGCACGCGGAGGCCGACCGGCTGGCCGCTTCAGCCGTCCGGGTGAGGGACGTCCCGGTCGTAGCTGGCGTGACCTCAGTGACGGAGGACGAGGCCCTTCGCGCGCTGAGCGATACCGTTCGCGCGAGGACCGGCCCGGCGGTGGTGGCGCTGGTCTGGGCGAACGGCGATCAGGCCCGGTTCATCGTGATGGTGGACCCCGCCCTGACGGCCCGCGGGGTGGACGCCCGGAAGATCGCCGGGGAGCTGGGCGCCCGCCTCGGCGGGAAGGGCGGCGGCCGTCCTGACCTCGCCCAGGGTGGCGGCAAGAGCCTCGACGCCGCCCCCGAAGCCCTGCGCGTCGTGGGGGAGCTGGTCGCCAGCCAGCTTGGCTAGCCCCAGCTGAGACGCATGAACACCGCCCGCCTTCCGGCATGAACGCTGGAGGGCGGGCGACTTCGTCTCTCCCTGTCTCTTGCATTTGCCCCTATATCGCTTGATATAGTCTCTCTGTATCAAGCGATATACTATTCGGTTGCTCGCATGGGAGCGATCGCAGTGGAGGGGAGTGCAGCGGAATGCGCGGTCTCGAGTATAAGTGGCGGGTCCTCATCTCGGTCATCTTTGGCCTGTTCATGGTCATTCTCGATACGACGGTCGTCAACGTGGCGTTCCCGACGCTGCGCGCGGAGTTCAACGCTGGTCTCTCTGATTCGCAGTGGATCATCAGCGTCTATGTGATGGCGCTGGGAATTAGCACGCCGCTCTCTGCCTACCTGGCGGACCGCTTCGGCATCAAGCGGACGTATGTGGCGGGGCTGGCGTTCTTCGTGATCGGGTCGGCGATCTGCGGCGTCTCGCCATCACTGGGCCTGCTGGTGGCGGCGCGCGCGCTGCAAGGGCTGGGCGGAGGACTGGCGCTACCGCTGGGGACGGCGCTGCTCTTCGGCGCGTTCACCGCCGCCGAGCAGGGGCTGGCGTTCGGCGTCTTCGGCATCGCGCTGGTCGTCGCGCCAGCGATGGGGCCGATCCTGGGCGGGGCGCTGGTGGACGCGGGTAACTGGCGCTGGATCTTCTTCATCAATATCCCGATTGGCATCCTCGGCTTTACGCTGGCCTCGCTCTGGCTGCGTGAGCGCAAGGCGGAGCGCGCGCCGCGCTTTGATCTCCTGGGCTTTATCACCTCGACCCTTGGCTTTGGAGCTGTGCTCTACGCCGCCTCTGTCGCTTCGAGCGATGGCTGGAACTCACAGCACGTCGTGATCGCCTTCATCGTGGGCGGGGTCAGCCTGCTGGCGTTCACGCTGATCGAGCTGTTCGTCGCACCGGAGCCGTTGCTGAATCTGCGGTTGTTCAGCATACCTGTGTTCACACTGGCGACTGTGGTGGGCTGGGTGAGCGTGCTGGCGCTCTTCGGCGCTGAGTTCCTGCTGCCGCTCTACCTCCAGACCCTGCGCGGCAAGTCGGCGTTCGAGACGGGCCTGATCCTGCTGCCGCTGGCGATCGCGTCGGGCATCGTCGCGCCGTTCTCGGGCCGGCTCTATGACCTGTTTGGCCCGCGCGTAATCGCCGTGGTGGGCTTTGGCCTGCTGGCGGTGAATACCTGGCAGTTCTCGCAGCTTGGCGCGGACACCCCGATCACGTTCATCATCTTTCTCCTGGTCCTGCGCGGCGTCGCGCTGGGTCTGACGGTGCAGACGACGCTGGTGACGGCGCTCTCGCGCGTGCCGGGTCGCGAGGTCTCACGCGCATCGTCGCTTTCCAACGCGACGCGGCAGGTGGTACAGTCAATCGGAGTGGCGGTGCTCGCCACTGTGCTGGTTAGTACGCTCTCGACGCCGGTCAAGAGCTTCGAGTCGCAGTTCCAGAGCGTCACGACGGCGGCCACGACGGCGCCCAACCCGTTCGTCCAGCAGATCGCCGATCAGTTCAAGAGCAATGGCCTCTGCGGCGTGAAGATTCCGGCGATTCCGCCGATTCCAGGCGGCGCGCCGTCCGGACTGCCCACGCAGGCGCTGATTGACCAGGCCTGCTCCGAGAGCATCGCGGGGTACGAGCAGGCGTACAAGCTGACGTTCTACTTTGCGCTGCTGGCGATGGCGCTAGGCTTCTTCCTGCCGGGCTGGCCCGCGAAGTGGGTGGGCCGCAGCCCAGCGTCCGCCGGGCCAGAAAACACTGGCGAGCAGTCCGCCGCGCCCGTCACGGCGCATTGAGTGAGGTTGTTTTCCTGAACATGCGTACACCAGCGGCGAAAAGCCTGTTCTTGTTCGATATTGACGGCACGCTGCTGCGCGGGGCGCCCCCGGTTCACCGGCAAGCGCTCTGCGCGGCGGCGCGCGCCGTCTATTGCGTTTCAATATCGCCATCCGATCTCGGTCAGACGGCGGGCATGACCGATAGCGCCATCGCGCGGCGAGCGCTGCGCGCCGCCGGCATCAGCGATGGCGCTATCACGCTGCGCCTGCCCGCATTCTTCACCGTCGCCGCTGAGGTCTATGAGCGGACTGTTCCCGCTGATCTGAGCGCCTATCTCACGCCACATGCGGCGGAGGCGCTGGACTGGCTGGCGGGCCATGGCGCCGCGCTCGGGCTGGTGACGGGCAACATCCAGCGGCTCGCGTGGGCCAAGCTGCGCGCCGCCGGGCTGGTGGAGCGCTTCCGCGTGGCGGGCGCTCCGGATCCACTACCCTGGATTGGCGCGTTCGGCGATGAGGCGGAGGACCGCGACGCGCTGCCGCCGCTGGCGCTGGCGCGCGCCGCGCGGGCGCTGGGGCCTGGGCGCGGCGTGCAGTCCTGGATTATTGGCGATACCCCGGCGGATATCGCCTGTGGCCGTGCGAGCGGGTTGCGGGTCATCGCGGTGGCGACTGGCCCCTCGCATACGCTGACCGATCTGCGCGCTCACAACCCGACGCACGCCGTCGCCGATCTGACCGAGCTTGCGGGACTGCCATTATGGAGCGCGGCGTAAGCTGGCTACCCCTCGAACGAGTGTGTCAACGATCGTATCAGGATCGATATGATGCTTTTCAGCCTCATTGCGTAGATATTTAAAATCACGCATACAGACCCGACTCCGTTTATGCGGCCTCGAAGCTGGGAGTGCGCAGCTTCAATGTGACCCAGGAATATGTGCGGTGGGATGGCGCGGGTGTGTTCTCCGCTGGTTGCCAGGACGGTGTGACGCCTCGCCGCTTCGTTTGCCTGGTAGCGCGCTTTGGGTAAATCAGGCGCAACGGCGCGCGTCCGCTAGATAGCGACGGATGCTCGGCACGCGTCATCGCCACATGAGCGAGTGGTTCTGCGTGGACATGGACGGTTGCGAAGGGGCGGGTGTATGCGAAAAGGAATATCGAGCGCCGTTCTGGCAATCATGCCGCTAGCGGGAATGGCTCTCGTACTGCTCATGGCCGGATGTCGGATGGGCCCAGCTCCTGAGTGCGAACAGGGGCCATGTTACCCTGACCCGCAGCTGGTGATTCACCTGCAGGGCGCAGGGATCACTGATGTCAAAACTCTGGACCCGCCGAACGCGACCGACGCCCTTTCGGTAAACATCATCGAGGCCATTTTTCCGGGTCTGATCGTGCTCGACAAGAATCTGACGCCAATGGCGTGGGCGGCGCAGTCGTTGCCGAGCGTCAGCGCAGACGGCTTGATTTGGACTTTCAAGCTTAGACCTGGCCTCAAGTGGAGCGATGGCGCCGCGATCACCTCGCAGACCTACGCCTACTCCATGAACCGCGCCGAGAACCCCTGCAACGCCTTCGGCGCCGCCTACTACCTGTACGCGGTCAAAGACGCGGCGGCCTTCAACGGCGAGACCTGCGCCGCCGACGGCACGGCGGTCAAGGGCGCGATCCAGACGCTGATCGGCGACTCGATCACCACCCCTGACGACCTGACCCTGCAGATCCAGCTGGCCACGCCAGCGACCTACTTCCTTAGCGCGATGACCTATCCGACCTCGTATGCCGTCCCGGAGCAGCTCATCTCGCAGTACGGCAACAAGTACACCGACCACCTGGTGGACAATGGCGGCTTCGGTGGCGACCTTCGTTCAAGGTCACCAAGTGGGACCACACCGGCCACCTCGTGCTCACGCGCAACACCGCCTTCTGGGGCACGCAGCCGAAGCTGCGTGAGGTGGACGTGACGTTCTACAAGGACACCAGCCTGGCGTACAACGCCTATCTGGCTGGTCAGGCCGATGTGGGCTACGCCCCCGCTTCGCAACTGGCCAAGGCCAAGACGCGCCTAGGCTTCCACCAGATCGCCGTCCAGCAGATCGACTACTACGCGATGAACTGGACGATGAAGCCATTCAACGACGTGCGCATGCGCCAGGCGTTCGCCATCGCGCTGGATAAGCAGGCGCTGGCCAACAACGTCCTGCAGGGGACGGTGCAGGCGACCAATCACATCGTGCCGAGCGGCATGCCGGGGTACAATCCGGCGCTGACCGGTCCAGATGGCACGCAAAGCCTGAGCGGCGACACGCAGATGGCCAACCAGTTGGCCACCGCCTACGCCACGGATACCAAGTGCGGCACGGCGACGGACTTCAGCAAGTGCCCGAAAGTGATCCTGACGATTCCGCCGAGCAACGTTGATGCGGCGAGTGAGGCGGCGGCGGCGCAGCAGATGTGGCTGAAGGCGATGCCGAAGTACCCGATCACCATCCAGGAGCAGCACACCGGCGGTTTGCTGCAAAGCGTCTCGGCGTATCATCTGGTCCAATTCCAGGCGACCGCCTGGATCGAGGACTACCCTGACCCGCAGGACTGGCTGACGACCAACCTGGCCTGCGACAGCGCCTACAACGCGGGCGGCGCCTGCGACCCGCAGGCCGACGCGCTGATGAAGGCCGCCGACGCGAACCCGGATCAAGCCGCGCGTCTGGTGCAGTACCAGCAGGCGGAGCAGATCCTGGTGAGCGAGGTGGCGTGGCTGCCGCTCGATCAGGCGACGACCTGGTGGGAGACCAAGCCCTACCTGGTGAACTTCACGATCACCGCTGGCGGGCTCATCCCGAAGGAGTCCTGGCAGTCCATGTATCTCACGGTACCCTAGCCGGCGCCCGTGACGCCGCTTTCAGGAATTTGCGTGACGCCTAAACTGACTGCCGAAACACGATTTTATCGGCGTTATGCGATCGTTTACTCGATAATTACGTAATATTGCTGTTGAGTTATTTTCTTGAGTTTTTGGCATGTCACAAAAATCGCGTGATAATTTTCTTCGACATTGCGTACTTATACTGGGTCGTGCATCAGGATACGCTTCTATCCGCTTTTGCGCGGCGGTTGGGAGCGTGGTTCTCATCACGCTACTTGGATGGTGTGGCGACCTCGATGAGGGGGCCACGTATGTTAGGGCCTGAGGCGTCCGGCGCTTGTGGCGTCACATGGATTCCGGTGTCGCCGTGCATGGGTTGCTAGAATCTCGCTCGTATCCAGCAGGATCCCTCCTTCTGGGCGCGACGTGTTAGCTCTCCGCGCGAGCTGGATCGCTTATGGCACTCTGAGTTCGCTGTCTGGCGCGGTCATATGCCAGACATGTTTTTGGGACATGAGACATAGGAGGTCGTATTAGCATGCGACTGGGCGCACGCAAAGCCACGCTGGCCAGCGTTTTCACGCTGGCCGGTAGCCTCGCGCTGCTGCTATCCGGTTGTGGTGGGACCACCAGTGGTCCTGCCGCCGATAGCCAGCAGATCCTGCACCTGCAGGGCGCGGGCGTAACTGATGTCAAGACCCTCGATCCGCCGAACGCGACCGACGTCTTCTCGGTCGAGTACGCGTCGGTGATCTTCCCCGGCCTGGTCGTCCTCAATAAGGACCTGCAGGCGGAGCCCTGGGCGGCCGCGGCGATGCCGACGGTCAGCGCCGACGGCCTGACCTGGACCTTCAAGGTCAAGCCCGGCCTGAAGTGGAGCGATGGCACCGCGATCAACGCCAAGACCTACGCCTACTCCATGAACCGCGCCGAGAACCCCTGCAACGCCTTTGGCGCCGCCTACTACCTGTACGCGGTCAAAGACGCGGCGGCCTTCAACGGCGAGACCTGCGCCGCCGACGGCACGACGGTCAAGGGCGCGATCCAGACGCTGATCGGCGACTCGATCACCACCCCCGACGACCTGACCCTGCAGATCCAGCTGGCCACGCCAGCGACCTACTTCCTCTACGCGATGACCTACCCGACCTCGTACGCGGTGCCGGAGCAGCTCATCTCGCAGTACGGCAACAAGTACACCGATCACCTGGTGGACAATGGCGGCTTCGGTGGCGATATCTTCAAGGTCACCAAGTGGGACCACACCGGCCACCTCGTGCTCCACGCGCAACACCGCCTTCTGGGGCACGCAGCCGAAGCTGCGTGAGGTGGACGTGACGTTCTACAAGGACACCAACACCGCCTACAGCGCCTACCTGTCCGGTCAGGCGGACGTCGGCACCGCGCCGAGCGCCCAGCTGGCCAAGGCCAAGACGCACACCGGCTTCCACCAGATCGCCGTCCAGCAGATTGACTACTACGCGCAGAACTGGAACATGAAGCCGTTCAACGACGTGCGCATGCGCCAGGCGTTCGCCATCGCGCTGGACAAGACGACGCTGGCCAACACGATCCTGCACGGCACCGTGCAGGCGACCAACCACATCGTGCCGAGCGGCATGCCGGGGTACAATCCGGCGCTGACCGGCCCGGATGGCACGCAGAACCTGAGTGGCAACACGCAGGCCGCCAACCAGCTGGCCACCGCCTACGCCACGGATACCAAGTGTGGCACGGCGACGGACTTCAGCAAGTGCCCGCCGGTCGTCCTGACGATCATCTCGGGTTCCGCTGACTACCAGAACGAGGCGGCGGCGGCGCAGCAGATGTGGCTGAAGGCGATGCCGAACTACCCGATCACGATCACCTCGATCGACTTCAACACGCTGCTGCAGAAGACCTCGGCCCACCAGCTCCAGTTCTGGACGCTGGCTTGGATCGAGGACTATCCTGATCCGCAGGACTGGCTGACGACCAACCTGGCCTGCGACAGCGCCTACAACGCCGGCAGCGCCTGCGACACGCAGGCCGACGCGCTGATGAAGGCCGCTGACGCGAACCCGGATCAGGCGGCCCGTCTGGTGCAGTACCAGCAGGCGGAGCAGATCCTGGTGACCAAGGTGGCGTGGCTGCCGCTCGACCAGGCGACGAACTGGTGGGAGACCAAGCCCTACCTGGTGAACTTCACGATCACCGCTGGTGGCTTGATCCCGCGTGAGTCCTGGCAGTCCATGTATATCGTGTCCCACTAGACCTCAAGCGCATCGCACAAAACCTCTACCCGAGGATACCTGGCGCGGGCGCGCGCCGCTGACCGCCACACGTCAACGGCGCGCCGCTCAAGCCACCACGGCCCCCCGTCTCATCGCCGAACGCGAGCATCCAGGGCATCCGCCCTGGCGCGCGGCGCCGAGGCGGGGGGCTGTGCGCTTAACGCTCCCCAAACGGCGCATCGCTGGCCAGCAGGCGTCAGACGCGCCCCTGGATGGGGTAAAGGAAGTCCCCGACCAGCCAGACGTGACCATTTGCCGGTGAGGGCGGCGAAGGCGCCCTTGTCGCCGGGCGTCACGGCAGGCGTTTGTGTAAAAGAACGTTATAAATACCTAATAAATTCATGTGAAACTTCTCATATTCGTGGCGTACTCATGGTAAGTCGTGAATTAGGCGCGCTCCAATTACTCCGTACGGGTGGTATGGAAACGCGCGGTTCGATCGCGTTTCTGGATGATGTGGCGACTCTGTGACGCGAGTCCGCGCACGGCGGGCCTGGCTCGACCGACGCCTGTGGCGTCATCCGGATTCTGGTGTAGCCGCGTAACAATGCATCGGAATCCAAACCCGCACTTGCGGTCGCGAGAAATGCTCGCGCTGTTTGGGTATAGTGTCCGGACCAGGCTACGCGCATTTCGCGCCTGACTGCTTCGGCATCCTTGGGTATTGTTGTCTGACACCTTTGCTCAGCGGACACGACAATATTATTGCAGTCACATCTGAAGACAAGTTTGTCGCTCCCTATCCCCGTGCTTGGAATCCGCGCTTACGCGCCGCGAGGACACGCTAAGCGATCGGCGCACAAGTAATGGCTGGGGTTGCGCGAACGATGCGGGTGCAATACTAGTTTGGAGAATGCTTTATGCGACTGGGCGCACGGAAAACCGTGTTCGCCAGCGTTTTCACGCTGGCCGGTAGCCTCGCGCTGCTGCTAGCTGGTTGTGGCGGCACAACTGGCAGCGGTACTCTTCCAGATAGCCAGCAGATCGTTCGTCTGCAGTTACCTGGAAATGATATTAAGTCGCTGGATCCAGCGAACGCGACCGACCTCTACTCGGGTGAGGTGATCGAAGCTGTTTATCCAGGCCTGGTCGTTCTCGACAAGAACCTGACGGCGGAGCCCTGGGCGGCCGCGGCGCTGCCGACGGTCAGCGCCGACGGCCTGACCTGGACCTTCAAGGTCAAGCCCGGCCTGAAGTGGAGCGACGGCACCGCGATCAACGCCAAGACCTACGCCTACTCCATGAACCGCGCCGAGAACCCCTGCAACGCCTTTGGCGCCGCCTACTACCTGTACGCGATCAAGGACGCGGCGGCCTTCAACGGCGAGACCTGCGCCGCGGACGGCACGACGGTCAAGGGCGCGGTCCAGACGCTGATCGGCGACTCGATCACCACCCCCGACGACCTGACCCTGCAGGTTCAGCTGGCCACGCCGGCGACCTATTTCCTCTACGCGATGACCTATCCGACTTCATGGGCGGTGCCGGAGCAGCTCATCTCGCAGTACGGCAACAAGTTCACCGATCACCTGGTGGACAATGGTGGCTTCGGTGGCGACCTGTTCAAGGTCACCAAGTGGGACCACACCGGTCACCTCGTGCTCCAGCGCAACGACGCCTTCTGGGGCGCGAAGCCCAAGATCCGCGAAGTGGACTATACGATGCTACAAAGACAGCAACACGGCCTATAACGCCTACCTGGCTGGTCAGCAGGATGTCGGCACTGCGCCCGCCTCGAAGATCGCGCAGGCTAAGACGCACACCGGCTTCCATCAGGTTCCCCAGCAGGACATCGGCTACTACGCGATGAACTGGAAGATGGCGCCGTTCAACGACGTGCGCATGCGCCAGGCGTTCGCCATCGCGCTGGACAAGCAGACAATCGCCAACACGATCCTGCACGGCGCCGTGCAGGCGACCAACCACATCGTGCCGGACGGCATGCCCGGGTACAATCCGGCCCTGCTCGGCCCGGACGGCACGCAGAACCTGAGTGGCAACACGCAGGCCGCTAACCAGCTGGCCACCGCCTACGCCACGGACACCAAGTGTGGCACGGCGTCGGACTTCAGCAAGTGCCCGAAGGTAATCCTGACGATCCCTTCAGGCAGCACTGACCGCGCGAACGTCGCCGCGGCGGCGCAGCAGATGTGGCTGAAGGCGATGCCGAACTACCCGATCACGATCACCTCGGTCGACTTCAACACGCTGCTTCAGCAGATGTCAGCGAATCAGGTTCAATTCTGGGCGATCGGCTGGATCGAGGACTATCCTGATCCGCAGGACTGGCTGACGACCAACCTGGCCTGCGACAGCTCTTACAACAGCGGCCTGGCCTGCGACCCGCAGGCCGACGCGCTGATGAAGGCCGCTGACGCGAACCCGGATCAGGTGGCCCGTCTGGTCCAGTACCAGCAAGCGGAGCAGATCCTGGTGACCAAGGTGGCGTGGCTGCCGCTCGACCAGACGACAGCATGGTGGGAAGTCAAGCCGTATCTGGTCGGAACTACACCATCACCGCTGGTGGCCTGGTCCCGAAAGAGTCCTGGCAGTCGATGTACCTGACATCGCACTAGACGCCGTATAGCCTCAGCGAGTCAGACCTCTACCCGAGGATACCTTGGCGCGGGCGCGCGTCGCTGACCGCCACACGTCAACGGCGCGCCGCTCCACCACCACAGCCCCCCGTCTCATCGCCGAACGCGAGCATCCAGGGCATCCGCCCTGGCGCGCGGCGCCGAGGCGGGGGGCTGTGCGCTTAACGCTCCCCAGGCGCCACTTCGCTGGCCAGCCGGGAGCGCGTCAGCCAGAGGCCAAGCGCGGTGACAGCGGTAGCGGCGATGTCCTCGCTGGCGCGCACGCATGCCTCATACGCCTCCTCCAGCGGGATAGCGCGCGCGATCATGCCGCGCTCCGTTCCTTCGCGGCTGGCGAGGCCTTCGGTCAGGTCGCGGGCAAGGAAGAGCTCGCTGCGCTGCGTCGCGATGCCGGGCGTAAGGTAGAAGGCTCCCAACCGCTCCCAGCGCGCGGCGCTTAGGCCGGTCTCCTCGAGCAGCTCACGGCGGGCGGCGGCCAGTGGCTCTTCGCCCGGTTCAATGGCGCCGGAGGGCAGTTGCCAGGCGCGCCGCTGGATGGGATAGAGGAAGTCCTCGACTAGCCAGACGCGAGCATCATTGGTGAGAGCGGCGATGGTCACATTGTCGCCGGGATCCACTACGCCGTAGAGGCCTGGCGCGCCGTCCGGGCGTGTTACCGTATGCTCGGTGACGGTGAGCCAGGGGTTGCGGTACACGACGCGCGAGGCGTGTGTGCGCCATGGACTGCCTGGCGCGTCGGGCGTGGGCCGCTGGTTGTCGCTGGACATGAGCGCATCTCTCCTATAGGTCTCTAGTGTCGCGTATGGCGGCTCCCCTCCGCGAGGAACGCGGCATGCCGCTGGCATGATAGCTCCAGGGGCTTTGCGCGGCGAAATGTGAGAGGAGCGTTACAGCCTTGTGTGATATTTCTCACAGTTGTGACGTAGTCATGTTAAGTCGTGAATCAGGCGTACTCCAATCCTCCATATGGTGGTGAGGAAACGCGCGGCCCCAACGTGTTTCCGGATCGTGTGGCAATTCGGTGACGCGAGGCCGCGCGCGGTGGGCCTGACTCGACCGACGCCTGTGGCGTCACCCGGATTCTGGCGTAGTCGCGCAACAACACGCCGGAATCCAACCCGCATTCGGGTCGCGAGAGACGCTCTCGCTGTCCGGGTGTACTGCCTGGAGCAGGCTGCGCGCGCTTTCGCGCCAGCCGCTTCGGGCTCCTCGGGTACTGTTGCCTGGCGCACCGCGCGCCCGACACAATTAGGAGGTTATATTAGCATGCGACTGGGCGCACGCAAAGCCGCGCTGGCCAGCGTTTTCACGCTGGCCGGTAGCCTCGCGCTGCTGCTGGCGGGTTGTGGTGGCACAACCAGCGGCGGGGCCGCCCCCGATAGCCAGCAGGTCGTTCACCTGCAGGGCGCGGGCGTAACTGATGTCAAGACCCTCGATCCGCCGAACGCGACCGACGTCTTCTCGGTCGAGTACGTTTCGGTGCTCTTCCCCGGCCTGGTCGTCCTCAATAAGGACCTGCAGGCGGAAGCCCTGGGCGGCCGTCGGCGCTGCCGACGGTCAGCGCCGACGGCCTGACCTGGACCTTCAAGGTCAAGCCCGGCCTCAAGTGGAGCGACGGCACCGCGATCAACGCCAAGACCTACGCCTACTCCATGAACCGCGCCGAGAACCCCTGCAACGCCTTTGGCGCCGCCTACTACCTGTACGCGGTCAAAGACGCGGCGGCCTTCAACGGCGAGACCTGCGCCGCCGACGGCACGACGGTCAAGGGCGCGATCCAGACGCTGATCGGCGACTCGATCACCACCCCCGACGACCTGACCCTGCAGGTCCAGCTGGCCACGCCGGCGTCCTACTTCCTCTACGCGATGACCTATCCGACCTCGTTCGCGGTGCCGGAGCAGCTCATCTCGCAGTACGGCAACAAGTACACCGAGCACCTGGTCGACAACGGTGGCTTCGGTGGCGATATCTTCAAGGTCACCAAGTGGGACCACACCGGCCACCTCGTGCTGCAGCGCAACACCGCCTTCTGGGGCACGCAGTCCAAGCTGCGTGAAGTCGACGTGACGTTCTACAAGGACACCACCACCGCCTACAACGCCTACCTCTCCGGTCAGGCGGACGTCGGCGGCGCGCCGAGCGCGCAGCTGGCGAAGGCCAAGACGCACACCGGCTTCCACCAGATCGCCGTCCAGCAGATTGACTACTACGCGCAGAACTGGAACATGGCGCCGTTCAACGACGTGCGCATGCGCCAGGCGTTCGCCGTCGCGCTGGACAAGACGACGCTGGCCAACACGATCCTGCACGGCACCGTGCAGGCGACCAACCACATCGTGCCGAGCGGCATGCCGGGGTACAATCCGGCGCTGAACGGCCCGGATGGCACGCAGAACCTGAGTGGCAACACGCAGGCCGCCAACCAGCTGGCGACCGCCTACGCCACCGACACCAAGTGCGGCACGGCGACCGACTTCAGCAAGTGCCCGCCGGTCGTCCTGACGATCATCTCGGGCTCGCCCGGAGTACCAGAACGAGGCGGCGGCGGCGCAGCAGATGTGGCTGAAGGCGATGCCGAACTACCCGATCACGATCACCTCGATCGACTTCAACACGCTGCTGCAGAAGACCTCGGCCCACCAGCTCCAGTTCTGGACGCTGGGCTGGATCGAGGACTATCCTGATCCGCAGGACTGGCTGACGACCAACCTGGCCTGCGACAGCGCCTACAACGCCGGCAGCGCCTGCGACACGCAGGCCGACGCGCTGATGAAGGCCGCCGACGCGAACCCGGATCAGGCGGCCCGTCTGGTGCAGTACCAGCAGGCGGAGCAGATCCTGGTGACCAAGGTGGCGTGGCTGCCGCTCGACCAGGCGACCACATGGTGGGAGACCAAGCCCTACCTGGTGAACTTCACGATCACCGCTGGTGGCTTGATCCCGCGTGAGTCCTGGCAGTCCATGTATATCGCCGCTCACTAAACCTCACCCGAGGATACCTGGCGTGGGCGCGCGCCGCTGACCGCCACATGTTACGGCGCGCCGCCCTCCGGCGGGGGCGCTTCCCAGAGATGGGAAGCGCCCCCGCTGTTTTTCACCGTCTGCGGGTACCAGGCGGATTCGCGCGCGGGCGCCTGGCGTGCTATGCTGCGACCATGGAATGTGTTTGGGCGCGCGCTCTCGCCGCCTGTTCTTCCGGGGCGGTCGCCTGGTGATGGATGAGACAGCGACGAGGGTGAGCGCGCCCACGGATATGGCTGACGCCGTGGCTGACACCGCGGCTTCCCCCACTGCGATCCGGCGGCCACCCTGGGCTGGGGCGCTCAGCCTCGCGGAGGCGGGCCTGCTCACCGATGTCGCCCTGACACTCGATCTCGCCTCGATCTATGTTCCTGTGCTGGGCGCCGCCTTTATTCCTCTTACGCCTGCCCCGTTCGCGATCCTCTACCTCCGGCGTGGCGCGCGTGTGACACTGCTGGCGGCGCTTGTCGCTGGCTTCCTGATGACGGCGTTGACAGGGCCGCATTTTGGTTGGCGGCTCAGCCTCCAGGCGCTGGTTGGTATGGCGATGGGGATTGCGATGCGCCGGCAGTGGCGGCCACTCCCAGCCATCGCGCTCGGCACACTGCTCGTGACTGCGGTCGCGTATGGCGCGGCGTTTGGCGCGGTGATCGCGCTCGGCCTGCCACTGCATGATCTCTACCTGGAGTTAGGCAATGCGCTAGCCAGCCTCACGTGGCTTCTCCAGACGAGCGCGACCCTCCTCGGAGCGCAGGCGTCTTGGGCGCGAGTCGCTCCGTGGATCGCGAGCGCGACGGCTTTTGTCCTGCGCTACTGGGTGGCGATGTTCGCCGCCTATGTGGCTGCGCTGACGCTGCCGACGGTTGTGCTGTACTACGGCGTTGCCAGCACAACCGCCTATGCGCTGGGGCACTCGGTCAAGCCTTTTCCCGCGCCGTGGTTCTGGCGCGCGCTGAGCCTGTTCGGCCTCGCGCTGGCGCCGCTCGCCTGGGTGGTGGCGCTGGCGCTGCGGGTCGTCACGATACCGCTGTGGGGGCCAGTGTGGTTGGCGCGCTGGGTTGCGCGCCGCCGCCGCGTGGCCCGGCTGCGCACGGATCTGACTGCCCTCACGACTGAGAGCCAGGCGCCGGAGAGCCAGCCAGTGGAAATGGGCGCTCCGCGATGAACGAGAGCCAGACGCCGCGCCCATTTCGTGTGAGCCCTGGCGAGACCGCCAGGGCCGATGTGCTCGTCGAAGGCGTAACGTATCGCTACCCGGGCGCTGAGCGCCCGGCGCTGTGCGACGTCTCGTTGCGTATCGCGCAGGGTGAGTATGTCGCGCTGCTCGGCCATAACGGCAGCGGCAAGTCAACGCTGTCGCGGGTGATAGGTGGCCTTGCTCCGCCAGAACGCGGCTCGGTGACGGTCGCCGGGCTGGATGTGGTAGCGCCCGAGTCACGCGCCCGTGTGCGCGAGTTGATTGGGATGATCTTCTCCGATCCAGATAACCAGATCATTGCGACGGTGGTGGAAGATGATGTCGCCTGGGGTCTGGCCGCGCGTGGCCTGCCGCTGGCGGAGATTCGCGCGCGCGCCGCGACGGCGCTGGCGGCGGTAGGGCTGAACGAAGCGGCTGGGCGCGCGCCGTGGGAGCTTTCGGGCGGGCAGCGGCAGCGGCTGGCCATCGCTGGGACGCTGGCGCTGGAGCCGCGTGTGTTGATCGCAGACGAGCCGACGGCGATGCTCGATCCGATGGCGCGGCGCGATATCGCCAGTCTGCTGCTGCGGCTGAACCGCGAGCATGGCCTGACGGTGATTCACGTGACACACATGCTGGAGGAGGCGGCGCTGGCGGACCGTGTGGTGGCGCTGGAAGAGGGCCGCGTCGCGCTGGACGCCCCACCTGGCGTCGCCTTCGCCAGTCTCGATCGCATCCGCGCGCTGCGGCTGGTGATACCTGATACCGCGCGGCTGGTGGAGCTGCTGCGCGCGCGGGGCCTACCCGTTCCGCCGGACGCGCTCACGCCCGAGGCGCTGGTGGCCGCGCTGGAGCGCCTGCGGTCTTTGCGACCATGAGCCATGAGGGGATGTTGGTGACGGGAATGGCGAGATGACGATCCTGGTGGACGCGCTGACGGTGGTCTACAACACGGGCACGCCCGCGGAGCGCGTGGCGCTGCGTGACGTGAGCCTGTTCGCCGCGGATGGTTCGTGCGTGGCGATCGTCGGCATGACCGGCTCTGGCAAGTCCACGCTGGCGCAGACCCTCAACGGCCTCATCACGCCCGCGGCGGGGCGTGTGGTGGTGGATGACCTGGAGCTGACGGCGCGCGGGCTGCGTGGCAAGGAGTTGCGGGAGCTGCGGCGGCGCGTGGGGCTCCTGTTCCAGTTCCCTGAGGGACAGCTGTTCGCGCCGACGATTGGCGAGGATGTGGCCTTTGGCCCGCGCCAGCTCAAGGTGAAGGCGCGCGAGGCGCGCGAGCGGGTGCGCTGGGCGCTGCGGGCGGTGGCGCTGCCCGACGATGACGCGTTCCTGGCGCGATCGCCGTTCGCGCTCTCTGGCGGGCAGCGGCGGCGGGTGGCGCTGGCGGGTGTGCTGGCGATGCGCCCGCGCGCCCTCGCGCTGGATGAGCCAAGCGCCGGGTTGGATGCGGAGGGCCGCGAAGAAATTTACGCCACGCTGCGTGAACTGCGCCGCCAGGAGGGACTGACGCTGCTCATCATCTCGCACGATATGAGCGAGGTCGCGGCGCTGGCGGAGCGCGTCTTCGTGCTGCGCGACGGGCGGCTGCGGCTGAGCGGGACGCCGGATGAGGTCTTTCAGCGCGGCGCGGAGCTGGCGGCGTGCGGGCTGCTGGCGCCGCCGCTCGCGCAGGTGGCTGGGCTGGCGCGCGCGCGTGGGCTGCTGGCGTCAGAGCCGGACACGCTCACGGCGGCGGCGCTGGCCGAGGTGGTTACTGCGGCGCTGATGGCGGACACGCGCCCGCGCATGGCGCGGGTCACGCGCGACGGGATGTTGGGGGAGCAGACGCTTGCGCCGCTGGGAGGCGACGAGCATCATGCTGGATAATTTGCCCATCGGCGCGTATATTCCTGGCGCCTCCTTCGTCCACCGGCTGCGCGCGCGCACCAAGCTGCTGCTGCTCTGCTGGCTGGCGCTGAGCTTTTTCCTGGCTAACCACAAGATGTTCCATTATGGCGTCTACGGCCTGGCTTTCCTGTTGCTGCTCGTCACGCTGCTGAGCAGCGGCGCCAGCCCAGCCTATCTGGCGCGGCGCATCCGGCTGCTGCTGGTTTTGCTGGTGATCGGCTTGCCGTTCATCCTGATCTGGACGACCGGGCCGACCTGGCGCACGTTCGGGCCAATCCCGCTGGCATTTCGCGGCGTCACCATGCCCTTAGAGGTGGTGGTGACCTACGACGGTCTGTGGTTCTCCATCTCCTCCACCGCGACCTTCTTGCTGCTCTACCTGGGGACGATGGCGCTCTCGCTGACGACCACACCGGTGGCGCTGGCAGAGGCGGTATCACTGCTGCTGCGCCCCGCGCGCCGGATGGGCCTGCCAGCGGACGAGTTCGCCTTGATGTCGCTTATCGCGCTGCGATTTGTGCCGACGCTTGACGCAGGAGGCGAACCAGCTCATCAAGGCGCAGGTCTCGCGCGGGGCGGAGTTCACCACCGGGTCGCTGGCGGCGCGCATACGCGGAGTGGCGACACTGGTGACGCCGCTGACGGAGGGCGCGCTACGCCGGGCCGCCGGGCTGGCGACCGCGCTGGAGTCGCGTGGCTATGGGGCCACTGGCGAGGCGACGCTGCTGCATGAGGGCCGTCTGCGGGCGCTGGACTGGGCGTTGCTGGTGGCCGTGCCGCTGGCGACGATCGCCGCGTATGTGTTCCTGTGACAGCCCCGCGCCAGCGCTACGCGACCGTCTGGCCGGGCGCGAGCCGCACGTAGAGCGCATGACCATTGCCAAGGTCCACGAGCTTCTGATAGTGCGCAAGGAGCCAGACGTCGAAGCCTTGCACGGCGTTGAGCCGCCCAGTATCGATGATGATGACGCGAATGTTGTCGCGTGTGATGATGGATTCGAGCTGCGTGGCGGTCAGGTAGCCTGATGAGGCGCGCACGAATGAGGTATCCACCAACTCTGGCGGCACACTGTGGCCAGCGGCGGCGGCGGTATACTGGTCGTCTGAAACGATCACCTCGCCTGGCGTGGTAAAGGTCTGGATGGCGGCGATTTGCGCCTGCGCCGTGTCGTCCGGCCCCTTGGCCGCTCCTCGCGTTACGTTAACGCCCTGGTACGTGGTCAACCACGAAGACTGCCAGCGCAAGCGACTACCACCGCCAACCCTAGCCAGCGGCCAGCTACCCGGTCCACGACGGGGCCGAGCATGGATGGTGTCAGTGCGACCATCAGCGCCAGGCATGGGCCGATGATGACGACGTGGTGGTCGAAGAGCGGGACCTGCCGCACGAGGATAGCGACGGAGGCCAGCAGCCAGAGCAGCGGCGGCCCCATGCGCCAGTCGCGCCGCCACCAGGCTACGCCCACAGCCAGCGCGGCGGGAATGCCGATCCACTTGAAGCCGCCAAGGATTGTGTGGAGATTGCTCCTGATGTTCCACTGCTCCGTGTGGGCGGCGGCGAGGTGGAAGGTGACCACCTGATCCCAGAGGGCGCCGAAGCTGCCCAAGAACGGCGCCAGCGTGATCACCGTCGCCAGGATGCCGCCAGCGGCGACCAACCCGAGGTCTCGCGCCGCCGCGCGCGCGCCCACCCGCAGTCCAGCCGCCGTGGGGCGGCGCACGCGGCCCTGGCCACCATCGAACGCGCGCAGCAGCGGCGCGCCAAGGTAGAGCGCGATGGGCACGAGCGCGACGACATCCAGCAGCTTGATGAGCGTCCCCATTGCCACCGCCACACCCGCCAGCGCCGCCAGCGCCATCCGCCAGCGTCCGATGCGTCGCGACGCCGCGACCGCCAGCGCGACGGAGAGAATCTCGATCGCGACCGCGGGGCCTTCCGCCTGCAACGTCTGCGCTTGGTGCAGGTAGTGCGGGTCCACAATCAACAGCCCCGCGGCGATCAGCCCAGCCCACGAGCCGCCCACCTCGGAGGCGAGCCAGTACATCGCGACGATACCTACCAGGGCGAAGAACGCGATGCCGATGCGAGCGGCGGCGATGGTCTGACCGAAGGCCATATAGAAGGGGTAGATGCTTAACAGGAACATGGGCGGCTGCGAGGAGAAGACCGAGGTGAAGAGCGGATGACCCGCCGCCATAGCGCGCAGCGACTGCCAGTAGACGCCCTCATCGTAATCGCGTGTGAAGCCAGCAATGGGCAAGAGATACAGCCCGGCGGCGATCAGGACGAGCAGCGCCGCCAGCCGGCCTTCGAGCGCGCCACCGCGCCTGGATGTGTCGGGTGACTCTGCGGCGTGCGCCTCGCTATTCGCTGGCACTGTAAACGACACCTTGGGAGACTCTCTTTCAATGCTGGTTTCGCCACGCGCGGGTTCACGCATATGCCGCTCGCTACGCGCACTTACGCATTATAGATGACCACCACGGGGTGTCAACGCGCCTGGGAAGCTTGACCCGATGCTTCGCCGAACTGGAGCATCAGCAGATCGAGCGCCATCTCTGGCGTCATGCGGCTGGACTTGAGCGCCAGATCCACCGCTAGCGCGGCATGATGCGCGGCGTTGAGCTCAGCGAAGGTGAACTGGCGCGCGAGTGGCAGCGCCTTCTCGACCTGGAATGGCGCGAGACCCGCTGTTTCGGCGATCTCGAAAGCGCGCATCCCGCGCTCGCTCAGGGCCTTGACCTGGAGGAGCGTGCGGGTCTGCGAGGCGATCAGCCCCAGGATTTGCAGCGGCGCCTGGCCATCCGACAGGAACTCGTGCAGCAAGGCGAGCGCGCGGGCATGCTGGCGCCGGGCGAGCGCGTCGGTCAGGTCGAAGCCGCGCGACTGGCGCAGGTCGGGCGTCAGCGCCTGGACCGCGGCGGCGTCTATGCTGGCGCCCTTGCCCGCGTAGACGCTCAGCTTCTCGATCTCGCTCATCAGCGCGCGCGGATTGTCGCCTACGGCTTCGATCAGCAGTTGTGTGGCCTCCGGCGTGATGCTGGCGCCCACCGCCTTCGCGCGCCGCTCCACCCAGCGCTCCAGTTGCGCGCCGCTGGGAATCATGAACTGCTTCGCGGCCCCGTGCTTCTTCGCGCCCTCGACGAGCGTGGCCAGCGTGGCGCTGGGCTTGCGCTCCTGCGGGTCCTGCATGGCGACGACGACCAGTGTCGCCGTCTCAGGGACCTTCGGCGCGTATTCCAGCAGCGCCTTGACGAGCGCGCGGGCGTCGAGTTTCTTGCTCTGCTTGCCTTTGGCGTTTGTGGCGGGCGCGCTCTCTTCCGCCTCATCACTGGCGTCATCGGCGCTGGCGTCATCGTCCGCCGCGCCATCATCCCCATCGCTGGCCTTGCCGGCGGCGCGCTTCTGCTTGGGCAGGCCCAGCACGACGACCAGCCGCCGCTCACTCAGGAACGGCAGCGTGTCGCAGATGACGCGAATCCGGCTTGGGTCGGCCTCGTCGCCGGTGAAGACATCCTGGTTGATGTCGAATCCACCGGTCGCCCGCAGCCGGTCAAGCTCCTCACGCGCCGAGTATTCATCGGTTCCGTAATAGACGAGAAACATAGCGGCATTGTATGCCGCCCACGCCGCGGGGCGCAAACGCGAACGCGGCGCCAGTCGGGCGATTGCGCTACGGCACGTCGAACGTCGTCACGACCTGCTGGACGAGTTGGGCATGGGTGAGCGGTGGGATCGTGTCGGTCGCGCTCATCTGCGCGACGAGGCCGGTGACCTCGTAGAAGTTCTGGCTACCGGCGATGATCGCCAGCGTCTGGGCGAAGCGCGGCGGATGCGCCGCATCCGGCGAGACCGTGGCTGAGACGCTGACCGCCGCGACGGCATGCGCGACAGTCAGCGGGGTGAGCGTGACCGTCTCGTCGGTTCCCTGTACCTGGGATACCAGTTGTTGGATGGTGAGGCCGCGTCGTGGGGAAACCGCGACGATGAACAGATTGCCGACCACTATGGACTGCCCCGCGATCGTGGAGCCACTTGGGGAGTTGTTCTCGGCGACATAGCGCTGGCAATCGTTCTCGGTCCAGCCGGCGGGATAGCTGAACTGGAGGCCCGACGCGCTGTCACTGAAGGTCTTCATCGCGCCGTTTACTGTAGCCGGGCAGGTAAACGACTCCTGCGTGACCCCCGGTGACGCGGTGGGGGCGAGGGTCGCGGTGGGAGCAAGTGTCGCGGTCGCGGTTGGACTGGTGGACATTGTTGGAGTCGGAGTCTGAGCGATCGAGGCGCCACAGCCAGTGAGCAGTGCGCTGATAATCGCTATACCGAGCCATTGCCAATGTGCGCGCATGCCAAGCCTTTCCCATCAATGGCAGTTGCGTCATCCATCGCAACTAGGGAGTGAATCGGCGCTACGCCATTGTAACGCCTCGTGGCTAGTAGCGCGCTGTGAGGTAGGCCACAGGGAGGCGGCGCCTGTGCGGTTTTGCTCAGCAGGTGATCTGGCCACTCTGCATCATCCAGCCACCAGCGAGCGGGCCCGCCCAGCGCAGTGTAATGCTGCCATTGTAGACATCTGCGCCGCTAGGCATGGCATCCATGCTCATCTGGGGCGGCTCGCCTGAGATATAGCCGCTGTCGTTCGCGCTGTTCCAGACCTGTACGCGGATGGGGTAGGTCACGACGCCATCGCCCCACTGGGGCGCGCCGATGGCGTATTGCGTGATGCGGCCCGGCGCCTGGAAGGCGCGGCTGTGGCCCACGGAGGTATCTGGAGACGCCCAGGCGCGCAAGGGACCGCAGGTAATCGGCGTAGACAGGTCAACCATCGCGCTGTTATTCGCCCAGCTCTGGATGACCAGTGGTCCGCGGCCGTAGTACTGGAACACGCCGACCCCACCGACCAGCGCCGCGAGCATGACGCTCAGTAGCAGAATCTTCAGTGGGAGATGGCGTACGGCGCGCATCTCCGCGTCGAGGCTGGCGCGCTGGACCACTGTCGTTTTCGCCAGGATGTCTCCCACCCGCTGCTCATGGACGGTATTTTGGGCGACAAGGAAGCCGACGATGTAGAGCGCAGGCAGCACATCCACCAGCCGGAAGAGGTTGCGTGCGAAGACCGCCCGGAACGTCAGACGGCGGCCATCCAGCATAACGACCCGCAGGCCGAGCAGCGCCTTGCCGAGCGTAGCGGCGAAGAGCAGCTCGAAGAGCGTGAAGTACGCGACGACAATGAGGACCAACCAGATATAGGACATCGAGGCGTACCAGGTGGAAGAGATGCTGAAGCCGTCGCCATTGATGATGTTTCCAGTTGTGCTGTCGGGGATCGAATGGTACACGCCGAAGACCTGGGTCAGCCCCACCTGCAGCGCGGAGACGAACATGAGATCCAGCGTCATCGCCAGGCCGCGCCCGGCCAGCGTGTGTGAGAGCATCATACGGTTCAGGGACTGCGCGGGATTCCACCAGTGATTGTTCGCTGTCTCCATCGTGTTACCGCTCCTAGCTGACAGATGAGACTCCTCTATATCGCTACCTTACTATACACCCACCGTGACAATTCAGGCGAAGGCGCGGTAGAGCGTGGCGAGTGGCGGCGAGTGGCGTAGCCTGTCTCCATCGCGAGCGCGTGGGCATGTCAGAGCGGCTGCGGTGGGCATCATAGCAGTAGCGCCAAGGCGTATCAGCGATGTTAGATTATTTCCCCATAGCTGTGATTGTTACGAGATGCGCATCGGGTACGCTCCATAGGGAACGCGCCACGATAAACGCGCTGTTTCATAGATTCAACAGATTCAGTTGGAGCCAGTACGCGATGGTTGATATACAGAGCGGACAGAAAACAACGACCTCTGACGCTCCGAGGCCTTCGGTGGGTGGAGAGAAGACGCCTCCCGCGGCGCAGAAGGTGAGCTGGCCCGCACGATGGTGGCGCGTCGTGCGAAGCTACCCTGTGCCCGTCGTGGCGATGTTGCTGATGGCGCTGAGTCTGGTGTTCTGGCTGACCGGGCGCCGGGAGCTTGCGGACTGGGCGCTGCTGGCGGTGACACTGCTGGGCGGGATTCCGCTGCTGTGGGAAACACTGAAGCAGTTGTTCCACAAGGAGTTTGGGGTTGATGTGCTCGCCATTCTGGCGATTGGTGGCTCGATCCTCCTGCGGGAATATCTGGCCGGCGCGCTGGTGGTGCTGATGCTCTCGGGCGGCGAAGCGCTGGAAGCGTTTGCCCTGCGACGAGCGCGCTCTTCCCTCTCGGCGCTGGCCGAACGCGCCCCGCGGAGCGCGCATATCTGGCAGGGGGAGCAATTGGTCAACATTCCGGCGGAACAGGTCGAAGCTGGCATGGAGATTGTGGTCAAACCTGGTGAGTTGATCCCGGTGGACGGTGTCGTGACGTCCGGTTCCTCCAGCGTGAGCGAGGCGGACCTAACTGGCGAGCCAATCCCCGTGCGCAAAGCCGCCGGCGCGTTCGTCCTATCGGGCAGTGTCAATCTGGATGGCGTGCTGGAGGTGCGTGCCAGCAAGCGCAGCGCCGAGAGCCAGTACGCGCAGATCGTCCGCCTGGTCGAGGAAGCCCAGACCCAAAAAGCGCCTATCCACCGCCTGGCCGACCGCTACAGCGTCTGGTTCACACTCGGGGCGGTGACCCTGGCCGGCCTGGCCTGGGCGGTCTCCGGCGATGAGGTCTACGCGCTGGCGGTGCTGGTCTGCGCCTCGCCCTGTCCACTGATCCTGGCTACCCCGATCGCCATCATGTCCGGGATAGATCTGGCGGCGCGCAACGGCATCATCGCCAAGAGTGGCGGCGCCATCGAGCAATTGGGCGAGGTGGATGTCGCCGTCTTCGACAAGACAGGCACGCTGACGCTTGGGCGTTCCGAAAGTGACCGCCATTGTCCGCGCTGGACAAGAGCAGCCCGACGCGGGAGCGGAGGGGATGGACTGCGGCGAAGGACTCACCCATACCTTCAATGGTGACGAGGGGACGTTGCTGCGCTTCGCCGCCTCGGTCGAGCAGCTCTCAACGCACATCCTGTCGCGGGCAGTGGTCGAGGCGGCGCAGGAGTGCGGGTTCCCGCTCAGCTCGGCGAGCGATTTCGAGGAGATCTTTGGCAAGGGCGTGCGCGGGCGTGTGCCGGTGATCGCGCAAGACTGGCAGGGGGCCTGGTGGAGCGCAGGCGATGTGGGCGATGACATACATGACGTGGAGGTAGCGGTGGGCAACCGAAGCTTCATGCAGAGTCTCGGTATCACGGTTCCAGACTCGCTGCTCGCCGAGCGTGAGCGGCGTGTCGAACGCGGACAGATCTGCAGCTTCCTCACTGTGGAGTATCGAGTGGAGGGGCTGCTGGTCCTGGAGGACGTGCCGCGTGCGGACCTCGCGCGCCTCGCGCTGGATTTGCGCGCGGCGGGTATCAAGCAGACGATCCTGCTGACGGGCGATAGCGAGGTCGTCGCGCAACAGATCGGCGCCATCGCCCAGGTGGACCGCGTGATGTCACGTTGCCTGCCGGAAGACAAAGTGCGCATCGTCAAGGAACTGCGGCAACAGGGCAGCCGCGTGCTGATGGTCGGCGACGGCATCAACGACGCCCCCGCGCTGGCAAGCGCCACGGTTGGCATGGCGCTCGGCACGCAGGGCTTAACCGCCGCCGCTTCGGCTGCCGACACTGTGCTCCTCTCGACGGATATCTTGCGCGTGGTGCGCGCGGTGCGTTTGGGTCGCAAGGTCATGCGTGTCGCCATCCAGGGTATCTGGGTGGGCATCGCTCTCTCCTCGATCGCCATGATTTTCGCCGCGTTTGGCTTCATTAGCCCGGCTGCTGGCGCGCTGATCCAGGAAGGCTTTGACGTGATCGTGATCCTGAACGCCTTGCGCGCGGGCAGGGCCACATTCTAAGCCTGTGCTGGCTTTGAGCGTCTCTGCGCGTCTTGTTGGACAATGGCGCCTGTAAGGCAAGTGGGCGCTCATGCTTGAGCAGGGTAGCGGCTGTTCGGGACGGAGCGGGGGCGCGTGAGCCAGGAGGGCGCGCGGCGCAATATATCCGCGCCCTCCTACGTATCCCTCGTGCTATACTGTGCCAGTCACGCGCGGCGCGCCACTGCGGCGCGCCTATCACTCATGTATGGCATGATGTCAGCGCCACGAGAACAAAGGGGTTTTTCGGGTGCGAACGGGTATGGCGACCTTCGCGGGCTTCGCGATCAGCCCACATGCTCCGCCTGGACGGCGACCTGTGCGTATACAGGTCGTCGCGGCTCCTCCCGCCCTCAGCAGCGCCTCCCGCGCGTGGCCCGCGCACACAGTTCGCTGGCCATGCGCTCCCTCTAGAGCCTCATGCTCTCGCTCAGGATTTTCCATACCCGCCACAGTGTCGCGCGCCCTTACCACAATCCATTCTGGCGCGCGCGTGAGGCTGGACCTATCCGCGCCGGTATGGCGCGAGGAGGTTTCGCTCGCATGGCCCATGATGACACCGAAGAATTCATGCCGATCCGCAACTGGGACCACATCGAGTTCTACGTCGGCAACGCCAGGCAGGCGGCGCACTATTACGCCACCACCTTCGGCTTCGTCCCGACCGCCTACGCTGGGCTGGAGACAGGCGTGCGCGACCGCGCCAGCTACGTGCTGGAGCAGGGCAAGATCCGGCTCGTGCTGACCAGCGCGCTGCTGCCCGGCTCGCCCATCGGCGAGCACGTCTTTGCCCACGGCGACGGCGTGAAGGACATCGCGCTGGAGGTGCCGGACGCCGAGAAGGCCTACCGCGAGGCGATCGCGCGCGGCGCCCGCAGCGCGATGGAGCCGGTGACCCTCGAAGACCAGTATGGACGCGTGAAGCGCGCCGCGATCTACACCTACGGCGAGACGCTCCACAGCTTCATCGAGCGCATGGACTACGCGGGGCCGTTCCTGCCCGGCTATCGCGCGCTGGAGGTCACGCCGGAGCAGCGCGCGCACGGCGTGGGGCTGGCGGCGATTGACCACTGCGTTGGCAACGTCGAGCTGGGCAAGATGGATGAGTGGGTTAAGTTCTACGAAGATGTGCTGGGCTTCCAGCAGATCATCCACTTTGATGACAAAGCGATCACGACCGAATATTCGGCGCTGATGTCCAAGGTAATGCAGGGCGGCCACGGCAAGGTCAAGTTCCCGATCAACGAGCCAGCGGTCGGGCGGCGCAAGTCGCAAATCCAGGAGTATCTGGACTATTACGGCGGGCCGGGCGTGCAGCATGTCGCGCTGATCACCGGCGACATCGTCAAGACCGTCCGCGCCATGCGTGAGCGCGGCGTGCAGTTCCAGCCCGGCGTCTCCAGCTACTATGAGGAGTTGGAGGGGCGCGTCGGCAAGATTGACGAGGACATCAGCGAGCTGGCCGACCTGGGCATCCTGGTGGACCGCGACGACGACGGCTATCTGCTGCAAATCTTCACCAAGAACGTGCAGGACCGCCCGACGGTCTTCTTCGAGGTGATCCAGCGGAAGGGCGCGCGCGGCTTCGGCGAGGGCAACTTCAAGGCGTTGTTCGAGGCCATCGAGCGCGATCAGGCGCTGCGCGGCAACCTCTAAACGCGGGTGGAGGCGATCGAATGCCATCATATATCCGGCTGGGCGAGGTGCCGCACAAGCGGCACACCCAGTTCCGCAAGCCCGACGGCGGCCTCTACAGCGAGGAGCTGTTCGGCGAGGAGGGCTTCAGCGGCGTCTACTCGCTGCTCTATCACCAGCACCCGCCGACGCGGGTGACGCGCATCGCGCGGCATGGCGCCGCCTGTGAGCGCGAATGGCCGCAGGAGGTCCACCGGCACCACCACCTGAAGACGGCGGACGTAGCGCCGCAGGGTGATCTGGTCGAGGGCCGCCACACGCTGATGTACAACAGCGAGTGTGTCATCTCGGTGGCGCGGCCCGCTGAGGAGATGTCCGCGTTCTACCGCAACGCCCAGGGCGACGAGCTGCTCTTCGTCCACGAGGGGACCGGCGCGCTGGAGACGACCTTTGGCCTGCTGCCCTATCAGCCGGGCGATTACCTCGTCATCCCGCGCGGCACGACCTGGCGCACGCGTCCGGGAACGGTGGGGCAGCGCTTCCTGATCGTCGAGGCGTATGGCGGCGCGATCCAGCCGCCCAAGCGCTACCGCAACGAGTTCGGCCAGTTGCTGGAGCATTCGCCCTACTGCGAGCGCGACCTGCGCCCGCCCAGCGAGTTGCCGCGCCACGAGGAGCGCGGCGAGTACGACGTGCGTATCCGCGTCAACGGCGAGGTCATGACCTACACCTACGACTTCTACCCGCTCGATCTCGTGGGCTGGGACGGCTTCCTTTATCCCTACGCCTTCAGCATCCACGACTTTGAGCCTATCACCGGGCGCGTCCACCAGCCGCCGCCCGTTCACCAGACCTTCGAGGGGCCGGGCTTTGTCATCTGCTCGTTCTGTCCGCGCAAGCTGGACTACCATCCGGAGGCCGTGCCGATTCCCTATAACCACAGCAACATTGACTCCGACGAGATGATCTACTACGTCAGCGGCAGCTTCGGCAGCCGCAAGGGCATCGAAACCAGCTCGGTCACGCTGCATCCGCGCGGGATACCGCACGGGCCGCAGCCGGGTCTGGTGGAGAAGTCGCTCGGCGCGCAGGCGACCGACGAGCTGGCGGTGATGGTGGATACCTTCCGCCCGCTCAAGCTGGCCGCCGCCGCCGAGGCGCTCGACGACCCAAGCTATCCGTTTAGCTGGCGCGAGTAGGCGCCTTCGCTCGCCCCCGTGGCCTTCGCGCCTGGGGGCGAGCGCTGTTTTCAGCGCCCGCTCGCGCGGGAGTAGCAGCCTTCCGGGGAGGGAGTCGCGATGACGCGCATCGTCAAGTTTTTCGAGACCACGCTGCGTGATGGTGAGCAGACGCCGGGTATCAACTACTTCGCTGAGGAAAAGCTGGAGATCGCCCGCGCGCTGGCGGATATGGGCTTCGATACCCTGGATTGCGGCTTCGCTATCTCCGGCCAGCCGGAGTTCGAGGCGATCCAGTTGATCGCGCGCAACGTCAGCAACGCCGAGATTTGCAGCATCGCGCGCTGCTACCGGGAGGACATTGACCGCGCCTGGGAGGCGGTGAAGGACGCGGCGCAGAGCAGCATCCACCCCTTCATCAGCACCTCGCCGCTGCATCGCCAGGCCAAGCTGGGCAAGACCCGCGCCGAGGTGCTGGAGCTGGCGCGCACAGGCGTGGCGCGCGGTCGTGAGCATACGCCCAACGTGGATTTCGCGCTGGAGGATACGACTCGCACCGAGCACGACTTCATCCTCGAAGTGATCGAGGCGGTGATGAAAGAGGGCGTGCGTTTCGTCGCGCTCTGCGATACCGTCGGCTTCGCGCTGCCGTGGGAGTTCGGCCAGCTCGTGGATGATGTGCGGCGCGAGTTTCCAACCATTCGCATCTCCGCTCACTGCCACGACGACCTGGGCCTGGCGGTGGCCAACGCGCTGACGGCGCTGCAGCATGGCGCCGAGCGAGTGGATACCTGCATCAACGGGCTGGGTGAGCGCGCGGGCAACGCCGCGACTGAGGACGTGGTGATGGCGATCCGCACCCGTCACGAGGACCTCGACCTGGACGTGCGGGTGGATACGACGAAGATCATCCCCACGAGCCGCCTGGTGGCGCGGCTCTCCGGCATGCAGCCGCAATGGACGAAGTCCGTCGTCGGGGCGAACGCCTTCGCGCATGGCGGCGGCATCCACCAGGATGGCGTGCTGAAAGACGCGCGCACCTACGAGATCATGCGCCCAGAGGACATCGGCCTGCCCGCTGCGGAGCGCCGCATGTTCGTCGGCAAGCTCTCGGGCCGCGCGGCGCTCAACGCGCAACTGCGCGACCTGGGCTACGAGCTGACGCCGGAGCAGCTTGGCCGCGCTTTCGTGCTCGTCAAGAACATGCTCGGCAAGAAGAAGACGCTCGAAGAGATGGACCTGCGCCAGTGCGCCGCCACCGCCATCAACCCGACGGCGGCGGTCGAGGCGCTGGAGGCGGAGGAATCCGCGGCGGTGGAGTAGAGGGAGCCCGACCTCATCCGGCGCGTTGCAAGCGGGCGCAATCATTCGCGCCTCAAGGCGGCAAGCCGCCACGAGACCCGCCTGAGCGGGTCCAATCTCGTAGGGCGAGCGTCCGCGAAGGCGGACGTTGTGGGCCGCGAGGCCCTTCAGGCGCGAATTCATTCGCCAGGCTTGGTTCATATTGAAGAAGGCGAACGGAACATGGCGAAGGCGACTTCGACCCAGCAGGCGGCAGGCCCCGGCGCGATAGACAATCCCATCGCGGGCCTGCTGACGGTGGAGGGCACGCTGACCGAGGAGGGCGAGCGGCTCGCGGCGGTCAGCGACGACACGCTGCGGGCGCTCTACCGCTGGATGGTGATCGCGCGGCGGCTCGACCAGGAGGGGCTGAACCTCCAGCGGCAGGGCGAGCTTGGGTTGTGGGGGCCAATCCAGGGACATGAGGCGGCGCAGGTGGGTGGCGCGCTGGCGATGCGCGATACCGACTGGATTTTTCCCTACTACCGCGACTTCGCGATGGCCGCCGTGCGCGGGATTGACCCCGGCGCCGTGCTGACCATCTTTCGCGGGCTGCGCCACGGCGCGTGGAACCCCAACGAGTACCGCTTCGGGCCGTTCGTGATTCCCGTCGGCACACAGATACCGCACGCCGTCGGCTACGCGCTGGGATGCAAGCTGGACGGCGAGGATACCGCGACGCTGACCTGCTTCGGCGAGGGCGCGACCTCCACTGGCGACTGGCACGAGGCGATGAACTTCGCTGGGGTCTTCCAGGCGCCCGTCGTCTTCCTTTGCCAGAACAATCAGTGGGCCATCTCGGTGCCGATGAGTGAGCAGGTGGCCGGGCGCATCGTAGACCGCGCGGCGGGCTATGGCATGCCCGGCGTGCGGGTGGATGGTTCGGACGCGTTGACGGTCTACGCGGCGGTGAAGATGGCCAGCGACTATGCCCGCGCCGGACACGGGCCGTACCTGATCGAGGCGCTGTCCTATCGCATCGGCCCGCACACCACGTCCGATGATCCGACGCGCTACCGTACGGAGGAGGAGACAGCGGAATGGCGCAAGCGCGACCCCATCGCGCGGGCCGCCGAGCGGCTGCGGGCGCGCGGCGCCTGGGGAGATGACTTCGGGCGCGCGTGCGAGACGGAGGCGGAGGAGCGCGCCAGCGCCATGCGCCAGACGCTGGTGGCCGCGACGCCGGACCACCCCGGCGCGGTGTTCGATCTGGTGTTCGCCAACCCGCCGCAGTCGCTGCTGCGCGAGCGCGACGCCTTCATCGCCGAGCTAGCGCCAGACGCGGGAACGGAGGGCCGCTGATGACCACCGCGACAATGACGGTGACGATGGGCAAGGCGCTCAACCTGGCCCTGCGCGATACGCTGCGTGACGACCCGCGCGCGCTGGTCTTCGGCGAGGATGTCGGCAAGCTGGGCGGCGTCTTCCGTGTGACGGACGCCCTGCGCGAGGAGTTCGGCCAGGCGCGGGTGTTCAACACGCCGCTGGCCGAGGCGACCATCGCCGGGCTGGCGCTGGGGCTGGCGGTCAAGGGCTTCCATCCGGTGGCCGAGATGCAGTTCGACGCCTTCTCGTACCCCTCCTTCCAGCAGGTGACGAGCAACATCGCCAAGTATCACACGCGCACCAGCGGGGCCTGCCCGATGTCACTGGTGATCCGCATCCCGTACGGCGGCAATATCGGCGCGATCGAGCAGCACTCCGAAAGCCCGGAGACGTACTACGTCCACACCGCCGGGCTGAAGGTGGTCACGCCGTCGAATCCCGCTGACGCCTATGCGCTGCTGCGCGCGGCCATCGCTGACCCCGACCCGGTGATCTTCCTGGAGCCGAAGGCGCGCTACTGGATGAAGGCGGACCTGGAGTTCCCCCTGACGTCTCAGCCGCTGGACAAGGCGCGCGTCGCCCGCGTTGGGACTGACGCGACAATCATCGCCTACGGCCCGACGGTCGCGGTGGCGCTGGCGGCGGCGGAGACGGCGGCTGGCGAGGGCGTCTCGCTAGAGGTTGTGGACCTGCGCAGCCTCTCGCCCATAGACTTCGACACGCTCAGCGCGTCGGTGCGCAAGACGAAGCGCGCGGTCATCGCCCATGAGGCGCCGGTCTTCATGGGCCTGGGCGCCGAGATTGCCGCGCGGCTGACGCACGACCTGTTCGATACGCTGGTCGCGCCGATCGAGCGGGTAGGCGCGCCGACGACGCCCTATCCGCCCTCGCGTCACGAAAAGCTCTTCCTGCCGGATGTGGACCGCATCCTCGAAGCCGTTGACCGCATACGGGAGTATTAAGCCGACATGGGACAGTTCATGTTGCCGGACCTGGGCGAAGGCCTGGAGGAGGCGCAGGTCACGCGCTGGCTCGTCGCGGTGGGCGACCGCGTCGCGCTGAACCAGCATCTCTGCGAGGTCGAGACGGCCAAGGCGCTGGTCGAGATTCCCTCGCCCTGGGCGGGAACCGTGCAATCGCTGCACGCCAAGCCCGGCGACACCGTCCTGGTGGGCGCGCCGCTGATCACCATCGCAGAGGAGGCCGCGGCGGGCGCGGAGGATGGCGAGGGGCCAGTGCTGGTCGGCTATGGCGCGCACGCTCCCGCGCAGGCGTTCACCCGGCGGCGGCGCGGCGGTGGCTCCGTCGCTCGAGCCGCCCGCGCCCGCGCCGGCTCCGGTGGCGGCTGCGCCCGTGGCGGAGGAAGAGGTGAAGGCCAGCCCGCTGGTGCGCAAGATGGCGGCGGAGCGCGGCATCAACCTGGCGGCCATCGTCGGGACTGGCCCCGGCGGCTCGCATCCGCGTGGAGGACCTGGACGCCGCGGCGCCCAGCCGCTCCAGCCAGCGGCGCCTGCCGACCTCTGGTGGACAGTCAGGACGAGGAGCGCATCAGCACGGTGGGGCTGCGCAAGGCCATCGCCGCCAAGATGGTGCGCTCGGCGACGACGATTCCGCACTTCACCGAGTACGGCCTCTTCGACGCCACCAACCTGATCGCCCTGCGCGAGCGGCTGAAGGCCGATCCCGCACTACGCCGGGCTGCGGCTGACCTTTCTGCCGTTCTTCGTCCTGGCCGTGTTCAAGCCACGCGCCAGTTCCCGATCATGAACTCGCGCTGGGACGAGGAGAACTCGGCGATCGTCATCAAGAAGCGCATCAGTGTCGGCATCGCGACCGACACCCCAGCGCGGGCTGGTCGTGCCGGTGATCCACTTCGCCGATACGCTCGCGCTTGACCGCTGATTGCGGCGGAGTGCGACCGGCTGGCGCCGCTGGCGCGCGACGGCAAGCTCTCTCCGGCGGACATGACCGGCGGCACGATCACCATCACCAACGTCGGCGCGATGGGGCCGGTGGAGACCGGCGCGCCGATCATCAACGCGCCGGAGGTCTGCGTGGTCGGCTTCGGCGCCATCAAGCCGCGCCCGACCGTGGTGGACGGCTCGCGGCTGGAAGTCCGCCCCGGCGCGTGGATCTCGATCTCCTGCGACCACCGCGTGGTGGATGGCGCGACGGCGGCCCAGTACATGGGCGCGCTGATCGCCCAGCTGGAAGCGCCGGAGGGGCAGGGCTGGAGGCTCGGGAGGGCTATGAGAGGCTTGCGAGGTAGCGGGCAACCATAACATAGCCAGCGCGCGGACGCGACAGCGGACGCGGCCCTGAAGGGCCGGCGCACGGGCGATAGGGCATAAATGCCCCGGCCTTTAGGCCTTCGTTTCCGTGCTCCGGCCTTTCAATGGCCGAGAGCCTGGCGGGAAGACGAGGGAGAAGCGAGGCGGCCCGATATGACGGATGAGGCGCTGTTCGCGCGCGACGCCTATCTCGGCGAGACCTTCGCGGACCTCGAAGTGGAGGAGGCGGTCTTCGACGGCATCGAGTTCGAGGACTGCCACTTCCGCCGCTGCCGCTTTCCGTCGTCCACCTTCCACGCCTGCGCCTTCGTCAACTGCGTTTTCGAGGCCTGCGACTTGAGCCTGCTCAAGGTTCCCTCGTCGCGCTTCAACAGCGCGCAATTCACTGATTGCAAGCTGATTGGCGTGGACTGGGGCGAGGCGTCGTCGCTGACCGCGCTGACGACCAGCATGAGCTTTCTGCGCTGCGTCCTCAGCTATGGATTCTTCACCAAGCTCGACCTGTCAGGCGCGCAGTTCGTCGAGTGCGAGGCGCGCGACGTGGACTTCACCGGCGCCACCCTCCAGCGGGCGTCATTCGTCAAGAGCGACCTCGAAGGCGCGAAGTTCCTCGAAACCGATCTGCGCGAGGCGGACTTCACCGGCGCCACCGGCTACATCATTGACCCCACCCGCAACAAGGTCAAGAAGGCCCGCTTCTCGCTGCCCGAGGTGATCGGCCTGCTCAAAGCGTTCGGCGTGGTGGTGAAGTTGCCGGGGGAGTAGTGGCTCGGATTGGGCGCGCACGGCTCGCGCACGCACAGGAGCCGCAAAGGAGCATCAGCCGCCATGAGCAAGCCCCGCGTCTACGTCACCCGGCGCATCCCCGATCAGGGATTGGACCTCATCCGCGACGTTTGCGACGTGACCGTCTGGCAGGAGGAGCTGCCGCCACCGCGCGAGGTGATCCTGCGCGAGGCGCGCGACTGCGACGGGCTGGTGAGCCTGCTGACGGACACGGTCGACGGCGATCTGCTGGACGCCTGCCCGAGGCTGCGGGTGGTGAGCAACATGGCTGTCGGCTTCGATAACCTTGACGTGCCGGCGGCGACGGCGCGCGGCGTGCTGGTGGGCAATACCCCCGGCGCGCTCACCGAGACGACCGCGGACTTCGCCTTCGCTCTGCTCATGGCGGCTGCGCGGCGCGTGGTCGAGGGGGCGGACTATGTACGCGCGGGCCAGTGGCGGACGTGGGGGCCGATGCTGCTGCTGGGCGCGGACATCCACCACGCGACGCTCGGCCTCATCGGGCTGGGGCGCATCGGCGGGGAGGTGGCCAAGCGCGCCAGGGGCTTTGACATGCGCGTGCTCTACTACGCCGTACATCGGCAGGAAGAGGTGGAGCGCGAGCTGGGCATTACCTACGCGGCGCTCGACGAGCTGCTCGCCCAGGCGGATTTCGTCAGCCTCCATACGCCACTCACCCCGGAGACGCGCCACCTGATGAATCGCGCGCGCTTCGCCCAGATGAAGCCGTCCGCCGCGCTGATCAATACGGCGCGCGGGCCGGTGGTGGAGACCGAGGCGCTGGTGGAGGCGTTGCGCTCCGGCCAGATCGCCTATGCCGCGCTCGACGTGACCGAGCCGGAGCCGCTGCCAGCCGATCACCCGCTGGTGTCGCTGCCCAACTGCATCGTGACGCCGCACATCGCCAGCGCCAGCCACGTCACGCGCGGCAAGATGGCCGCGATCGCCGCGCGCAACCTGATCGCGGGCCTGAATGGGGAGCCGCTGCCCGCTGGCCTCAATAACGAGGCGCTCGGCGCGGGCCGCAATGCCCTACCAAGAGCGTGGTGATCAGACGGCGCCGTATACCACCCGCTGGAACCGCTCGGCCTCCAGCTTGTCCGCCGTCGCAAGCTCGGTGGGGAGCCAGGCGGCGGGCGTGAGGCGCGCGTGATAGCGGGCGCGAAGCTCGCGCTCGACGGCGGCGATGACACGCTTCGGGGTGTAGGTCCGCCCGGCGGCCTCGTCCAGGCCGATGGCGGCGTGGCTCAGGCGGGCGGTGAGCGTGTCGCGTCCGCTGGGTGGCGGAGTGAGCAGCGCGGATAGCGCGGCGGCATCGAAGCGCAGGTAGACGCCGATCTGGTAGAGCGTTCCTGGGCGGCGGCGGACCTGGCAGAGGCCGACGAGCTTGCGCGGCTCGGCGCCGCTGACCACCTCCCAGGGCGAGAGCGTGCCGTAGCAGGCCAGCCGTAGCGGGTCGTCGCGCTCCAGCGCGGGAATCGCGCGCACGTCCGGTGTCGGGAGGGCGCGGGCGTCGGTGGCGCCGAGGCGGCGCAGCGCGGCGGCCCAGAGCTCGCCCACCCATTCGTAGGCGCGGACGACATCGGTGGTGGCCAGCGGGTGCGTGTGGGGCAGGGCGATATCGAGGCTGAGCAGCGTCTCATCCACCAGCACCGCCGTCCCGCCAGAGGGGCGCTTGTAGAGCGCGGTGGATTGGGCGGATAGCGCCGCGCGGTCGGAGGCGTCCGCCGGCTGGCCGTTGCCGAGGACCAGCGCGCGCTCCGCCGGGATGTACCAACGAAGCGATGGGACGCCGGTCTCCGCCAGCGCCGCCAGCATACCCTCGCTGAGCGCCAGTTGCCGCCCCATTGGCGCATCGGAGAAGGGCAACAGCCGCCAGGTGTCACAGTTTGTCATGGTATTCCGTTTCATGTCACCAGCTCGCGCGCGCCCACTGTTTCTCTGTCCAGCGCTGGATGCGCGCGAGATCGGCGGCTTTGCGCTTGGATGCCAGGTCACGCAGCATCACCGCGCCCGCCCAGGCGTAGAAGAGGCGCATCTCGCCGAGCGGTCCCGCGCGCTCTTCGTAGCCCGCGCGCCAGCCGCGCTCGAGGAGCCAGCGCACAGCACGCTCCGCGAGGGATAGGCGCCCAGTGTAGTCTATCCGCAAGATGGCGACGGTGCGCGCGGCGTCGGCGCGTGGGTCACCCGCCATGGCGTTGCGCCAGTCGAGCACGCCCGTCACCTGCGCGCCATCGGTCAGGACATTGAGCAGGTGATAGTCCAGGTGTAGCAGCGCCGCGGCCTGATAGCGCCCTTGACGCAGCCGTTCCGCTAGCGCCGGGTGATCGGGGCCGAGCCAGTCAATCCAGGCGTTGGGGTGTTCAGCGAGTGGGCTGGGCGCGGCGAGGGCGTGGATGTCCGCCTGCGCCCGCCCGAAGGAGGCGCCCAGCGCCCACGCGCGCCACGGCGTCCGCCGTAACTCCTCCCCCACGGGCAGCCCGGGCAGCCAGGTGAGCAGCAAGGCGGGGCGCCCGCGCCAGCTTCCGGCCGCGTGGACCGCCGGAACGGGCAGCCCCGCCGCGCTGGCCGCCCGCATCACGGCCCGCTCGATCTCGCAGGCGTCCTCTTCACCCTCACGGAAGACGCGCAGGGCATAATCGCCATCCGCGCGCTGGACGCGCCAGATCGCCGTGTCCGATCCACCCTGCTCGCGGGTGACGCTGGCTCCATCCGTGACGCCGAGCGCCTGGAGAATAGCGTGTGGGTCGAGACTGTCTTCATCTGGTGGCACAATGACTCCTTGCGCGCTCATAGCAGCGCCGCCAGCGCGTCAGCGCGGGCGATGCGGTCAGGCCAGCGTCCATAATCTTCACCATCCTCCACGCCCCAGGCCGCCGAGAGCGTGGCCTGCGTCACGCCCCAGGCGACGATGCGCTCACGCGGGAAGCCCAGCCGCTCGGTGAGGATATCTACCCGGCGGGCCATGCGCATGGGCCATTCGCTGGGATCCCAGGCCATGAAACGTTCGTACGGATTGCTCAGGAACGCGCCGACCTCGAAACATGGGTCGCCGGTGACGCCTTTGGGGTCAATCACCAGCCAGGGCATACGCTGGGCGGAGACGATGTTGTCATGGTGCAGGTCGCCGTGCAGCAGCATCGGTTGGACGGGCGCGGAGGCCAGCAGATCGCGGCCCAGCGATTCGGCGCGCGCCAGCGCCGCCTCGGGCAGCGGACCTGAGCCGCCGCCGAACATCGCGCGTACGCGCTCGAAGGCGCGCAGCCAGCCCGCTACGGTCGGGAACGGGCTGGGGTCGGGGACGGGCCGCCAGATGGCGCGCATCATGTCCGCAGCGATGGCCGTCGCCTGGTCGTCATCCTCAATGCGTGCGAGCGGCTCGCCAGGCAGCGCCCGCTCCAGCAGCATCACGCCGCGCGCCGGATCGGCCTCCAGCAGGCGAACCATCCCCGCGCCGTCGCAGCGCCGCAGCGCCGCGATCTCGGTGGCGATCTCGTCGCGAGGAACGCCCGTCTTCAGCACGGCGGGCGAGCCGTTCGCGCGTGTCACCGGCGTGACGTGGTTGTAGCTGAGGCCAGGAAATGGCGGCAGGAGCGCGAGATTCCAGCGGACGCAGCAGTCCGCCAGCAGCGCGGGCAGGTCGCGCAGCCACGCCGCGCCCTCCTCGCCCCAGAAGTTGGTGACCCATTGGGCGAAGTAGGCGGGGATGGATGAATTCGCGGTCGTGTCGCTCTCCACGCTACCCCCGCCGCGCGCCGGCCTGGAGTTTGCGGAAGAAGGCGGCGCCCGTTGCGACACGCTCATCCGGCGGCGCGGCGTCCACTGCGTTGAGCAGCGCGCTGGCGACCACCGCGCCATCCGCTATCCGCCCGATCTTCGCCACATGCTCTGGCTGGGAGACGCCGAAACCGACCGCCAGCGGCAGGCTGGTGGCCGCCCGCACGCGCGCCAGGAAGGCGGGCAGCTCCTCGGGCAGGTCGGCGCGCGCGCCGGTGACGCCGCTGAGCGAGACGCAGTAGACGAAGCCGCCGCCGGTCTTGCCGGCGATCTCCGCCACCCGCGCGATGCGCGCGTCAGGGCTGGTTGGCGTCACCAGGAAGATCAGCTCGATGCCGCGCGCGGCGGCGGCGGCGCGCAGCGGCTCCGACTCTTCCGGCGGCAGGTCGGGGACGATCAGCCCGGCGACGCCGGCCTGCGCGGCCTCCTCGCAGAAGCGGGCCAGCCCGAAAGCGTAGAGCGGGTTGTAGTAGCCCATCAGGACGAGCGGCGTCGCCACCCGCGCGTGTACCCGCGCCGCGAGCTTGAGCGCCTTGCCCAGCGTCATACCCGTCTCCAGCGCCGCCTGGCTGGCGTGCTGGATGGTCGCGCCATCGGCCAGCGGGTCGGAGAAGGCCACGCCAAGCTCGATCACATCGGCGCCAGCTTCGCCCAGCGCCACCGCCAGCGCCTCGCTGGTCGCCTCGTCGGGATAGCCCGCCATCACGTAGGGGACCAGCGTCACGCGGCCCTCAGCCCGCGCCCGCGCGAAGGCCGCCGCGATCGGCGCGTTGGTTTGGGTCGCTTTGCTCATACCTTCTCCCATCAATCGCTTTCAGAATATCCGCTTACGGTTCACGCTCGTTCAGCCGCCCGCCCATGCGCAGGAAGCGAGGCCGCCCATCGCCATCGAGCAGGAAGTCTACGCGCTCTCCTGCGTTCTCGCCCGGCGTCACGACGATGAACTCTCGCTCGCTGATCGGGCGCAGGTCTTCCGGCGGGAAGGTCTCTTCCCTATCATTCAACACGTCGCGGAAGGTCATCTCGCAGCGCAGGCTGTCCGCCGTGGCCGTCAGTGTTACGCGCCCGTTGGGCTGGCGGTAAACGCCCGCGAAGCGCGCCAGAGCCTCCGCCGGGAGCGTGATCGGTTGGGGCTTGGGCTGGCGCAGGCTGAAGCGCTCCGCCAGCCGCTCTTCGACGACCTCCTTGTACATCGTCGCGCCGCGCCCGCTGTTGGTCAGGATGGCGATGGCGTAGCGCCGCTCCGGGATAAGTGTGAGCTGCGCCTGGAATCCGTTTGTTGAGCCACCGTGGGCCACCAGCCGCACGCCGTCAATCAGACGTGTCTCCCAGCCGGTGGCGTAGGCCTCGGCGAAGTTGGCGGCGGTGATCTGTGGCTCCCACATCGCGCGCGTGGCCGCTTCGGAAAGCAGCCGCTGGCTGTCGCGCGTGACCCCGCCGTCCATGTGGAAGGCGGCGAAGGTCAGCAAGTCATCCACCGTCGAGATGATGCCGCCAGCGGCGTTGACCGCGCGTGGCAAGGGGTAGAGCCGCGCGACCTCGTGCTCGTCGCCGCCCGGCGTCTTCTGCGTGTGGCCCACCGCGACGGGATAGGTGATGGCCTCATGCGCGAAGTAGAACGACCGCTCCAGCCCCAGCGGCGCGAAGACCCGCTCGCGCATCACCCGCTCGAATGGCTGGCCCGTCACCCGCTCGACGAGCGCGCCCGCCAGGCAGAACCCGGCGTTGTTGTAGGCCCACGACTCGCCCGGCGGCGTCTGCTGCGCCAGCGTATCGAGCTTGCCCACGTAGCGGCCTAACGCGCCGTCGCCCTGGCCGAAGTCCTCGAAAAAGTCACCGAAGAAGCCGGCGCTGTGGCTGAGCAGCATGCGCAGCGTGACTCGCTCACGCGCGGCGGGGTCCGCCAGCTTCAGGTCAGGCAGGTAGGCGATGACGGGAGTATCGAGGTCGAGCTTGCCCTCCTCGACCAGCATCATCACCAGCGTCGCGGTGAAGACCTTGCTGATGCTGCCAATCTGGAACAGGCTGTCAGGGCGCACAGGATAGCCTGTCTCCAGGCTGGTGACGCCGAACCCCGCCAGCGCGCGCGCGTCCCCGCTTAGCTCACCCACTGCCACGCCGGGAATCCGCCAGCGCGCCATCCGCTCGCGCGCGTGAGCTTCGAGCGCCACGTCCAGCCCTACACCCGTCGCAAGTTCCGTCATGGTCTCTGTTCTCCTCATATCACGCGGCGCTGGCCAGTGCGTGGGCTGCCTGCCAGCGTGCAGGATTTCATTCTAGTGTCCCAGTGACTCCAGCGGCAAGGCTGACTGCACTTAATTTGCTTTGCTGTGGACGCGCGGGTGATTCTTGTAGCGCCAGCGGCGCGAACCGTCCGCCAAGGAAGACCCACATGGCATACGCGAACGTGGCCAGGTGATACGCTGCCAGCGCCCAGCTCAATACAAAGAAGTCGTTGACCACAAAGTCGCTGAGCGGCTGATACGTCAGGTAGGGGATCATCTGGCTGCGGCCAGAGAGATTATTACCTATTCCCACCATCATGTTCAGGAGACACAGCGTAGTCCCCGCCAGGTAGAGCGCGATGAGTCGATCTGATTGCATCCGCTCTGAGAAAATCACGCTCGACAGCATCAGTGGAATGAATAGGAATAGGTAGCGTTCATGCTGGCTGCCCATAAACATGAAAAAGCCGAACAACGTCAGCGCCAAACCAAAGAAGAGGTAGGCTGCCTCGCGATGACGCCAGATTTTGACCCCGCTGATGAGCGCTACGGCGCCGAAGAGCGCGTCCCCAACTAGCCCGGATTTGATTCCGAGGAATGTGCTGCTGAGGGGCTGTTGACCGTACCCAATCAGCCACCAGAAATTGAAGGCGTCTTGGGTGAGGTAAAATCTGTCGTTATAGGACATCGCTTGCATGTTATTCAGCATAGCGAACAACTGGAAGCGCGGGATCATCACCGGTAGCAGGACGAGCAGCGTGGTGGCCAGCAGGGCCGCGGTGAAGCGGACGAAGTCCTCGCGCCGCGCCCAGCGCCAGAGATAGAGCAGGACCAGTGGGATGAAGATCACTGGCTGCGGCTTGATGAGCGCGGCGATGGCCAGGCTGGCGCCGCCCAGTCCGTAACGTCCGGAGAGGATGGCGAATAGCGCCAGCAGCACAGGCAGCGCCACGAGCCCGTCCGTCTGGCCCCAGATGGCTCCGTTGTAGAGCAGCGCGGGCGAGAGGGCGAACGAGGCGGCGGCGATCAGCGCGAACCGCTGGGAGTGGCGCAAGCGCGCCTCGCGGTAGAGCAGCAGGGTGGTGGTAAGGTCCGCTAGCAGCAGCGGGAGCTTGGCGATGAACGGCCCAATCCCTTTCTGGCTTACCAGCGTGGTCAATGGCGCGCGTGTCACGAATGCTAAGGTGTGGTTATACAAAAAGACCAGCGCGCCAAATAGGTATGGCGTGCCAGGAGGATAGTTGATAGCCGGGTCCACCACGTCGCCAGGGATGGCGGACCCTGTAGCCTTCACGGCGTAAAGGTTGATAAAGCCCTGACTGACGAGGGTATTTCCCCAACTGACATAGGAAGCGAGGTCGTGATAATAGCCCTGAAACGACATCAGCGGCAGGCGGATGGCGATGACCAGGGCGAGCAGAGCAGTCACCACCGCGCTCTCACGGGTGAAAATACGCCGTCTCAGGAGTACGAGATTGGATGCGAGCGCAGGCAATGTGTTCCCCTTATCACGTCGCGTGGTCTCTGCTCAACAGCGGGCTAGCGGCCATGCCAGCTACAGGGTGACATCCAGCGCGGCGGCGACGGTGTTGATGTCTTTGTCGCCGCGCCCGGAGAGATTGACCACCACCACCTGATCGGGACGTAGCTCGCCCGCCTCGCCCAGCGCCAGCAGGTGCGCGACGGCGTGCGAAGACTCCAGCGCGGGGATGATGCCCTCCTCTTCGCAGAGGATCTGGAAGGCCCGCAGCGCGGCGTCGTCATCGGCGGCGGCGTAGCTGGCGCGGCCCGTCGCCTTCAGGTAACTGTGCTCCGGCCCGACGCCGGGATAATCCAGCCCGGCGGAGATGCTGTGCGTCTCGATCACCTGGCCGTCGTCATCCTGCAAGAGGTAGCTGAGCGCGCCGTGCAGCACGCCGGGGCGGCCCGCCACCAGCGTCGCGCTGTGCTTGCCGGTCGCCACGCCGGAGCCGCCGGCCTCCACGCCGACCAGCCGCACATCCGCGTCGCCCGCGAAGGGATGGAACATGCCGATGGCGTTGCTGCCGCCGCCGACGCAGGCCAGCACGAGGTCGGGCAGGCGGCCCTCGGCCTGCAGGATCTGCGCCCGCGTCTCGTTCCCGATCACCGACTGGAAGTCGCGCACGATGCGCGGGTAGGGGTGCGGGCCGACCGCCGAGCCGATGATGTAGTAGGTCGTCGCGACGTTCGTCACCCAGTCGCGCATGGCCTCGTTGATGGCGTCCTTCAGCGTGCGGCTGCCGGAGGCGACGGGGCGCACCTCGGCGCCGAGCAGCTTCATGCGGAAGACGTTGAGCGACTGGCGGCGGATGTCCTCCTCGCCCATGTAGACGACGCACTCCATGCCCAGCTTGGCGCAGACGGTGGCGGTGGCGACGCCGTGCTGCCCGGCGCCGGTCTCGGCGATGATGCGGCGCTTGCCCATGCGCTGCGCCAGCAAGCCCTGGCCGAGCGCGTTGTTGATCTTGTGCGCGCCGGTGTGCGCCAGGTCCTCGCGCTTGAGGTAGACGCGCGCGCCGACCGCGCGCGGAGAGCCGCCGGGCGAAGTAGAGCGGCGTCGGGCGACCGGTGTAGGTGCGCTCCTGCTCGCGTAGCTCGGCGATGAAGGCGTCATCCTGGCGGGCGCGCGTCGTACTCGCGCTCCAACTCATCGAGCGCCGCCATCAGGCTCTCCGGCGCGAAGCGCCCGCCGAACTCGCCGAAGCGCCCGCGCGCGTCGGGGTAGACGCCGTGCTGGTAGCCGGGCGTCGCCTGGTCGCGCTCGTGGCCGCCTTCGCTGCCTTCGCTGGCTTGCTTCCCTTCGCCGTTTGTGTCCGTTGAGCCATCGTGCTCGCCTTCGCCTTCTAAAAAACTCTCAGAGTTCAGTGGTCGCGCCCCGCGCCGCCGCGATGAACGCGCGTATCTTGTCGAGGTCTTTCGCTGGCCCGCCAGGGCCGGTGGATTCGACGCCGCTGCTGACATCCACGCCGCGCGGCTCGGCCACCTCGATGGCCTCCGCCACATTCGCGGGGGTGAGGCCGCCGGCCAGGATGACTGGCCAGTTGCTCGCCACCAGCCAGGCTTGCTCCCAGTCGCCTGTCATACCGGAGCCGCCGTAGCTGTCGGGCGCCGCCGCGTCGAGCAGGAGTGTGACGCCAGCCAGGATGAATTCCTCCAGAATGGAGGTGTACCGCGCATCGTGTATGCGAACCGCCTTGATGATCGGCAGCCCTGTCAGCTTCGCGAGCCGCCCGCAGCGCTTCGCCGGCTCGTCGCCGCTCAGCTGGATGGCCGCCAGCCCAACCTGCTCCGCGATCGTCGCGATCTGGTCCAGTGGTGTGTTGACGAAGACGCCGATGGGGGCAGGGCGGGGCTCGCCGGGCGGCGGCAGCGCGGCGACGATACGCGCGGCGCGCTCAGGCGTGAGCAGACGGTGGGCGGGAGCCATCGGCGCGAAGATCAGCCCGATGGCGTCCGCGCCCGCTTCCGCCGCCACGCGCGCCTGCTCCGGTTCCGCCAGCCCGCAAATTTTCACGAATGGGCGTCCCGTCCCGGCGAAGAGTCCCGCCGTCGCGCCCCCCGGCGCGGTCGAGAGCTTGCGCGCCTTGACTTCGGGATCTGCCGCGCGCATCAGCGACTCGCCGACGAGAATGGCGTCTGGCGCCCCAGGCCCGCGCCTGCGCCGCGCCCAGCCGGTTCCTGACGCCGCTCTCGGCGACGAAGACGCGGTCCGCTGGGACGAGCGGCCGTAGCTGTTGAACGACCGCCGTATCCACCTCGAAGGTGCGCAGGTCGCGGCTATTGACGCCGATGACGCGCGCGCCCAGCGCCACCGCGCGCTCGACCTCCGTCGGCGTTGTGCGCCTCGACCAGCGCCTCCATTCCCAGCGAGCGGATCAGGCCCAGCAGGTCCGCCGCCAGCGTGTCATCCAGTATCGCCAGGATCAGCAGGGCGGCGTCGGCTCCCGCCGCTCTGCGCCTCGTAGACCTGGTACGGGTCGAGCAGGAAGTCTTTGCGCAGGACAGGCAGGCTGACGGCGGCGCGCACCGCGGCGAGATGCTCCAGCGAGCCGAGGAAGAAGCGCGGCTCGGTCAGCACGCTGATGGCCGCCGCGCCGCCCGCCTCATACGCTCGCGCCAGCGCCACCGGGTCGAAGCGCTCCGCCAGCAAGCCTCTCGATGGCGAGGCGCGCTTGACCTCGCCGATCAGCCGCGCGGGGCCGGCTGGCGCGGGACGCAGCGCGGCGGCGAAGTCGCGCGGCGCGGACGCGTCCGCCGCGCGGGCGCGTAGCTCGTCCAGCGGTGTGCTCGCCTGGCGTGTGGCGAGCTCCTCGCGCGTGGCGGCGATGATACGCTCCAGGAAGGTTTCGGGCGATTGGTCGGGCTGGGTCGTCATTGGTTAGGTCGCCTTTCCGGCGCTGGCTATGATCGCGTTGGTCGTTGTACATGGCGCGCATGATCGGGCCGAATCCGCTGGGGAAGCCCCAGTCTCGGTAGGCCGCCGGGATCGGCGTCTCCGCGGCCTCGTCCTCACTCTTGCCTGATTCGTAGGCCTCGCGGCCTAGCGCCAGCACGCGTCTCCAGAGTAGGCGCGCTGGGCGGCGATGGCGCCGTGGTCTGTGACCGCGCCATGACCGGGAACGAGTGTGTCAATCGAGAGCTTCTCCATCTCATCCAGGATTCGCAGCCATTCCACCGGATCGCCGAGGTTGCATCGAGGCGTGCATGCGGTGGAAGATCAGGTCGCCAGCGAAGAGGATGCGCGCGTGCGGCAGGTAGAGGACCGAATCGCTCGGCGTATGGCCACCGCCCCAGGTGAACAGTTCCGCGTGACGGGTCGCGCCATGAAGGGTTAGACGCGTCTCGAAGCGCAGATCAGGCAGCCGCGTGCGCGCCGCCTGCGCCTCGTGGATCAACTCCAGAAAATCATCATTCTGCTCGTTCATGTCGCGCCGGATGGCTGGATCGGTCACGGCGGCGGCCTCCGCCCGCGCCTCCGCGTCCAGCGCTTCGCCGCGCTCGCGCATCATCGCCAGCAGCGGGTCGCTATGCTCGGTGATGAGCGTCGCGACCTTCGCGGTGGCGATGATCGTCGCGTCATCGAAGATGATGTTGCCCATCGTGTGATCGAGGTGGTGGTGGCTGTTCACCACGTAGCGCGCGCGCCTTCCGGTCAGCCGCTCCGCCGTGATGCGCAGGTCGCGCGCCGCCGCCAGCGTCATCATCGTGTCGAAGATCAGTGTCGCGTCGCCCAAATCGACGATGCCCGCGTTGCCTAGCGCGCCGGAGCCTGGCGTGGCGATAGCGGCCCATGCGCCCGCGCCCACACGCTCGACCGTGAAGTGACGCGATGTGGGTAGCTCGCTCGCTGGCGTTGTCATGGCGAAACCCTCCTCATCGGAAGTCTGGCGGCTCGCTGGCTTAGGCGACTGTCGTGGCGAGCCGCTGGCTCGTGGCGATCAGCGCGTCGAGTGTCGGAATCGCCCGGCCCGCGCGCAGCGCGTCCTGCGCCTGGCGCACGCCTTCGCCGATGCTCGCGGCGCGGCCCGTCACGTAGAGCGCGGCGCCCGCGTTGAGCGCGACCACTTCGGCGGGCGCGCCACCTTGCTCGCCGCTGAGCGTGCGCCGCAGCAGCGCCGCGTTGTACTGCGCGTCGCCGCCGCGAATCTCCTCGCGCGGGCGGACGGGCAGCCCGACGCTCTCCGGCGTCACCGTGTATTCGACCACATCGCCGCTCTGGCCGCGCACCTCGACCACCTTCGTTGGCGCGCTGAGCGAGAACTCGTCCACGCCGTCCATCCCGTGGACGACCAGCGCGCGCTCGCAGCCCAGCCGCTGCAGCGCCTGCGCCATCAGCGGGGCCAGGCTGGCGTCGGCCACACCGAGGCACTGGAAGCGCGCCCCGGCGGGATTGGTCAGCGGGCCAAGGATGTTGAAGACCGTGCGCACGCCGATCTCGCGGCGCGCCGGGCCGACATGGCGCATGGCGGGATGGTAGGTGGGGGCGAACATGAAGCCGAAGCCCATCCGCTCGACGCACTGGACCAGCGCCTCCGGCCCAAGCTCCAGCTTGACGCCCAGCGCCTCCAGCACGTCGGCGCTGCCGCAGCGGCTGGACGCGGCGCGGTTGCCGTGCTTGGCGACCGGCTGGCCCAGCGCCGCGACCAGCAGGCCCGCCGCCGTCGAGACGTTGAACGTGTCGGCGCCGTCGCCGCCCGTGCCGCAGGTATCTACCGCGCGCAGCTCCGGCGACAGCGGCGACGTGCACGGACACTTGCCGCATGCCGCGCGCCATGCCCGTCACTTCGTCCACCGTCTCGCCCTTGAGGCGCAGCGCGACCAGGAAGGCGCCTATCTGCGCGGGTGTCGCCTGCCCGGTCATGATCTCCGCCATCACGCCGGCGGCCTCGTCCTCGCTGAGCGCCTTGCCCGCCACCAGCGTCGTTATCGCCTCGCGTATCATCGCTTCGCCTCCAGATTGATCGCGCTACCCGCCGCCGCGAGCGGCGCCAGGACAGGCGCCGGATTCGTCAGGTCGAGGAAGTTGCGCAGCAGGTCTTTGCCCGCCGCCGTCATGATGGATTCGGGGTGGAACTGCACGCCGTGGATCGGGTACGCGCGGTGGCGCAGCCCCATGATGAGGCCGTCCGCCGTCTCCGCCGTGATCTCCAGGTCTGCCGGCAGCGTCGCCCGCTCGACGATCAGGCTGTGGTAGCGGATCGCCTCGAACGGCTGCGGCAGGCCTGCCAGCACGCCCGCGCCGTCGTGGTGAATCAGCGAGGTCTTGCCGTGGACCGGCTCCGGCGCGCGGATGACGCGCCCGCCGAAGACCTCGCCGATGCACTGATGCCCCAGGCAGACGCCGAGCGTCGGGATGCGCGGCCCTAGCGCGCGGATCAGGTCGCTCGAGACGCCCGCCTCGTGTGGCGTGCATGGGCCGGGCGAGATGACGATGCGCTCTGGGGCCAGCGCCTCCGCCTCCGCGACGGTGATCTCGTCGTTGCGCCGCGTCACGACCTCCGCGCCCAGCTCGGAGAGATACTGGTAGAGGTTCCAGGTGAAGCTGTCGTAGTTGTCCAGCAGCAGGATCATTGCGGCCCCCTTTGCCCGGCCTGGCGCTCCGCCTGGTCCAGCGCGCGCATGACGGCGCCGAGCTTGTTCTCGGTCTCCTGGAACTCCGCGTCAGGCTCTGAGCCGGCGACGATGCCGCCGCCCGCCTGGGCGTAGGCCATGCCGTCCTTCATCACCAGTGTGCGGATGGCGATGCAGGTGTCGAGCGAGCCGTCGAAGCCGATGTAGCCCACCGCGCCAGCGTAGACCCCGCGCCGCTGGCCCTCCAGCTCGGCGATGACCTGCATCGCGCGAATCTTGGGCGCGCCGCTGACCGTCCCGGCGGGGAAGCCCGCGCGCAGGGCGTCGTAGGGCGTCAGGTCGGGCCGCAGCCGCCCGGTGACGTGCGAGACGAGGTGCATGACGTGCGAGTAGCGCTCCACGTCCATGAACTGCTTGACCGCGACCGTTCCCGGCTGGCTGACGCGGCCCACGTCGTTGCGGCCCAGGTCCACCAGCATGACATGCTCGGCGCGCTCCTTCTCGTCGGCGCGTAGCTCCGACTCCAGCGCAGTGTCCGCCGCGGGGTCGGCGTCGCGGCGGCGCGTGCCGGCGATGGGATGGACGGCCACCTCGCCATCCTCCACCCGCACCAGCAGCTCCGGCGAGGCGCCCGCGATGGCCATGTCATCCAGCGCCAGATAGAACATGTAGGGCGAGGGATTGATCGAGCGCAGCGCGCGGTAGACCTCGAACGGCGCGGCGCTCAGCGGGCGCGCCACCCGCCGCGACGGCACCACCTGGAAGCAGTCGCCCGCGCGCACGTACTCTTTGATGCGCTCGACCGCCGCCCCGTAGGCCGCGCGCGACTCCAGCGCGGAGGGCGCGACCGGCGCGGCGTCGCGGCGCGAGCGCAGCCGTGGCGCCTGGCGCGGGGTGGCGCGGCGCAGGCGGCGCTCCATCTCATCCAGCCGCGCCTCCGCCTCAGCTCCCGCGCGCTGCTCGTCGCCGTCGCAGGCGCCGGGGTCGGCCCAGGTGAGCAGCAGCGCGGTATGGCGGGCGTGATCGAAGACCAGCAGCGTATCGCTGAACATGAAGACCGCTTCGGGCAGGCCGAGCGGGTCGGCGTCGGGAATCGGGACGGACGGCTCGAAGCGCGCCGCCGCCTCATACGCCAGGTAGCCGACGGCGCCGCCCCGGAAGCGCGGCAGGCCCGTGGCTGGCGCGATGGGCCGCCGCGCCAGCTCGGCGCGCACGGCCTCCAGCGGGTCGGCGCAGGCCGCGCGCTCGACCTCGCCCGCCCGCGCGCCGCGCAGCCAGCGCCGCTCCGCCGTTCCATCCTTCACGCGCAGCGTCAGGTAGGGGTCGGCGCCGACGAACGAGTAGCGCGCCACCCGCTCGCCGCCCTCGACCGACTCCAACAAGTAGCCGTAGCGACCGCGCGCCAGCTTGAGGTAGGCCGAGACGGGCGTCTCCAGATCGGCGGCCACCTCGCGCCAGACCGGCGTCAGCGTGGCGCCTTCCGGCAGGGCGCGCTGGCTGGTCGTGGCGCTGGTATCCCGCTGGCGCGCGGGTGAGGTGGTAGCCATATCTGTCTCTCCTTTGGTGGACTAGAGCAGCCCGACGCGCTCTTTGACCGTGCGCAGGGTCTGCTCGGCGATGGGGCGCACGGTTTCCGCGCCGCGCGCCAGCAGCCGGTCGAGCTCGCCGGGGTCGCTGGCGATGGCGTCGTAGCGCTGCTGGATTGGCTCCAGCGTGGCGACGAGCAGATCGCCCAGCGCCGCCTTGAACTGCCCGTAGCCCTTGCCCGCGAACTCGGCCTCGATGGCTTCCCGTGTCTGGCCGGAGAGCAGTTGATAGATCGAGAGCAGGTTGAAGATGCCAGGGCGCGCCTCATCGAAGACGATCGTCGTCTGCGAATCGGTGGTCGCGCGCTTGATCTTCTTGCGAATGACATCCGGCTTGTCCAGCAGGGCGATATAGGAAGCGTCCGCGTCGCTCTTGCTCATCTTCTTTTCTGGATTATCCAGGCTCATGATCCGCGCGCCGACCTCGCGAATCAGCGCGCGCGGCTCAACGAAGGTCTCGCCGAAGCGCGCGTTGAAGCTGTTGGCGATGTCGCGCGTCAGCTCGACGTGCTGGCGCTGGTCGTCGCCAACCGGCACCGCGTCGGTCTGATAGAGCAGGATGTCGGCGGCCATCAGCACGGGATAGGTGTAGAGCCCGGCGCTGGCGGACTCCTGGGCGTCGCCGGCCTTGACCTTGAACTGGGTCATGCGGTTCAGCCAACCGGTCGGTGTCATGCAGTCGAGAATCCATGCTAGCTCGGCGTGCTCGTGGACGTGCGACTGGACGAAGAGCGCGCTGCGGTTGGGGTCCAGTCCGCAGGCGAAGAGCGTCGCGGCGAGCTGGCGGGTGTTCTCGCGCAGCCCGGCGGGGTCCTGGGGCAACGTAATGGCGTGCATATCTACGACACAGTAGATGTTGTCGTGGATGTCCTGCTCGGCGACCCAGTGACGGATGGCCCCCAGGTAGTTGCCGATGTGCGGCGCGCCGGACGGCTGGATGCCGGAGAAGACGCGCTCGCGCTTGGGCTGGATCGTCTTCGCCGCTGGGGCGGCCTTGGGCGCGCGGGCCTTCGCCGCGCCACTCGCTTTGGTTGGGGCGCTCATGCTGTCGCTCCTCTCACTCACTGGGCCTGACAACAAGCCAACTATGCCAAAAACAAAAGCGCCTCTCATCCGCTACGGGACGAGAGGCGCTGGCCTTCGTGGTACCACCCTGTTTCGAGCCGCGCCCTGGCGCCATCCGGGAGCGCGCCACTGACGCTGCGCGCGTCATGGGGACTCAACCGGAGGCCACGGGCGGTGGCTCCTTAGCGAGCGCGGGCCGCATGCCAGCCAGGCTGGATACAACCGATGCTCCGCCCCTATAACGGGAGGCCCCCGGCGATGCCCTCAGGCGCGTCATGCGCGCCGGTCGGGTCGCTGCTCACAGGCCCATTCGGCGGGAGCGCCAGCGCCGGGTTCCACCATCTCCGGCTCGCTGGTAACTGGCGCGCGCCCGCGTACTTCATCCTGATCGCCGCTGAGTTTCGATATGTGGTTGTTGTGAGGCATGATAGCCCGGTTCGGCTGGGTGTGTCAAGCGCCATCTGTCTTCAGGTTCTATCACTAACCACGGATTGAGGGAAAGTAACAGAGCGTTCCTGCTATGGCGCCTTCAAGCGAGCATAGTTGGAATCACCACCTGAGTCAGCGTGTCCGTTTTCACCGCGTGGAAAACGTCCGACTGTGATATGCTCTCAACATAGGCTGTCTCTTTCCAAAGGCCGCCGGCTTCGTTCGCGACGAGCATCCGACCTACAGAGGATGAGAGGAGATGGCGACCGATGAACCAGACGCCATCGAAAATTCGCGCCCCAGTTCAGCGCGTCACCATTGTGACGGATAGCGCATCGGATCTGTCGGTTGAGGAGGCGCGGGCTCTTGGGGCCATTGTTGTGCCAGCCACTATCTATCTCGGCTCAAAGAGCTACCGCGATGGACTCGATCTCACATCCGAACAGTTCTTTCAGGCGCTCGGCCAGACCCCCGACCTGCCGCGCACGGCGCCCGCTGATGTGGCCAGCTTTGTCGCCACCTACATGCGTCTGCTCGGCAGTGGCGCCACCGCGATCCTCTCGCTTCATACCTCCCTGGAACTGAGCGCGGCCATCGCGAGCGCGCGCGAGGCGGCGCAGCAGGTAAGCCTCCGACTTGGAGCGCCCGCGCCTATCGTCACGATCGACAGCCGCCAGGGTACCACGGCGCTGCTGCCCGCCGTGCGCTTCGCGGCGCAGATGGCGCAGGTCGGCGCGCCGATCGAGGTGATCGCCGCCGCCGCGCAGGAACGCCTGTCGCGCATCCGCATGTATTTTCTTGTCGAGACGCTCGAGTATCTCCAGCGTGGTGGGCGCATCGGACGCGCCCAGCGTCTGCTGGGAACCCTGCTGGACGCCAAGCCTATTCTCACGATTCAGGATGGGGTGGTCACTCCGGTGGAGACGGCGCGCCCACGCGAACGGGCCTACGAGCGCCTGCTGGAACTGGTGCGAGACCTTGGGGCAATCGAAGAGCTTTACGTTGGCCAGACCAGTGAGGCGTTGGGACAGGAGATGGTGGAGCGCCTCAGCCGTGTCTATCAAGGGCCGATCCACCGCTGCTGGGTCGGGGCCGGTGTCGGCGCAAATATGGGCAAAGGCGTGACGATCGCCGCTGTCCTCGCCGGTCACTCTGGCGGCTATTACCTCACGCCTGGAGCCCCGCCGCCGCTGAGCGGTTTGGGCTGCGGCGCCGCTGGGGCTGTCCCAACTTATCCATGCGCCCGGCGCCGCGTGCGTCGAGACGGCTTAAGCGCTTGTCTGCCAGGCTCACCCCGACCGCGACTCGCACCGTTTGGTATGATGCGCCGGATACGCTGCCCAACTCGATGGCGGCCAGCCCCAACTGGGAGTTCTATATGTCTCACCCACTAGCGCGAACGCTCCTGGTGATCGGAAACCTGCTGGCACTGCTCGCGATCGGTGTACCGTGGCTCTTTTTGTCCACGTCGTTCAATATTTCCGACAGTCTGAACTGGTTCAGTCCCTGGGCCGCGATCGTTCAGAGCGTTCTGACGCTGTCGTTTAGCATGCTGGCAGTCGCGGGCGCGCTCTATTTCCTTCTGGCATTCGCTCTGCTGCGGGTTTCCTTTGAGTACTGGCCAAAGTCATCGGGTAGAGCAATTCCAAGAACACCCTTTGTCGTCATCATCATGCTCGCGGTTTTTACTCTGGGGTTTGTGGGTTTCATGTTGGGAATTGCGCCCTTTGGCCTGGAGTTAGGCTATCCTTACTTTCATGTCGCCGTGGGACCAGGTGGTTTTATGGCAATAGCAGGCGCCATCTGTGTTGCGGCAGGTATTGGGATCATCATCGCAGAGCGAGCGTGAATCTCCAGCGCACAGTTCCCCAGCGCCGGAAAGGTAGCGGCGCTCTCTGGTATTGCGCTCTACAATCTGTGCTGACTGTGTTGACTGCGCTGATTGATTTGACCGCATACGAAACACCCTCGAATTTGGAGCGCAAGATGACAGACGCGCGCGAGGCCCTCACCGGACTGTGGCGGTTGGCGGAGCTGCCGGAGGAGCCGCTGGGGATGGTGGACCTGACGGGGGATGATCCGGCGCTGCCGTCGTCGTTCCGCGTTGGGACGGCGGCGCAGGCCGCCATCGCGGCGGTGGCGTGCGCGGCGAACGCGATCTGGCGGATGCGCGCGGGGCGGCTTGCAGCAGGTCAGCGTCGATATGCGCCATGCGGCGGTCGAGTTCCGCAGCGAGCGGTATGTGCGGGTGGATGGCCAGCCGGCGCCGGAGGCTTGGGACAAGATCGCGGGCGCGTACCAGTGCGGCGATGGCCGCTGGGTCCGCATCCATACGAACTTCCCGCATCACCGTGACGGCATGCTGCGAATGCTCGGATGCGTCTACGATCGCGCGGCGGTGGCGGAAGCGCTGAAAGAGTGGAACGCCGAGTCGCTGGAGACGGTGGCGGCGGATGTGGGGCTCGTCGCGGCGATGATGCGCTCGTTCGAGGAGTGGGACGCGCATCCGCAGGGGCGCGCCGTAGCGGCGCTGCCCACGCTCACGATCACCCGCATCGGCGACGCGCCGCCGCAGCCATTCTCCCGCGGCGCGGACCGCCCGCTCTCCGGTGTGCGCGCCCTCGACCTCACGCGTGTCATCGCCGGGCCGGTATGTGGCCGCGCGCTGGCGGCGCACGGGGCGGATGTGCTGGCGATCAGCGCCGCCTATCTGCCATCGGTCGCGCCGCTCGTCATAGACACCGGGCGTGGGAAACGCGCAGCGTTCGTTGACCTGCGCGCGGCTGAGGGCCGGGAGACGCTTGCCCGGCTCATCTCCGGCGCGGATATCTTTGTTCAGGCGTACCGGCCAGGGGCGCTCGCGGGTCTTGGCTTCGGCCCAGATGAAGTCGCCGCGATACGCCCTGGCGTCGTGTACGTCTCGCTCTCCGCGTACGGCCATGCCGGTCCCTGGGCGAGACGCCGGGGATTCGATTCGCTCGTGCAGGCGGCGACGGGCTTCAACCAGGCGGAGGCGGAGGCGGCGGGCGCGAGCGAGCCGCAGGCGCTGCCCTGCCAGGCGCTGGATCACGCCTCAGGCTATCTTATGGCGTTCGGCGCGCTGGCGGCGCTCGCCCGGCGGGCCACGGAGGGTGGTAGCTGGCATGTGCAGGTCTCGCTGGCGCAGACGGGCGCGTGGCTGCGCGGCCTGGGCCAGATAGAAAACGGGTTCGCGTGCGCTGCGCCCACGCTCGATGATGTGGCGGATCTCCTTGAAGAGGCGCCCAGCGGGTTTGGGCGCTTGTTGGCGGTGCGGCACGCCGCGCGGATGAGCGAGACTCCGCCGCGCTGGACGCTGCCATCCATGCCACTAGGGACGCATGCGCCCGCATGGAACAATAGAGCGGAGGCGTGACGCCAACTTGCCCGCTAGTTTATCTCCCCCAATCGCCGGATGAGGTAGCGGCGCTCGACCTGGTTGCGGCAGCGGGCGAGCGCGCGCTGATAGGCGGTGGCGGCCTCTGCGCGGCGGCCCGCGCGGCGCAGCAGGTCGGCGCGGGCGGCGTGGTAGTGGTGGTAGTCGCGCAGGTCATCCGCCAGGGTAAGATCGTCGAGCAGGGCGAGGCCGCGCTGCGGGCCATCCGCCATGGCGACGGCGGCGGCGTGATTGAGCGCGACGACCGGCGAAGGGGCCAGCGCGGCCAGCGCCTCATAGAGCAGCGCGATCTGCCGCCAGTCGGTCTCGGTGGCGGAGGACGCCTGGGCGTGCAGCGCGCTGATCGCCGCCTGAATCTGGTAGGGGCCGCGCCGCCGGGCCAGTAGCGCGCGGTCGAGCAGCGCCAGCCCCTCGGCGATCTCGGCTGCGTCCCACAGCGCGCGGTCCTGCTCTTCGAGCGTGATGAGGTCGCCGTCAGCGGTGGCGCGGGCGTGGCGGCGGGCGTGGGTCAGCAGCATCAGCGCCAGCAGGCCCAGCGCCTCTGGCTCGTCGCTCCCCAGGCCCGGCTCGCGCGCCAGCAGCGCCAGCAGCGTGCGCGTCAGGCGGATGGCCTCGTCGCACAGCTCGCGGCGGATCAGCGTATCGCCAGCCGAGGCGTCGTAGCCCTCGTTGAAGATCAGGTAGAGCGTGGCCAGGACGCCGTCCAGCCGCTCCGGTAGCAGGTGAAGCGGCGGCACGCGGTAGGGGATGCCGGCGTCGCGTATCTTGCGCCGGGCGCGGGTCAGCCGCTGGGCCATTGTGGTATCGGAGACCAGGAAGGCGCGGGCGATCTCCTCAGTGGTCAGCCCGCCCAGCGTTCGTAGGGTCAGCGCCACGCGAGCGTCGAGCGCCAGCGCGGGATGGCAGCAGGTGAAGAGCAGCTTCAGCCGCTCATCGGGAAAGTCGCTGACTCCGTCATCGGGCTGCGCGGGCGCGGTGGGCTGCGCGGCTTCGAGGTCCGCTAGCGCCTGGAGGGTGGCTTGCTTGCGCAGCAGTGTCTGGTCACGGCGCAGGTGGTCAATCGCCTTGCGACGGGCGATGGCGGTGAGCCAGGCGGCAGGTTGGCGCGGCGCGCCCTCGCGCGGCCACTGGCGTAGCGCGGCGACCACGGCGTCCTGCAGGGCGTCTTCAGCCACGGTGAAGTCGCCAGTCGCGGCGATTAGCGTGGCCAGAATACGCCCGGACTCCTCGCGATAGACGCGCTCGATGAGCTGTGGTGTCCGCTCCATGAATCCCTACCCGCGCGTGGCGGTCTCCAAAAGGATGAGGATGGGAGCCAGTGGCTCCCGCCACCTCATTCTCTCTTGACCGCCGCGCTACGGAAAGAGTAACCCAAGAAGCGCCGCCAACGCGGGCGCTAATCTTCCTCGCCGAACTCCATCACCGGGCGCAGCTCGATCGAGCCAACCTTCGCGCCGGGGATGCTGGCGGCGATGGTGATAGCCTCGTCCAGGTTGGCGGCCTTGACGAGATAAAAGCCGCCCAGCTGCTCCTTGGTTTCGGCGAATGGGCCGTCGGTCGTCAGTGTCTTGCCGTCGCGCACGCGCACTGTCGTTGCCGACGGGGTGGGCATCAGCGCGTCGCCGCCCTCGATTTGGTCGTGGAACTGTTCACCAAAGGCGTTGTAGGCGGCCATCGTCGCGTCCATGTCCTCTTTGGTCGCCTGCGCGTCCTGGGCCTCATTGGTGTAGATCAACAATGCGTATCGCACGCCAGAACCTCCTCGCGATCACGCTGATCGCTCACGGGTCGTGATATGGGACGAGCCCGTTCGCCCATCCTCGTGAGGATGTCGAACGGGCCTTCGCCAAAACGACAGTGAGCGACCGGCGCGCGCGAGAAACTGGTGAAACTGGTGTGAGGCTGCCTCCCCTCTCCCAGCGCAGCGCCCGGGAGAGGGGCCGGGGTGAGGACTCGCCTCCTATTCGCCCTTGCGGCCCGCCAGCAGGAAGGCCAGCTCGGTGAAGAGTCGCACGCCGTAGCCGGTGGCGCCCGCCTCGCCCTCCACGTCGCGCGTGTCGCGCACGGCGGTGTAGGCGATATCGAGGTGCGCCCAGGGCGTGTTGCCGGCGAAGTTGCTGATGACCTTGGCGGCGGAGATCGAGCCCGCCAGCCGCCCGCCGGTCTGCTTCATGTCGGCGATTTCGCTGCGAATCAACTGGTCGTACTCATCATCCATCGGCATCGCCCAGACACGCTCGCCGGAGGCCGCTGCCGCCTGCTCAATGGCGCGGGTGATGTCCTCATCGTTGCTGAAGAGGCCCGCGCGGTGCCGTCCTAAGGAGATGCCGATGGCGCCGGTCAGCGTCGCCGCGTCCACAATCGGGGTGTAACCATGCTTGACGGCGTAGCTGATGCCGTCGGAGAGGACCAGCCGCCCTTCGGCGTCGGTGTTGTTGATCTCGATGGTCTTGCCGTTGGAGGCGCGCAGGATGTCGCCGGGGCGGTAGGAGGAGCCGCTGGGCATGTTCTCGGTGGCGGGGACGATGCCGACGACGCTGATGGGCGGCTTGAGCAGCGCGATAGCGCGCATCGCGCCCAGCACCGCCGCACCGCCGCACATGTCCATTTTCATGCCGAGCATGCCTTCATTGGTCTTGAGCGAAAGGCCGCCGGAGTCGAAGGTAATGCCCTTGCCGACCAGCGCCATCGCCGGGGCGCGCTTCGAGCCGCCGTTGTAGCGCAGCACGATGAAGCGCGGCTCCTCGACGCTGCCCTGATTCACGGCCAGCAGCGCGCCCATCTCCTGCTTGCGAATCCAGGCTTTGTCGTGGATCTCGCACTCCAGGCCAACCTCGGCGGCCATGCGGCGCGCGCGCTCGCCCATCTCGGTGGGGGTCAGCGTGTTGGGCGGCTCGTTGCCCAGGTCGCGGGCGAAGTTGGCGGATTCGGCCAGGATGCGCCCGCGCGCCACGGCGGCCCGCAGCGCTGGCTCGCGGCCCTTGCCGAGGATCGTGATCGTCTCGATGGCCTTCTTCGGCTTGCCATTCTGGCCGTTAGCGCCACTGGCTCCATTAGCGCCACTGGCTCCATTAGCGCCATTGCTCTTGTAATTGGTGAACTCGTAGAGGCCGAGCAGCGCCCCCTCCGTCGCGGCGCGCGCGGCCAGCGCCAGGTTGACGCCCGACTCCGCCCAGGCCAGCGCCAGGCCGACATGCTTCGCCCCCGCCCCGCGCAGCGTGCGGCAAGCCTGCGAGGCCGCGCGGCGCACGCGGTCCACGGTGAACTTGTCGCGCTTGCCCAGGCCGACGATGGCGACGCGCGCGGGCTCGATCTTGCCGAGGGTATGCAGCAGCGTGATCTCATCGGCGGCGCCAGAGATCTCGCCGCTGGCGATCAAGCCGGCGATCACGCCCGCCAGCACCTCATCGAGCGCGGCGGCTGGCCCCTGGAGCGCCGTCTCGCCGGAAAACAGTCCGAGGGCGAGCGCGTCGCCATCGAACTGCTGGACATCACGCGTACTGACACGTACCTCTGCCATGAATCATCCCTCTCAATCATGCTGCGCGCCGCGGCGGCTCAAGCGCCGCGAAGAGTGAAATTGAGCCACCTGGCTCCAAGGGCGCGGCTAGCCCTCAGATTGGAGAGGGCGGAGTCGTTCCTGAGGTGTGGCGTCGCAATCTGGCGTCGCATCTCTGCGCCCCGCCCTCAGCGTCTCGCGCGTGAAGCGGGGATACCGCGATGGGGTGACGTGGGAGGTGTGAGGGGAGCTCGCTCGGAAAGCCAGCGTCTTCTAGCCCACGACGGATGGCGCCTTGGAAGACAGCATATGCCCAATTCTGGCGTGCGTCCAGCGGAGGGGGAGAGATGGGAGGCTGGCGTCGCTTCACCGGGATTATCAAGGTTTCGCGCGTGTCCATCGCGCGATGTGCTGGAGTAAAGTTTCGGTGGCGAACGGCTTGACGAGGTATTCGGTTCTGCCCAAGAGACGCGCCTGCTCACGCGCCTGGCGCGAATCGTGGCCAGTGGCTATGATAACCGGCAGTGAGGCATAGCGCGGCATACTCCGCACTTCACGGACAAACGCGGCGTGGTCGTCCCTGGTCAGGCTCAAGTCTGCGACCATGATGGCGAAGAGTTGGTCCGCTTTCGCCAGCTCCTCGCGCGCGAAAGCCGCATTGCGCGCGATCACGCATGTGTAGCCAGCGAAGTGGAGGATGTCGCGTAATGGCTCCGCCTGGTCCTGGTCGTCTTCGAGCAGTAGGACGGCGAGCTGGGCCTCCGGGTCGTCGCTGGCGCCTGGGGCGTCCGCGGAAACGCGGTCGGCGTCGCTCGCGTCGCCGACCGCATCGCGATCGTTGGTATGTGTGTCGGGTAGCGGTGGCATAGGTAGCGTGCCTCGGAGTATCCTCTGTCTGGCGCCCAGTAAAGGAAAGATCAGGACAGGGTTTGGAACGGCTCCTCCTCACCTATTCCCGGCCAATAGTCGTTCCGTCCCAAGCCTGTGTATATACTATAATTTCAGTTGGCCTGCGAATCAAGTGACCCAGCTCACATCTCTCAACCATGAGCGACCATGACAAGAAAATCCGCGCCATATTGGGCATGTTGCCCTATAGCGTATGCGGGCTGCTAGCTGTGCTGCGCGTCCATAACATTCTTAAGCAATAAGACGATATTGTGTTGTGATTGAATCACGCAGCCCTGAAAAATCTCGCTGTCTAGCGGTGTGCGATACTGACCAGACGGCCCCGGCGTGGCGTATGGGTGGCGGGTTGGGGCGTGGCTGCATCATCTGACGCCATCCAGGTATCCGCGCGATGGCTCCGATATCTGCCGATATATTAGGCGAACTGTTGAAAATGTGGAGAGGCGATCCTCGATGCTCCGGGCGATCACGCGGCGAATGACCTTTGCGAGAGCGCTGCGCTCGCGGCGCTTTGCCCTGCTCTGGAGCGGGCAAACGATCTCCGCGCTCGGCGACGGCGCGTTCTTTACCGCGCTCGCCTGGCAGGTGCTGGTGCTCACCGGCTCTGGGACCGCGATGGGGTTGGCGCTGGTGGCCGAAACCGTGCCAATCGTGCTGTTCATGCTCATTGGTGGCGTGGTCGCCGACCGCCTGCCCCGCCGGTTGACGATGCTCTGGTCCGACGGCGGTCGGGCGGTCGTGACGCTCGTCGTGGCCGGGCTAGGGATCGCCAGGCTGCTCCAGTTCTGGCATCTGCTCGCGCTGGCGTTTCTCTTCGGGCTGGCGGAGGCCTTCTTCCGCCCCGCGTACCAGTCCATCCCGCCAGAGCTTGTGCCGCCCGATGACCTGCCCTCGGCCAACGCGCTGACCAGCCTGAGCCGCAACGTGAGCATGCTGATTGGCCCGGCGCTCGGCGCGACGCTGGTCGGTCTGTCATCGGCCTCGCTGGCCTTCGCGTTCGATGGGCTGACCTTCATCGTCTCCGCCGTGTGTCTGATCATGATGGGTCAGGTTGATAAGCTCCAAAACCCCAACATCGCGTCAGCAGTCACACCGGTGGGCGCGGGTGGCGATAGCTTGGAGTCGATCCTGGCCGCGCGCGCGGGGGAAGACGCGCCAACGCCCGGCGTCACGGCGGCGGAGATCGAGTTTCCGGCGCCCGCGCGGTCCGCGAAGGGGTTACGCGGCGTGCTAGCCGACATTCGCGAGGGCGTTGGCTACATCACCGGCTCGACCTGGCTCTGGCTGACCATCGCGCTGGCTTCGCTGGGCAATGTCGGCCTGGCGCCGCTCCAGGTGACGCTGCCCAAGCTTGTGCATGACACCTATCACCAGGGCGTTTGGCTGCTTGGCGCGACGCTTTCCGCGACGGCGTTTGGCTCGATTGGCGCGGCGCTGGTCATGGGCCAGATCGGGCGCGTGCGGCGGCGTGGCTTGCTGGCGTATCTGGGGCTGCTGCTGACCAATGTCGCGGAGATCAGCTTTGGCCTGCCTTTCGCGTCCCAGCTCGCGCCAGGGCTCCCGCTGGTAGCGGGTGTCATGATTGGGGTTGGGATAGGCTTCTTTGAGATCGTCTGGATCACCACATTACAGGAACTGGTCCCACCCGACAAGCTGGGCCGTGTCAGCAGCGTGGACTGGATGGGGTCGCTGATCTTTCAGCCAGTTGGTTTGGCTGTCGTTGGCGCGCTGACCGACGTGATAGGGCCTTCATGGGTGTTTATCGCCGGGGGCTCGCTCAGTCTCGTGTTGACCCTGATAGGGCTTTCCTCACGCGCTATCCGCACCCTCGACTGAGCGTGAGCGCGCTTCTGGCGCCCTGGCGCCCCCTGGTGACCCGCTGATAATGAGGGAGCTCGACTGAATCCTACCGCCAAAGGCTCGCTGGCGCCCCACATGGGCCGGGCCTTTTGGGGGATATGGTCGCCGTACGCGAGTTTTCCGCGAAAAGGCCCCGCGCCACTTGACACCGATAGGGGTGTATGGCATGATAGACGAGCGCCTCCGAACAGCGCCTCCGATGCGGACGGTACACAGTACCTCACACGAAGGCCAGCGGAGGCCAACCAATCGCCGCTCAGCTCAAGCTGGGAGCACGGCGAGACGTTCCTTTACAACCGCATATCGTGATGAGAGTGCACGATGCGCACTTGACGAGCGTTGAGCGCATCGTGACTACTGCTTCAATTTTGCCGTAGCGAGCGAGTTTGCTTGCGAGGGATGAATTGTGTGCGCGTGTGAGAAGCGCCCGCTAAGCTACTAGCGGGTATGACGCGCAGAAACGCATGGCGAACACCTAGGTCCTCTATCGTGAGATAGGGGAGCGTAGGAGGAATTGCCAAGCGAAGCAGAGCGCTGGGTGGATGCCTAGGGGCCAGGAGCCGAAGAAGGGCGCGGAGAGCGGCGAAACGTGGATGGGGAGCTGCAAGCGAGCGAAGAGCCATCCGAACCCGAATGGGGCAACCTACCACCTGTCATAGGGTGGTGGCGCGATCTGAAGAAAATAGGGTCGTGTCGGGAACCGCGGGAACTGAAACATCTCAGTACCGTGAGGAGAGGAAATCAAACGAGACTCCCGGAGTAGCGGCGAGCGAAACGGGATCAGCCCAAACCGTGCGGCCACGCGAGTGGTCGGGCGGGGTTGTAGGCGCGCGTCGTCTTCCTGGAAACGGGGAGCGTGGCCAAGTCGGTCGCAGCGGAAGCTGGTGGGAAACAGCGCCGTGGAGGGTGAGAGCCCCGTACGTGACGCGATCGAGGAGGCGGGCGAGACGCGGAGCCTGAGTACCACGGGACACGAGAAATCCTGTGGGAAGCAGGGGGGACCACCCTCCAAGGCTAAGTACTCTCTGGCCACCGATAGGGAACGAGTACCGTGAGGGAAAGGTGAAAAGCACCCCGAGAGGGGGATGAAAGAGACTCTGAAACCCAGCGCTTACAAGCAGTCGGAGGGCGTTGCCCCGTGCGCGGTTCGCCGCGGACTGGGAGCCTGACGGCGTGCCTTTTGTAGAATGATCCGACGAGTTGATGGCGGCAGCGGAAGAAGTTAAGCGGCGGTAAAGCCGTGGAGCTGAAGCGAAAGCGAGTCTGAAGAGGGCGTACGGGGGCGACCCCGCGAGCCGTTGCCGGCACCAGACCCGAAACCGGGTGAGCTATCCATGTGCAGGGTGAAGCGGGGGTGAGACCCCGTCGAGGCCCGAACCCACCAGTGTTGCAAAACTGGGGGATGACATGTGGATAGGGGTGAAATGCTAATCGAACCCGGAGATAGCTGGTTCTCCCCGAAATGCATGGAGGTGCAGCCGTGGCCGAATCAAAGCTGTCTGGGAGGTAGAGCGCTGGATGGGCTAGGGGCGCAGTGCGCGTTACCAAACTCAACCAAACTGCGAATGCCCAGATGAGTCATGGCCACGAGTGAGGCGGCGGGGGCTAACCTTCGTCGCCAAGAGGGAAACAACCCAGACCGCCGGCTAAGGTCCCTAAGGTGGAGCTGAGTGGGAAAGGTAGTGGGAATGCAGAGACAGCCAGGAGGTTGGCTTAGAAGCAGCCATCCTTGAAAGAGTGCGTAATAGCTCACTGGTCGAGTGTTCCCGCGCCGACAATAACACGGGGCTCAAGTTCCACACCGAAGCCGCGGATCCCTGCGCCTAGCGCGTGGGGTGGTAGGGGAGCGTTCGGGAATAGCGGAGAAGGGTGACCGTGAGGACACCTGGAGCGAACCGAAGCGCGAATGTCGGAATGAGTAGCGAGAATGGGAGTGAGAACCTCCCACACCGGAAGCCTGAGGGTTCCTGGGCAACGGCAATCGTCCCAGGGTTAGCCGGGACCTAAGCCGAGGCTGGTAGCAGCGTAGGCGATGGAGAGCGGGTAGACAGTCCCGCGCCCGTGTGAGACAGGCGAAGGGGGGACGCAGTAGGCAAGGTCAGCCGGCCAAATGGACAGGGCCGGTCCAGCCGCGGAGGTGGGCGCCCAGGGAAATCCGGGCGCCAGATACACGGAAGCGGAGGGCGAGCCGCCGATGAGGTGGCGGAAGTGACGTGGTGGCCAGACTGCCTAGAAAAGCCTCTAGCCGTACAAGGTCTCAGATGGCCCGTACCGCAAACCGCCACTGGTAGGCAGGGGTAAGTACCTCAAGGTGGACGAGCGATCCTTCGTTAAGGAACTCGGCAAATTAGCCCCGTAACTTCGGGAGAAGGGGCGCCCCGGTAGCGTGCGAGGGGAGATCCCGCGTAGCGTGAGGGGGCCGCAGGAAGCAGGCTCAAGCGACTGTTTACCAAAAACACAGGTCTCTGCGACGGCGTAAGCCGCGGTATAGGGGCTGATGCCTGCCCAGTGCCGGAATGTTAAAGGGAGGCGTGAGTGTAGCGCCGAACTGAAGCACCGGTGAACGGCGGCCGTAACTATAACGGTCCTAAGGTAGCGAAATTCCTTGTCGGGTAAGTTCCGACCCGCACGAAAGGCATAACGACTTGAGCACTGTCTCGACGGAGGGCTCGGCGAAATTGAAGTACCCGTGAAGATGCGGGTTACCCGCGACAGGACAAAAAGACCCCGTGGAGCTTTACTACAGCCTGGTCTGGGCGCGAGGCCGCGTCTGCGTAGGATAGGTGGGAGCCAGAGAACCGTCGCTTGTGGGCGGCGGGGAGGCAACGGTGAAATACCACTCTTGCGCGGACTGGCGTCTAATCGCCGGCCATAATCTGGCGGCGAGACAGGGCCAGGGGGGTAGTTTGACTGGGGCGGTCGCCTCCCAAAGAGTAACGGAGGCGCCCAAAGGTTCCCTCAGGGTGAATGGACACCACCCGGACAGAGTGTAAGGGCACAAGGGAGCTTGACTGCGAGACACACAGGTCGAGCAGGGACGAAAGTCGGGCTTAGTGACCCAACGGCGCCGTGTGGAAGGGCCGTTGATCAACGGACAAAAGCTACCCCGGGGATAACAGGCTTATCTTGCCCAAGAGTTCACATCGACGGCAAGGTTTGGCACCTCGATGTCGGCTCGTCGCATCCTGGGGCTGGAGTCGGTCCCAAGGGTTGGGCTGTTCGCCCATTAAAGCGGCACGCGAGCTGGGTTCAGAACGTCGTGAGACAGTTCGGTCTCTATCCGTCGCGGGCGTAGGAGTGTTGAGGGGAGTCGCTCCCAGTACGAGAGGACCGGAGCGGCCAGACCGCTGGTGAGCCGGTTGACCTGCCCAGGTCACCGCCGGATAGCTATGTCTGGAATGGAGAAGCGCTGAACGCATCTAAGCGCGAAGCCGACCCCAAGATGAGCGCTCCAGTTGGCGCTACGGCGCCACCAAGACCCCGAGTAGATGACTCGGTTGATAGGACGGACGTGTACCCCCGGTAACGGGCTGAGCGCACCGCCCCTAATGGTCGTAGTGCTTGGCAAACCCTTTCTTTCCACGCTTCACTGGGTGTTCAACATGCGTGTGCGCGTCGCCCGCTGATCGCTGATGCGATCCGGCGCGGCTCACAACCAAACGCCACACGGTTCAAAGCTCGCGAGGAAACTCGCCCGCTCGGCAAAATTGAGGCAGTAGTCGTCATCATTCACTCTCATCCGATAGCGGTTGTATGGTATCGGAATGTTGTTTCCGTGGCGCAACCCGCCACAGAGGCCCGGTTGAGCGTTTTGCACGCTCCCGGGCCTACTTGTCTATGCTGGTGTCGCCCGACGCGCCGGTGTGGCTGACTCCGGTCGCGCTCGCCCGTGGTCGAGCGCGACCACGTGACATCGGGGCTTGTCCCGCCCTGTGTAGTTGTGTAACCTGGGGTAGACGCTTTTCGTATAGTTTATGTAGTGAAGTAAAGACCCGCGTACGACCAGACGACCGGAGTACAACCACCGGCGGATGAGCTCAATTGGCGCCTCACGCGCAGTGAACGCTCTCAGGTCCGCTCTTTCTGTCCTACGGGCAGCGAGCCATCAGCGACCTGACGACAATGGTGAGACGTTTTTCGCAACGCTGGTGTGTAGGCGCGCTGGTCCGGCGCTTCGGGCTTGACGCTTCGTGATCGAACTTGGGGCCAAAGTCGCCCCTGCCACCGCGCGCTCCATGCGGGCCAACGACGGCGCCGCCAGGCGAACGCGATATGCGATACGCTGGACACCGCTTTGATGTCCGGGCGAGCGCGGTCAGGCGAGATGCGATCACGCGAGCGCATGCTGAACGGACAGCGCGGACGGCGAGAGTTTACATCGCAACCAACGCAATCTGGATGCTGGGTCCTTGCGATACCGGGACACGAGTGACGCCTGGCGCGCGTGACGCCCACCGCTAGCTGGCGAGACCGCTAGCAAGCTGATTGGGAGCGTCGAGCGCGCTGGGCGGACGGCCAGCCGCCGTCTACCCTATACGCCGCGACAATCGGGAATAGCACGTCGCGGCGTGTGGAGCGGACACAAACGGTGTGCGAACCGCTTCCGAGCGCTCGCATCCCGTCTGGGGTGAGATAGACCATGACCATACAACAAAGCGGGCTCGAACAGTTACTGGGCGAGTCACGCAAAAGAGGATATGTACGGCGCGCCGAACTGGAGGCCGCGCTACAGCGCACAACGTCTGTAGCGCAGCCTCCCACCCGGGACGCTGGCGGCACGCACGCGTCTTTGCCGGAAAACGGTAACGATGAGGATCTCGCGCCTGAGATCGAAGAGTTGGATGACCTGGATCAGGCCATCGAGCTTTTCCTCGCGCACGATGTCGACATCGTGGATGACGACGAAGAGGCGGCGCGCGCTCAGGAGGACGAGGACATCGAAAGCAGCATCCACACCATGGAGACTGAAAGCGCTCCACTCGTCGACCTGCCAGACGAATCGGAGGTCAGCGGCGCGCGTCTGCGCCGTGTGCAGGAAGTCGCGAAGGCCGCTGAGCGCGGCGAAGCGGCGGAAGTAGATACGATCACCGCCTACCTGCGGGAGATCGGTCGCGTTCCGATGCTGAGCCATGCCCAGGAGATTGACCTGGCCAAGCGCATCGAAGCCGGCGACAAAGAGGCGGTCCAGCAGTTTGTGCTGGCGAACCTCCGCCTGGTCGTCAGCATCGCCAAGCGCTACGTCGGTCGCGGTTTGTCGTTGCTCGATCTGATTCAAGAGGGCAACATTGGGTTGATGCGCGCCGTCCAGCGCTATGATTGGCGCCGCGGCCACCGCTTCAGCACCCATGCCACCTGGTGGATCCGCCAGGCGATCAGCCGCGCGGTCGCTGACAAGGGGCGAGCGATCCGGCTCCCCGTCTATGTCAACACGGCGCTGAATCGCGTCCGGCGCGAGCGCCAGCGCCTGGTGCAGGAGATGGGTCGCGACCCGACCGAGCAGGAGCTGGCGGAAGCCCTGGGGATGGACGTCGAGCGCCTGCATGAGCTAGAGGCCGCTCCCGGCGCCCCGATCTCGCTGGAATTGCCCGTCGGCGAGGACGAGGAGCAGGAGCTTGGCGATGTGCTGGCCGATGAGAATAGCACCTCGCCAGAGGAAGTGGCCACGACGCGCACGATGAAGCAAGAAGTGCAGGAGGTCCTGGAGGATGTCCTGACGCCGCGTGAGCGGCTCGTGCTGCAGCTGCGCTTTGGGCTGGGCAGCAATCATACCTTCCCGCTGGAGCAGGTGGGCCGCAAGCTCGGTATCACCCGCGAGCGCGTGCGTCAGATCGAGGCGGGCGCGTTGGCGAAACTCCGTAATCCGAAGGTGCTTGAGCGCCTGCGCAGCTAATCGCTCATTCAGTCGCGAACACTGTCACACAGACACCGAACCGCCCCCGATCCTGATGGACTGGGGCGGTTCGGTGTTTGTGTGACATGGCGTTATAGTACAGCCTCAAGCCTGCCGCTGGGCAAGCAGGCGCCTGTGGCGCTTGCGCAATCGGGTCATGACGTCGAGGGCGATGGTCGCGCTAATGCCGACGCCACCAACGAGATACCCCACCCAACTGTACGCGTGCGGTGGGATCAATCCCTTGACTGAGGCCTCTAACATCATCACTAAGCCTAAGCCCGCCACTACAGCTATGACGCAAGTGATTCTGACCGCGCGCGACAGCGCGTCCGTGCCGGGCCAATAGCGCCAGCCTGAGCGTGCCGCCTGGAAGACTAGAACGCACAGGAAACCCATCTCAAGGAAATCCCAGAGGATACCCATTCAAGCGCCTCGCATACTCTGTCGTGAGTCCGCCCGCGAATCCTAACCTGTCAGCGCCTGGCTGCGCAGCATAGCGCCTATTCAGATGCGGCCACCGCCAGCGCGGCCTGCGTCGCCACGCGCTGCGCCAGTCGCAGCTCTTCGGCGTGGAAGCCGGGACGCCACTCATGGAACAGCTCGTCGGAGATCGCCAGCAGCAGCGCCACCCGCGTCTGCCTGAAGGCCGACAGAGCGAAGAGCGCCGACGCCTCCATCTCTACCGCCAGCGCGCCCATCGCGCCGTAGACCGCGACCTTCGAGCGTAGCTCACGGTAGGGCGCGTCGGTCGTCCACACTGGACCGAAGGTAACGGGGGAGCCGAGCGCGGTCACCGCCTCGCCCAGCGCGCGCGCCAGACCGGCGTCTGGCGCCACTTCCACGCCAGCGGGCGCATAGTGGAATGACGTCCCATCCTCGCGGATCGCACCGGTTGGGATGGCGAGCGCGCCAATAGGCAGCGCAGGCTGCAAGCTGCCGCCCGTTCCCACGACCAGAATCCGCTTGACGCCTAGCGCGATCAGCTCCTCCAGGACGGTCACGGCGGCAGGCGCGCCGATGCCCAGTTTGACCAGCGCCACCTCTCGCTCTCCGGACTTGCCTTGCGCGACGCGCGCCACTTCTGGCGGGATTTGCTGCGCCTGGCTCGCCCCAGTAGCGGCCACTAGATCGCCGAACACCGCCCGCTGGAAGGTCGCGATCAGTGTTTCGGGGAGCCGCGACGCGTCAGGAGTGCGGTCATGCCTCCCCAGCGCGTAGCGGATGAACGCCAGCGGTGTCAGATGTTCTTCGTCAGCGTCCAAAGCGGCTCCATCACCTTCCCCTGGCGTCGCTGGCGCGGCCTCCACCGGCGCATGAGGGTCCACGCCAAGCTCGGCGAGCAGGCGCAGGCCTTCTTCATCTGATGGGAGCTTGCGCGTCGCGCCGGCGCGCTGTACCCGGTCTGGCTGGTCTGGCTGGTCTGGGGTTGCGGTGAATGCGTCTCGATCAGCGGTCATGGAGTGTGTGTTCCTTGGGATGAGCGGCGGCGCGAGCCTTACCGCGCGACGCTGGCGTTATCGCGTAGACCGAGTATACTGATAGCGCAACCAGCCGTAAAGTGGTATAGGCGCTCCATGCGAGCGAGCAGTCCTCCATATGGGCGGAATACGCGCGCCACCGTGCGGGCTGGCGTCGTCGTCCGTTAGTGTAGATGAGAGCGTCCCAACGGGCACGACGGCGTTGATCTCTAGGCGGCGCGCCGGATCGAGATTGAGTGGCGCGATTGAGCGATACAATGAAGCGATACGATTGAGCGGGGTTGGGAGGGTTGAGGTGGTGTACGGGAGGGTGGACGCGCGAGACGGCGCGCCGCCATGCGGAGGATTCTCCATGTTCGAGCAGCAGCGCGACCACTCGCGAACGCGCGCCATAAAGCTTATATCAGGCCGCCGGAGCTGGGGCCAGAGCTTCGTTGAGTATGTGCTGATTATCCTGTTTGTCGCGCTGGCCATCGTGGCGGCTCTCGCGCTCTTGGCGCCGCAAATCGCGGGAATCTTCGACACAATCAACAGCGGGCTCTGATACGGCGAGAACACGCGCCCGTTCGTTTGACGGATATGGCGCGATAGGCGCGCTCCTGGCGCCTGATTTCCGGTTTTGCCACACGCCGCTGGAATACCTACCCAGCGCGGCTCGTCACTTCCGCCAACCCGCATTCGCGACACACCGTTTCCCACACGCACGGGCGCCATCATACCAATGACGCTCGCCTGGGAACCTGGATGTCGCGCTGATTGCGGGCGAATGGGAGCGATGTTATAATGCGATGGTGGCTTGTCTGGCCTCCGACGGCGCCCTATCGTACGCGCTCGTCGCCGCGACGTGACGCGCGTGCTTTCCTGGCGCCTGTGGCCTGCCCCTCGCAAGCCTCTTCTCAATGCTGGCGCTCCTGGTGAGCGCGTGCGCGCGTCCCCCATTATCCTGCCCCGCTCTGCCGCGTGTGCGAAATGCGGACACATCCGGCGCCGAGCGGGAGCATACCCACAGGAGGACTCCGCATGGCGCGGGACTATGAGCTTGGGGTGATTATCAACCCCGAAGTCGGTGATGAGCAGGCGCGCGCGGTTGCCGAGCGCGTCACGCAGATCATCGGCGCGAACAATGGCCAGGTGGTGCGCGTGAACGCTTGGGGACGGCGCCGGCTCGCCTATCCCATCGAGCATCATCGCGACGGCCTGTATATCTTCTACGATCTCATCCTGGAGCCACAGTCCGTGGCGGAGATCGAGCGTGACCTGCGGGTGAATGAGGATATCATTCGCCACCTGCTCAAGCTGCGCGATTCGCGCGTCGTGGCGCAACAGCGCCAGCGCGACATCGAGCGCGACGCTGAGTTGGCGCAGCAGCAGGCCGATGCCGCCGCGCGCGCCGCCGCCGCTGAAGTTGCGGCTGCCCAGGCCCGCGAGGCGGCCGAGTCCGCCCCGGCTGAAGAGGCGGGCGAAACAGGCGAGACGGTCGAGGCAGGCGAAGCAGGCGCAGCAGGCGAGCCCGAAAGCGGCGAGACCGAGACATCCGAAACACCTGAGGCCGGCGCGGCCAGCGAGACGGAGGCCTAGGCCAGCGGCGCGCATACTGTAGCGCCGCCTGGCGAGAGGGAGGGCAACCTCATCCGATGAACAAGATCATGCTGATCGGCAATCTCGGTAAAGACCCCGAGATGAGCTACCTGGCCAGCGGTCAAGCGGTTACCAAGTTCACGCTCGCGGTCAGCCGTCGCTGGAAAGACGGCGAGAGCGGCGAGCGCCGCGAGGAGACCACCTGGTTTAACGTCGTCGCCTGGAGACAGCTCGCGGAGACCTGTAACAACTACCTGCATAAGGGGTCCAAGGTCTACATCGAGGGCCGCATCAACTCGCGCAAGTATACCGATAAAGACGGTATCGAGCGCACCGTGTGGGATGTGACCGCCTCCGATATGGAGATGCTGGATCCCAAGGGGCAGTCTCAGGGCGGCGGCCAGGGCGGCTCGCAGGGCAGCGGCTTTGACGATATGTCGGCGGACGACGTGCCGTTCTAGGCGCTAGGCGATGCGGCGCGCGACCCGCTTGACTGTCGCGCGGCGCGAGGGGCGTTTGCCCCCTGCGTCTATGTGTTACGTACCGGCGCGCCGAACCTCTCCGCGCGCGCCGGCAATCCCGAACGTACAGGAGTTTTTCCGTATGCAGAGGCGTGAAATGGGCGGCCAGGGCGCTGGCCCGTCGCAAGCGGGCGGCTATCAGGGTCGATCCGAGGGTGGCTATCAGGGGCGATCCGAGGGCGGCTATCAGGGGCGATCCGAGGGTGGCTATCAGGGGCGATCCGAGGGTGGCTATCAGGGGCGCCCCGATGGCGGTGGCGCTGGTGGTCCTGGTGGCCGTGGCCGTGGCCGCGACTTCCGCTCCCGTCGCAAGGTCTGCGCGTTCTGCGTGGATCATGTGAAAGAGCTTGACTATAAGGATGTAGCCCGTTTGCGTCGCTACCTCTCAGACCGTGGTAAAATCGAGCCAAGGCGCAAGACAGGCACCTGCGCCCGGCACCAGCGCCGCCTGGGCGTCGCGCTCAAGAACGCGCGCCACATGGCTCTGATGCCCTACACCGCGTCCCAAATCCGCGGCCTGTAGCGCGGGCCTGAGCGGGAGCGCAGACGTTAACCATGACGAGACGAGTCCCTGACGCACGGCGCCGCTGGATTACCACATCCTCCGGCGCCCCCAGCGCGGGCGGCTCGCCTCGCCGCAGGACCACCTTTACGGAGAACCGGTCGCGCCTATGAGTAATCAGACCGTGCAGCGTCCCCCCAAGCGACGCTCCACTTCATCCAGCGTGGCGCCGGACAAAGGCTCCGGCAAGGCTGCGGCGAAATCCTCAGCGCCCACGACGAAAACGCCGGCGAAGTCCGCGGGCAGCGCGGCGAAGTATCGCTCGCGCCAGACCGCGCGCGTCGAAGGGCTGCGGGACGGCAAGCCGCTTATCTTCGGTTGGGGGCGCAATCTTACCCGCGCTCAGAAACACCGCTATCAGCGGATTGGCCTGGTCTCGTTCGCGGGCCTGGTTCTGCTCGCCGTCGTTGGTACGCTGGTCTACGGTGTTCTCAACGAGACGATTTTCATCCCGAACTCCACCATTGTCAGTGTGAGCGGCGCCAACATCACCCAGGACACCTACCGCAAGAATCTGGCGGTTGAGGCGCAGACGCTCTGGAATACGCTCCAAAACGAGATCTCGCAGGATAACGCGCTCCAGAATAAGGTGGCGCAGGGCAATCAGCAGGCCGCTGCGGAGGATAGTGTCCTCCAATCGCAGATTCAGTCCGACGAGGGCAAGTATTCGCAGGCCTCGATCACGCAGACCGCGATCAGCGACCTTATGGATAATCAGCTTATCCTGGCGGGCGCGAAGCAGATCGAGCAACAGAAGCATCTGCCCGCCTCGACGTTCGACCCCAGCCCGAAGGAAGTTGACGCCGCGCTGGCCACATTCAAGAAGGCCTTCCCGAAGAATGAGACCTACGCCAGCTTCCTGAGCGCAAACCATATGACGGATAGCGATGTCCGCACCGCGCTGGCGATTCAGATACGCCGCACGAAGATGCAGTCCTACCTCGTCAGCACGCTCGTCTCGCCCACGCGCCAGCTTCATCTGCGCAAGATCGAGACAGATACCGCCGCCAAGGCGGCCAGCGTGCGCGCCGCGCTCGTCAAGGGCGGCTTGACCGACGCCACCTGGGCCACGCTTGCCAAGCAGGACTCGCTGGATCCGGGCAGCAAAGACGTTGGTGGCGATCTTGGCTGGGTTCCACCGGGCACAGGCGACGCGGGCATTGAGGTCTGGGCCTACGCGCCAGGCCGCGCGGTTGGCGCGCTCAGCCCGGTCATTTCGGATGCTAGCGGGACCTTTGATATCGTGCAGATCGTCGCGGTTGATCCCTCACGGGTAGTGGATGCCGCCACGCTCAAGTCCGCGCAAGACATCGCGCTCTCGCACTGGCTGTCTATGCAGCGGTCACTGCTTGGCGCGAAAGTTGGCACGCCCAACTCCACGATGTTGATCGCTAGCCGCAACCTGCCGAAGGCGCCCAACCTGAACGGCGCGCTACCAACCTTCACACCACCACCCAACAGCGGCTTGCCCGGTGGCTCGGGTATCGGGACGGGTGGCCTGCCTGGCGCCAGCGGCTTGCCGACTGGTGGCTGATCCCGCTTCGCTCCTGCCCGTGTAAGATGGGAGCGGAAAATATGCGATGATACAGAGGCGTCGTAGCCCGAACGGGCCACGACGCCTCTGATCGCATATGCTGTTGCATTCGCCAACGCCACACCTGGAGCGGCGCTCATCGTGACACATCCACCCCTCGTCATTCCCCCCGGCAGCGCCGAATCGCGCCCATTCCCCAACGCGGGCGAGACGCGCGCCCTGCTGGAGACTGTTTCGCTGTACCTGCACATTCCCTTTTGCCATGCCAAGTGCCACTACTGCGATTTCAACTCATATGCGGGCATGCTGGGGCTGCGCGAGGAGTATGTGGCCGCGCTGCGCGACGAGATACTTCTGGCGGGGCGCCGCGCACGCCTGGCGGATGGCCAGCCGCGCCGCTGCCGCACGGTGTTCTTCGGTGGCGGCACGCCAAGCCTGCTGACCGCCGCGCAGATCACAGAGCTACTGGACGCCACGCGCGCCGCCTTCGTCCTCGACCCCGACGCTGAGGTGACGATGGAGGCCAACCCCGGCGCGCTGGAATATTCCCAGCTTGACGCCGTGCGCGCGGCGGGCGTCACGCGCCTCAGCATGGGCGCTCAGAGCTTCGATCCCGCGCTGCTGCGCTGGATGGGCCGCATCCACTCGCCCGAGGAGATCGAGACCGCGTTCCAGGCGGCGCGCGCGGCGGGTTTCACCAACGTCAGCCTGGACTTCATCTTCGCGCTGCCGGGGCAGTCCCAGGCGACGTGGATGGACACACTGGAGCGGGCTATCGCGCTCGGTCCAGACCACCTCTCGCTCTACAATCTGATCGTTGAGGAAGGCACGCCACTCTTCACTTGGGTCCAGCGCGGGGCCGAGCGCGAGGTAGACGAAGACACCGCCGCCGACATGTATGAGGCGGCGCAGGAGCGGCTGGCGCGCGCGGGGTATATCCAGTATGAAATTTCCAACTGGGCGCGGCCAGGCCACGCTTGCGCGCATAACCTGACCTACTGGCGTAATCTGCCGTGGATCGGCCTGGGCGCGGGCGGGGCTTCATTCTACGCCGGCCAGCGCTTCACGGAGACGCGCCCCATTCGCGCCTACATCGCCCGTGTGCGTGAGGCGCTCGCCGCCGGGGAGACTGGCGAGGAGAGTGGGGAGACGCTGCCCGCCGCCGCTATCGCCACGCGCGAGACGATCAGCCGCGAGCTAGAGATGGGCGAGACGGCGATGCTGGGCTTGCGGCTGAACGAGGGTGTCAGCCTCGATGTATTCGCCGCGCGCTACGGCGCTGGTTTCTGGGAGACCTACGGCGAGCGGCTGGCGGAGTTCCGCGCCCTCGGGCTGATCGAGGAGGTCGCCGGGTGGGTGCGCCTCACCCCGCGCGGGCGCATGGTTGGCAACGAGATTTTCGCCCGCGTCCTGCCCGACGAGTGAAGTCGAGTGAAGATGAGTGAAGCGGAGGGGGATGCGTCCCACAGGGAATCGAGGCCAAACTCTCCTGGAGCCAGGTCCCACTGCCCGTGCGGCGTCAGGTCGAGGAGCCAGCATGGGCGGCGGCGCTTCTCTGAGCGCCGCTCTGGTCAATCGGGGGGAGGCGGTTCCGTGAGGGTGGGCGCGCCGGGCGCGGGCACTTGATCGGAGAGCCGGCCCTGCGCGTACAGCCAGCGCATGAACTCCAGTCGCAGCGGGTCTATCATCAACTCGCTATGCTCGACATGTCCGGTGTAATCCCGGCGCAGCGCATCCAGCCGCTTCAGTTCAGACGGCGTGAACACGCCTCCCAGCGTTGCGGGTAGTCGGGGATGCTTTGAGCCGCTATCGCGTGAGAGCATGCCGCGCCTCCGTGAGCGTGTCGTACTATATCAGTAGCGCGTTATGCGCCCCCGCGCGGGCGGGCGATGTGTGTGCGCCGCGCGCTGCTATACCCACCGCGAAGCGCATGCGCGGCGCCAACTGGCATCTCAGCGCCGGAAGAGCTGGGTGGCTGGAGATGTTCGTGGGGTGATGTGACGTCGCGACGGACATCGCGGGCAGGATGAAGGCGGATGGATGTGGGAGTAGTGAGGAACGTATGAACGAAGACTCGAGCGCGGCCCCGTCAAATGAGGCGCTCGATGCGCCTCGCGCGGCGCTGGAGCGTCTGACGCGCGCGGCGCATATCGCGGACGAGCTGCCGCGCGCCGAGCTGACCAGCATCCCCGGCGTTACGCCGCTCCAGGCGCAGTTGCTGGCGAATCGCGGCGCGCGCGGCGCACAGGCCGTGCGCGACCTGCTCGATACTGACTGGCGCGCGACGGGACCGCTCCCTGGCCAGGATGAGGCTGTTCAGCGGCTGGCGCGCGCGATCGCGGTGGGCGAAGCGATTGTCGTCTACGGCGACCACGACTGCGACGGTATCACCTCTTGCGCGCTCTTCACGCAGGCGCTGCGCGGTCTCGGCGCGCGTGCCACACCCTACATTCCCCGCCGCGACGATGACGGGCGCGGCCTCAACGACGAGGCTGTGCGCCTGCTCGCCAGTAACGGCAGCACAGTTGATCGTCACCACTGACTGCGGAACCGCCAACGTGGCGGAGGTCGCTCTAGCGCGCACGCTCGGCATGGAAGTTATCATCACCGACCATCACCCGATCCACGGCGCGGTCCCGGAAGAGTGTGTGATCGTCAATCCCTGGCGCTCTGCGGAACGTTCCGCGCGAGACGATCTCTCTGGCGCGGGTGTCGCTTTCCGCCTGGCGGAGGCGCTCTTACGCGACCAGGCGCCGGAGCGGGCGGACGCCGCGCTCGAAGAGCTGCTCGATTTGGCGGCCGTCGGGATCATTGGTGATATCGTGCCGCTCACACGCGAGTGCTGGGGCCTGGCCCGCGCCGGACTGGCGCGCCTGCGCTCGGCCCCGCGCCCCGGCTTACGCGCCCTGCTGGAGCGCGCGGGCGTGGCCTGGCGGCAGATGACCGAGCGCGACATCACCTACGTCATCGCTCCGCGCCTCAACGCCGCCGCCCGCCTGGGCGAGCCGGCCACCGCGCTCGACCTGCTGCTCTGCGATGATGAGACCAGCGCCGCCAGCTTGTCCGCCAAGTTGGAGGAATTGAATCAGGAGCGCCAGCGCGTCACTGAGGAGATCATGCTCGACGCGCAGCGGATAGTGGAGGCGCAGCTTGCGGGCGATGGCGCCGCTAAAGCCGGGGCGCCACCCGCGCTGGTCAGCGCCACGAGCGATGGCTGGCCTTTCGGCCTATTGGGGTTGGTGGCCAGCCGGCTGGCGGAGCGCCACGGGCGCCCAGCGGTCGTCATCAGCCGTGACGGCGCGGAGGCGCGCGGCTCCGCGCGCGCCCCGGACGGCTACAACCTGGGCGAGGCGCTGGCGGCGCGCGCGCCCGTCTTCCGCCGCTTCGGCGGCCATGCCCGCGCCGCCGGCTTTACGTTGCCTACCGCTGAGGTAGAGGGCCTGCTTGATGACCTCCGCGAGCGGCTGACCATTCAGCGCGATACGCTGGCGCGCGCGCGCGCGGCGGATGGCGATCCGCTGCTGGTGGATCTGCGACTGCCGCTCGACCGGCTGGTTCCGCGCATCTATCATGAGCAGCAGGCGCTAGCCCCGTTTGGCCCTGGCTTCCCGTCTCCCACCTACATTGCCCTGGGCGTCCGCATGCTGGGCTGCTGGCGCAGCGGCGCGGAGGGCCGCAACCTGCGCCTGCGCGTGCGCGACGCGACCGCCGACCGCATCTTCTTTTGGGCGCGCCAGGGTGATCTCTGCGACATCCTGCGCCCGCAATTGACTGCGCTTCCGGCGCTCGATCTGATCTTCACGCTCGACGCCTTCATCCGCCCCAATGGCGACCTCGACCTCCTGCCGCGCGTCATTGCCTTGCGCGTTGCGGAGTGAGCGCGCGGCCAGCGTGATAGAGTGTGCGTGTGGAATCCGGGACAGGAGCGCGCCAGCCGCTACGTCAGCGAGCGGCGGCGCGGGAGAGCGTGCGAGCGGGAATGAGCGATATCACGGAGCGCGGCGGACGCAACACGCTGCGTTACATCATTCTGGGGTTGCTGGGCGCGCGCGCCATGTCAGGTTATGACATCAAGCGCGCGTTCGACCGATCGCTGGCTACCTACTGGAACGCGGGCGCCAGTCAGATCTACACCACCCTCAAGTCGCTCGCGGCCAGCGACCTCGTCTCGTCTGAGATCGTCCCGCAGGAGGGCCGCCCCGACCGCCGCGTCTACCGCCTGACCGAAGCGGGCCGCGCCGCGCTTGACGCCTGGCTCGGCGAGCTCGCGCCCGCGCGCTTCACCAAGGACGAGTTCCTCACCAAACTCTTCTTTTGCGGCCTGACCTCGGACGCGATGGCGTTGCGCCACCTGGAGGACCACCGCGCCGCGCTGCTGGAGCAGCTCGCGGACATGGACTGGGCGTTGCGCGAGTATGGCGCGCGTCCCGCCCGCCGTCCGCGCCTGCTGGAGTTTCAAATGCTGGTGCGTGACTACAAGCAGGAGTCGCTCCAGAGCGATCTGGAGGTTACCGAGCGCGCAATCGCCCGCCTGCGTGAGCGCATGGCGGGCGAAGAGCGTTGAGTGCGGCGGCGATGGTTCGTCCGCCGCGTCAGGCCGCCTGTTTGACCTTGGCTTCCATCTGGTCGTAGCGATTGACGCGGTAAATCACGGTCGAGATGATCCAGCTCAGCACGAAGATGCCGATGATGCCCGCGCCGATGTAGCCGAAGTTCGCGCCATCATTACCGTTGCTGATGAATCTCACCGCGTCCCAGACGCCGCCCGTCAGGCCGAACTCCCCCTGGGCGATGCTCAGGAGCTCCAGACCACCGACCAGCACGGCGACGATCACCGAGACCAGCGTGATGCTGATGTTATAGAACAGCTTGCGTACCGGATTGACGAACGCCCAGCCATAGGCGCCCAGCATCATCACGCCGTCGGTCGTGTCGGCCAGGCTCATGCCCGCCGTGAAGAGCAGTGGCAGCAGCAGCACGACATAGAACGGCACATCGCGAGCGGCGAAGCCGCTGGTGGCCACCAGCAGCGCGATCTCCGTCGCGGTGTCGAAGCCCAGGCCAAAGAGGAAGCCGATGGGGTACATCTTCCAACTCGCGTCCACCGACTTGAACAGGCCGCGGAAGAGGCGCGCGAAGAAGCCGCGCTTGTTCAGGTAGTCCTCGATGGCGTCGCCGTCGTATTCGCCGCCGTTGGTCACCATGCGGAAGGTGCGCACGATCTCGACCAGGATGACGATATTCATTGCCGCGATGCCGATCAGGAAGAGGCCTGAGATACTCGTGCCGATCAGCCCGCCGATGGTCTTGAGCGACGAGCTGTCGTTGACCAGGTTGCGGGTCAGGAAGACCGAGCCGAGCGCCACCGCCAGCGACATCAGGAACACGACGCTCGAATGCCCCAGCGAGAAGAACAGCCCGACGGTGACGGGCCGCTTGCGCTCCGACATCAGTTTGCGCGTCACGTTGTCAATCGCCGAGATGTGGTCAGCGTCCACCGCGTGGCGCAAACCGAAGCCGTAGGCCAGCGGCGCGACGGTGAGGATGATGGGATACTTGAGCGCGGCGATGAAGGTCAGGACCCACAAGCCGATATTGACCCCGATCAGCAACGTGTAGATGCTGATCACTTTGGAGCGCAGCCCAGGGGTGTTGTCACTCAGAACGCGGCGCAGGGCCAGCATCGGGTATCCTCCTATTGTCTCGCGTCTACGGCCGGTCGTCCATCTTCAGCGGCTCCCCCGCCGCCTGGCCGCATGTCGTACACCCGATTGTAGCGAACAAAGACGTTGTACAACAAGATACGGCTGCGTGCAATCGCATCTGCGAATATTCGCAAGAAGCAAATCGTAGACCGGGTTTGAACTTCTCTTCCGTTCTCCCTACCCCTCGTCATGGCGGTAGCGACACGGTGTGATGGCGCCGTGGCCCGCGATCCGCGTCTGTTGATAGCGATGTGACGCGCGTTGTTTATGCTCCGCGCTTGAGGGGCGTGGGGCGTCTGATCGCATGGAATGGAGGCCGGTTGTGAAACGACAGAGACGCGATGGGTACCAGATTGTCTCGTTTCCCTGGTTGCGGGTCCCAATTGTGGATTCCATGCGCGCCGCGCGGGGCAAGCCGCTGATGCACGCGCTGACGGAGGTGGATGTCGCCATTTCGCGCCAGTCGCTGCGGGAGCACAGGGCGCGGACCGGAGAGAAGCTCTCCTTCACCGCCTACATCATCTCGTGCGTCGCGCGCGCGGTCGAGGAGCACCCGCTGGCGCAGGCGCGCCGGCTGGGTCGCAGGCGTCTCGTTCTGTTCGATGATGTGGACGTGTGCGTGCAGATCGAGCATCGGACAGGTCAGGGCAAGCAGGCGTCCCCCTATGTCATCCATGCCGCGAACCATAAACCGTTTCGTGCCATCCATCAGGAGATTCGAGACGTTCAGGCCGCGGATGTTGGCGGCGCCTGGGAGATGCGCGGGACGGCGTTTGTATCCGTATCTGCCACGCCCGCTGCGCGCGCTGCTCTGGCGGACCTTCGAGCGGCGTCCGCGCATGCGGAAGCGCATCGCTGGCACGGTGATGGTGACGGCGGTGGGGATGTATGCCAAAGGCGCGGGGTGGGGCATTTCCCCGACTTCGGGCTACACGCTCGAAATTGTCCTCGGTGGCATCGTGGACCGGCCAATCGTCGTTGATGGACGCCTCACGGACCGGCAGTACCTGTGCATGACGGTGAGTGTGGACCATGATGTGATGGATGGGGCTCCATTCGCGCGGTTTGTCCAGCGCTTGAATGAGCTGATCGAGAGCGGCTACGGGCTTGAAGCGGCGGGCATGGCGCTGGCGGGCGCCACGGAAGCGCAACCGGTGGCGGCGCGTTAGAACGCGCCGGTGTAGGCGGCGATGCGCCAGGAGGTCCCGTCAGAGGTCAGCGAGGCCAGAGCGGAGGCTGGCTGGGGTGATCCAGCGCGGGTGAGGGAGAAGGCGACGCTGGCGCTGGCGCCGGAGATGGTGGTGGCGCCGGGGGCGCAGGTGGTGACGCGGCCTTGAAGCTGGTCGAGCTCGCGCTGGCTGGCGGCGAACTGCGCCTCGGTTCCCTGCGCCTGGAGCGCGGGATCGAGCAGCGTGTAGAGTTGGTCGTAGCGCTGGGTGGTGAGGTCGGCGCAGATCGCGCGGGCGGCAGGCTGCGCATCCGGCTGATGGCCGGAGAAGAGGTTGAGCGCGAGGTAGCCCAGCCCGCAGAGCGCCAGCCCGGCCAGCGCCCCCAGCAGGATCGGCGTGGCGATCAGGCGGCGCCAGCGCCGCGCCGTCTCTGGTGGCGCCGCCATCTCGTCCTCGCCGCGCATGCCATCCCTCCGTCGCTTCTGCGCGCCATTCGCACCATTCCAGTATAGGGCATGGCGGGCGCCTGCGCGACCTCACCCCCGACCCATATCCCATGGGGAGCGGGCGGCGGAAGGGCGGAGCTAGAGCGAGGAGAAGAAGTTGATGAGCGCGATCATCGCGATAACCCCAATGAAGGTCAAGGGATTGCCCGACGCGATAGCAACCAGCGGGATGCCGAAGATCAACGAGCAGATCGCCACGGAGGTGCGCTGGCCAGCGTCGAGCTTGCTGCGCGGGGCGGCGGGCGGTGGGGTCCGCGCCATCTCTTGCCGCACTTGTGCCATCATGCGTTCGGTGAGCTGCTGGACGAAGTGGTCGTCATAGCCGGGGCCAAGCTCGCGCCGCGCCTCCAGCGTCGCCTGCACGTCGCGCTTGAGATCGTCCGCATGCTGTGGGTTCATCGGGCTCATGGAGGTCATCCGCTCGCTCCTTCCGTCGCGCCGCCCGCGCCGCGCTGGCGCGTGTGCGCCCATCGGAAGGGACTACGCGGCGGCGTGGGCGGGGGTTACATGCGACGGAAGTGTGGTGGCGGTTGAAGCTAGTCCGCTACTGAACTGGCGACTTTCTTCGCGGCGTCGCCCACCGCATGAGCGCTCCGCGCGCTGGGCTCGGTGAGGAGAATATAGCCGAGCGTGGATAACGTAAGCCAGAATATCCACTCGCCAGGATGCCCAACGAAGGGCACGAAGCTTTCAGGCAGCAGGATATTGCCGACGACAGCAATGATGAACCCAGAGAAGAGGCTCCAGCCAAGCCAGCGCGGGAACACGCGCGCCCGGATCGTCATGACGCCAAAGAGAAGGGTACCAACGATCGTCAGTGGCCCAATGACGTAGAGGAAGTCGGGGAGCTTGAACGCGGGCGCGAAGCCGTTGATGCCTTGCTGAATGGGAAAGATCAGGATATCAAGCCCAATGATCACCAGCCCTGCTATTCCTGCCCACCCAATCTGGCTGGCTTGCCGGGCATAGAGAGCGGGCAAGCCCAACAGCGACAGCCCTCCACCCAGAAGCAGGACCAAGGCCGTGATGGCCGGCGGGGTAGGTAGATCAGGGACGGCCACCGCCATGAACAGACCCCCAAGTAGCAGGGACATCCCGCTTGCGCGATAAAACGTTGTTGATGTCATCGTGGAGAACCTCCTCGTCGCATGCTCCGGCTATCCACTCAACCAGGATGGATCGTCCGTGCCTGCTGATATCACCATACCGGCAGATCGTTACGGAACCGTCACGAGCCGCGTTACGGGCAGGCGCAGCCGCTGGAGTGGTGGAGAGCGACTCCCCCACTCCGGCGCAATCCCACCTTTCGAGATTGCCAGCATGTTTGTATGGCGCCACCGATGCGACGAGAGTCCTCCGGCTGTCAGGCTTGCGGGCGAACGCTCACCGGTGCGATGGAGCGCTGCAGACCTCGCTATTCCCTCCGGCTCTTCCGTCATTCCCCAGTTTGCGCCCGCCGCGCTCCGCGCATCACGCGGAGCGCGCCTGCCAGCCACCGGCGGAATGGGCGAGGGGAAAGGAGGCGTCACTGATCGAGTAAAACGAATCGCGCATCGCCTGATGCGCGACGAGCGCGACGCCATGAGGGCGTCTGCCCCTTACACGATGACGTGATATAGGAGGATCGCTATGAAAGCAGTGGTGTATAAGGAGCCGTTCAAGGTCGCGGTCGAGACTGTGCCAGACCCCAAGATTCAGCATCCCAATGACGTCCTGGTGCGGATAACGTCCTCGGCCATTTGTGGCTCTGACTTGCACATGTACGAAGGGCGTACCGCCGCCAAGCCGGGGATCGTCTTCGGTCACGAGAACATGGGCATTGTCGAGGAAGTTGGGCAGGGTGTCTCAACCATCAAGAAGGGCGACCGCGTGGTGTTGCCTTTCAACGTCGGCTGTGGCTTCTGCAAGAACTGCCTCGGCGGGTACTCTGGCTTCTGCCTGACGGTCAACCCTGGCTTCGCTGGCGGCGCGTATGGCTACGTCGCGATGGGGCCATACACAGGAGGACAGGCTGAGTATCTGCGCGTCCCGTTCGCCGACTACAACTGCCTGGTCTTGCCCAAGGGGACGGAACATGAGGCGGACTTCATCCTCCTCGCCGACATCTTCCCCACAGGCTACCATGGCTGCGAACTGGCGCAGGTCAGCCCGGGCGAGTCGGTCGCCGTCTATGGCGCTGGCCCGGTCGGCTTGATGGCGGCGTACTCCGCGCTGCTCCGCGGGGCATCGCGCGTGTTCGTGGTGGACCGCATCAAGGAGCGGCTCGACAAGGCGAAGGAAATCGGGGCTATCCCGATCAATTTTGACCAGGGTGACCCGGTCAAGCAGATCAAAGACCTGACGGACGGCGAGGGCGCGGACAAGGGCGTGGACGCTGTGGGCTATCAGGCGGTGACGCAAGGCGCGAAGAAGGAAGAGCCGGCCACCGTTCTGAACGGGCTCATCAACTCCGTGCGCGCCACGGGCATGCTCGGTATCCCCGGCCTCTATGTGCCAACGGATCCAGGCGGTCCAGACGCCAGCGCCAAGCAGGGCCTCCTGTCGGTCGCCATTGGCAAGCTGTTCGAGAAGGGCCTGCGCATGGGCACGGGCCAGTGCAACGTCAAGCGCTACAATCGCCAGTTGCGCGATCTGATCATCTCGGGCCGCGCCAAGCCCAGCTTCGTCGTCTCGCATGAGATTCCGCTGGAGCAGGCGCCTACGGCCTACGAGAAGTTCGACAAGCGCATCGAAGGCTACACCAAAGTCGTATTGCACCCTGGGAAATAGCCTGTCAGAACACCGCGACGCTTTCGGGCGCCGCATGAGCGCGGGCTGCGGGAGCGATCCACTCCCGCAGCCCGCTGTGCGCCCCGCGTGGCGCCGCTAGCGCTCGCCCTCCGGGACATCCCCGGTAGACGGGCGCTCATCGCCGTTGCCAAAAACCTGTTCGAGCAGGCGCCGCGCGGTCTGCTCCTCCGCCGCCTGAACCTCATGCCAGCTTGCCCAGGACCACTGTTTGCTGGACTCATTGAAATCGCGCAGAAACTCACCATCAAAATGCAGGTCGCGCATCGAGACTCTCCCGAAAAAAAGGTATGATGACAGACGCCACGGCAGGTCATGGCGCGTATGGTTGCGCATAGTCTAGCAAGAAAGCGCGTGCTAGACAAGATGGCGGCTTATTCAGGAGTATTGGGCTAGCCAGAAGTCACAGCCGCCACAGCCGCCGTAGCTGCTCGCGCAGCTCCTTCTGGCGGACTGACGAGCCGAGGGGAAGCTGTGTCGCTGCCCAGCATAAAGCCACAGTTCTGTTTTGGGAGTTGGTGTGATGGCACTGGAGGGGTAGGATGCTCTGGTGTAGGGTAACTGGGCGTTTGCCGAAGCCGAATTGACCCGGCATCAGATGGCACCTGAAACCACTTGCTTGGTACTATAGCAGCGGCTGGCAGAGCCAGGGTAAACGTCGTCGAGCGCTGAGCATGCTGGACATACGAAACGGGAGCAGGCGTTGGAGACGCTGCATGTCTGGGGAGGTCATCGCTGCTCTAACCGCTTGGCTATCTCCTCCGCTGCCTGTGCCTCAGTGGCTCGCCCAAGCCCTAACAACGCCGACGCCTTAAGGAGCCACACCGCTGGGCTGTCCGGGTCATCCTGAAGATATGTTTCACAGTCTTCCAATGCCTCGGCGAACTGTGTTGCAGCGACTTTTAATGGATATGCCAACTGCTTTATTTATTTGCTGCAGTGAAGGCCTATACGTCACAGGCGCGCGCGTCTCTTGGGCTACCACTCCTACCTCGTTCACCACACGGTCGAGGGCGGAGGAATAGTCTGCTATTGCATCGAAGACATTGAACACGCGCCAAAGCGCGGGGAGTTCGCTGTACTCAAGCGGCCCTGCTTGAATGAAGATGAGCTCGCGAATTTGTTTGGCGTGTTTGAGGATAATGGCGGCGTTGACCTCGTGGCGTACCCACTGCGACGTGAGCGCATTCCGTGTTAATACCAACACAAGCCATTCACAGTTGCCTAATGCAGCACTTATGCGCTCTTGGAAATCCCCCGCGCCGAGATCGGTTTTATCAAGCCAAGCGTCCGCGCCTGCAGCCCGTAAGTCTGCAACGAGCCGCTCAGCGAAAGCCTCATCAACGTGGCTATGGCTGACGAAGATTTTGGGCGGCGCATCGCCTTTGGCTGCTATGCCTTCTGTGGGTGCGGATATGGGCATGTTCGTCGTGGCTGGCTCGACATATCCAAAGATATCTTTACGCTCCACAATAACTTGCGGAGAATTCTTTGGGTACAGACTTTTTGCACTGCTGAACGCTGCGGTATCTAACACCGCGTTACCGCCTAACAGTGTAACCTGAACATCGTCAGGAATACGCTCTGGGAGGCTGAGCGACACCTGATGAGAGAGAACCTGCGTTCTCTCGTTGAATTGTGAACCACGGACTACAACAAAGCTCCTGTCGGGGATGTCAGTTGCTCCGAGTGTCACCAAGACTTTGTCTGGCAGAACTCGAATTTCCTCCAGCCAGCCACGCGCGTCTATCACACGGAACGCGAATAGATCATTTCTCCCGTACATTGCGCGGCGGTCGGTCATGCCGAAAATTACCTCTGCCTGTGCCGTAGGAAAGGTGTCGAACAACTCACCATCTGGACCGATCACTTCTTTATAGTCGCGGTTTTGAGTAGTGTGCGGTGACTTCAAATACAGCGTGTACAGCGTGAACGGGAAGGGTATTGGCGGCAGGCCATGAGGTGCGAAGCTCGGCAAGTCTATCGCGCTAACGGTGTCGTGGGTGTCTGGAAGGGTAAAGGACTCCTGCCGTGTCCGATATCCTGGCTCCTGGTTGAACCCCATAATAACGCAGTCATCCGGTCGAGTGAACCACTGAAGGATGGTGTCGTTACTCAACCAGCCACAAAAGAAGAAGACGTCGCCATTGTCCAGCACATATGGGCGTTCCCCCCAAAGATTCAGGACACGAGGGTCTGAACTGTCGAGCAATCTCTGCGGCAGAACGTCCACCACAATGCTGCGAAAGACCTTGTCACCCGCGTCATTGCGGCTCAAAGACAATCGAATGAAAGCCCTGCTGGCATTATTAAGGTGGCCAACCGCCTCTGCTCGGGGGGCATTTCGCGTGGTGTTCAATTTGGTGCCTGACTCCTACGAAATGAGAACCACTTTCAAGCATTCATAATACGATACAATAACTCTGGCATTCAATCTGTACTACGAGGATTTCTGGATGCTCGGTTAGAGTAAATTACATCCGCCACAGCCGCCGAAGCTGCTCGCGCAGCTCCTTCTGGCGGCGCTCGACGACCTTGGGCGTCCATTCGGTCTCGCGCAGGATTTGGGTGGTGAGGGCGAAGGGGGAGACGCCGTCCCTGGAGGTGAAGTAGGTCGTCTTCTTCAGCTCGAACTCCAGATTGCTCGCGCGCTCGTTCTTGGCGCGTGAGAGCAGCGCCAGGTTGCCGAGGCGGTGCTGCCAGTGGGCGCGCTGCTGCGGGTCGGGCCACCAGCTGAGCCACTCGCTCTTCGTGTCAGGATTGCGCGGCAAGACGTGCTCGACAGTGATCGTCTTGTAGTCATAGGCCGCGCCCGCCCCGGCCAGCAGCGTATCCAACCGCAGCAGGACATAGTTGCGCGGCTTGGGTGGCATCAGGTAGATGTCGCCGCCAAGCGCGCCGAGCGTTTCCTCGCGCTCTTGCTGCGTCAGATCCAGCGGCGTCGAGGGGTGGGTCAGCTCGGCGCCGTCCTGGATGACGCCCATCAGCCGCCCGTAGCGCGACTGGCGCTTGTCAGTGTAGCGGCGGCGCAGCATCATCGAGGCGGCCAGCCGCTCCAGTTGCATGAGGAACGCCAGCAGGCGCTCGGGCTGGTCGTGGTAGCGCGAGACGTAGACCATCGCCGGCGGGACCCAGTCGGCGTTGTCGATGCGGTTGAGCCAGCCGAACAGCGCGTTGATCTGGGCGGCCGTCGTGCGGTCGGCGCTCTCGTAGCTGGCATTGACGACGACGTAGAGCGCGTTCCCGTATGGCACGATGGTATCGTCAATCAACCGGCGCGGGTCGTTGACCGCCTTGATGACCGCCTCGCGGAACTCGTCGAGAATGCTGCCCCGTTGTTGGGTGCGGCGGAAAATGGCGCGGATGTGACCGAAGAGCGCGTTGAACTGGTCGCGGCCCAACGATTCCTCGATCTGCTCCCAGCGGAGGGTATATTCCCGCTGCTCGACCTCTGGTATTTCGCCGATGATCTCGGCCTTCAAGATATCGGCGTAGGAGAGGTCGAGGCCGCGGTCGTTGAGGATAGAGAAGATGCGGTAGGCGGAGCTAAGGTCGGGGGTAGAGACGACCACCAGCAGACAGCGCTGCACGAGGAACTGCGCCAGCCGCACCCGTCGCGGTTCGGGGATCCTGCCAAGCTCGCGGGCGAAGAGGCGCGCGTTCTCCAGCATGTTGCGCTGGCTCTCGTTCAGGTCGGTGTGGATATGGCCTTGCAGGCGCTTGACACCATCCTCGCTCTGGATGTATTGCTGGAAGAAGCCCGCGTCGCGGTCCTTGGGGCGCAGGCGGTAGCGGGCGGGAATGTTATTGAGCGGGTCGGCTGGCTCGTAGAGCCGCCGCGTGATGCTCTCGGCGAACTCGGCTGGGACCATCGCGCGCAGGGTGGCGAGCAGGATGGTGAGGGTAATCAGCCGCTGCTGGCCATCCACGATCTGCGCCTCGGGCCGGTCGCCCTTGATGAGCACGACGCTGCCCAAAAAGTACGGATTGCGGTCTTCAACCGGTTCTTCGGTGACCCCCAGGTAGGTGAGCAGGTCGTCGAGTAGCTCGCCGGCATGCTCGGTCGTCCAGGCGTAGGGCCGCTGGTACGGTGGCACAGAGAAGGCGTAGCGCTCGCTGAAGACCTCGCCGATGGGGTGCTGCTCCCCTTTGATTTCGACCCGCGCCACCAACGCGCTCCTTTCACCTACCGCTCGACCATCGCGCGGGCAGTGTATCATACGGGCGGGCGGGATGGCCCTGGCGTGAAGAGAGGAAGCGCGTAACCACGGCAATGAGGAGTAGGCGCGCGGGCGCTCAGGACGCTCCAGGGGCCTGGTCCGCCGGGGACTTCATAGCCGAACGGTGAGTAAACGTCGCGACAATCGTGTTGTCTGATTTCCGGATCACGTTCGTGACGTTCCAGCCTTCCGCCGCCATGTTGGTAGCGCCTTTCGTGTATTCGTCATCGGTGGGATAGTTGCGCACGATGGGATTCGGCGGCGGTGGAGGCGGGATGACCGGCGTAGGCGCAGCCGGAGGCCTGGGCAAAACCACCGCCTCAAGTGAAGCGATCTGCGCATCCAGCGCGGCATGGCTAGCGGCCTTTACCTCACCCGCGCGCCGCCAGGCCTGAATGGCGTACACAACGGGCATGAAGAGCCAACCATAGAGCCATAAGACGATGGCGAGCGTCCACCAGCGCCCGTTTTTACCCTCGGCGCGCCACACATTCCAGGAAATCGCGCCGTGGAAGCTCGAGAAGTCGCGCCAGTCAATGATGGCGAGCGCAATCGGCAGACCAATGACGATAACCGGTGTACTGGCCCCAAACATCAGTATCCAACCGACCACGAACACCACGAGCGTCGCAATCGCGCCGAGCGGCGTATGCAGCCAGCGCGCGGCGCTATTGAGCGTGGCGAGATGATGCGTTTGCGCGGCGGCTTCTTGCGCACGCGTTTGCTCGACGAGTTGCTGATGCGCGGTGGCGGCCTCAGCTTGTAGTCGTTGCATCTCCACAAGGTCGCGCCCAGTAAGATGAACTTGCACGTTTGGCTGGCTCGGGCCGATGATCTGTGAAGTCGTATAGCGAACGCGCGTCCCAAACAATCCACGATACGAACGCGTCACTGTGCGTCGCGTAGGCATTGCGTTCTTCCCTTCTGGTTCCTCCAGGTGGTTTGCGCGGCTTGTTTGCCCTGGTTCTTCTACCGGCTCTCACACAACCTGAGCAGTTGATTAATAGCGTGAGCGCCTGCCGCTACTCCCAAATACGTATCTCGTGATGCGATAGTCACGCTGTGACAGGTTTGCGAGTGGAGAGAACAGCGTTTCTCCCCGCTTCCTGGCGCCCTGGCGCGCTCCATTGGGCGAGCTTGAGCGCTCTACACGCACCTTGATGTGGCTTGCGTTCCGCATTCCGCCTTGCCTACCGTGGTTGCGGGATAGGGCGCGATGGGTTATGCTCTAGCGGAGCGGGGCCTGAGCGCCCCCGATTTCACGCGCGCCCGGCCGCTTTGCCTCTTTCCATTCACGGGCGCGCGCTCCCGTGATGTTTCCACCTCACTTATCCACCCCGACGAGGCCAATCATGCAGAGCAGCGCTACTAAATCCGCCCCCTCACCTGTCCGCCAGTGGCTCGCGCGGCGCGACTGGCCGCGCATCGTGCGGTGGCTCTCGCTCGTGACGGCGGCCGTCCTGTTCATGGTGCATGTGATGGGCGCGCTGGTGACCGATACCGGCTCGCAGGCGGGCTGCGGGAACTCGTGGCCGCTTTGCAAGGGCCAGTTCATTCCGGCTGAGTTCGCTCGCTCCACACTGATCGAGTTCAATCACCGTGGCGCCGTGGCGATTGTGACGGTGCTGCTGATCGCGCTGATCGTTGGTGTGCTGGCGCTCTGGCGCGACCGGCTGGAGATCAAGATTCTGGCGCCGCTGATGTTCGTCTTCCTGATGGGGCAGGCGGTGCTGGGCGGCCTGGCGGTGATGTACCCCACCTCGGCGGTGATTCTGGCGTTCCACTTCGGCGTCTCCTCGCTCTCCGTCGCCAGCGTCTTTGTCACCGCGTTCTTCATTCACGGCTTCGACCGCTGGGACAGGCTGCGCGACCGCGCGGTCGCTGGCGGGTTTCGCTGGCTGGTGTGGGGAATCACGGTCTATACCTACGTCGTGATCTACCTCGGCGCCTACGTGCTGCATACCAATTCGGCGCTGGCCTGTACGAGCTGGCCGCTCTGCGATGCGAGCCGCCCGCTGCCCCCCCTGAATGTCGAGCCGCCGGTGGTCAACATGACGCACCGCGTGGCGGCGGGCATTCTGGTATTGCTGGTGGTGGGCCTGTTCGCCTGGGCCAGCCGCCTGCGTCGCGCCCGCCCGGACTTCTACTGGGCGAGCGTGGTGGCGATGGCGCTGATTCTGGCGCAGGCGTTGGAAGGCGCGGTGGTGGTCTTCTCGCGCGCCAGCGTGTGGGCCGAGGTGATGCACAGCGCCTTCATCGCGCTCTTCTTTAGCGTGATGTGCGTCATGGCGCTGCAATCGCTGGCGCGCCCGGCCTCCGCCCGCAACGCGCCACCCGCGCAGGGCAAGCCCCGCTCCAAGCCCGCGCCGCGCCCGACCCGCAACGCCACCGCCGCCGTGGGTGAGCGCTAGCTGGGGATACGCTCTCAGCCGCGCTCTTGTTCCGAGGAGCAAGGGCGCGTCACGCGAGGCGCTCTCGCAGACGCTCCGCCAAGGCCCGCAATTCGGCTTCGGGCAGCGGCGGGAAGTCCTTGCTCTCGATCAATTCGAGACCGCTGGGCAGTTTCTTCGTGATAAGCTCGCCGCGTATCATCTGATCGTTCAGCGCATCGCCCGTGCTGTGTGGCGCGAGATGCAGGTGGAGGTGAGGAACGCTGCCGCCGAACACGTAGATGTATACACGCTCAGCGCCGGTTTCCTCGCGCAGCGCGCTGGTTATCCGCGCGAGCGTTGGCCCAAAGGTCTCCGCCTCGACTCCATCAAGCTGGGTGATGTCTGGAATGTGGCGCTTGGGTTCGAGGTAGGAGAAACCGGGCGTTTCCGCGGCGTAGGCCGTGGTGAGTCGCCACAGATCGTCCTGCCAGACTTCAACGCGCATGAGCTGGTCATCCGCCGCGCGTCCCTGGCAAAGGATACACGTTTCCGGCTTCTCGGCATGATCCGTCATATGCGTCGCGCTCCTTATCAGGCGCGTCACACCTGCGGCAGTGTCAGCGTGAAGGGCTCGTCGGGGCGGGCGAGGGCGCGCTGGCGCGCCTCCCAAAGGCGGGTGGCGACCTCTGGCGGGACGAAGTGGCCGCCGAGCGGCGTGGGGTGCATGTTGGGGCCGTGGTAGTCGGAGCCGCCAGTGGCGATCAGGCCGAAGCGCGCCGCCAGCGCCAGCAGGCGCGCCTCGGCCGCGCCGTCATACTGGCCGTAGTAGCACTCCAGCCCCTCCAGCCCGGCCTCCACCAGTTCTGGCAACACTTGCTCCTCCAGGTTGGGGACATAGCTGGGGTGCGCCAGGACTGGGACGCCGCGCGCCGCGCGGATGATGCGGATCGCGTCCTCTGGCGAGAGCTTGTAGCGCGGGACGAAGCCCACCTGCCCTTTCGAGAGGTAGCGCGCGAAGGCGTCGGAGACATCGGTCGCATAGCCCGCCTCGATCAGCGCGCGCGCCACATGCGGGCGGCCCACCGCGCCGCCCGCCAGCTCGCGTACCCGCTCCCAGGTGATGGCGAAGCCCGCGTCGCGCAGTCGGTTCGCCATGCGCTCGCCGCGCCGCTCGCGGGCGTCGCGCAAGGCGCCGAGGGTGGCCGCCAGCGTGGGGTCGTCCGCGCTGATATAGTAGCCCAGCACATGCGCCTCGCCGCCGCCGCGCAGGTCGGTGTTGATCTCGACGCCAGGGATGACGGTCACGCCGAGGCGCGCCCCAGCGGCCTGGGCCTCCGCCAGCCCTTCGGTGGTGTCGTGGTCCACCAGCCCGATCAGGTCCAGCCCGGCTTCATGCGCCAGGCGGACCAGTTCCGCCGGGGTGTGGAGGCCGTCGGAGGCGGTGGAATGGGTGTGCAGATCTATGCGGCGGGCCACGGGCGGCGCGTCGCGGTTCGGGATGGTCGCTGGGTCACTCATTTGGCGAAGTCAATCATGCGCGTCTCGCGCACCACACAGACGCGAATCTGGCCGGGATAGTCCATGGACTCCTCGATGCGGCGGGCGACATCGCGAGCAAGCTGCGCCGCCGACGCCTCGTCCACCTCTTCAGGCCGCACGATGATGCGCACCTCGCGCCCAGCCTGGATGGCAAAGGACTTTTCGACACCCTTAAAGGAGTTGGCGATGCCTTCCAGCATCTCCAGCCGCTTGATGTAGAGGTCAATCGTCTCGCGGCGGGCGCCGGGGCGCGCCGCCGAGATGGCGTCCGCCGCCTGGACGATGGCCGCCTCTAGCGACTGTGGCTCGGCCTCGGTGGCGTGGTGCGCGACGATGGCGTGGATGATCTTGGGCGAGCGGTTGAAGCGGCGCGCAATCTCGCCGCTGATCAGCGCGTGCGGCCCCTCGACCTCCTGGTCAATCGCCTTGCCCAGGTCGTGTAGCAGGCCAGCCACCTTGCAGACGTTGACGTCCGCGCCCAGTTCGTGGGCCATCGCCGCCGCCAGCACGGAGACCTCGATGCTGTGATTGAGCACGTTCTGGCCGTAGCTGGTGCGGAAGTGCAGGCGTCCAATCAGCCGCACGAGCTCGGTTGGCAGGCTGGTGATGTTGGCTTCCATACAGGCGCGCTCGCCCTCTTCCAGCGTGAGCTGTTCGATGTCCTGCCGCGCCTTGGCGACGACCTCTTCGATGCGCGCCGGGTGGATGCGCCCGTCGAGAATCAGCTTGGTCAGCGCGACGCGGGCGACTTCGCGCCGGACCGGGTCGAAGCCGGAGAGGCTGACGGTGTCGGGCGTGTCGTCAATGATCAGGTCTATGCCAGTGGCGCTCTCCAGCGCGCGGATGTTGCGGCCCTCGCGCCCGATGATGCGGCCCTTCATCTCGTCGTTGGGCAGCGGCACGGTCGAGACGGTGACATCCGAGACCTGGTCGGAAGCGCAGCGCTGGATGGCCAGCGTGATGATCTCGCGCGCTCTGGACTCAGCCTCCTCGCGCGCGATGGCTTCGATCTCGCGGGCGCGCAGCGCGGCGGTGCGGTGAGCGTCCTCTTCGACAGCGGCGATCAGCTGGGCGCGCGCTTCATCGGCGGACATGCGCGCCACGCGCTCCAGCTCGGTCACGCGCTGCTCGCGCAGCGACTCCAGGCTGTCGCGGATGGCGTCCAGTTCCTGGGCGCGCTGGTTGATGGCGCGCTCGCGCCGCTCGATGCCCTCGCTCTTGCGCTCCAGCGACTCTTCTTTGGCTTGCTGGCGTTGCTCCTGGCGCTTGATCTCCTCGCGCCGCTCGCGCGCCTCTGACTCCTGCGCCGCACGCGCCCTGGCGGACTCGTCGCGTGTCTCCTGGAGGCTCTTGCGCTGTTCCTCCTGCAACTGCTCTAACCGTTTTTCCGCCGCCTCCGAAGCCTTGCGCATCTGCTTCTCGTGGTCGATATTCGCTTCCTGATAGCGCAGCTGTGAGCGTTGCTGGCCGATGAGATAGCCGCCGATCACACCGCCCAGACCCAGCGCCAGCGCCAGGATGATGAATTCTAGTGGGTTCAAACCGAAAACCTCCGTGCGGGCCGCGCCTCCCTGGTGAGGGGGTCAGGCTCGGTGAGGGACAATGCTACGATGATGGCCCGCGCGGGGATCTTGATGGGAGGCCCGGCGGGTGATTGGGTGGCGTAGCGGAGATCGGGCGGCGCGCGTGTGAAGCGCTCCTGTCAGAGCCGCCAGAGTAAAACGGCGCCGCGACGCGCCGCGAAAGCTTCGATGTAGAACGGCGTCAGGCATGACGTTCCATCACGCTCGACGCACGATAGTTCCAGTCACTATACGTGCCGTCTCATCTGCTTGTCAAGCGAGCGGTATTGTGTAGCAAGGCGGCGCCACGCAAGGCCTTTATGCCCCCGCGCGCCATGCGCCAGTCATTCATGGCCGCGATAACGCCTGGTGACTCCCGTCGCGGCTTGGGCCACCGGCCTAGAGCCTGTTATGAACCGAGCTAGAGCCTGTTATGAACTTCAGGGCAGGTGGATCAACTGATGCAGCATCAAGCAGGTGAAGGCCAAGAACGTCAGGCCCGCCACAGTTTCAGGCAGGCGTTCATAGTCGCGCGCCAGGCGACGGAACCGCGCCAGCCACGCGAAACTGCGCTCGACCACCCAGCGGCGTGGCAGCAAGACGAACCCGCGCTTGGGGCCGTGCGCCTCAGGCAGCCGGACGACTTCCAGGTGGATGCCCTCGGCGGCAGCGGCCTCGGCGGGCGCGTCGCCAGTGTAGCCTTGGTCGACGTAGGCCAGTTCCACCGTCTGCCCTGTCACGTCCTGCACCAGCGCCGCCAGTTCCGCCACCTGCGCCCGCTCCTGCTCGTTGGCGGGCGTGATCACCGTCGCCAAGAGATGCCCCAGCGTGTCGACCGCAAGGTGGACTTTGCGCCCTTTGCGACGCTTGTGGCCATCGTAGCCCGCTCCCGCTCCGCTCTCCGGCGTCGACTGCACCGTGCGCGCGTCCAGGATCACCGCCGACGGCTGCCCCGTACGACCCGCCGCCAGCCGCAGCAGCAGGCGCAGATCGTGGGCGATGGCCTCAAAGCGCTTGGCCCGCAGCCAGCGCTGCGTCTGCTGGTAGACGGCCTCCCAGCGTGGGAAGTCATGCGGCAGCATGCGCCACTGCGCCCCGGTGCGCACCAGCCAGCGCAAGCCGTTGTAGACCTTGCGCAGGTCGTGTTTGCGCTGCAAGGCGCGTTCGTCGATCAAGGTCAGATAGGGCGCGACAAACGCCCATTCGTCGTCGCTGACATCGGAGGGGTAGGCTTGGCGTGATGTACTCATGCCTCATTTTACCCCTCCTCAATGTCAAGTTCATAACAGGCTCTAGTGACGCTCTTGACGCCGCCTGCTACACTGGTGGCGAATTCCCTTATCTGATGGACGTCTGGTGATGGACAGTTTCTGGAATGTGAGGTGTGGGGATGAAGTCTGCGGGCTCGCGGATCGCGCTGGCGCTCAACGCGACGGTGACGCTGGCGCTGCTGGCGCTGTTGGTGGCGCGCTTCATCCCTAGCGCTCGCGCGTGGGTGGCGTCGCTCATCCCGACTCAGGCGAACGCCTCGACGCTCACCATCACCGGGCCGGGAGCCAGCTCGGCGACCATCGCGGGCTACGTCCTCGGCGATGTCGCCAGCCCCGGCGTCTACACCCTGCCCTCCGGCGCGCGCGTGCAGGACCTCGTCGCGGCGGCGGGCGGCGCGCTGCCGGACGCCGATCTGACGCGCGTAGACCTCGCCGCCCACGTCGCTGATGGGCAGGAGGTCTACGTGCCGCGTGTGGGCGAGACCGTGCCGCTGACACTGGGCGGCAAGGTGGATATCAACGTCGCCAGCGCCGAAGACCTGCATAACGCGCTGGGCATCAGCCTGACTATCGCCCGCCACATCGTCGCCTATCGCGCCGCGCACGGCTCCTTCACCGCCGTCAGCCAGCTCCTGCTGGTTCCCATTTCCCGCGCCGAGTACGACAAGATCAAGGACCTCGTGACGGTCTAGCTCTCCCCTTTCGCCAGCTTCTCGATCTCGCGCCTGTTCAGCTCGATGGACGCCTGATAGAACCGCGCCAGGAACTCAAGCTGCTCCGTTGTGTAGGTCTCGAAGAGCTCGCTAAAGGCCTGTCCAATCGAGAGATAGACATTTCCGCTTGAGGCGAGCGCTTCCGTATTGACGAGAACGATGACCTTGCGCCGATCGTCGGGGTCGGGCGCGCGCGACACAAAGCCGCGCCGCTGCAGCCGGTCAATCACATTGGTGACGGCGCCCGTCGTGAGGCTCAGGCGCTGGGCGAGGCGGCCAGCGGTCATCGGCCCTTCCCGCATCAGCACCGACAGCGTTTTCATATCAGTGATTCCGAGGCCGTATTTAGCCGCCGCCGCTTGATGAAATAGCGCTGTCTCAGTGCTGGCTACCTCACCCAACGCATACAGATGCTCCGCGAGCGCCTTGCGCTGGTTCCGCTCTGCGTTATCACCATTGTTTCGCTCAGACATCTGGCGCCCCCTTGACAACAAGTATCTTGATTATTAAGATATTTAATTGCAAAGACAATATAGCGCATGTCAGCCAGTCAAGCAAGCAAGAAAGGCAGCGATCACATGGCTACGAAAACGAGCGTCACTGCGTCAGCCAGCGCTACAGCGCGCGAGTCGTTCACCACGTACTTTGTCACATCCCGCGACGGCGTCACGATCCACTATCGCCAGATTGGCCACGGCCCCGGCGTCGTCATTTTACATGGCGCAATGGAGACCTCGGCGAGCCACATGCAGCTTGCTACTGCGCTATCGGGTTCCTATACCGTCTACGCGCCCGACCGCCGCGGGCGCGGGCTGAGCGGCCCGGCGGGCGCGGACTACAGCATGCGGAAGGAGGTTGAGGACCTGGACGCGCTGCTGACCCAGACGGGCGCGGAGTACGTAATGGGCGTCAGTGCTGGCGGGCTGATCCTGCTCCAGGCGGCGCTCGAACTACCCGCCATTCGTAAGGCGGCGCTCTTCGAGCCGGCGCTGTTCACGGATCGCGCGAAGGCGGCCACATTCCTGGCGCTCCTCGACCGCGACCTCGCCAAGGGCGATCTGACCGCCGCGCTCGTCACGGCGATGAAGGGCGCCGAGATGGGGCCGCCGATCTTCAACGTGATGCCGAACTGGCTGCTCAAGCGTCTCACGGCGATGATGATGGCGTCCGAGGAGAAGAAGGCGCAGCCGGGCGATGTCACGATGCGGATGCTCGCGCCAACGCTGCGCCAGGATTTTCAGCTGGTTGCTGAGATGAGCGGGACGCCGGAACGGTTCAGGGCTATCCGCGCCGGGACGCTGCTGCTCGGCGGGTCCAAGAGCCCGGCTTACTTGCGCGCCGGACTGGACGCTTTGCAGGCTGTCCTGCCGCAGGCGTCGCGCGTCGAGTTCCCCGGACTCGATCATGGGGCGACAGGCCCCACCGATCGCGGCGGCAAACCGGAGCGGGTGGCGCCCGAACTGGCGCGGTTCTTCGCCTAGCCTGCTCCAGCCGTCTCTCCCGCCATCAATCTAGCGGCGCTGTGACACACTAGAAACCTCCGCGTGAGTGGATGATCTGCCTGTACCGTGATGCCGCGTGACGCGACCTCGGTGGCGAGCGTCATGGTGAACGCTTCGATCGCTCCCTTCGTGGCGACATATGGCAGCTTGCCCGGCATTGGCCCCACCCCTTGCCCAGAGGTCAGATTGATGATGCGCCCACCGGAGGCGTCTGGAGAAGCGCCGCGCGAATTCGATGCTCAGCAGCATTGCGCCCCGCATGTTGACTGCGTAGTAGCGGTCGAAGATTGCGGCAGTGAGAGGCTGTTTTGAATGTCAACCAACTGGGCTCGAACACGCGGCTGCATGAGTCATGTGGCGCTGCTCCCATGTGCTCCAGGAGCTTCGTGTTCAGTTCCCTTGCGCGCTGTCTTCCCGTTTTCGCCCCAGCGGCCACAAGGCGCGCAGCCACGACCAGAGCCGTCTCATTCGTTGTCGTCGGGTTGGCGGCTCCTGCCCACTCGGAGGCCGCGCCGGGCCGTACGGGTTCAGGCGATGGAGTGTTTCCTGTTCAAACGCAGTCTTAGCGCCATCGGCAAACGCGCGATAGTTCGGAGGGAAAGCTGTCATCTGCATGCTCCTTGAGTGTCTTCAACCGCGGCCATTGGAGTCAGCGTCTGTCTGCCAGAAGAGTATACGCATAGGGGAAAGTTCCGTTGCCTGCGTCGCCTTCGAGGCGTAGCGTGAATTGCGCAGGGTCATGTGGTGCAGTGTGAGGTGGTTCATACGCGTGTTCCAGCCGGGCTGGATGACTTTCAAAACCGTTTCTGGGTTGGTCGAACGGCGCATTCGTGTCGTCATGTGCGGCGTTGTTCACCAGGACGGATGCTGTCCCCAGCGAGGATTCCACCGCGTCCATAATCTGCATCGCCGCCTCTGGTTGGCTCAGGTCTACCTCAGCGCACGCGCAGCGAACCCCCATCGTCTGCACAGCCGCGAGCAATTCCTGGCTACCCGCTTGTTCAAAGCTGTAGACGCTCTTGTCGTGCGCGCTCCAATAGGTAAAGAAGATATTCATCTCCATCTGCGCCAGGATGCGGCAAACTGCGGCGCCGATGCCCCGCTCGCGGGCGGCGCCCGTCACAATCGCGATCGGGGCGCGCCTCGCGAGTGGCATTCACAGCATATGCTCACTTCCTATTTGTTGTGTCTGGGGCTTATACGGCCACCTGCGTCGAGCGACCATAGACCACGGTGGGGTCGGTCAGGACGTTGACGACGGCGGGCTTGCCGGAGGCGAAGGCGCGCTCGATGGCTGGGCGGATGTCCTCCGGGCGCTCCACGAACTCACCGTGGCAGCCGAAGGCCTGCGCCATCAGGTCGTAGCGGATGCCGGGGCGCAGATCGGCGGCGGTGGCATGGCCGAGCATCGCCTTCTGCGGGTGCTTGATCTGCGCCCACTGGCCGTCGTTGCCGATGACGGCGACGATCGGCAGGTTGTGCCGCGCCATCGTCTCGAACTCCATGCCGTGGAGGCCGAACGCGCCGTCGCCGAAGAGGATCGCCACCTGCTTGTTGGGCCGCGCCAGCTTGGCGGCGATGGCGAAGCCCGTCCCCGCGCCGAGCGTGCCGAGCGGCCCGGCGTCCAGCCAGTGTCCTGGCTCCCACGGCGTCAGCACGCGCGCGCCGAAGCTGACGATGTCGCCGCCGTCACCGACGACGTAGGCGTCGCGGTCCAGCGCGTCGCGCATATCGCGACAGAGGCGCAGCGGGTGGATTGGCGCGGCGTCGGAGGCCATCAGCGCCTCTTCCTTCACGCGCGCCTTCTCCTCCACCGCGCGGATTTGCGCCATCCACTCGGCGTGTCCGCTGGCGTCTGAGCCTAGCTCCGCCTCGATCGCCGCCATGTTCAGCCCGACGTGGCCCGCCAGGCCAACCTCCGCGCCGCGATTGGCGCCGATGTCTTCAGCCAGCGTATCCAGCCAGACGAGCTTGGCGGTCGCCGGGATCAGTGGCGGCTGGCCATAGCCCAGGCGGAAGTCGAGCTTGGCGCCGACCAGCAGGATGACATCCGCCTGGCCCAGCGCCGCGCGCCGCGCCTGCGAGCAGAGCAGCGGGTGGTCGGGCGGCAGGCTGCCGCGCGCCGAGCCATTCAGGAAGACCGGCGCGTTGAGCCGCTCGGCCAGGGAGCGCAGCGCCGCCGCCGCGTCATCCCACCAGACCGTCGAGCCGGCGAAGATCACCGGGCGCTCGGCCTTCGCCAGCAGCGCCGCCGCGCGGGTGATCTCGCGCGGGTCGGCCTGCGTGCGGTCGGCGCCCCGCGCGCCGCTCGCGTCGGGGATGACGGCTTCCTCGGTGGGGATGATGTTGTTCAACACGTCCATCGGACATTCGAGGAAGACTGGCCCGTAGCGGCCCGTCGTCGCCTTGCGAAAGCCCATCGCGGTGTATTCGGCCAGCCGCTTCGTGCTGGTGACCGTCCGCGCCCACTTGGTGATCGAGGAAACGAGGTCCACATGCCGCATCTCCTGCAGCGCGCCGCGGTCCACCTGATCGAGCGGGGCGCCGCCGCCGAAGACGATCACCGGGCTGCCGCTCTGGTAGGCGTTGGCGATGCCGGTGACGCCGTCGGTGACGCCAGGGCCGGCGGTCAGCAGCGCCACGCCCGGCTGGCGGGTGACGCGCGCCCAGCCCTCGGCGGCGTGCACGGCCGCCTGCTCGTGGCGCGTATCCATCACCCGGATACCCTCACGCACGCAGCCGTCATAGATCGAGGCGATGTGGCCGCCGCTGAGGGTGAAGACGACCTCGACGCCTTCGCGCTTGAGGATTTTGGCGACCAGCATGCCGCCGTGAGACATCACATCTTGCATGGCGTGGATCCGCTCCTTTGCGTCGTCGCTGACTGGCGCGCCCTGCCCGCTCGCTGGTACCGCCCGCCCAATGGCGGGGTATCTCGCACGCCAGCATACCACGAGCGGTTTACGATTCTCCCCGCAGCCAGCTACAATACAGGCGCCGCGCCAGTCGCCGCGGCGGCGCGGCGGCGGTGTGTCGCGGCTGGAACAGCGAGCGTGAAAGGCGGGCGCGCGATGACGAGCGTAGCGGTGATTGGAACGGGGGCCTGGGGCACGACGCTCGCGCGGCTGATCGCCGCCGCCCCGCAGAACGTGGTGGCGGGGGTGTCGGTGACGCTGTGGGAGCACCGGCCGGAGCGCGCCGCCGAGATAGAGCGCGAGCGTGAGAACCGCGCCTTCCTGCCCGGCATTTTCCTTCCTGACAGCCTGAGGGTGACCGCTGATCTGGCCGAAGCGGTCAGCGGGCGCGACATTGTGCTGATGGTGACGCCGTCGCAGCGCATGCGCGAGCAGGCGCGGCTGGTCGCGCCGCTGCTGGCGCCAGGGGCGGTGGTAGTGAGCGCGAGCAAAGGGCTGGAGGTCGGCTCGCATCTGCGCATGACGCAGGTGCTGGCGGAGGAGCTGCCCGGAACAGTGACGCTGGCGGCGCTCAGTGGCCCCAATCTCGCGGTTGAGATAGCCCGAGGCCTGCCGACCGGATCAGTCGTCGCCTGTACTGATCACGACGCCGCTGTGCGTGCGCGGACGGTCATCTCCGGCCCGGCGTTTCGCGTGTATAGCAGCAATGACCTGGTAGGCGTCGAGCTGGGCGGCGCGCTGAAGAATATCATCGCGCTGGGCGTCGGCGTCAATGATGGTCTGGGCTACGGCGACAACGCCAAGGCGACCTTCATGACGCGCGGGCTGGCGGAGATGTCGCGGCTGGCGCTGGCGGCGGGGGCCAACCCGTTGACGCTCGCGGGCCTGGCCGGCCTGGGGGACCTGATCGCGACCTGTAGCTCGCCGCTCTCGCGCAACCGCACGCTGGGGCTGGAGCTGGCGGCGGGCAAGTCGCTGGAGGAGGCGCTGGCGGCGCGCAAGACGGTGACGGAGGGGGTGGCCACATCCCGCGCCGCGCTGGAGCTGGCGGAGAATCTAGGCGTCGAGCTGCCGATCACCGAGCAGATCGCGCGGGTGCTCTTCGATGGCAAGCCGGTGCGCGAGGCGGTCACCAGCTTGATGGAGCGTGATCTCAAGCGCGAGTTGCAGGGGCTAGACGAGATGTGAGCGCGCGGGCGCTCTCGCCCATTTGGCCCACGCGGCTCACGCGGGCGCCACGATAGACTGACCTCCAAGCGTGTCATCCGCCGGGACGCGCTGGCGGAGACAGCGCCCGCATGGCGCTCAGCGAGCGCCGGAGGAGGTTCAGTTATGTATGGCACAGTCGCCCATGCCCGGATCAAGGCGGGGGCGGAAGAGCGCCTGATGGCGCAGATGCGTGAGTACCCGACCCTGCGTGTGCCGGGCTACCGCGCGACCTATGTGTACCGGATGGATACCGACCCGCGCGAGATCTATATGGCGGTGGTGTTCGACTCAAAGGAAGCGTATGACCGGAACGCGGACAGCCCCGAGCAGGATACGCGCTTTCGGGAGATGCTGGCGCTGCTGGAGGGCGCGCCGGAGTGGCATGATGGGGAGATCGTGACAGATGCGGTCGTTCCCGCCTAAGCGCGCGGCGCGGCATGGAAGGCCGCTAATGGAAGGCCGCTATCGGCAAGGCGCGAACAGATGATGGGGTCGCTCCCGTATGGGAGCGGCCCATTTCGTCATGCTGGAGAGATGGCGCTCAGGCGCGCTCGCCGTTCTGTCCCGGAAGGCACGCCGGCGAGTCGCACGGGCCGCGCACCAGCCACACGCGGCAAGGCGCGTGCTTCAAGACATACTCAGCGGTTTCACTTAATGCGAATTGCCCGTTTACACCAACTTGATACGTCACGCCCATGACGATCAGCGCGCAGTCATGGTCAAGCGCTTCCTGGATCAGGGTCTGGCCGAGGTGGCGGGTGTGGACGATCTCCGTCTCGAGGGGGGCCTGGAGTTGGTCCGCCACTTCTTTGGCGGCGTCCAGGGTGCGATTGGCCTTCTCAGTCTCTTCGGGCATCTCGTCATCCAGCGCCCGCTTGCGTGGGACCTGAATGCCGAAGACCGCGAAGGCTTCCACCTTGCGCTTGCGCGCGAGAGAACAGGCGACGGAAACCGCCTCGTCGTCAATCATGGTGTCGGTCAGCGCGACCAGGATGTTGCGCTGCTTGGCAGGGGCTTGCCCCATTTCGCTGGATGGAACGGGCAAAATGTTCGCTTGCGCCGCCGGGCGCGTGCCGATCTCAGCCTTGACGGCGCCCGCTTCTACGCGGGGATGCCGCTCAAGCGTATCCACAGATACTAGTCCTCCCCGATCTGTCACGCTCGTGGCGCGAGTCGCGCCTCGCCGCGCGGGCGTTGTCGCATCCGCTTGACGGTTGAGCTCGGTACGCGCATCGTACGCTAGACTATGCGCGGGCGTGACGGCCGGATATCGCCTCAGTGTGGCCCCTGATGGGCCTGAAATACTTGTCAATGGAACAGTTGGGCATCCGGCGCGCTACTGCGCCAGATGGCGTCGCGCTATGGCGCCTGTGACAGTGTGACATCTCCCCACAGCTGAAGCCGAGGGTCTAGAAGTCGGTCCTCCACACGATGATGCCCAGAGCGAGAGCCAAAAGCTCATGAGCAGTCTTACATCATGGCGTGAGGATGTCAAGAGGCCAATTTCATCCCCCACGTTTCAATGCAGGGGACTTCCACACTCCTTATGTTAATATACGTTGCGATCCCCTGCGAGGTCGCAATACGATTGTCCTGTGTCTGTCCGCAACTTCGCCATACTATGGCCTATCCGTCACAAGCGCCAGCGGCTTTTCCGTGTGAAAGCGGCGCGCCGGCGCGCCCCGGCTTGACGCGCGAGATATGGACGGCCTTGAGGGATACCAGCGTCGCGCTTGGCCGTCTTTGTTAGAGAGAAGGCTTGTACACGCGCGGGCGCCTGAACAGCTCGATAACCCAGCGTGCGCGGGCTATAGGATACAATCAACGGACTGGCGCCGTGGGAGCGTCGCGATGGGCGGCGCATTGGGACGCGGGAGCGGCGCGTTGCGCGCACGGGAGCGGAATGAGCCATGGATGACGAGCGAATGGACGAAGAACGGCGAGCGCCACTCTGGCCGCCTGATACGCAACCCGATCGCGCACCAGCGCCTGCCGCGTCCGCAGCGGACACGTCGGTGAGCGATGCCCCCACAGCGCGGATCCCCGCCGCGCTCGCCGCGCCCGCCTCAACACCAGTGGATACCTCGGTGAGCGATGAACCGACGATGCGGATCTCCGCCGCGCCCGTTCCGACGCCCGCTCCAGAGGACACGTCGGTGAGCGACGCGCCGACGACGCGGATTTCCGCCGCGCCCGCCGCGACACCAGATGACTCATCGGTGAACGACGCCCCGACCGCGCACGTGACCGCCGCGCCTGCGACATCCGCGTCATCCGCGCCACATGCGTCGGATATCCCGACCCACCGGTTGACGATGCCTCCCGCGCCTGAGGTGGAGCGGGCATTGGCTGACGCCGAGACGGCTCGCACCTCTGCCGCGCCACTGCGGTCCGCGCCACTGCGGTCCGCGCCACTGCGGTCCGCGCCACGCGGTCCGCGCGACGCGGTCCGCGCCGGTGCGAACACCTCCGCCGCTGCCCGCGCCACTGCGGCCCGCGCCGCCGCCCGCGCCTACTCGTGGGCGTGGCTCCGCGCTGACCTGGGCGCTGGCGCACTGGCGGTTGCTGACGGCTGCGATGGCGCTGCTCGTGGTGGTGATCGCGTCACTGAGTGTCTACAACTATGCCGCGTCGCTGGCGGCGCAGCCGCGACAGGTCGTAAGCCGCTACTGCGCCGCGTTGACCCGTGCGGACTACAAGACCGCCTATACGCTACTGGCGTCCTCGCTCCAGTCGCAAACCACGCTCACGCAGTATGAGGCTGACAGCGCGGCGCGTGACGCCATCAGCGGTCGCGTGACGCACTGCTCCGCTACGCCGACGGGGCAGCTGTCCGCGCTCTCGTTTCTGCGCAATCCGCGCTCGCTGATCTTCAACCTGACCCTGACCCGCGCAAGTGGCGCGAGCGGCCAGCTCGCCCTCGCGCGCGACACGACGGGCTGGCATGTCGCGGCGCTTTCTTCCGGCGTGGCTGGTGTGGACCTGGGCCCATTGCATACAGAGCAATCGCTGTGCCAGGCGTTCATTTCGCGCAAGTACGCTGTCGCCTACGGGCTGCTCTCAACGCCCTATCAGCGCGAGCAGGGCAGTGAGACGGCGTTCGCGCGGGCGTTTGGCGCGAATCTGGCGATTACTGGATGCGCGCCCACATTGAGTGGGTATACCGTAGACCGCGCTGACCAGCGCGCCTCGTTTCAGGTGCTCCTCAGTGTATCGGTCTCAGGCGGTGGCGCTTCGACGAAGCTGGCGCTGCCGGCGAAGATGACACTGGTGCGCGAGCCAGAAGGGTGGCGTGTGGATACGATCACGCCCCTGTTGGGCCAGTGATGATCGAAGCTGGCGCCAGGAGTCTCAAGGAGGCTAGTACGTCGCGGAGAGCCGCCGGGCGAGGCGCCGCCGCCCCAGCCATCCCAGACACCCACTCGCTTGCGGTGGACGCGCTGACGCTGGATGGCGCTGTCGCGCGCGCGGTGGCGCTGATCGGGTCGGGGCGCGGCGGTCAGGTGGTGACGCTCAACCCGGAGATGGTGATGCGCGCGCGGCGCGATCCTGGCCTGCGGGCGGTCATCGCGCGCGCGGCGCTGGTTACCGCCGACGGCGCGGGCGTCGTCTGGGCGGCGCGTCTGGCGGGTCTGTGGGTTCCCGCGCGCGTGACGGGGATAGACCTGTCGGAGGCGTTGCTGGCGCGCGGCGCGGCGCTGGGATACGATGCGTTTCTGCTGGGCGCGGGATACGGTGTGGCGGAAGCCGCCGCGAGCATGCTCGCGGCTCGCTCGCCAGGCGTGCGTATCGCGGGCGTGTGGAGCGGTGATCCCCGACCAGCTGGCGACGCGGAAGCGGTGGCGCGCGTGCGGGCGAGCGGGGCGCCGCTGTTGCTGGTGGCCTATGGCTCACCCGCGCAGGAACTGTGGATCGCGCGAAATCTGGACGCGCTGACGGGCGTCGTCGCCATCGGCGTGGGTGGCGCGCTCGACATGATCGCCGGGCGAACGCGGCGCGCGCCACGCTGGATGCGCGCCGCTGGGTTTGAATGGTTCTACCGCCTGGGGCGCGAGCCTGCTCGCTGGCGGCGAATGCTGGCGCTGCCGGGGTTCGCCGCGCTGGCGGTGGCGTCGGGCGCGCGGGCGCGTCTCGTGGGGAAGCCCGCGATTGTTACGGTACGCGAGAGAGCGTGGTCGCGGTGGAGCGGCCCCGCTGAGCGGATTTGAGGGGCGTGCGGGCATGATCGAACAGGAGCGACTCCTGGCGCTGGTGAACCAGTTCGCGGGCAAGCGGGTGCTTGTGCTGGGGGACATGGTAGCCGACGAGTATATCTATGGAGCGCCACTGCGGATCTCGCGCGAAGCCCCCGTGCTGGTGCTGCGGTGGCGCGACTCCAGCATAGCGCCCGGCGGCGCGCTCAATCCCGCCGTGAATGCGCGCACGCTTGGAGCTGAGGTCTATCTGGCGGGCGTCATCGGCGACGATAGGCCAGGGCGGCGGCTACGCGCGCGGCTGGCTGAGCTGGGTGTCTCGATGGATGGGCTGATCGGGGAGCCGGGCCGGCCCACCTCCACCAAGACGCGTGTGCTGGCTGGCGATACACAGCTGCGGCAGCAGCAGATCGTTCGCATTGACCGGATTGACACCTCCGAGCTGGAAGCTGAGACCCACCAGCGCATCCTCACCTACCTCGCCGAGACGATCCCTGAGGTGGACGCGCTCATCATCTCAGACTATGAGAACGGTGTCATCAATCCGCAGGTGCTGGAGGAGGCGCTGCCACTGGCGCGGGCGCTCGGTAAGACGGTAGTGGCTGACTCGCATGGCGATCTGGCGCGCTTCCAGGGGGTGACGGCGCTGACGCCGAATCAGCCTGAGGCGGAGGCCACGCTGGGCTGGGAGATTACTGACGCCGCCTCGCTCGACCGCGCGGGCGCGCGCCTGCTGGAGCTGACGGGCGCCGAGGCCGTGCTGATCACACGTGGTAGCGAGGGCATGAGCCTCTTTACGCAAGACAGCGCGCCGTTCCACCTGCCTGCTTCGACGCGCCCCGAGGTCGCTGACCCCACCGGCGCGGGGGATACCGTCGCCGCGACGTTCACGCTGGCGGTCGCCGCGACGCCGCGCGGGCGAGCGACACGCTTCCGCGACGCCGCAACGCTGGCCAATCTGGCGGCGGGGCTGGTCGTGCAGCGCATCGGCTGCGCGACGAATACGCCCGCCGAGCTGGCGGCGGAGATTAGAGCCCAGGTCGGAGACCATCACACGCCGCAGATGGAGAGCGCCGCGCATGATGGCTGACGCTTTCGCTCGCGCCGCGCTCGATTCCGCGCGCCTGTCTGCGCTGGTAGCTGAACGGCGGGACGCGGGCGCGCGGATCGTGTTCACCAACGGCGTCTTCGACCTGTTGCACATCGGACACGCGCACTATCTGCGGCGGGCGCGGGCGCTGGGCGATCTGCTGGTGGTGGGGCTGAATAGCGACACCTCAACCCGTCGCCTGAAGGGGCCAGAGCGCCCGCTGGTTCCCCAGGAGGAGCGCGCGGCGCTGCTGGCGGAGCTGGCGGTGGTTGACGCGGTGACGATCTTCGACGACGATACGGCTAGCGGGCTGCTCGATCTGCTGCGCCCCGACCTCTACGTTAAGGGCGCCGACTATGCGACGCCAGGCGCGCCTGGCGAATCACCCGCGCCGCGCGAGTACCTCGTCGGGCCGGACGACCTGCGCCGGCTGGTGGCGGGCGAGGAGCCGCGCGACCCGGCGCTCGCCCCGCTGGCGGGCCTGTCCGCGCGGCTGCCTGAGGCGCCCACGGTGGCGGCGTATGGCGGCGGGCTGGCGCTGCTGGCTTATTTGCCAGGCCATAGCACCACCGAGCTGATCCAGCGTATCGTCAGCCGCTACGCCCCGCCTGGCGCCAGCGATACCCGACAATAATGGAGGACCCACCCGTGCAGCCAGAGACGCCGTCCACCGGCGATGAGAGTACGCTCAAGAGCCCAGCCATGCCGCCCGAGCGGCTGACCACCGGCGAAGAGATTACCCTCAAGCGCCGCGCCGTGCGCCCGATGAGCGAGGCGCTCATTCTGGGCGATGAGGCGCTGCCCGGCGAGGGGGTTCAAGCGATCCCCGTCGAGGCGCCTGGGGCAGATGAGGGCGGCGAGGGCGGCGAGGGCGGCGCGCAAGGGCGGCGCATTGTGCGCTCAGCGGGCATCATCATGGTGGGCCAGCTGCTCAGCAGTCTGTTGGGCATGGTGCGCATCGAGGTCATCAACATCCTCTTCTATGGCGCGGCCAGCGGCGCGTTCATCATCGCCTTGCGCCCCATCCAGCAGGTGAGCGATCTGCTGATTGGCGGCTCGGTCAGTGGCGCGCTGATTCCGACGTTTGTGGACTACAGCGAGCCGGAGAAGCGCGCCGAGTTGCGGCGGGTCTACGGCACTGTGGCGACGCTGGCGCTGCTGGTGATGGCGCTCGCGGTGGCGGTGATGTTCTTCCTGGCGCCGTGGCTGGCCCCGTTCTATCTCAGCCACGGGACCGAGGCTGAGCGCCAGCTAACCGCCACCTTCATTCGCGTGACGGCGTTCGGCTTGTTCGGGCTGGCGCTCTATGCCGTCGGCTCAGCGCTGCTGTACGCGCTCAAGGATGTCGTCTTTCCGGCTTTCGCGACGTTCATTCAGCATGTCGGCGTGATTGTTATCGGTATTATCGCCTTGTTCATCGCGGCGGCGAAGCTAGGCGCACCGGTCGCGGCGATCTTCGCGCACGGCGCGCTGGCTACCTCGGCCCAGGTAGACGCCTTGCAGACGACGGGCGCCATCGGGCTGGCGGTGGGCTTCGTCGTGGGCGCGTTGGGCGAGGCGGCGCTGCTGCTGCCCGGCCTGCGCCGCAACAGCGTGAGCCTGCGCCCCACCCTCCATCTGAACCACCCCGCCGTGCGGCAAATCCTGCGGCTCTACCTGCCCATCGCGGCGGGCTTGCTCATCAGCGTCGGCCAGCAGACCATCGAGCTGCGACTAAACGGCCTGGCGCCCGGCGACCCCACCCGCAATATCACCGCCTTGCAGAGTGCGACGACGCTGATACAGTTCCCCACCGGGCTGGTGGTGGCGGCGCTCTCCTTCGCCGTGCTGCCACCGCTGGCGGCGGCGGCCAACAACGGCGACATGACCGGCTTCAAGCGCACGCTGGCGCTGGGCTTCCGCCTCGGCCTGCTACTGATGACGCCGGCGATGGTCGGGCTGATCGCGCTGGGGACGCCAATCGCGGCGCTGCTCTTCCAGCATGGCGCCTGCCACACGAGTTGCACTGATCTCAACACCCTCGCGCTGACCAACTACGCCTATCAGCTTCCCTTCCTGGCGCTCGACCAGATGCTGATCGCAGCGTTCTACGCGCGCAAGAACACCATCACGCCGGTGGTGGTCGGCATCGTCTCCATCGGTGTGTGGGCGCTGGTGGCCGTGCCGTTCACGCCGACGGTTGGTATGCCAGCGCTGGCCCTCGCCAACGCGGCGCTCAACTCCAGCCACGCCATCATCCTCTTCGTGCTGCTGACGATGGCGATTGGCAGCCTGGGCATGCGCGAGCTGTGGGGCGGCGTCTGGCGCATTGCCATCGCCTCCGCGCTGATGGGTGGCGTGATCGTCGGCCTGCTGCGGCTACTGCCCGCGCTGGCGCCTACCGTCTTCACGCTGGACAGCCTGCGCGGCCAGGTGGCGACGGTGCTGGCGGTCGGCGTTCCCGCCGCCGCGCTCTACTTTCTGGTCGTGACACTGCTCGGCATGAACGAGGTGCGCATGCTCGGCGGCATCGTCCGCGCGCGGCTGGGCGGGCGCAGAGGGTAGCGGGCGGCGCGATGCGCTACCATACTCCAGTGGCCGCGAGAGAATGGGCCGCTGGAGGGGAGGCGCGTCATGACGCCAAACGATGAGATGGACCGTATCGCCGAGGAGATACGCGGCTGCGAGGCGTGCGAGCTGCATGTCGGCGCGCGGCTGGCGGTTCCCGGCGAGGGCGACCCGCGCGCGGAAGCGATGCTGATTGGCGAGGCTGCCAGCGCGTTCGATGACCGCAGCGGCAGGCCGTTCTCCGGCCCGACGGGCGTATTCCTCGATGAGCTGCTGGCGCTGGCGGGCATGACCCGCGAGCAAATCTACCTCACCAATGTGGTCAAGCACCGGCTGCCCGCTGGCCACGAGCTGGCGCCGCAGGAAATCGCCGCCTGCGCGCCGTACCTCACGCGGCAGATCGCCGCCGTCAATCCGATCCTGATCGTGACGCTGGGCCGCTACGCGCTGGCTCGCTTCCTGCCCAAGGCGCGCGTCAGCGCCATTCACGGCCAGGCGCGGCCACAGGGTGGGCGTCTGCTGCTGGCGATGTACAATCCCGCCGCCGCGCTGCATCGTGAGGAGCTGCGCGAGACCGTCATCCACGACTTCACCTACGCGCTGCCCGCCGCGCTGGCCGAGGCGCGCCGCCTCGCCGCTGAGGTCGGCCCGCGCGAAGATGAGCCAGGCCCGCAGCAGATGTCGCTGTTCTGAAGCGCTGGTCCGTCGCATGACGCGCATGGTACGATGCCAGCGCGAGAGGCCTTGTATACTCGGCCCGCGAGAAGGAGACGCGATTATGCCCAACATCCAGCGCCAGCCGCTCCTGACGATGGCGGTTGGCAGCTACCCGACCGACGGGCTGCCGCCGCGCCGCGCTATCCAGCGGGCGGTGGAGGACCAACTGATCGCGGGGGTGGATGTCATCAGCGACGGCGAGCCGCGCGGCGACATGATCGCCACCTTCGCCTCACGCATCCCCGGTATCCGCCGGGCGGATGACGGCGTCTGGGAGGTGACCGACGCGCTGGACCAGCCGGATTCGCCCATCGTGGCGCCGGACTACGCGCTGGCGCGCGAGCTGGCGGCGCGGCGGGCGGAGGTGAAGGGGACGGTCACGGGGCCAATGACGATGGCGCTCGCGCTGCGGGTCGCGCCCGACGCGCCCTACATCGGCCCGGAGGACCCGGCGCTGATCCTGCGGCTGGCGGAGATTCTGGGGCGCGAAGTGGCGGCGCTGGTGGCGGGTGGCGCGCGTGTCGTCCAGGTGGATGAGCCGTCGCTGCCGATCGCGCTGCGGGCTGGGCGCGTCAGCCTGGAGCTGGCGTCGGACGCGCTGCGCGAGTTCGCCGCTCTACCACCGCTGCCCGCGCTGCACATCTGCGGCGATATCCGCGACTTCGCTATGGATTTGCTGCTGCTCAACTTCGCCGTTTACAGCGTTGAGAACACCACGATCCCCAATCTGGCGGCGTTCGATGACGAGCAGTTGGAGTTCGCGGGTGGGCGTGTCGCCGCTGGCTGCGTCTCCAGCGTTGACGCCGCCGTGGAAGAGGTCGCGGTCATCCGCGAGCGCATCCGCGCTTCGATGCGCCTCATCCCGCCGCAACGCCTGTGGGTGGCGCCGGACTGCGGGCTGCGGGCGCTGCCGCGCGAGGTGGCGCGCGAGAAGCTGACGCGCATGGTGGCCGCGACGCAGGATTTGCGCGCGGAGTTGTAGGACATCGCTATCCCTATGGAATGGAGTGAAGCGTATGGGACTGAGCGCGCTGTCGCGCGTCTGGGGCGGGAATCGCATCTTCGCGGTTGGCATGGCGCTGCTGGCGCTGGCGCTGGCTGGGTGCGCGTATGGCGGCGCCTCCCTGGTTACGGCGACGCCAACACCGACCCTGGCGCCTTTGCCGGCGCTACAGCCTGAGAAAGGGTATATTACGGCGCTTGCCCTGAGCGGGGCCAATGGCGGTGGGCGCATAGGATCGTTCATTGCCTCAAAGCCGTATGACATCTTGTTTTTCTGCGAGGGGAGCGGCAATTTTTATCTGACCTATGACACGAACATGGGTGAGATAAAGCTGTCGACCTCCTGTTCCTCATCGCCACAACTCAACAGCACACAGCTATGGCCCGCCATTAGTCGAGAGGTGATGGTCACCGCCTCCGCTGATCTTGGGGTTCGCTGGGCGGTGCTTGTCGAGATGCAATCATGAGCCTGGCGGCGCGATTCGTTCACCAACGGCTGTGGGGCGGCATCGCCTACGCGCGGGCGGGCGAGACTGGCGTATACTATGGCCGCGCCCGGCGCCGTGGCTGGGCGGTCCGCACGCTGGGGTCGTGACGCCTCGCCATGATCCAGGCCATGAGCCAGCGGCGCGCGTTTTCCGTGTGACGAGTGGTCGCTGAGGGACCGCGTTCCCCGGCGATGGGAGGCTAATCCACGATGGCTGTAGCTGATCTCTCGCTCAAGAATCTCACCACTGAGATGGATGGCAACGTCCTCATCATTCGCTTGAACCGTCCACCCGCCAACGCGCACGACCTGGAAATGATCCGCGAGCTGGAGACGCTCGTCACCGAGGTGCGCTTCGATCCGGCGGTGAAGGCGGTCGTGCTGGCCAGCGCCAGCGACAAATTCTTCTCCGCTGGCGCCGACATCCAGGTGATCCGCGACTACCCCGGCGAGTACGTCGGCCTGCTGAGCCAGACCAGCAAAGAGATGATGATGAAGGTCCGCGCGACGCCCAAGGTATATGTCGCGGCGGTCAATGGCCACTGCATGGGCGGCGGGCTGGAGCTGGCGCTGTGCTGCGATGTGCGCTTCGCGGGCAAGGGAAGCTGGAAGGTCGGCCTACCGGAGGTCAACCTCGGCCTGATTCCAGGCGAGGGTGGCACGCAGTTCCTGGGGCGCGTCGTCGGCCCCTCACGCGCGCTGCTGCTGATGGTCACCGGTGAGTCGTTCGGCGCGGAGCGCGCCACCGAGCTAGGCCTCTTCGATGAGCTGGTCGAGGCGAAGGACCTGATGCCGCGCGCACTGGCGTTTGCGCACCTCTGCGCCGATGGCCCCAATCAGGCGATTGGCTTCATGAAGCTGGCGCTGACCGAGGGGTTGGAGATGTCGATCCACGACAGCTTCGCCTACGAGCGCCACCTGCAGAACCAGCTCTTTGACACGGCGGACAGCAAGGAAGGCGTGCGCGCATTCCTCGAGAAGCGTGCGCCGCAGTGGGGCAAGGGCGAGTAGTCGCCCCTCATTGGCCGCGCATTCGCCGGGCAGGGCGCCTTCAACGCTCCCGCCCGGCGAAGTCGCATCTCCATCTCAGACGCGGAGCGTAGCCAGACGCTTGCGCGCGGTGGGCGCCCACGCATTCAGGAGCGCGCGCAGCTGCTCACGGATGGTCCTGAGCAGCGGCAGCGCCAGATAGGCGCCGATCACAGCGGCGATCAGCGCGTAGATCATCCCGGACGTCGTCAGCCCCTCGACCGTCACGAAGCGTTGACTGGGGCCGTACTGGAACAGATTCACGAACGGCCGCCAGAGCGCGCTGTAGGACGGGTTGAAGCGGCAGATGTCCTGCGTGATGGGATTGGTGGATATGCACATCCCCATATCCGCCTGGCCGAAGACGGCGCCGTCAATACCGACCCAGATGGAGAGCGCCAGCACGAGTAGCGCCAGCAGGTTGATCCGCAGGCGCGCCGAGGGGCGCTGGGTCCAGAGCGCGAGCGCGAAGGAGGCGGGAACGCTGGCGAAGAGGAAGAAGCGCGGCCCCCAGTACCAGTCGCCGCTCCAATCCCACCAGGAGGCGTAGATCAGGATGAGGCCGGCGGTGAAGAGCAGCCAGGAAGTGTGGAGGCGCTGGAGCGGGCCTCCGGACTTGCCCAGCGCGCGTAGCCGGCTCCGTAGCGGCAGAAAAATCCCCGGCGCATAGAATATCAGGCCTTTGCCGAAGGAGAGCAGCAGCGCCAGCAGGCCAAAGAAGAACGGATAATTGAAGCCCGGCAGCCAGCCTCCCAGCAAGGCGTCTGGAGGCAGACCGCCGGTGTCGTGCTCGTAGCCGTTGGAGAATAGGCCGCCACGCCGCAGCAGCGACTCACCCATGATCAGCCCGCCCGCCATTAGCGGCGCCAGGAGGTAGCGCAGCCGCCCGCTGGCCCAGATGCGTTGAACCGTGACCAGCGCCAGCCCGGCGAGTGTCGCGGGGGTATTGGCGACGCCCAGCGCGACCAGACCCCAGCCCGTCCGCCGCCAGCCCGTCCGCCCGCTGAGTGTCGCCGCGCTCAACCCAATCGCCACCAGCAGGGCGGTGAAGACTTCGCCGTAGAACTGGGTGAGGTGGTAGGGGAACATCGAAGCGATGGTCAGTATCAGCAGGAAGGCGCGCGTCAGCCGCCCATCGAGACGCCGCCGCAGAATGAGATAGAGCGCCACCACGCCGAGGCCGAACAGCAGCGGGTTGTAGCGCTGCGCCTCCGTCATGGCGCCGCCGACGCCGCCGTTGAGGTTGCCGAGCCACCAGAGCGGCGCGGCGAAGATCGGCCCGATCAGCGAATAGCGCGATGCGGTGAGCGCGCCAGTACGCAGGAGCTTATCGAGCGCAAGAAAACGCTCCAGGCCGTCACCGAACATCACGCGCGGCAGGAGGAGGTCGTTGGCGAGCAGCGCGGCGACGAGCAACGCCATCTCGAAAAGCTCGCGCGCATCCAGTGGAGGGCGGCTCCGGGAGGTGGCGCGTGGCGTGGCGCCCGGCAGTGTCGCGCCAGCCAGAGCGTGCGTGTTCGCATCATCTTCTGCGGCTGGTCGCATGCGTGTGCTCCTTCATGGCTGCCGTATAATCCCAGTTCTAGCGCTAGACGCCTCGCATGATAGCAGTTTCGCGCCTGTCTAGCCATAGCGCCCTTGTGCGCTGGCGCTAGAGGCGCCAGCCGCGATGGAGCGCTGTGAGGAGTGGTACGTAGCCGGCGATGTGTTCCCGCACCTGGCGGGTGATGGCGTGGAGCAGCGGCAGCGCCAGGTAGGCGCCTACGGCGACACTAATCAGGGCATACAGCGCGTCTTGTCGCGTCAGCCCCTCGACCGTCACGAAGCGTTGACTGGGGCCGTACTGGAACAGATTCACGAACGGCCGCCAGAGCGCGCTGTAGGACGGATTGAAGCGGCAGATGTCCTGCGTGATGGGATTGGTGGATATGCACATGCCCATATCCGCCTGGCCGAAGACGGCGCCGTCAATACCGACCCAGATGGAGAGCGCCAGCACGAGTAGCGCCAGCAGGTTGATCCGCAGGCGCGCCGAGGGGCGCTGGGTCCAGAGCGCGAGCGCGAAGGAGGCGGGAACGCTGGCGAAGAGGAAGAAGCGCGGCCCCCAGTACCAGTCACCGCTCCAGGCCCACCAGGAGGCGTAGATCAACACGAGGCCCGTAACGAAGAGCAGCCAGGAGGTGTGGAGGCGCTGGAGGGCGGAGGCGGACGCGCCAAGCGACGCCAGACGGCGGCGCGCTGGGAGGAAGAGCCCGGGGGTATAGAAGACGAGCCCCTTGCCGAAGGAGAGCAGGATCGCCAGTAGGCCGAAGAAGAAGGGGTAGTTGAACCCTGGCAGCCATCCACCCAGCACGGCGGATGGTGGCTGGCCACCGGTGTCATGCGCATAGCCGGTGGTGAACGGACCGCCGCGCCGCAGCGCGGACTCCGCAAGTGTCAGCGCGCCCGCCGCGACCAGCGGGAGCGCGTAGCGCAGTTTGCGGCTGGTCCATATCCGCTGGCCCGCGACCAGCGCGAGGCCAGCGATGGTCGCGGGGGCGTTCGCCGACGCCCAGCGCGACCAGCCCCCAACCCGCTATGCGCCCGCCCGCGCGCCTGCCCAGGACCGCCGCGCTCAGCCCGACGGCTACCAGCACGGCGGTGAAGACCTCGCCGTAGAACTGGGTGAGGTGAAAGGGGACCATCGAGGCCAGGGTGAGCAGCAGCAGGAAGGCGCGCAGCAGCCGCCCCTCGACATGCCGCCGCAGGATAACGTAGAGGACGATCACCCCCAGCCCGAACACGACCGCGTTGTAGCGCTGCGTCTCCCGCAATGCGCCCGCCGCGCCGCCGAGCTTGTCACCCAGCCACCACAGCGGCGCGGCGAAGATCGGGCCGATCAAGGAGTAGCGTGATGTAGAAAGCGCGCCAGTTCGCAGGAGTGTGTCGAGCTCGTGGAAACGATCTTGGCCGTCACTGAACATCTGGGGCGGTAGGAGGAGGTCGTTGGCGAGCATCGCGACTATCAGGAGCGCTATCTCGAAGAGAGCGCGCGCATTTCTGGGAGAGCGACGTGTGGAAGCGGTGCGCGATGCGGTCGCGAGCTGATCGTCGCCGGGGCCACTGGTGATCGTCATGCCGCTTCTCTCTCCATGAATGGCGCTCGCCGTTCTGGCGGTGACGCCTTTATTCCTAATCAACTATAACGGGCGCGCGGCATGGAGGCGGCCCGTGGCGCTCGCGCGTTCAGTACCGCAGGCGGGGCGCGCGGGATGGGCTACCAGCGCCAGCCAGCCCGCAGCGCGCGCGCTCGTGGCCACAGCCGCGCTACGAGCGTGCGCGTCTGCTCGGCGATGGCGCGCAGGAGCGGCGCGGCGATATATAGCCCGGCGAGCGGTGCGGCGATGACAAACAGAATCGCCCGTGGCTGGAAATACTCGACACGCGCGAAGGTTGCGCTCAACCCGTACTGGCCGAGATTGACCAGCGGTCGCCAGAGCGCGCTGAATTCGAGCGTGTAGTCGCAGTAGGCTCCATACTGGCTATGGTTGATCTGGCAGGCTTGCAAGTCCGCCACCCCAAACACCGCGCTATCCACGCCCACCCAGATCGCCAGCGCCAGCGCGCCCAGCGCCAGCGCGTTCACCCACAGGCGCGGCGAGGGGCGGCTTGCCCAAAGCGCGAGCGCGAAGGAGGCGGGAACGCTGGCGAAGAGGAAGAAGCGCGGCCCCCAGTACCAGTCGCCGCTCCAGTCCCACCAGGAAGCGTAGATCAGGACGAGACCGGCGGTAAAGAGCAGCCACGAGACGTGGAGCCGCCCGAGCGCGGAGCCGCCCTCGCCTAGCGTGCGCAGGCGCTCCTTCAGTGGTAGAAACAGCCCCGGCGTAAAGAAGACCAGCCCTTTGCCAAAGGAGAACAGGATCGCGAGCAGGCCAAACAGGAAAGGGTAGCTGAAGCCCGGCAGCCCGCTGTACGGCATGATGGTTTTCTCGCCCGCGTTATTGATGTAGAGTGTCGCCATCGCTGTTCCCCGCCGGGCTAGCGATTCCCCCACGATCAGCGCCACCGCGCCCGCGCCAACTAGCGCGTAGCGTAGCCGTCGCGTGGCCCACATGCGCCCCAGCAGCGCCCCAGCGAGCGCCAGTAGCGTCGCGGGGGTATTCGCCACCCCCAGCGCGACCGCAGCCCAGCCCGCCGCGCGCCCCAGCCGCCGCGCGGCCAGCAGCGCCGCCGCGAGGCCCACGCCTACCGTGATTGCCGTGAAAGTTTCGCCATAGTAGGTCGCTAGCGCGGCGGGGAACATCGAGCCCACCACCAGCAGCAAGAGAAAGCGGCGCAACGTTCCTGGCTCCAGGTAGCGGCGCAGCAGCAGATTCAGGGCGATCAGCCCCAGGATAAAGACGGTCAGGTTGAAGAACACCGCGCCGCCCTCTGTGTTGCCCAGCGCCGCGCCCAGCAGATAGAGCGGCGTGGAGAAGAGCGGCCCGATCAGCGAGTAGCGATTCGGCGAGATGGCTCCAAGCCGCAGCAGCGCGTCGAGCGCGGCGAAGCGGGCGGCGCCATCGCCCGTGATGTTGTACGGGAGCGCCAGCGCCAGGCTGAAGACGCAGATTGGCAGGAGCGCCCGCGCGCCAACACGGCGAAGGAGCCGCCATCGATGCGCGGGCGCGCTCAACTCGCTGATCGACACGCGATTCTCCTCATCTGGCGGATTCACCCGCGCCGGGAGCGATTGGCGCTCCAGCGTCATGGCGCCTCGCATGATAGCAGGTTCGCCCGTATCTGGCTAGCGCGCGGGGTTCGCTAGAATCGCCAGTCGAGATGGAGGGATGTGAGGAGTGAGCGACGGCTGGCGAGGAGCGCGCGTGTCTGGCGGATAATCGCTTGGAGCAGCGGGATGGACAGGTAGACGCTCACCGCCACGATGAGGGCGCCATACGCGACCGCGCCGGGCTGGAGATGCTCGACGGCGGCGAAGCGCGGGCCAATGCCGAACATGTATGCGCTGATCATGGGCCGCCAGAGCACGCTGAAGTCGGGCGAGTAGTGGCAGTACGCCTCGAACAAATAGTGGTTCGCGGTACAGACGCCCAGGGCGGACTGGCCGAATACCACGCCATTTACCCCGACCCACGTTGAGAGGGCCAGCGCGCCCAATACCAGCAGGTTGACCCAGAGTCGTGATGAGGGGCGCTGGGTCCAGATGGCGAGCGCGAAGGAAGCGGGAACACAGGCGAAGAGGAAGAAGCGCGGCCCCCAGTACCAGCCGCCGTACCATGCCCACCACTTGGAGTAGACCAGGATCAGCCCAACCGTGAAACCTATCCAGAGCGTGTAGACCGTCCACATCTCGCGTGATACCAGCGCCAGAGACGCCAGTCGCTCCATCCGCCTACGCATGGGCAGGAAGAGGCCTGGCGTAAAGAAGAGCAATCCCTTGCCGAAGGAGAGCAGAATCGACAGCAGGCCGAGCAAGATAGGATAGCTGAAGCCGGGGATGCCCGCGAACGGCGCGAGAGTATGGCCGCCGGTGTCGTTCTGATAGCCAGTGTTTGTCAGGCTGCCGCGCTGGAGCAGGTCCGCGCTGGCGACAAGCGCCAGCGCGGCGACGATGGCCAGCGCGTAGCGCAGCCTGCGCCGCGCCCACATCCGTTGACCCACGACGACCACCAGCCCGGCGATGGTGGCGGGGGTGTTGGCGGCGCCCAGCGCGACCAGCCCCCAGCCCGCTAGCCGCCCGCCCGCTCGCGCGCTCAACCCGATCGCGCTCAGCCCGACCGCCGCCAGCACGGCGGTGAAGACCTCAGCGTAAAACTGGGTGAGGTGGTAGGGGACCATCGAAGCCAGGGTGAGCAGCAGCAGGAAGGCGCGCAGCAGCCGCCCCTCGACATGCCGCCTCAGCAGCAGATAGAGGCCCAGCAACCCCAGCCCGAAGACCAGCGTGTTGAACCAGCCAATGCCGGTGGCGGGCGTCGCCACCAGTTCGCCGAGCCACCACAGCGGCGCGGCGAAGACTGGCCCCAGCAGCGAGTATTTTGTATTGATCGAGCCGGAGCCGGTGAGTAGCGCCGTCAGCGCCTCGAAGCGATGCGCGCCGTCACCCCCGATCACGTGCGGCAGCAGCGTGAGCGCGCCGACCAGCGCAGCGAGAATCAGCGCCGTCTCAATGATGGCGCGCGTGGAAAAGCGGCGCGCGCGCTTCCTGGTGGCGGCTGTGGCCTCTGAGTCTCCATCGCGCGAGCGCGAGGAGACGTCCTGTTCCTGGTGAGCGTTATTTGTGAGCATGCCTTGCGCTTTCGATGGCTCGTCCTCAATCGGAGGGAACGCCAGTGTCTGTTCAGACAGGCGCTATCCAAGCGCCATACGGTAGTATGCATTATCGCCGGGCTTGCTCACACAGCCATGCCGTTTTGTCGTGTCCGCCGCTCCTTCCGGGCGCGCGGGCAGTAGCGCATGATCCACTCTTGCTCAAGCTCTAGCGCGCGGATGCGCTGGCGTGGCGTGGCGTGGACGCTGTGGCTCGCGCCGGCCATGCGGATGAAGTCCACCGGCGCGCGGCCCAGGCGCTTGAGCCAGGTGTACAGCTCCTCGCTCTGCGCGATGGGGCAGCGATAGTCGTTCTCCGCCGCGATGATGCGGGTCGGCGTCGTCACCTGGGACGCGTAGAAGATGGGCGAGCGTTCGCGGTAGAACGCCTCGCGCTCCCATGGCCAGCCATAGTCGCCTTCCGCCCAGACGCTGTCTATATCGCCCGTGCCGAACGATGTGAAGAGATTGGTGACGCTGTTGATGGTGACGGCGGCGCGGAAACGGTCGCTGTGGGTGATGATCCAGTTGGTCATGTAGCCGCCGTAGCTGCCGCCAAAGACCGCCATGCGCGCGCCATCCAGCCCACCGCGCGCCAGCGCCACGTCCATGCCCGCCATGATGTCGCGGTAGTCGCCGCCACCCCAGTCGTGGTCGCAGGCCTGCCCAAACGCTTCGCCGTAGCCGGCGCTGCCGCGCGGGTTGACGTACAGCACGGCGTAGCCCTGGCTCACCAGCGACTGGACCGAGAGGTAAAAGCTCTGGCCATAGGCGCCGTGCGGGCCGCCGTGAATCTTGAGGGCCAGCGGCGCGCCGCTCTCCGGCGCCTTCTCTGGGCGGTAGAGCCAGCCCTCGATGCGCCAGCCATCGAACGACGCATACTCGAAGCGCTCGGGGGTCGCCAGCGCCCTCCGCGCCAGCGCCGCCGCATTCACCGCCGTCAGGGGCCGCGCCGTCTCGCCCGCGCGCCGCTCCCAGATGTCCCACGGGTGGGTGGGGTCGCAGCGCAGCGTGAAGACGCGCGCGCCGTCCCCCGCCAGAGCGAACTGCTGCGTGTGCGCCTCATCGCCCGCCATCACCGTCTCGACCGCCGCGCCATCCACGGAGGCGCGCAGCAGGTCCACGCCGCCGCGCCGCTGCGCCAGCGCGTAGACCCACCCGCCATCCGCCGACCAGACCGGCTCCCACGCTTCCGCGCTGGGGATGTCGTTGTACATCCCCACCTCGGCGGAGAGGTCGCGCCCGGCCCGCAGGTCGCAGGCGGCGCCGCCCTCGCGCCCAATTACCATCAGCGCGACATTGTAGTACGAGTGGTCGCATATCTTGGGGGTCGCCAGATAGGCGATGCGCGCGCCGTCGGGCGACCAGACGGGCCGCTCGGCGCCGTGCGTCGCGCTGGTGAGGCGGCGGGTGTGGCGCGTCTCCAGGTCCAGCAGCCAGAGATCGGTGGTCATGTTGGCGTCGCGGTCGTCCTCGCGGTCGCTGACGAACACCACTGAGCGGCCATCGGGAGCCACCACCGCCTGCGCGTCGTCGCTGTCACCCTCCGTCAGCCGCTCGGCGCGGTCGCCGTCCAGCCAGACGCGGAAGAGCTTCGTTCGCCCCTCGAAGTAGCCCTGGCCATCCCAGCGGTATTGTAGGCGAGTGATGTGGCGCGCGCGCTCGGCCTCATCGCGCCGCTCGCGCTCGCGCGCCTCCGCCGTAAGCGGGTGGATCAGCAGCGGTTCCTCGTCAGGGCGGACCTCTGCCGTGAAGCCAATCCAGGCGCCATCCGGCGACCAGAACGGCTCGCCCGCGCCCCGCCGCGTCAGCGTGCGCCGCCGGGCCTCGCCGCCCGCCAGCGCGATGGTGTAGAGTTGCGCGGTCTCGCCTTCGCGGTCGCTGATGAAGGCCAGTGTTTGCCCGTCCGGCGACCAGCGCGGGCTAGTGTCGCGCTTCTCGCCGCTCGTCAGCCGCCGCGACTGGCTCGTCGCGGTGTCGAGCAGCCAGATCGCCGAGCGTGTCTCGTTCGCCTCGCGGTCGCTGCTGCGCAGGACATACGCCAGCAGGCCGCCATCCGGCGAGAGGCGCATCTCGGTGATGAAGCGCAGCGCCCAGAAATCGCCGGGCGTCAGCGCGCGTCGTGGCGTCATGTGGCGCTCCTGACGTTGGGAGAAGAATGAGGGATTACTTGTTTAGGCGGCTGGCGCACGGAGCTATCAGGCGAGCGCGAAGCCGATGTGGACGGCCCAGAGGCATAGCCAGAGGCCGCCGATCACCAGCGCCGTCGTCGCCAGCCAGCGGAACTCACGCGGCGCGGGGGTCTCGCGGAGTTGCGCCAGGCTCCAGACGGCCAGGGTCAGCGCGATGGGAGCGAAGAGTAGCATGATGTTGTGGAATGGGGCGGTCAGGCTCAGCGTGACGCCGATGACGGAGAGAAACGCGGCCAGGCTGACCTCCGCCTCTTTCCGGCTTGGCGGCGGAAGCTGGTTGAATTCCCCCAGCCAGCCGGGGAGTGGGATCAACTGAGGCGCTCCCGCGCCCGTGATGGGAGGCGCGCCGACCGCCGCCGCGCGCGGGGCGGGCATCGGCGTCTGCGGCTGGTAGGATGGCTGGCGCGGGGCTGCCGCGGGGCGGGGCGCTGGGGCGCGTGAGGGCGTCTCGGGCGGGCGGGCGTCAGCGATGATCGCCGCGCCGCAGCGCATGCAGAAGCTGGCCCCGGTGGGTGAGGATCCGCCGCAGCGGGGGCAGTCGCGGCTCGGCATGGCGCGGGCCGCCAGCTCGCCAGCCACGCCGTGGAGCGTCGCGCGCTGGATGGCGAGCGCGCGCCCTAGCTCGCGCGTGGACTGATAGCGGACGTTTGGGTCCAGCGCCATCGCCTTCAGGACGATGTCGTTGATCTCCTCGCTCAGGTGCGGGTTGCGCTCGCGCGGGGTGGGCAGCGCCTGTGCGCTCAGCCGGGCGGGCGCCTCGACGGGCTGGTAGCCGGTTAGCAGGTAGTAGAGCGTCGCGCCCAGGCCGTAGACATCGGTGCGCTGGTCGGTGGCGCCGGTGGCCTGGTACTGTTCTGGCGGCGCGTAGCCCGGCGTGAAGGCCAGCGCGGCGGCGATGGTCTGCTGGCCGCGCGCGTAGAGCTTCGCCAGCCCCAGGTCAATCAACACCGGCGCGCCCATGCTCGCGCTGAGCTTAATGTTTGCGGGCTTTACGTCGCGGTGGATGATTGGCGTGGGCTGGATGTGCAACTCGTGGATCGCGTCGCAGATCGGCAAGATCCAGTCCAGCACCTGCGCCTCGGACGGCGGCAGGTGGGTGCGCCTGATCGTGTCAATGGCGATATCTTCGAGTGTATGGCCGTCTACGTAGTCCATGACGAGATAGAGCCGCCCGTACGCCTCGAAGACGGAGTAGCCGCGCACGAGATGGGGGTGCCGCGCGTTGAGCAGGAACTCGGCTTCGAGCTGGAACTGACGGCGGCTGTTCTGGTCCTGGTAGAAGGCTTCCTTGATGGCGCGCAGATGCCCCAGCGCCGTGTCGCGCGCACGGTAGATGTGCCCGAATCCGCCCCCACCGATGTAGCCCTCGATCAGGTAGCGGTTTCGCAGCAATATTCCAGGCGCGAGCGCCGGTGGCTGTTGCATGGCGGGTGATGGCTGCATTGCTTCCGGTCTCCTCCAGGGCAGAGGAATCCCTCCACTGCCCCATATTCTCAGCCGGGTGAGCGCTTCAATCGCCATAGCGATGTCCTACCAGTATAAAGTCGCATGTCAAGTGCGACAAGGAAGCAGGGACAAAAATAGCTAGCGCCCCGCGTGACATCGCTCAGGATGGTCGCGGGCCGCACGCCGTTGACGGAGCGGCCAGTCTGACGCCCTATGCGCGCCCGAAGCCTCGTTGGGCGCGGACGCGCGGCGCGCACACACGCTCTGTTGAGTAGGAGCGTCTGTGGCGAGCGATTCAGGATGGATCACTGGGCTGAAAGCTGGATAACGCCAAGGGTCTCACATGTTGGTTCGCTGCATTTTAGACGCGGGACGCCTCCTATTCGTCGCGCGCACGGTACAATCACAAGAGTACTTTCCGCTGGGACGGCGCCAGGAAGGCGGCGATACCTGGCTCAGGCAAGGTGGCGATGATGCTGGCGCATGCGCTGGGCGAACGAATCGCGGAGTGGCCGTGGCCGTGGGCGGCGTGGCTGGCGCCGCTGGCGGGCTTCGCGCTGGCGCTGGCGGTGGGCTGGCTGCTGAGCGTAGCCGTCGCGCGCGTCGCCCGCCACTACGGCCTGCTCGATCAGCCGCGCGGACGGCACGGCCACACCATCGCGGCGCCCCGGCTGGGCGGCGTGGCGATCTTCCTGGCGTTCGCGCTGGCCGCCGCGCTGCTCTACCACCCCAGCGGCCCCTACGAGGCGCATGTCGTGATGGGCCTCTTCGCCGCCTCGGTTCTGACCGTCGCCGTGATGGCGGTGGACGACATACGCGGCCTGCCGCCGGGTATTCGCCTGCTGGCGCAGACTGTGGCGGCGCTGCTGGTGATGTTCCCCGCCGCGCAGGGCATGCTGATCGAGGTGATCCACAACCCGCTCGGCCAGGGCGCCGGCGCGGTCATCCCGCTGCCGCTGTGGCTGGCAGTCCCGTTCACCTGGTTCTGGATCGTGGGCATGATGAACACGATCAACTGGGTGGATGGCATGGATGGGCTGGCGGGCGGCATCGTCGCTATTGCCGCCATCGTCATGGCGGCGGTCAGCTGGATGCTGGGCCAGACGAGCGTCGCGGCGCTCTGCGCGATGCTCGCCGGGGCGAGCGTGGGTTTCCTGCTGCTCAACTGGCGGCCCGGCAAGCTCTTCATGGGCGATAGCGGGGCGATGTTCCTGGGGCTGGCGCTAGCGACGCTGGCGGGGATCGGCGGCGCAAAGCTGGCGACGATGCTGCTGCTGCTCGGTCTGCCCATCCTTGACGCGGCGCGGGTGATTGTACGGCGCGTTGGGCGAGGCGAGTCACCAGCGCAGGGTGACCGCTCACACCTGCAACACCGCCTGCTGGCCTCCGGCTTCAGCGCGCGGCAGGTTGTGCTGCTGTTCTACGGGGTGACGGCGGCGTTTGGCGCGGTGACGATTCTGGCGGCCTACCTGCAAGCGCACGCCTGGCAGTGGAGCGCGGTATTCCAGATCACGCCATGGCTGCGGCTAGCCGTCACGGAGGCTCCCACCGCGCTGGGCCTGGCGCTGATTCCCGCGCTGACGGCGGCCATCTGGCTCCTGCTGGCCCGCCGCCGCGACCGTCGCGCGGCGATGACGACGCAGCCCCTGTCCCAAGCGCCCAGCCCGCGCGACCGGGACCTCTCCGCCAGCGGCTCGGGGACGCGCCCCCGGCAGTAGCTCCAGCTGGCGGCTAAAGCCGCGGCTAAGAGCCTACCGGCTACAAAGCCCGCCTGCGCGGGGCTGAGACACGACGGGGTAGGGCGCCAGCCTCACCCTTCCTCGCCGCGCGTCCAGCGGGCGACGCGCTCGGGGAGCGCGCTGAGCGACCCCTGATACTGTTCGCACTCTGGCAGCGCGCTGAGGATCGTTGGGCCGTAACTGCGCGTCTGGATGCGGCGGTCGAAGAGCACGACGGCGTTGCGGCGGGTGTGGCTCCAGGCCAGACCGCCCAGCGCCTGCCGCATCTTGAGCGCGGCTTGCGGGGTCATGAACTGGTTCTGCGGGTCGGACCACGCCTCGGCGCGCGTGGCGATCAGCGGGTCACTTGGCGCGGGGAAGGGTGTGCGCGCCACGACGACGCAGGCCGGCGCGCGTCTGCGCCGCTCCGCGCCGTCCCAGAAGGAGCCCGCGCCCAGCAGAACAGTGCGCTCCTGCCCCTCGAAGGTCTGCCACAGCTGGCGCGCCGAGCCATCCACACCTTGCGCCAGCGCCAGGATGTCGTGCCGCTCTAGCGCGCGGCGCACGCCAGTCGCCGCCGCCCGCAGCATCGCGTGCGAGGGGAAGATGGCCACTACATCGCCGTCCAGCGCCAGCGCCAGCGAGACGATCAGCCCCTCAAGCTGGGCCTGCGCGCCCTGCGCATTTGGCTCCGGCGCGTCGTCGGGCAGGCAGAGCAGCGTCTGCCAGCGGTAGTCCGGCGTCAGCGGCGCCTGGCGGGTGGCTTCGGGCAGCGCCAGCGCGCCGCGCGACGGCTCGAAGTCGCCCCCGACCGAGAGCGCCCATCCCAGCAGCGCCAGCCCGCGCCCCGCGCGCCACAGCGGCTCGAGCAGCGCGCCCACACGCGTTGGGATGCTGATGAGTGATGGCGCGTCCGCGATCTCGTCTACCCGCTGCTCGAGCGACGCGATGGTTTCCGCCGCGCCATTCTCCTCCTGACGAGCCTCACGCGCCTCCGCAGGGGCCGCGCTCGTGTCGCGCTGGGTGCGCCGGTCATGGTTTTGCTGGTCAGGAAAGGGCGGGAATGGCGCGCGAATCCAGGAGATCGAGCGGTCATCGGCGCGCGTGATCGCTGTCGCGCCCTGCGTGCGCAGGGTGTCCAGCCGCCGCGCGGCTCCCAGTAGGTCGGTTCGCGCGCCAAGCGCCGCGGCCGCCTTCGCGGGGGGCAGCGCCGCCGCCTCCAGCGCGCTCGCCGCCGTGCGCGCGGCCTCAGCCGCCGCCTCCAGGCCGCTGGCGAGCCGTGTCCAGGCGCTCAGTACCCGCGCCCAGGCGTTGGAGCCTCGTAGCTCGCTGTCTACCCGCACAGCGCCGCCGTCGCGCTGTTGCTCGCCGCGCCCATCCCGCCCGCCGCGCCAGCCGCGCGCCTGGCCCTCCTGTCCCTCGCGCAGCGCCTGTCGCAGCGCGGTGAAGAACTCGCGCACGCAGACCCGCGCCCGCTCGACGGCGCCGCGCCATGCCTGCTCATCCGCTGTCGTGGCGGGCGTCGCGTTTGGCTTGCGTCCAGGCTTCTCTGGCCAGATCAGCGCGCCAGCCACTCGCGACAGATCGCGCCGCTGACCATCGCCGCCCGCCTCCGCCGCCAGCGTATCCAGCAAGCTCAGCATCGCCAGCGGCTCCAGCGTGATGGTTCGCGTGCGGCGTAGCTCGTCTTCCAGCAGCCGCCCATCCAGCGCGAGCACGCGTGGCGCGTCCGGCAGTGGGCCGTTCGTTCCGGTGAGATCCGCCGCCAGCGCGGCGTGGGTGGTGACAATGACACTGGCCTCCGCGGCGCGCGCCTCACCGCGCGCGGCGAAGCAGTAGCCCTCCGCGCGGTACGGGCAGCCGTCCATTGTCTCGCTGAACTCGGCCCCCGAGCGAACGCGCTCCCATGCCACCGCCTCGCCACCATGCAGCGAGACATCGGCGCGCAGACCTGAACGCGTCTCGCGCGTCCACACGTTGAGCCGCGCCAGGCCGCGCGTGACCTCCATAGGGAAGTCGCCCGCCAGTGGGTCGCGCGCGACGCCGAACCAGCGATGCAGGCAGAGGTACCCCGCGCGCTCGTCAAGCTCCGCCACGCGCGGCGCCGGGTGGATTCCGGCCAGCGCGGCGGCGCGGGGCAGCAGGTCGCGCGCGACGCGCGTCATCTCCTCGCGCTCCGCCGCCGCGACGATCACCCGCTCGCCGCTCGCCGCGACCCAGCGGACCACCTCCGCGAGCGCCTCGATCAGCGCCTCTTCCTTGCGCTCCAGCTCGAAGAGCAGCGCGCCACCGTCCTCGAGAAACTCTTGCAGGAGGGCAAGACGCACGGGTGTAGTGGGTGGTGGTGTGACGCCATTCGTGGATGTGGGCTCAGGCGCGGGAGGCTCCTCCTGCGCGATCGCCATACTCCCGAGCGCTGGATCCAGCCCTCGCGCGGTGAAGGTGTCCACCCCAGCGCTCCCCAGCAGCGCGGCGAACGGGCTGGCGCTGACGACCTCGCGCCGCTCGCGGGCCTGCGCGCGCACGAGAAAGCCTGGTGTCCAGTCCGGTGGGGCGGGCAGCGCGGCCAGATCATCCAGCGTCGCGGTATCCAGACCATCCAGCCGGGCGAGCAGGGCCAGGAAGACGGCGCGCGCCAGGTCGGCGTCGGCCAGCGCGCGGTGATGGGTGGAGGAGGGCGTGTCGAGCGCGTCGGCTACGGCCCCGAGCGTGTAGCTGGGCAGGTTGGGCAGCAGCATCGAAGCCATCTCGTAGGTGTCTATCAGCGGGTTGCGCTGCGCGACGCCGGAGCGCCGCAGGAAGGAGGCGTCGAACGAGACGCTGTGGCCGACGAGCGGCGCGTCGCCCAGGAAGGCGCGCAAGCCGGGCAGCAAGGAGGCCAGCGCCGGCGCGCGGCGCAGGTTGGCGGGGACGATGCCTGTGAGGCGTTGGATGCGGAAGGGCAGCGGACCGGAGATGCTGACAAAGCTCTGGTAGGTATCTAGAATGCGCGGGCCAGCGAACTTTACCGCGCCGATCTCTATGATCGCGTCCTGGTCGGGGCGCAGTCCTGTTGTCTCCAGGTCAACGGCGACGCGGACAGTGTCCGAGCGCACGGTGTTCTCCGTTCCAGCGGTGGGTGGACAAGGGTTATCAACGCGCGGCGCTACTAACGTTCCTGGGAATCGCTAGCCAGCCGCTCCAGCAACGGGCGCGCCGCGAGCGCCGCCCGCGCGCGGTGGCTGATGCGGCTCTTTTCCTCGGCGCTCATCTGGCCAACGGTACGCCCATCTTCCGGTACAAGGAAGATCGGATCGTAGCCGAAGCCGCCGTAACCGGCGGGCGCTTCCGCGATGCGGCCTTCCATCGTCCCCTCGACGACGCCGAGCAGTCCGCGCGGCGGTGGGGCTGCTACCGCGATGGCGCAGCGGTAACGCGCCCCGCGCCGCTCGTTGGGCAGGCCCGCCAGCCGGTCTACGAGCATGCGATTGCGCGCGGCGTAGGTGACATCCGGCCCGGCCCAGCGCGCGGAATAGATGCCGGGCGCGCCGTCCATCGCGTCAATCTCCAGCCCGGAATCGTCGGCTAGCGCGGGCAAGCCGGTCATCTCAGCGTAGGCTACCGCCTTGATGATCGCGTTCTCAGCGAAGGTCGCGCCGGTCTCCTCGACATCCGCCGCGACGCCCACATCGGTCAGGCTGACCAATTCGAAGGGCAGGCCCGCCAACAATCCCTGGAACTCCTCGACCTTGTGCGGATTCGTCGTCGCGATCACTAGCCGCCGCGTCATGGCGCCTCACACCACTCAGCGCGCCATTCCGCGCGCACGCCACATGCCCTGGCAGCCAGCGTCCAGGGCATGTGGCCATTCTACCACCGCCGCTGGGTCGCGTCGAGGATGCGCGCGCCCTGGACAGGGCGGTGTCAAAGTCGCCCGGCGAGGCGCGCGGGCGGTTGAAACCGCGCCTGAAGGCCCCATGCGAGAGCCCCGAACCCGCATGGGGGCTTCGCTCCACTCGCCTCGCGGCCCACAACGTCCGCCTGCGCGGACGCCTACCCAGCGGACGGGGACCTGCGGAGGCAGGTCTTGTGGCGGCGGGAGCCGCCTTGAGGCGTGAATGATTGCGCCCGCTCGCTTCTGGTCAACGACTTTGACACCGCCCTGCGCCGCTGGCGGGCGCCGCTGGCGGGCCGCCAGCCCTTGTGCTATGATTTGGGCGACATCTGAACAGCGCGACGGATGGCGCTCAATCATCCGGCTCATCCAGACGGGTAGAGGGAACGGCCCTACGACACCCAGCAACCAGCGCGCGGCGCGTCCCAGTGTGGGACGCTAGCGTGGCCAGGTGCTAACTCCGACAAGGCGGCGGCTCGCGTTGATGACGCGAGGCGGCGCGCTGAGAGATGAGCGCATCAGGGGGCGATCCCGACGCGTACTACGCGCGTCCAAACGCCTCACGACGATGGGCTTCTCTCCCCAAGGCTGGATGGGCCGGGGATGAGAAGCCTTTTTCATGCGCGCGGAGAGCGGGTTTTCAAGCCCAACCGTTCGTGCGCCGGCCATTCATGGCCGCGCGTATCACGCGAAAGATACGAGACAGTGACCGAGACGATGCCGCGCGACGCCGCAGCCACAAGCAGCCGCGCCCCCATGCCCGCCCTGTGGTGGGATGAGGAGGCGGCGCGGCTGGTGATGGTGGACCAGACGCGGCTGCCCGGCGCGCTCGTTCTGCTCTACCCCACCACCTCTGGCGAGATTGCGGATGCTATCCGCGAGATGCGCGTGCGCGGCGCGCCCGCCATCGGGATCGCTGCCGCGTATGGGCTGGCGTTCGGCGCGTGGGAGACGCTGGCTGGCGTCACCGCGCCCGGCGAGACGATGGAGCGGCTGCGGTCCGTCGCGGACAAGCTACGCGCCACGCGGCCAACGGCGGTAAACCTGGGCTGGGCGCTCGACCGCTCGCTAACTGTGTCGAAGCGGGCGCTGTTTGGCGGTCAGTCGGTGGATGCGATGCCTGGGCGGCTGCTAGCGGAGGCGCAGGCGATAGCGGCTGAAGACGCGGCGGCTTGCGCGGCGATGGGCCAGCTCGGCGCGGAACTGATCGCGGACGGCGACACGCTGCTGACGCACTGCAACGCGGGCGCTCTGGCCACCGCTGGCATCGGGACCGCGCTAGCGCCAATGTATACCGCCCACGCGGCAGGAAAGCCTATCCACGTCTATGTGGATGAGACGCGCCCGGCGCTGCAAGGCGCGCGGCTGACGGCGTGGGAGTTGGCTCGCGCGGGGATTCCCGCGACGCTCATCACGGACAGCATGGCGGCCAGCGTCATGCGGCGCGGGGATGTGAAGGCGGTGTTCGTTGGCGCCGACCGCATCGCGGCCAATGGCGATGTCGCCAACAAGATCGGTACCTACGGGCTGGCGATCATCGCCCACGAGCATGGCGTCCCGTTCTACGTCGTCGCGCCGCGCTCCACGATAGATCTGGCCACGCCCGACGGCGATGGCATCCCCATCGAGGAGCGCGCGGCGAGCGAGGTAACGGAGCTAGGCGGTGTCCGCATCGCGCCGGAGGGCGCGCTCGTAGCGAACCCGGCGTTCGATGTGACCCCCGCGCGCTATGTCACGGCGATCATCACCGAGGTGGGCGTCGTCCGCTCGCCGACCGCGCGGTCGCTGCGTGCGTTGCTCAGTCATGCCATAACAGTCCACCGGAGCGCCAGCCCGGCGACAATATCGGCAACGAGAACATCGGCAACATAATATAAAAAGGGAGTAATCGTGGCGATAACAGTTGTGGGGTCGCTCGCGCTCGACACCGTCGAGACGCCGTTCGGCTCGGTCAAAGACGCGCTGGGTGGCGCGACATCCTATTTCGCCCTGGCTGCCTCGCGCTATGACCAGGTGAACCTTGTCGCCATTGTCGGTGATGACTTCCCCGACGAGTACCGGCGCACGCTCGGCGCGCGGCGCATCAGCCTGGACGGGCTAACGGTCGAGCCGGGTGCGACGTTCCGCTGGGGCGGGCGCTACCACCTCGACATGAACAGCCGTGACACGCTCTTCACCGAGCTGGGCGTCTTCGCGGACTTCAAGCCCAGCGTCCCCGCCAGCTACGCCGGGGCGGATATCGTCTTCCTCGCCAACATCCAGCCGGAGCTGCAGCTCGACGTGCTGCGCCAGGCCGGGGCGGGCGCGAAGCTGCGCGCGCTGGACTCGATGAACCTGTGGATCGAGATCGCGCGCGACGCCCTCACCGAGGTCATGCGCCAGGTAGATGTCGTCATCATCGCCGAGGAAGAGGTGCGCCAGTACACGGGCGTCCCCAGCCTGCGCGAGGGCGTGCGGCGCATCCTGGCGCTGGGACCGCAGCGGCTAGTGGTCAAGCAGGGGTCGTATGGCGCGCTGCTCTTCGACAGCGACGGCGGCTTCTTCGCCATGCCCGCCTACCCGCTGGACGAGGTGCGCGACCCGACCGGCGCGGGCGACTCGTTCGCGGGCGGCTTCCTGGGCTACCTGGCCGCGCGGCTGGCGGATGGCGCGACGCTGACGGCGGGCGACTACCGCCGCGCGCTGGCGCATGGCAACATCATGGGCTCCTACGCCTGCGAGGACTTCAGCGTGCGGCGTCTGCTGACGCTGGAGCCCGCTGAAGTCGCCAGCCGCTACCAGGAGTTCGTCAATTTCACGCACTTCGAGGGGAGCTGGCGCGACGGCGAGGCCGACGCGGCGCCGGACAGCGGCGCGAGCGGCGCGGTCGGGACGGTGGGCTGACGGCCCGCCCATGTGGCGAAACATGAGCGCCCGATTTGCGCTCTGACTATGCGAGAACCAATCAGATTCCCAACTGAATACCGATTCAGACGGATTCATACCTGGCCGGACGCGCGTCCAGCCGCTCGTGGGCTAACGCCGTGACCTCCGCTTTGTTGTCGCGCCTGGAGGAGCGCATCGCGGAGCACCCGGCGATCTCCTATGTCCTGTACTCCGGGACGGCGGGCGAGTGATCGCGCGAACAGTGACATATTCCAGCGGATGCCCCGCGCGTCGCGGGGTCCGGCGGGGCCGCCAACCGGCGGTGGCCCTCAGCGCCGGACAGATCGCGGCGCGCCATCCAAACACAATCCAAACACACAAAACAGAAACGAGCGATACGATGACGACCCCAACTTCGGGCGTCGCGGGGGACGTGAAGGACCTCGCGCTGGCCCCGCGCGGCAAGGCGCGCATCGCCTGGGCCGAGAAAGACATGCCCGTCCTGCGGCAGATCCGCGAGCGGTTCGAGCGCGAAAAGCCGCTGGCTGGCATTCGCATCTCGGCCTGCCTGCACGTCACCACCGAGACGGCCAACCTGGCGATCACGCTCAAGGCGGGCGGCGCGGACCTGGTGCTCTGCGCCAGCAACCCGCTCTCCACCCAGGATGACGTGGCCGCCTCGCTGGTGGCCGACTATGGCATTCCGACCTACGCCATCAAGGGCGAGGACGAGGCCACCTACTACCGGCACATCGCCACCGCGCTGGACCACAAGCCCCAGATGACGATGGACGACGGCTGCGACCTGGTCACGACGCTCCACAAGGCGCGCCCAGAGCTGCTGCCGAACGTCATCGCCGGGACGGAGGAGACGACGACCGGCGTCATCCGGCTGCGCAGCATGCAGCAGAACGGTGTGCTGAAGTTCCCGGTGCTGGCGGTCAACGACTCCGACACCAAGCATCTCTTCGACAACCGCTACGGCACAGGCCAGTCCACGATTGACGCGGTGATCCGCGCCACCAATCTGCTGCTGGCGGGGCGCAACCTGGTCGTGGCCGGCTACGGCTGGTGCGGCAAGGGCGTCGCCTCGCGCGCCAAGGGCCTGGGCGCCAACGTGATCGTCACCGAGGTTGACCCCGTCCGCGCGATCGAGGCGCTGATGGACGGCTTCCGTGTGATGCCGATGGTTGAGGCGGCCGCTATCGCCGACATCATCATCACTGTCACCGGCGACATCAATGTGCTGGATGGCCAGCACATGGCCGCCCTCAAGGACGGCGCCGTGATCGCCAACTCGGGCCACTTCAACGACGAGATCAACATCCCGGCGCTGGAGGCGCTGGCGCCCGCGGGGCGCCAGACGGTGAAGGACTTCGTCGAGGAGTTCACCTACGCTGACGGGCGCAAGGTCTACCTGCTGGCCGAGGGCCGGCTGGTGAACCTCTCGGCGGCGGAGGGCCACCCGGCGAGCGTGATGGACATGAGCTTCGCCAACCAGGCGCTGGGCGCGGAGTACATGCTCACCAACGCCGCTACCCTGGCGCCGCAGGTCTACACCATCCCGGCGGACATTGACCGCGAGATCGCGCGGCTCAAGCTTACGGCGATGGGCGTGAAGATTGACACCCTTACCCCGGAGCAGGAGGCCTACCTCTCCGCGTGGGAGTCGGGAACCTAGGCCGAACATTTTATCCAGGGCGCGCCGGGCTGGGGAGTGGTCTCCACGCTCTAGCCCGGCGCACCCCACCAGTCCACGACTGGCGCGACATCATCCAGGCGAGACCTAGCGAGGCCAGCCAGAAAGGCGAGAGAGGCGAGAAACGCAATGGCGGACACCAGTTTCATGAGCTCGCCCCGCACGTTCTTCACGAGCGAGAGCGTGACCGAGGGGCATCCCGACAAGTTGTGCGATCAGATCAGTGATGGCGTGCTCGACGCCTTGCTGGCCGAAGACAAGACCGCGCGCGTCGCCTGCGAGACGGCGACCACCACTGGCCTGGTGCTGGTGGCGGGTGAGATTACCACCACCGCCTGGGCCGACATCCCCGCTATCGTGCGCGCCACGATCGAGAAGGTCGGCTATGTGGACGCGCGCTACGGTTTCGACTACCGCACCTGCGGCGTCGTCACCTCGATCGGCAAGCAGAGCCCCGACATTGACATGGGCGTCAGCTCCTCAGTCGAGGATCGCGAGCGCATGGCGAATGGCGCGCTCTCCGACGCCGAGCTGGACGCCATCGGCGCCGGCGACCAGGGCATGATGATCGGCTTCGCCTGCGACGAGACGCCGGAGCTTATGCCAGCCACCATCAGCTTCGCCCACAAGCTCACCCGCCGCCTCTCCGAGACGCGCCGCGCCTCCTGGGATGGGAACGGCCCGATGGAGTACCTGCGGCCCGATGGCAAGAGCCAGGTCACGATCCAGTACGAGCATGGCCGGCCCAAGCGCGTGGATACCGTCGTCGTCTCCACCCAGCATGCCGCTGAGGTCACGCAGGAACAGATTCGCGCCGATGTGATCGAGCACATCATCAAGCCGGTGATTCCCGCCGAGATGCTTGATGAGCAGACCAAGTTCTTCGTCAACCCCACCGGGCGTTTCGTGATTGGCGGCCCGATGGGCGACGCTGGCCTGACGGGCCGCAAGATCATCGTGGACACCTACGGCGGCATGGCGCGGCATGGTGGCGGGGCCTTCAGCGGCAAAGACCCGACCAAGGTAGACCGCTCGGCGGCCTACGCGGCGCGCTACGTCGCCAAGAACATCGTCGCCGCCGGACTGGCCAGCCGCTTCGAGGTACAGATCGCCTACGCCATTGGCGTCGCGCATCCACTCTCGCTCTTCGTCGAGACCTTCGGCACCGGCAAGATTCCCGATGAGGAGATCGTCGCGCTGATCCGCGAGCACTTCGACCTGCGCCCGGCGGGCATCATCCAGTCGCTGGACTTGCGCCGCCCGATCTACCAGCCGACTGCCGCCTTCGGCCACTTCGGTCGCACCGATGTGGACTTCCCCTGGGAGCGGCTCGACAAGGTGGACGCGCTGCGCAAGGCCGTTGGCGCCACGGTAAGCCGCTAGCGATTTCTCTTCCCTCGCTTCAGGCTCCCCACATCAGCATGTGAGGAGCCTGAAGTTGTCTCTTGTTCCTTCTCCCGCCGCCCGCTCGCGCGTCAAGGCTTGACCAAGCGCGCGGCAAGGGGGCATACTGAGCGCGTCGCTCGCGTTTTATTCCGCGAGCGCGGAATAAAACGCCCAACCGTACGTGAGCTGGCTTGTATCATGGCCGCGATGGCTGGGTGGCAAGGAGACGCGCATGCCCTGGTTCAGCTTTTTTCGCCGCAAGCCTGCCACGCCCACACAAGACGAGCGAGCGCCCGCGGATAGCGGCGCAAGTGAGCCGGCGCTTTGTCTCTGATGTGCCGTATCTGCTGCCCAAGGACCTGGGGGAGACGAACCGCCTCGATTTCCAGCATTACATGCTGCGCTACGCGCTCAAGGGCAACTACGCCGCGCCGATTCAGGCCCCGCGCGACATCCTCGACGTGGGCAGCGGGACAGGGCGCTGGGCGATCGAGCTGGCGCAGCAGTTTTCCGCCGCCAGAGTCATCGGCATGGATGTGGCTCCGCCAGCGGTGGACGCGAGCGCCGCGCCCGACGCCCGCCCGGCGAATTTCACCTTCGCCCAGGGGAATGTGCTGGAGCGCATCCCCTTCCCCGACAACAGCTTCGACTTCGTCCACCAGCGCTTCCTGACGCTGGCGATCCCCGCCGCGCGCTGGCCCGGCGTCGTAGACGAATTGCTGCGCGTGACGCGGCCCGGTGGCTGGGTCGAGCTGGTGGAGACGGAGCCGCCGGCTGGCGCGCCCGCGATAGACCAGCTTGCCCGCTGGGGCGTCGAGCTGACGAAGCGGCGCGGGATAGATATGAGCCTGATGGCGCGCATCGGCGATCTGCTGCGCGACAGAGGAGCCGGAGATGTCACCGCCCGTACGGTAAACATACCGGTCGGCAAGCCCGCCGGCCACGTCGGCGCGATGGCGGCGGTGGACTACCTGACGGCGCTCTCCGCCGTGCGCGGCCCGCTGGCAAAGCTCGGCGTCGTGGATGAAGCCAGCTTCGACGCGATGATGGCGCAGGGACGCCAGGAGTTCGATCAGGAGGTCTTCATCCAGCCCGTCTATCTCGCCTTTGGGCGTAAGCCTTAGCCCAGCGCCAGCCGCGCGCGCAGCTCCTCCAGCGCGGCGGGCAGCTCATGCACACCGCTCACGGTAATATCCGCTCCTCGTATGCGGAACTGCTCGGCGGCGGCCCCATCGCCTACCGCGACGGCGATCACCGTGGGCAGGTCGGGCCGGTGGGGCAGGACCTCCGCGCGGTAGCGCAGGGTCAGGTCCAGGTCGTCGCCGGTGTCGCCCGCATAGATCGCTGCTCGCGCGCCGAGCTTCTCCACCGCGTAGACCAGGGCTTGTGGGTCGGGCTTGGCGTGCAGTGAGGCGGGGACGATCACCGCGAAGGGTGGGTGCGACGCCACACCGTGCGGGCCGCTGATCGCCTGTGATTCGCCCTCTGGCGCGATCAGTCGCAGCGCCTGCTCGACCTCCGGGCTGATCCGGCCTGTGATAACGCCGTAGAGCGAGATGCCGAGCGCCGCTAGCGCGGGCAGCGTCTCCGGCGACAGCAGCGGCTCCTCCGTGTGCGCGAGCCCCAGCGCATCCGGCGCGTATTGCGGCTCGCGTCCGTAGAGCCTGCGTATCACCGCCGCGCCCCAGTACAGTTCGTCATGTACCCAGCGCGCCACGTCTCTGTCCGGTAGCGCGCTCGCCGGGACGGTCGCGCGCAGCCACTCGACGCCGCCGCACCCGGCCTGGGTGGCCGTAAGCGCGTCCGCCGCCCAGGCGGAGAGCGACCGATCGGCGCGTGGGTCGCCGCGCCACTCGCGCAGCCGCGCCGTCCAGAGGCCAGCCAGCGCGGGCGTCAGGTCCCAGTCGCTGTTGAAGCCACCGGCCATCTTGAACGCCACCACATCCTCTGGTGTCACCAGCGGCTCCGGGCCGCCAGTCAGGCCCGCGCGGGCGCGCACCAGGTACTCGGTCGCCTCGATCACCGAGCGGCGGTACGAGCCGGATGTGTCAATCAGCACACCATCAATGTCGAATAGCGCCGTATCCAGCCAGTCCGCGCTACCCAGCGCCGCGCGGCCCAGATCGGGTCGAAGCCAGAACATGCCCACCTCATCGCCTGCGTCCACAGCGCGATTCCGCTCGCGCATTCTTAGACTGTATCACTCCCCGCCCGGCGCCGGTAAACAACCGCGCCAGCAGGGTGTACACTACAGCCACACGCTGCGCGTCGCGGCGGCGCACAGTGGCGAATTGTTCATTTCGCTGAGGAGATGGCTATGCGGGCGGAGATGGCTGGCTTGTTGACGGGGTCCGCGATGGATGCGGCGGGGCTGGTGCGATCCGGCGAGGTTCGCAGCCGGGAGCTCGTGGAGGCGGCGCTGGAGCGGATCGAGGCCAACAAGGACCTCAACGCCTTCACGTTCGTGGACGCCGAGGCCGCGCTGGCCGCCGCGGACGCGATTCAGCCGGGCGATCCGCGCCCCTTCGCTGGCGTCCCGATGGCGATCAAGGAGCTCAACGCAGTCGCGGGGCAGCCCTTCACGATGGGGTCGGACATCTTCGGTGACTTTCGCGCGCCCCAGGATTCCTACACGGCGCGCCGGCTGCGCGACGCGGGCTTCGTGCTGATTGGCCGCACTTCCTCGCCGGAGTTTGGCATCGTGCCGACGACGGAGCCGCGCCGCTTCGGCCCCACCCGCAACCCGTGGAACCGCGCGCGCAGCACGGGCGGCTCATCCGGTGGAGCGGCGGCGGCGGTCGCCGCGGGCATCCTGCCGGTGGCGCAGGGCAGCGACGGCGGCGGCTCGCTGCGCATCCCCGCCGCCTGCTGCGGGCTGGTCGGGCTCAAGCCGAGTCGCGGTCGCGTCTCCGCTGGCCCCGACCTCGGCGACAACATGCTCTCCTCGAATGGCGCGCTGACGCGCACCGTCGCCGACGCCGCGCACCTGCTGGACACGCTGGCGGGCTACGAGATCGGCGACGCGACCTGGGCGCCGCCGCCAGCCGAGCCGTTCGCCACCGCTGTGGCCCGCCCCCCGCGAGCGCTGCGGATCGCCTTCACCACTGTCTCGCCACTGGGAACGCCGGTGGACCCGGTCGCCGTCGCCGCCACGCAAAACGCCGCGCGCCTGCTGGCGTCCCTCGGCCATACCGTGGAGGAGGTGACACCGCCCGCCTGGCAGTTGGCGGCGCTCGAGCCAGCGTTCAACAGCGTCTGGGCTTCTGGAATCGCCAGCGGCGTGCGCGCGGGGGCGCGGGTGACGGGACGCACACCATCGCCCGATCTGGTCGAGCCGCTCACGTGGATGTTCTATGAGCAGGGAATGCGCGTGAGTGGCGCGGAGCTAATGGAGGCCATTGGGACGCTGCAGCAGTATACGCGGCGGCTCGTCGCGTTCTTCACCACCTACGATGTGCTGCTGACCCCCGCGCTGGCGCAGCGCCCGCTGCCGATTGGCCATCTCAATACGCAGGGCTCCGACCCGGCGGCGGAATGGAGCAAAGCGGCGTTGTTCACGCCGTTCACGCCAATCTTCAACGCCACCGGCCAGCCCGCCATCACCCTCCCACTGTTCCACGGCGAGGATGGCCTGCCACTTGCGGTGCAACTGGTGGGTGCGCCGCTGGGCGAGGCGCTGCTGCTTTCGCTGGCGGCGCAGCTCGAAGCCGCGCAGCCCTGGGCGGGCCGCCGCCCCGAAGGCGCCTGACGGTCTGGCGCCAATTTTGTGACGTCTATTACGCATAGACACATGCTATTTAGCCGCCGGTCGTGTATACTATGCCTGACAGTACGCGGGGGAAGCTTCGTCGCGCGCTTTAGAGTGGCGCGCCGCTCGAATGACTTCCCTCCGGCGCCGGTGGCGGTACTGTGGGTGCGCTCCGCGATGAGGAGGAGCGCGGACGCGACCGGCAAGAAATACCGTCGCGGTTTACTAGCGCATGGGCTGAGGCGCCGGAGGGGCCTCAGTTGACGAGGTGGGGGCCGTTCGGATTCCATCAGCGGGGAGCCCTCAGGGCGTGGCCATCGCCCTTCCTAAGGTCGCGGGCAAAGACGGCGGGTGACCGCCGGGACAAGACGCGGCCACTGGCGCAATCAAATAGGAGACACACACCCTCTATGTGTGGAATCGTTGGGTATGTGGGCTCGCGGAGCGCCACGCCCATTCTGCTCGATGGACTCGAGCGTCTTGAGTATCGCGGCTACGATTCGGCGGGTATCGCCGTTATCTCCTCTGATGGTGCGCTCCAGGTCACGAAGACCAAAGGCAAGCTCGCTGATCTGCGCACGCTCGTCGCCACCGCGGAGCCCGCTGGGGTTGTCGGCATTGGCCACACCCGCTGGGCGACGCATGGCCGCCCCAGCGACGCGAACGCGCATCCCCACGCCGACTGTCGCGACATGGTGACGGTCGCGCACAATGGCATCATCGAGAATTACACCACGCTGCGGGCCGAGCTGGAGGCGACGGGGCACACCCTGCGCTCCCAGACGGACACCGAGGCGCTGGCGCATATGATCGAGGATGAGCTGCGCCAGACGGACGACCTGGCGGAGGCGGTGCGCGCCACGCTGGCCCGCGTCACCGGCTCCTACGCCATCGCCGTTGTCAGCCGCGCGCACCCCGGCCTGCTCATCGGCGCGCGCATGAATGGCCCGCTGATCGTCGGGCTGGGCGAGGGAGAGAACTTCCTGGCCTCCGATATCCCCGCCATCCTGCGCCACACCCGCGAGATCATCCCGCTGGATGACGGCGAGATGGTCGAGCTGGCGGCGAACAGCGTACATGTCACGACGCTGGCGGGCGTGGAGACACGCCACACGCCAACGCATGTGGATTGGGACATCGAGGCGGCGGAGCGCGGCGGACACCCGCACTTCTTCGCCAAGGAGATCGCCGAGCAGCCCGACGCGGCGCACAAGGCCCTCACGGGTCGCATCCTGACGCGCGAGCCGGAGCCGGAGCTGGCGCTGGACGCGCTCGACGGTCTGCTGGCCTCGGGCCGGCTTGACGCCGTGCGCCGGGTGACATTCCTTGGCTGCGGTACCTCGATCCACGCCGCGATGATCGCCCGCTACGCGCTGGAGCGCTGGACGCGCCTGCCGGTCGAGATTGCCATCGCCTCAGAGTACCGCTACGCCGACCCAATCGTCGGGCCGGAGACGCTCTGCATCGCTATCACCCAGTCAGGCGAGACATCTGACACCCTCGCGGCCACCCGCCTGGCGCGTGACGCGGGCGCGCCGGTTATCGCGGTGACGAACATCGTCGGCAGCGCGATAACCCGCCTGGCGGACGCGACGCTCTACCTTCAGGCGGGGCCGGAGATCAGCGTGGCGGCCACCAAGAGCTTCGTCACGATGGTCATCACGCTCTACCTGCTGGGCGCGTGGCTCGGCCACCAGCGCGGCGCGCTGCCCGAAGCGGAGGAGCGCGCGATCCTGCATGCGCTGCTCGATACGCCGGAGCTGATGCGCCGCACGCTGGACTCGCTGAGCGAGGGGCCGAACGCCGCCGCGCTGGGTGAGGCCGTCACGCTGCTGAAGGATGTCCACAGCGCGCTCTTCATCGGGCGCGGCGTGGGCTTCCCGCTGGCGCTGGAGGGCGCGCTGAAACTCAAGGAGCTCTCGTATGTCCATGCGGAGGGCTTCGCGGCGGGCGAGATGAAGCACGGCCCGATCGCGATGCTCGATTCGGTGACGCCGCTGGTGGCCATCGCCACCGCCAGCGCGACCTACGAGAAAATGGTCAGCAACATTCAGGAGGCCCGCGCGCGGGACGCCTACGTGATCGCCATCGCCACCGAGGGAGATAAGGCGATCCACCAGCACGCCGACACGGTCATCACCGTACCCGCCGCGCCGGAGGCGTTCACGCCGCTGTTCTCGGTCATCCCGCTACAACTGCTCGCCTACCACGTAGCCCTGGCGCGCGGCTGCAACGTGGACCAGCCGCGCAACCTCGCCAAGTCGGTGACGGTGGAGTAAGTCCGCCGCTCACTGATGGCGACTTGTGCTGTGACAAATAAGGTGGCCACTGGGCAATTAAGTCAGTCACCGAACAATTAAGATGGTCACTGACTGAGCTGTCAGGCTTGTGTGGCCGACACACTGCGCCACGAACTGGCGTAGACGCGTGGCGCAGTGTGTTTGTACCTGCTCCCGTGGTCATCTCCTGCGCACGAGAGGCATGCCCGGCCGCCCGGAGGCCAGGACTGCTCGCGCGCGCGTCCCTATGGTCCCTATGGTCTCCATGATCCCGGTAGAATTGCGACTGATCTGGTCATCTGTCCGCCTGCATGGCATACTCAGGCTGCCGTCAAGCATGCGACAGGTTGGCAAGTGCGACAGGTGGTGCGATGGCTGATGAGATCGACCTCCTTCCCAGCGGCGTCGAGACATGGAATGCGTGGAGAGAGTCTGGAACGTTCACGGTGTAATTGGTTCTTCTTGGATCGAGTGACGATCACGATCGCCGACGCGTTGGTGAGATCCGTAAGAGCTTCTCTACGCCGTAGTCGGCAGTCCGAACCAGGTGGTGCGTGCGTGCGTCGTGGAGCCCCGGGTGGGTTCGGTCTCCCACTTCCACCCAGGCCACATATCCGTCGGGCCGAATCAACACGGCAGTGGGAGCAGTGACCCCACCAAGTACCGGAAGCTCCCACACCCCAGCATACGTCGCGTCGATCAACTTGACCCGAGCCGCCCGGCTACCTGTCGGGCTGGCCCGCTAGGGCAGGATCTCGACGTACCCGTCCGTCCCATGCACGCGGATCCGCTGCCCATCCCGGATCAGCTGGGTGGCATGCTCCACCCCCACGACGGCCGCCACACCGTACTCCCGTGCGATCACCGCGCCATGGGTCATCAGGCCCCCCACCTCTGTCACCAGGCCGTTGATCGCGACGAACAGCGGCGTCCAGCTGGGGTCTGTGTAGGCTGTGACCAAGATGTCGCCCGGTTCGAGATCGGCCTCCGCCATGTCCAGGATGACGCGGGCCCGCCCCTCGACGGTCCCGGCGGAAACCGGTAAGCCGACCAGCGCGCCAGCCGGAAAATCCTCGCGTCGGTACGACCCGGCCACGGCCTCGCCATCCGATGTGAGCACTCGGGGTGGCGTGAGCGATTGGTACGACTTGAACGCATCCCTGCGCTGGCTGATGAGTTGGTCATCCACCTGGTTCGTACGCACGACATCGTGGAACTCCTGGAACGTGAGGTAGAAGATGTCTTCCTTCTCACGAAGCACATGGGTCTGCACCAGGCGCTCGGCTTCTTCCAGCAGGGCCTGCTTGTAGACGAAGTAGCGGCTGATCATGCCGTATTTCGGATACTCCCGGTACCCAATGAAGGTCCGAACCCGGTCGATCATCCGCTTGACCTCCTCGGCCTTCTGCTCCCCGTCTGGCAAGTCCCGCAAGCGCTCCAGCAGTTCCTGTTCCTTCGCCCAGGCCTCCTGACGCCCTTGCTCGAGGCGCCGCTTGGCGGCGCCCAGCTCGAAGTTCTTGATGTTGCTGAGGATCATGGGCACGAGCGTGGTGGGGCGTTCGCTCCAACGCGGTCTGGTGATGTCGATCTCGCCTACGCAGCGCATGCCGTACTTGTCGAGCCAGTCCTGGATGGCATCGCGCGCTTCCTGCCCGCCCGCGAGCCTCGGCAGTTCGTCGAGGAAGTCCTCGTCCAGGAAGCCCTCGTCCTCGATATGCTGGAGAAAAGTCACAACGTCTGGATGCGGGCGGATCACGTCCGCGACGTCCAGGAGCGCCAGCCCCATCTCCGACGTGACGTTGTTGGGAACGGACTGCGTGAGCGTGTCGGCCACGTTCTTCTCGCCCAGCCACGCCTGCAGTTGATCGTTGAGCCACCAGGTGGCCTCCATCGCCGTCATGAACACCTGATGGCTTTGCGGATCGAACAGGATCCGCCTCATCTCCGGAATATCCCCCAGAATGAAGTCGAGCAGCTCCGATCCGGACTTCGTCTGGATGCCGCGCTTCAAGTTAGCGATAGAGGCCTGGCTGCGCCCGATCAGTTCGGTGACGATGGCCGGATCGGTCTCGATCGGGGCGGGCGCGCCGCCAGCCGCCGCCCCGCCGGGTCCCTCGTCCGGGAGCGACCGGATGAAGTCGCCGCGTTCGAGGATGGTCTGCAGCGCGTCCCCGATCAGCGGATCGCCTTTCCCCAGGACCGCCAGGAGGCCTGCGCGGCTCGCTGGCGAAGCCAGACCCCGGGCGATGTCGACGAACAGCCTCCCGCCGGCCTCGTACATGGGCCGGCCTGCCGTCAGCTGCCACAGGTTAATCCCCAGCGGCTTCATGGCGTCAGTCATCATCTGCTGATGACCGACGGAGACGTAGACGTGGTTCTCTTGGTCGCCGGCGGCGGGAATGGGAAACAGTGTGGTGATCGGCCGGCTCTGGACGATCTGAAAGTCATCGTCGACCAGGAGCCATTCGATATCCTGGGGACTGCCGAAGTGCGCTTCGATCCTCCGGCCTAGCTGCGCGAGCCGCACGACCTGCGCATCTGTCAGCGTTGGCTGCTCCTGCCGCTCCGGCTCGATCGTCTGTTCCTGCGTCCCGCCTTCCGGCCCGGCATGGATGGCGAGCTTCTTGGTGGCGATCGTCTTGGCGATGATGTGGCCGTCCCGCACCTTGTAGACGTCCGCGTTCACCAAGCCAGAGACCAGGGCTTCGCCGAGGCCGAAGTTGGCCTCCACGGAGGCGACCTTCCGGTTGCCCGTGACGGGGTCGGCTGTGAAAAGGATGCCAGCCACCTGCGGGAAGACCATCCGCTGCACGACCACGGCCATGTGGACCTTCCGCTGGTCCAAGCCGTTTCGCAGGCGGTAGGTCACTGCCCGCTCGGTGAAGAGCGAGGCCCAACATCGGCTGACGTGCTGGAGGATCGCCACCGGCCCCACGATGTTGAGATATGTGTCCTGCTGGCCCGCGAAGGAGGCAGTCGGCAAGTCTTCCGCCGTCGCACTGGATCGGACGGCGTAGGCGGCTTGTTCGCCGAGCCGGGCGAGTGGGCGGGCAATCGCCGCCGCCAGATCGTCGGGGATGGCGGTCTCTTCGAGGGTCCGGCGGATCTCCGCGCTGAGTGCCCGGATCGCCTCCCGGTCGTCTGGTTTCAGGCGCGACAACCGATCGAGCAGATCGTCCATCGACGGCGCTTCCGCCAGAATCCGCTGGAAGGCGTCCGTCGTCACGCAAAAGCCAGCCGGCACGCGCAGGCCTTCGATCCGCGAGAGTTCTCCCAGGTGCGCGCCCTTGCCGCCAACGACCGCGACCTGCATCTGGCCGATTTTCTGGAAGCCCAACACGTACTTGGTCTGGATCATCGCCACTCTCCGTTCATCGATCCGACGTTCCCGCACGACCCATACTGCGACAACGACACACGCATGTTGCTCCTCCCATGTCCGTAGGTTTCTGGCCTCGGCCCGCGATTGTACGACACGCCCCAGGGCTAGCCGCAAGCCCCCCTGTGTGCTATATAGTAAAAGTGGGAAGGAGCGGGTAGTCTCCTTCCCTTAGTTCCTTTCGTCCGCTGTGGACGGACAACCTCCTGGCGAAGCGGCGGCGCGACGCGTACGGCGGTACCGTCGGCCCAGGTGAATCTCCCATGGCGCCCTCGGCCGGCTCCGCCGCGCCCATCCAGCGGTCTTGCCGATCGATCGCTACCACGATATCCCCCATCTCCTGGCTGTCCTCGACGAGGCGGTAGTCCGGCCAGTTGAGCTGTTTGACCGTCCACGCCCCCTCGTCGAGCGTACCTCCTCGTCGATCGCCGTGATGCATGCCGACACCCCGCCTCACGGCTGCGGACGGACTCACCGAGGGAGCACAATGGAGCATATGACGCCTCAGTCAGTGACCAACTTAATGCGATGTGGGCCGAGGTCATAATCATCGACCGTGTGGGCATGGTCGCCAGGCGCCACTACTCGGCATGGAAGATAGCAGGATCGGCCAGCGCAGCCAGTGGCTTCGCCAGGCGCGCTCATCATCCCTGCCGATCCCTCGCGCCGAAATCATTCCGATGTGCCAGGGCATACAGTGACCAATTCAATTGTCCGGTTTCTGCTGGTGGATCAGCGCAAATCGGTCGTTAGTGACTTGCTTTCAGCAGGGAGCAGGCATAACCGCGATGCACACAAAGGACGAATTTTCCCGGATTGCGCGAGTTATGGCAGTGACCAACTTCATTGTCATCGTACAGACCTGTTGCATGGCAAGAATACAGTCGCTCACTCAGAGAGCGGTGGATGACAACGACGAGCGGGCGGAGGCTATAGCCTCCGCCCGCTCGCCATTTCGCATACCTCACACCAGCCAGGTCGCGGCGTGTGTCGCTTGGGAGTGGTGTAGTACCAGAAACATCTACGGGACCAGGATCAGTTTGCGACGGGCAAAGGCCGCCTGGAGCTCCCACGCCTCTCCCGCGCGGGCGAGCGGCATCGTTTCCCGGTCCACCGTGCACCGCCCGGCGGCGGCATGCGCGAGAATCTCGTTGAGCGCCTGCGCTTTCTGCTCAGGTGTCAGGGCGCTGTTGGTATAGCCAAGGATATTGTGAAGCCTGCTACGAACGGTGGCTGAGTCGAAGCGCGCAGTAGGTCCCGAGGCGGCGCCGATGTTGACCAGCCGCCCCTCGACGCCGAGCGCGCGTGCGGCGGCTTCCGCTGGCAATCCCCAGACTGGGTCAATAACGAGATGCAGCGGCCCCTCGCAGGCCGCCACGATGCGCCTGTGGAGATCGTCCACATCGTCTCCTGTGAGATCAACGGTGGCGTCCGCGCCGCGGGTGAGCGCGCGGGCCAGGCCCGCCTGGTCGCGTGAGGCGGCGATCACACGTCCAGCGCCGAGCAGTTTGGCGGCCTGAACCGCCACTTGCCCGACCGCTCCACTAGCGCCGAGCACGAGCACCTGCTCCCCTGGCTGGAGCCGCCCCCGCCAGGTCAGCGCCATCCACGCCGCGATGGCGGAGAGTCCGAGCGCGGCGACGAGATCGTCGGCGACACCTTCGGGGAGCGCGAGCGCCGCTGACTCGTCAATGACACAAAACGCGGCCATGCTGCCGTCGCCCGGCTTCATGCCAGCGTCACAGGTGAACCACACGCGCTGACCAGGCGTGAGCGTCTCCCCTTCCACAATCGTGCCGACGCCCTGCACGCCTGGGATGTAGGGGAGTTGCGGCGGCCCAAAGTAGGACCGGCCAGACGCGCACAGTAGATCCAGTGGGCTGATGGGCGCCGCCGTGACGCGGACCAGCGCCTGCCCAGCGCCCCGCTGCGGGACATGGCGCTGATGGTATTCAGGCGGGACGCTGTGCTGGACAATGACGGCAGCGGGCATCTCAGCGCTTGTCATGTCATCCTCTCGCCGTGGATGGCGTGAACGAACACGCGCTAGTGTCTTCTTCAGCGATTGAACGAGACTGAAGCGACGCTGGGCGCCGCTCAGTCCTGGTTCTGTTTCCACGCCGCTTTGCTACCATCCTACTTGGTATATGTGTACGGATTGTCGAGCAACTCGACTTTCGTCTGCTCGGGATTCATCACTTCTTGCCACGCGCTCTCGCCCATGTTCGAGCGCGCGAACTCGACGGTCGCGGCGACCGCGTGCTTGGCCCGCGCCAGGCTGATGTCCCGCAGCCGGTGATTGTACTTAAGAACCCGACCATCCACCATCACCGTATGCACGTCGCCGCGCCCGGCCTGGAACACGACATGCCCATACGGGTTGATCAGTGGGAACATGGCCGGTGAGGCGTCGTTCTTGATGAGGACGAGATCAGCCCGCTTGCCTGGCGTGATACTGCCAACGAGACTGTCCATACCCAAAGCCTTGGCGCCGCCCATCGTCGCCCAGTTGACGACTTGCTCGGCGCGCAGGAAGTTATTGACGACCGTGTCGTTAGTCTTGTGCGCCTCCATGTGGTCGCGCGCGCGGTCCGCGTTGAGTGTCGCCCGCATCGCGGAGAAGAGATCAGCGCTCCACCAGACGCTCGTATCCATGGAGAGCGAGACCGGGATGCCGAACTTCCGCAGTTGCCAGGTTGGCGAGTAGCCCTGGCCCGCGCTCGCCTCGCTCTCGCTCGAGATGGAGGTGTAAGCGCCCGACGCGGCGATGCGCTGGTACGAGTCGTCGGAAAGGGTGGTGGCATGAACGCAGATGGTGGAGGGGTTCATGAACCCGGCGTCGGTGATCTGCTTGATGCCGACATCGTTGGTGGCGCCCCACACTCCCGCGTGCGTCGTGACCGACAGGCCGAAGTCGCGCGCAGCCTCAAAGGCGCCGCGCTCGGGGAAGGCCGGGTCACCGGTGACATCGAAGGCCATCTGCATGCGCAGCATATCGCCGCGCCCGTCAATGCGCCGCTTGATGAAGTCGGCGAACTCAGGCTTTCTGCTCCATTCCCAGGGCGCGCCCAGCAAGTTGCCGTAGGCGAGCACGAACCGTCCGGGAATCTCCTCGAGCGCGTCAACCGCCGCCTCGGCATGCTGGGTCGTCTGGAGGCCATGCGACCAGTCAACCGATGTCGTGACACCCGCGTCTACGGCTTCGATCGCGGAAAGCAGATTGCCCGCGTAGATGTCCTCTGGACGGAAGATCTTGCCCCAGTTGATGTAGTAGTACATGAAGTAGTTCGTCAGCGTCCAGTCGGCGCCAAACCCGCGCAGCGCCGTCTGCCACATGTGGCGGTGCGTATCAATCATGCCGGGCATCAAAATGCCCTCGCTGGCGTCAATCTCTACGGTACCGTCGGGCACGGTGAGTTGCTTGCCAACAGCCGCGATACGCTTGTCGGCGACCAGAACGTCGCCGCCCGTTAGCATCCCGATGGATGGGTCAATGCTCAACACGGTGGCGTTGCGGAACACCACTGGGCGGCCAGGTGTGAAGTCATCAGCGACCGGCGCACGGTTCAGGCTCATTCTGCTCACCTCGTTGTGTCCCGGTCTTCGGGATTTGGGAGCGGTCATGATGCGCAGATCAGCCCGGTTGGGGGGCCGGTCGCATGGCCGCGTCGCCTGCGTCCTGAAGGCCGTCTAGCCCATCCACATCGAATCAAAAACACTCGTCTGTCCGCTATACGGACAACCGTCCGCTGGAAATGCTACACAACGACGGCGTTGATGTCAAGAGGTTATGTCATCCTGATGGTGAGCGAAACCCGCCTCGATTGGGGACGGCGGCTGATTGGGAGCGGCGAAAGCGATAGAACGTGTAAAGTGTGGACACACATCGAGCATTCCGGGTATGCTCAACGGTGATCAATGCCGCGCCGTCCTCTATGCGTGGTGCGGTCAACGCGGCGTCAACACGCTTGGGGAGGAATGATGCGCGGCCAGACAGGACCGGACTTCATCGAGGCGCTGGCGCGCGGCCTGGATGTCATTCGCGCATTCGGGCCTAACCGCCCGGCGATGAGCCTCAGCGAGGTAGCCACCGCCACCGGGCTCGCCCGGCCCACGGCGCGGCGCATCCTGCTCACGCTCGAGGAACTGGGCTATGTCCGCGCCGCCGGTGGCGTGTTCACACTAACACCGCGTGTCCTCGAGCTGGGCATGGCATACATTGGGGCAACCAGTATCTGGGAGCTTGCGCGCCCGCACATGGAGGCGCTGGTCGCCCGCACTGGCGAATCGTCGTCGCTCGCGCAGCTCGATGGGTCTGATGTTGTCTATGTCGCGCGCGTAGCGGTACCCAAGGTCATCACGTTCGCGGTCACCATTGGCACCCGCTTTCCCGCTCTTCAGACATCGCTTGGGAAAGCGCTGCTAGCCTGGCTCACGCCCGATGAGCTGGAAACGACGCTCGCTGAGCCGAGCCGCTCGGGGATCTCTCCCCGGTGGAATCCAGATATGGAAGAGCGCGTCCGCGAGTTGCGCGAGGTGCGTACGCGAGGATGGGCGCTCACCGATGAGCAATTAGCGCCCGGTATCCGCTCCATCGCGGCGCCAGTGCGCGATAGCCCCGCCCATGTGGTCGCTGCGCTCAATGTCAGCGTTCACGCCGCGGAAACAAGCCTCGAGACGCTCACCGGGAACTATCTGCCGCTGCTGTTGCAGACCGCCGAAGCGATCAGCGCCGACTGGATGTTGTGGCAGAGCCGCCCAGAGATCACCGTCGTCGCTGGCTCATAGAGGTGTTACCGTCCGGATCGCCGTCGAATACTCACTTGACACTACCTCACCATGTCGTTTACCATAAGTAACGGACACTTGTCCGCTGTGCGGACAAACACTCATTGTGGCGCGCGACAAGACAGGACGAACGGGCGCAGGCATGGCTCGTGCAGATCGCTCGCAGGTGAGCGTAGCGGAGGCTGAAGCCCGATGTCAGAACAGGTCAATACGGATACCAATCGCCGGCCAGGCCCCCTGGATGGCTTGCTGATCGCCGACTTCTCGCGGGTGCTCGCTGGCCCATACTGCACGATGCTCCTGGGCGACCTCGGCGCGACGGTGATCAAGGTCGAGAGTCCCACAGGGGATGACACCCGGACATGGGCGCCACCCGTCCGCGACGGCGTATCAACCTATTATCTGGCCATCAACCGAAATAAGCGGTCGGTGACGCTCGATCTCAAGAATCCTGAGGATTTGCGGCTGGCCCAGGAGCTTGCCCTCCGCGCGGACGTCTTCATTGAGAACTTCAAGCCTGGCGGCCTCGCGCGCTTCGACCTGGACTACGATGCGATCAAGCAGCGCAACCCTGGGATCATCTACGCATCTATCAGTGGCTTTGGGACGGCGGAGGGCGCTTCCCTCCCTGGCTACGATCTGGTGGTGCAGGCAATCTCCGGGTTGATGAGCCTGACCGGCGATCAGGATGGCCCCGCCTACCGGGCTGGCATCTCGGTGTTCGATGTGATGGCGGGGCTGCACGCCGCAATCGGCATCCTGGCCGCGCTGAACCACCGCAATCATACAGGTGAAGGCCAGCACGTGGAGCTGAGTTTGCTCGCTTCCGCGCTCTCGGGGCTGGTCAACCACACTTCGGCCTATGTGGCGGGTGGGGTCATCCCTACCCGCATGGGGAACGCTCACCCCAGCCTGTTCCCGTACGAGCCACTGCCGACCGCTGATCGGGAGCTCATCATCATCGCCGGGAACAACGGGCAGTTTCGTAACCTGTGCAAAGTCCTCGGCCTTCCTGAGCTACCACACGACCCACGATTCGCCAACAACGAAGACCGCACCCGCAACCGCGACCTGCTGCGCCCGCTCCTCGTCGAGCGGCTGCGCACGAAGACCGCCGACGAGTGGTTCCATGCGCTGAGCGAGGCTGGGGTGTCGTGCGGCCCCATCAATAGCATCGCGGGCGGCGTCGCCTTCGCGCGCGAGATGGGGCTTGATCCTGTCGTGGAGGTAGGCGCTGGCGACGACGCTGTACCGATGATCCGTAATCCCATCACGTTCTCCGCGACGCCAGCTCGCTATGAGGCGCCTCCGCCAGCGCTCGGCCAGGATAATGAATCCATCCGCGCCTGGCTCAACCAGCCACGAGGCAGCGATTCTTCGAACGGCGAGCTCTCTGGCGCATCCACGGGGAAACGTTGAGCAGTCAATCGCGATTCGCGGCGCGATGTGTCGATTTGTCGAAGAAGGAAGATTGCACGTGGGTGAACAACGGCCGCCTGAATACCCTACCGGTTTAGGCACATCTGACACCGACCGTATCCTGCTGCTCGGTCACGACCTGTCTGACGAGCTGATCGGCAAGGTGGGCTTCGGCGAGCTGGCTCTCTGGCTCGCGACACAGAAACGGCCAACGCCGCAGCAGACGCGTGTGTTCGAGGCCGTGCTCGTCGCGCTGGCCGACCACGGCTTCACGCCTACCGCAATCGCCGCCCGCCTGACGCTCTATAGCGCGCCGGATTCCATCCAGGGCGCGATTGCTGCGGGTCTGCTCGGCGGTGGCTCCCGGTTCCTCGGCGTCACCGAGGATACAGGCCGCTTTCTTGCCTCTGTCCTGGCCGCCGTCGAGGGTGACCTGCCTACGACCGATGAGCAGTGGGATGCGCTTGCCCTGCGCGCCGTCGCGGCGGAGCGCGCCGCCGGACGGTTTATCCCCGGCCTGGGGCATCCTGTGCATAAAACCGCCGACCCGCGCACGCCCGTAATCATCGGCATTGCTGAGCAAGAAGGCCTGCGGGGACCGCACCTGCGCCTGTTCGAGGCTATCGGCAGGGTGCATCCTGATATACTTGGCCGTAAGCTCCCGCTCAACGGAGCCGGTGTATGCGGCGCCGCGCTCGCTGATCTGGGGCTGCCGCCTGCATTGCTGCGCGGTGTGGCGCTGCTCTCGCGTACAGCCGGACTGCTCGGACAAATCGCTGAGGAGATGCGCAACCCCATCGCGCCCGACATCTACTTCGCGGTCGACCGCAACGCGGTGTACCGGCCGGCCACCACAACCGACGCCGAAGAGCAGCGTTAACCCAGTCCGTCCAGGCGCCTGCGATGTGTGCAGGCCACGCCCGAAGGAGGGAGTCATGGCCAACCTGGTCGCCATCCTCGCAACCACGCACCACCCATTCTTCTATCGCGCCAGCACCGCTCCGCCGGAGGAGAGGCCTGACTTCGCGGACGAATGGGTGCGCAAAGTGACAGCCTACCGCGAGACGCTCACCCGCGCCAACCCGGACGTGCTGGTGATGGTCGGTTCCGACCACTTCCACCAGCTCTGGTACGACAACATGCCGCAGTTCCTGATCGGCAAAGCGCCTTTCTACGACGCGAACTATTACAATGAGGAGCGCGAGTTCGGACTGCCCCGCATGCGGCTCAAGGGGCATGAAGAGCTGTCGGCGTATCTGCTGCGCAAGGGCCTCGACGCCGGCTTCGATTTCGCGTTCAGCAACGAACTGCACGTCGACCATAGCATCACCTGCCCGATCATCACGACGCGGCCACAGGCGGATTTGCCCATCGTGCCGGTTTACACGAACATCTTCGCCCCGCCGCTGCCCCAGCCGAGGCGCTACGTCGCGCTTGGCAGCCTCTTGCGCGATCTCGTCATCTCGTGGCCGAGCAATGCGCGTGTGGCGATCATCGGCACCGGACACCTCTCACTCGAGCTTGGCGGGCCGCGCCAGTTCGGCCCCCACGGCCCCGACCCCGAGTTTGACCGGAAGGCCGTCGCCTGGATCGCCAACGGCGATATCGACGGCGCGTTGGCGGGCGTCTCGCTCGATAGTTTGTGGGAGCCGGGCAACGCCACGCATGGGTTCCTCGATTTCATGCTGATGATGGGCGTCGCCGGGGGAGCCAAGGCTGATTACGTCGATACGCTCGACCTCTTCCACACGATGGAAGCCTACTTCACCTGGTATCCGAACGGGGTGAACGCATGAGCAAGTATCTCCTCAACAAGTTCCTCTTCACCGTTGATCGCGATCCGGAGCTCGTCGAGCGCTACCGCGCCGATCCACGGGGCACAGTAACCTGGTGGGAAGCCGAGCGGGCCAACGTCATCCTGAACCTGCCTGAGATGGAACACAGCACATGGCTGGCGTTCGCCGATGATGAGCGCGAGGCGCTGGCCACACACGACTACGTCAAGCTGTTCGAGCTCGGCGCGCATCCATTCTTGACGCTCACCCTCTTCATCGCCCTGTTTGAGCGCGACTATGCGGAACCGCTGGCATTCCAGCGCGAATACGCGCAAAAACTCAAGCACTGGTCGCTTCCCTACCCTGACATCACCACGTAATGTGCTGAACAGGCCCCACGCGTGAAAGCCGCCTCGCTATCCGAGCATACCTGGATAGCGAGGCGGCTTTCAGCGCTTGCCATCAGCCATGAGCGCCGAAAGGCGGACTACCTTGTGGGCAGCGGCGTGAGGCGCTCTCTGAAGAGCCAGGCGCCGAATGGATGGGGTTGGGGATAGGGATCGATCTGCGGCGTGGTATCATGTCAGGAATCAAACACCACAGCGGGCAAGAGAGCCGCCAAATAGCCTCTTCGCGTTGCTAGGAAGGCGCTTGGTGTCTTTTGATCTCCTTTGAGCGGCCTCTCCTTGATCCTTCTCGCCAACACGGATAGGATTCAGTGACTCAGCCGAGGTGGACTGAGTCTCCACGTCAAGATGAGGAGACCTATGCCTTTCTTGTTAGAACCAGCCGCCTACCCATCCGTCTCTCCGCTCTTTGAGGAAATGAGCGCTTATCATCTTGCATTGCCGAGTGTCCTTGCTGGAATACTGCCAGGAAGGATCTATGTCGATGATCCCGATCGCCCAACTACTGCTATCTTGATCCCATCCAACCAGTATCACGTCTTTGTGGGTGGAGAGCCATCGGCGCAGCTGCTCGCGGATGTCATCCAGCTGCTCTACCAACCGTCTCTTGAACAGAGCTACTGGTTTATGGTGTACTACCCATCAAACGCCTGGGAACCTATTATTGAGCATGCCTTTCAAGGACTAGGAAGGAACACATCCCCCCGACATTATTACCGCCTGAGAGAACCATCCTTGTCTCTTCCCTCACCTCCGAAAGACACGATCGTCGTGGCGCGCATTGACCAGACCCTGGTAGAAGACGCTTCTCTGGTGAACCGAGACCTTCTGATTGATGAGATCCATTCAGAGAGCCCTTCACTTGAGCACTTTTTCCGTCAGCATTTCGGCTTCTGCGCCCTCGATGGTCGCCAGCTCGTTGGCTGGTGTCTGGCCGAGTACCATTACCAGGGCCGCTATGAACTGGGGATTGAGACCATCGCAGCCTATCAGCGGCAAGGTATCGCCGCCCATGTCGCATCAGCGGTCATCGCACAAGCATTTGCCGAAGGCGCAACGGAGATTGGCTGGCATTGTTGGGCCAGCAACATTCCCTCGATAGCAACGGCCTTGAAGTTAGGTTTCCAGAAGGAGTTTGACTATCCAGTTATCGTCTGCGACTCTAGACAAGCACTCAGTCCAGAAGAGAAGTGACAGCGGGTGTAGCGCGTGGGCATCGAAGGAGGCGCTCATGGCTACCGCGCCCCCTACCGAGTCATCAGAGTCGAAGTTCGTCACGACGAGCGAACGGCAAGCGCATTACCGCCAAGCGCTTTCTGGTTGGCTAGCAAAAATCAGGATTGACCGCTCCCCACGGCTGAAGCCGGGGGATTCCTGGGCCGAACACTGCCGCTGAGCGCGCACACCATGATCTCTCCTCGGTCGTCCTGGGCCGGGATCGCTTTGCCTGCTCGTTGTTAAGCCCATTGGGATCAGGTTTCATGGTGTGCGCTTGCCTTAGTGGCTCGCTGCCGGCAACGGCTGAATTTTCCGAGTGGTGCTCCCAAATTACCAGAAAGGGTATTGATTAGCCCAACTCCTGGCGGACGATAGCGGCCCCATCCACCATCGCCTGAAGTTTGCCGAAGGAGACGTCGCGGGGAAGATATTTCATCCCGCAGTCAGGCGCGGCGATCAGGCGCTCCGGCTCGACATAGCGCAGCGCCGTCCTGAGGCGGTCGGCGACTTCCTGCGCTGTTTCCACCCGTAGGTCTCCCAGGTTCAGCACGCCGAGGATGATGGTCTTGCCGGGGAGCGCGCTCAGCGCGGAGAGATCCAGGTTGGGTTGCGCCGTCTCGATGGAGATCTGCTGGACCACGCATTCGCTCAGCTCCGGCAGAAAGGCATACTGCCCGGGCCGGTCGTGGACGACAGCCGCGTACCCGAAGCACATATGCAGCGCGGTCACGCCCTGGACGCCTTCGAGCGCCCGGTTGATGACCTCGACGCCGTATGCGCGCGCTTTCTCGGGTCGGGCCTGGAGGTAGGGTTCGTCAATCTGAACGACATCGGCGCCCGCCGCGAAGAGGTCCTTGATCTCCTCATTGATCGCCGCGGCCAGGTCGAGCGCGAGCGCCCGGTCATCCGGGTAGTAATCATTCTGCGCTTGCTGCGCGACGGTGAACGGGCCGGGGACGGTGATCTTGACGCGATGGTCGGTATTGCGGCGGAGGAACTCCAGATCGCGCACTTCCACGGGCCGGGTGCGGCGGATCGGGCCGACGACCCGCGGTACCGGGTTGGGATGCCCCGTGCGATCGAGCGCCGTGCCGGGGTTGTCGAGATCGAGCCCTTCCAGCGCAGTAGCGAAACGGTTGGAATAGCTCTCGCGGCGGATTTCGCCATCGGTGATGATGTCCACGCCGGCCCGCTCCATGTCCCGAATAGCGACCAGCGTAGCGTCATCCTGGGCTTGCTCCAGGAAAGGCTCGGGAATGCGCCATAACTCGCGCACCCGAACGCGGGGAGGAAGCCGGCTGCGCAGGCTTTCGCGGTCCACAAGCCATTCCGGCTGGGGATAGCTGCCGACAACTGTCGTTGGAATGAGCTTAGCCACGAGATCTCCTCTTTCACGTCACGTAGCGCGCCGCTTCAGGTCGCATAGCGCTCCCGCGCCTCTCATATCCATGCGAGGGAAAAGAGAGAGGTCGCGCATGTCTCACTGAAATCCAGTATCGCCGCAGGCATTGACGGCGTCAATACATTTGGACGCCATGCCCACATGTCGCCCCAACTCGATACAGCAGAGAGCAAGCCGCTGCGCTGAAATATGAGATGAGCGCAGCGAAAGCGCAGGGAAGTGGGTCTATCAGGCGCGATCACACCTTCGCGCGGACGTAGACGGGGGTGCCGATGCGCCGCCCAGGCGTAGAGCCGCTCGGCGTCGGGGATGCGCATGCCGATACAGCCGTGCGAGCCGGTCTCCCAGCTTCCGTCGGAGAGTTTGTGCGGCACGTTGCCGCCGGGGCCAAACACGACGTGCCACCAGGCGTCGTGCAGGTAGAAACCGCCCTCCTTGAACTCCAGCGCGTAGTTGATGTGGGTGGGCGCGTACCAGTTGGGCGATCCCACCGGCCAGGGCGAGGTGAACACCGCCTGATGCCCGTCGCCGTTATGCTCCACGCAGTTCACGTTGTGGCTCGCGGTGGGCGCGCTGTTGTTCGTCCAGCGCAGATCGGAGCAGTTCTTCAGAAAGACATGATAGACGCCGGTTGGCGTCGGTAGCTCCGGGCGGCCGGTTTCCACGGTGAAGGTGAAGGCGAGCGCGCCATTCTGGTACGCGTACAGCTGCTGGCGCGAGAGGCTGACGAGGATCACCCGGCCCGAGGCGAGCGGCGCTGGAGGGATGCTCGGCGCCGGGGTCGCGGTCGGAGACGGTTTCGCGGTTGGCGTCGGTTTCGCGGTTGGGGCTGGTTTCACGGTTGGCGTCGCGGTCGGGACGCTCGTAGGGACGGTGGTTGGCGTGGGTGACGGGATGATATCCTGGTCGTTTGCCGGCTCAAGAGTCGCGGTCGGCGTCGTCCGGGCCGTTGGCGTCGTTTGCGCGGTACAGGCGGCCAGCGTGAGCAGGAGGACCAGCGCGATCAGGCTTCCCCAGCCGCCCCGCCATCGTGACTTCCACCACATGGTCGTCCTTCCCTCCTTGGTGGCTTGAGTCCGCGCCTGTGACCAGGCGCATCGCCGTGCGCGAAAGCCTTCAATCGCCTGTGATGGGACAGTAAAGCCGCCTAGTCGCATGGGCCGCAACCAGGGCGCCACAGACCTCGAACAGACGCTGGCGAGCGCTCGATTGTGACCATTCTGTGGGACTGGGCGGCTGAATTGTGCGCCGGGCGCCCGTTGGGGAATGACACAGTGAGACGGAATACGTGTGATACGCTAGCTCACGCGAGGGCGCCAGGAGGGCGTAACGCATGAGCGGTGGCGCGACGCCAGAATGACATAGGGAAATCCATAAGCGCCGCGAAGACAAGGCGGGAGCGATGACACAGATCCTCATCGTGGACGACGAGCCGAATCTGCTCGATCTGCTGCGCGATTACCTTAGCCGCGAAGGGTACGAGGTGACGACGGCGGAGGACGGCCTGGCGGCGGTGGAGGCCGCGCGCCGTTTCGATCCGGCGCTGATCGTGCTCGATGTCATGCTGCCAGGGATAGACGGCATCGAGGTTTGCCGCCAGATCCGCCGCTTCTCCGACGCCTACATCCTGATGCTGACCGCGCGCACCGAGGAGATAGACAAGATTGTCGGGCTGTCCGTCGGCGCCGACGACTATGTCACCAAGCCGTTCAGCCCGCGCGAGGTCGTTGCGCGGGTGAAAGCGCTGCTGCGGCGCCCGCGCGCTCGCGGCCAGGACACGCCGCCCGTCGCTGAATCCGTTCCCCTGCGTGTGGGCGAGTTGGTGGTTGACGAGGCGGCGCACACGGTCACGCTGGCGGGCGCGCCGATCGCGCTCACGGCCAGGGAATTCGCTCTGCTCGCGACGCTGGCGCGCCATCCCCGGCGCGTCTTCACCCGCGCGCAACTGCTGGAGCAGGTGTGGGGCGACGACTACTACGACGATCACGTGGTAGACGTACATATAGGGAACCTGCGGAAGAAACTGGAAGAGGATGTGGCGCGTCCACGCTACATCACTACCGTGCGCGGCGTCGGCTACCGGATGACGCCGGATGACGCCGGATGACGCCGGGATGAGGGGAGCGAGCGTATGTGGTGGGCCAGAACCAGCCTGCGAACCAAGCTGTTCCTCTCGTATCTCGCGGTCGTCCTGATTGTCGTCGCGACGGTCTTCGTCGTCATGTCGGAGTTCGCGCCAGACTTCTTCGGGGCCTCGATGCACTCCATGATGTCTGACTCAGGCGGCAATGGCATGGGCATGGGGGGGCAGGGAACCGGCAGCGATGTCGTGTCGGCGAATCTCGACGCTGCCTTTCGCCAGGCGGTGACGCAGGGGCTGCTGCTCTCCGCCTCGCTCGCTACGGTGGCCGCGCTCGCGCTCAGCTTTCTCGTCGCGCGCCAGATCGCCAACCCCGTGCGGCGCATGCTCACCGCGACGCGCCGCATCGGTAGCGGCCACTACGCCGAGCGTGTCGTCGTTCCGCCCGCCAACTCGGGCGATGACCTGGGCCAGCTTGCCGCGAGCTTCAACGATATGGCGAGCGCGCTGGAAAAGACCGAGCGGCGCCGGGTCGAGTTGGTTGGCGACGTGGCGCACGAGCTGCGCACCCCCATCGCGACGCTGACCGGCTATCTGGAAGGACTGCTGGACGGCGTGGTCGAGCCTTCGCCGGAGACCTGGGCCAAGCTGCACACCGAATCGCTGCGCCTGCGCCGGATCGTGGACGACCTGCAGGAGCTTTCGCGCGCCGAGGCCCGGCAGATTCCAATGCAAACTGCGCGCGTTTCGCCCGAGGCGATCGTCAACGCGGCCCGCGACCGGGTTGCGACGGAGTACACCGAGAAGGGCCTGGATCTTCGGATCGCGCCGCTTGCGGGCCTCCCTGATGTCATGGCCGACCAGGACCGCGTGGTGCAGGCGCTGACGAACCTGCTGACGAACGCCCTGCGCTACACGCCCGCGCCTGGCTCGGTGGATGTAAGCGTCACGCGAGAAGGCCCCATGCTGGCGTTCCGTGTGCGCGATACCGGCGTCGGCATCGCGCCGGAGAATCTGTCGCGCGTCTTCGAGCGCTTCTATCGCGTGGAGAAGTCGCGCTCGCGCGCGCTCGGCGGCTCCGGCATCGGCCTGACCATCACCAAGGCGCTCGTCGAAGCCATGCGTGGCTCGATACGCGTCGAGAGCGCAGGCCTGGGCAAGGGCAGCGCCTTCACCTTCACACTGCCCATCGCGGGATAACCGCGCCCCTCGTCCCCTGACCGCGGCTTGCCCCAGTCTTGAGCAAATCTTGATCTTCTCTCGCATTCCCCCTTGATCTTGCGGCGATATCCTCTCAACAGAGGGTTGGAACTGGACGCGCACAGTGGCCCCGGCGCCTGACAGAGACGCCAGACAATGGCGCGAACACACGCAAACACACGCGCATAAGGGGGCGACAAGATGATGGGGCTCTTTGGATTTGGCGGCGCGGGCCTGTTTGGCATGCTGCTCATGGGGCTCTTCTGGATCGGGCTATTCCTGGTTCTGCTATGGGCTGTGAGCCGCTTCTTCCCCCGCGAGCGCCGCCGCGACGCGGAAGTAGCGCGCGAGCTCGTCAGCCGGCGCTATGCGGCGGGGGAAATCTCGGATGCCGAGTACCAGCAGGCGTTGCGCACGCTGCCATACGACTAACGCTCGATAACTGGACGCGGGCGGCTTGAGCGTCGCCTGGCCAGTGAATATCACAGACGATAGAAGACGATAGAGGAGGTAAGACCATGAGAAAGCGATGGATTGCCGTCATAGGCGGGCTAGCGTTAGCTGGTGTGCTGGCGTTAACTGGCGCTGGTGTCGCGATGGCCATGGCTGGGAGTAACGGATACGGCCCGTTCGCGACTCGCCAGAGCGCCACGAATCAGCAGACATACGGACCGGGATGGATGATGAATGGCTCGGATGAGAATGGCTACGGCCACATGGGTCAGGGCGGGATGATGAACGGCTATGGCCCGGGCATGTACGAGCAGAGTCAGACGGGTACGGCAGCGGTGGCCGCGAACACGGTCGTCATCCGCAACTACGCCTTCTACCCGGCCAACCTGGATGTCAAGGTAGGCACGACCGTCACATGGATCAACGAGAGCATGGGGACGCACACCGTCACGTTCAATGACAGCTCGATCACAAGCAGCGGCGACCTGAGCCACGGCGGTACGTTCAGCTACACGTTCACCAAGGCCGGTGTCTACACCTACTACTGCGACCTGCACGAGACGATGACCGGGCAGATAACTGTGACGGCGTAACGAGCGGCAGGGCGAACCAGTCAGCCGCTGGTTGGGAAGCCAGCGGCTGACGCGGCGGACTGATGAAAGAGGAGCACACATATGATGTGGGAATATGGTTGGGGCTGGTTTGGGTTTCTGTGGATGGGACTCGGCAGCCTGCTCTGGATCGCGCTGCTAGGACTAGCGATCTGGGCGCTCATTCGCCTGTTCAGCAACCGGACGCCGGTGGCGAATCCGCTGGTAAGCGCCCCTGGACCCTCCTCGATGGAGATTCTCCGCCAGCGCTACGCGCGCGGTGAGATAGATGAAGCGACGTTTGCGCGCATGCGTGAGCGGCTCGAAGGGGGCCAGATTGTGACGAGTGAGCCACAGCCCCCCACCACGCCGGGAGGCGTCGCAGTCTAACGGCGTCAGCTGGCATAGCGGGAAGCGGGCGGAGGTTTGTCCTCCGCCCGCTTCCCGCTCTGTCTTCGCCTATCCTTCGTCATGCGCGCCCTACACGCCAAGGTCGCCAGCTAGGTGGGCGCGGGCCCTGACCGCCAGATCCCGCTGGTTCTCGATCGGGCGGCTAGAACACCAGCGCGCCTGCGCGTGCCGGAGCGCCTGTATCTGCTAGCGATCCCTCTCCTTAAGGTGGGCCAAATACTCGCCGTGATGTCTTACCTATTGGTTAGGCGGCGCAAGGGCAAGAGCGATGTACGATGGTTGAAGAATGATACCTGCTCTGACTAGACGCTCCTCATGCGCTCCCGTCGCTTTATGTGAGCGCCTCGGCGCGTATCTTGCTGGACGGCTCTACACAGCAGCGTCATTCGTCCGTTGCTGAAGTTAATCGTGACTGGCTGATGGCGATAGGGGTGAGATCCATGGACGATGGGACGCTGTGCGCGTGGGCCGGCTGCCGCAACAGAGCTACACGTGTGTGTCAGGAATGCTCTCACGGCTACTGCCGCCGGCATTCTGGGTGGTATTCCGAGGCGGATATTGCGACGCAGGGGCGGTCTCCAGCGCTCCTAACCTTCGTCTGTTTGTGTGAGCATTGCCTGCATAGCGCACCTATCAAGAGCATCCATGTATCAGCCTCGGAGGTAGATCAGGCATGGGCCGAATAGGCGCTCCATGCCGCTTCATATGCTGACAGCGCACCGTTCGCCATTGGATATCCCGCAGCGGTGACTGCTATTCAGACGATGGAACGCCACTTCCGCGAGCGGCGGAAGTGGCGTTCCATCGTCTTCGTTATCTTCGTTATCGTTCGTCTGCGAGGGAATGGAGAGCGGCTATGCTCCAAGTCTCCATTTTAAAGAAGAGGCTGGATTAAGACTTATGGCCTATGCGAGCAACTTCTGGCTGGAGGAGGCCGGCGTCTGGCGAGACCTCGTCAAGGGAGACCTTGAATCATAGACGACACATGTGCCGGCAAGCTTGTCATGCCAGCACTGTCGCTGGTCGTCCACGAGCACCCAGAAGAAGCCTATGCCTAGCGGAATGGCCGACAGCCAATACCCGAAGAACCGGAGCAAGGCGCGCCTGACAGTCAGTGGCTGGCCATCTATCCGCACGATGCGCACACCCGTGAGCATCTTGCCTGGTGTTTGGCCAAGGAGCACCCAGCACCCAACAGGATAGCCGATGGCGATGCCAGCGCTCGCGAGGGCGATCAGAGCGAAGAGGAGATTGCGAAAGAGATCAGACTGCACGACCCGCTGGCCAATGAGGCCATACAAGGTGAAAAATCCCAGCACCGCCTCTGTAAGGGCGATCGTCGCAAAGATTGCCACACTCATCACGATGAGGTCGAGAACGAAGGCGATGGCGCGGCTGATGAACCCCGCATGCTGAAGTTGAAGCGCTTCCTTGTTCATCAGATCAACCGCCTGGATTATTCGTTGGGGGAGGCTCCACGTTGTTCGCGGGCTCTTCGACTTCATTGTTCATCGGACGATGGAGCAGGCCATGCGCAATCCGCTCGACCCACATATCCGCCTGCGCCGTGCGCCCCTGTACTTCTTCCACAGCAGTACCAGCCATGCCTGTGGCTTGCTTCTCGATCAACTGGCGCACTTGGGGATTTCGCGCCATGTAATCGAGCAGCTCATCCATCACGCTGACCGTGGCTAGCCGCGCCATACGACGTCCGTGTTGCTCCTCGACCCATCCTCGGGCGCTCCAACGATCGATTGTTGTCGTCGCGTTGAAGCGCAGTTCGTCCAGAAGTTCATCCAGACGTATCAGCAACGGGTCAAGTGGCGACGGAGGCATGTCAGGTGTATCCGCTATATAGTACGAATCGTACGAATCATACGAATCGGCTTCGTCAGAGAGACGCCACATGCGCGCCAACATCCTGGAGAATCCCCGTCGCACGCGCGCCTCAGATTCAAACAGCATCCCAATGAGCGCATAGCGTAGCGCCTCGGGAGCAGCCTGGGGCTGAGCATGGCGTGACGGCGCCCGTGTTGCGGAGCGCGTGGCTGCTTCCCACACCTGCAACCGATACCGCAACTCGTCGGCGCCGACAAGCGCCCCACCTACGAGCAGACGGAGCAGGGACGATGTCGCATCGAACTGGTCCTCGATCCGCTCAGCACGACCAGCAGCCGCATCCGCTGTATCCGCTGGCGGCGTCAGGGATCGGGTGTGACTATCCAGTTGTGGACTGTCGCTCATGTGTTGACGCTCCTCATCCATCCGTCATCCATCCGATACCCGTACGAGGCGTGTCTGTCGGTTTGAGCATTCGCTCTCCAGAGAGCGCCGGGAAGCATCGGCCCCAACTGGCCCCCCAACTGTCGTCATGTCCGCGGGCCATACCAACCTCCGCGCCAGGGAAGTGGCGAAGTTCATGTTGCTAGAACCCGCGGAACGACACGAGATGCGTCACGTTACCCGTTTCATTACTCTGCGCTCATCGCCGCTACGATGCGCCCTGACTTGATCGCAGCGAGCAATGCCCGGTAATCACGCTCTGTTTGGTTCGCGTACGCCTCGGCGAAGGAAGCGATGGCCAAATCAAAGCTGTCGCTCGCGCCAAGATACCCGGAAATCTCGATAGCATTCATCGAAGAGCGGGCATGCCCGCGCGCCAGAGCATAACCACACAAACCGCCGTACAGCGCCAGATTTGCAGACGTAAGGTTTTCAATCTCTACTGACCCTTTCATGTCGTGCAGTTGTCGCCAGTAGAAGTGCCGGCCCGCTGGTCCACTCATCCAGCCGAGAAAGATGTCGGATGACGCCTGCATGAGCTCCAGGCCGTTTACCACCCGTTCTCCCTGGTGTTTGTAGTGAGTTTTCGGCAGATACGCTTCCAACACTGAAGCCTCTGCCTCCTTGACTTGCAGGAACAGTGGATCGTTGTCGTCACGTCCGGTCAGCAGCACAATAAAGCACCGAGTACCCACGCTGCCTACGCCGACAACCTTGTGAGCCACATCGATGATCTGGAAGTTTTCGAGCACACGCCGCTGAGCGCTCGGTAGCGACTCTGTGTAGCTGTCGAAGAGCGCGCGGATTTCGGCTTCGGTAGCTTGCTCCCCCATGCGCATGACCAGCGGCGGATCATTGGCGATGACAGGATGGCCATCCACTATCTCGGTCAATTTATCGAAGGCTTTCAAGCTGGTGCGCTGCTGCGCCTTCGCTATCTGCTTTTGCGCCCGATTTCTTGTCTGCTTGTCCGCAATCTGGTTGGGCAGATCGGTGGCGGTGACGTGTGTATACCACACATCCAGGGTACGCATGCCCGCGAACTCGGCCATACGCTGCCGGTAGGATCTGACCGTCGTGATCACTATGTCCCGGTTGACCGAATCAGGGAATCCGTTATTTCGGCCCGCGACGAAGAGACTGGCGGCAAGACGCTTGACATCCCATTCCCAAGGGCCTGGGTACGTCTCATCCATGTCATTGATGTCAAACAGCAGCGTACGCTCCGGCGAAGCGTATGCCCCGAAATTGGCGCAGTGGGCGTCACCACACAACTGGGTCTGAATGCCAGTCCTCGGGGTTTTGGCAAGGTCCTGAGCCATCACAATCGCTGATCCACGCAGGAAGGCGAACGGGGAGACGCGCATGCGTGCGTAGCGGATGGGAACCAGTTCTGGCACGCGTGTGGTCGCCTGGGCCTCTAATAAAGCGATTGGATCAGGTCGATCGGGCAATTCGGCATAGAACGCGTGGCTGCTGCGTAGCGTTTTTTCGCGCAGCGATTGGCCCCATGCCTTGCGCTCCTCCACGGTCTTGCGCGCCGCTGGGACGCGACCATTTTGGCCAGGAGCCTCAATGCGGCTAGGCGCGTTTGGCTTGAGCGCAGATGTTGCAGGTGCGCTTTCGCTGGTGACGGGTGTCCTTGTTTTCGTTGTCACGGGTCGCTCTCCTCCTGTCACGCCGCAACGTCTAGACAATGTTCAGTCGCGGCGCGCGATATACTTCGGCTCTTAACTCACACCGTGGGGAATCCCCAGCGTGGACGATCTGTATGCATGCGCTCGCCCTTGCGATGCAGTTCGCCGAACCTGCTGGCGCTGTGCGGAATGCGCGCCAACCATCATTCGCGCGTATCAGCCGTGGAGGGCAGCGACCCTACGCCGAGCGGTCGATGAGTGATAACAAACCGCGCGGGGCTATCATTCCACTAGCCCCCTACAACGCGCGGAATCATCACGATCTCTTCGGCGGTCGGGTCGAAATCGTCAATGCGTACGCTCCGGCGCCCTGCCTCCACGCGGAATGCCGTCGCTCCCTGTTCTCGTTGCTCGCGAAAGATTCGCTCCGCTTCTCTCACAGCTGCTAATCCCTCAGGATCGGCTGTCTCCACCTGTCGCGCATCCCATGAGACACTGTCATCACCGCGACGCGACATCACCCGCAACATCCCCATAGCGTATCTGCTCCTTCGTGTCATGGGCTGCGCCCCAAGGCGCAGTCCGCTCAACTATCGATCCTGTCTCCATAGCGAATTGCCTTAGCTTTCGACAGCTAGAGCTACAGCTGCAAAGCATGCGCAATGCCGTTCTTCATTTCTTGTGCGCTTCTGTCCTTACACTCCATGCCGTTTGATGATTTGAGGATGGAGTGAACGGATGAAGGTCGAGCCTGCGAAAACACCGCAGGGCAGAGTCGCGCCCTCGCTACTTGCCTTTCTGTCTCCGGCGTCTCCCTACATCCACTCAGCTACCACATGAGCCTCTTGTGCGGCGAGCTTGCTCATGTGGCTGCGCGAGAGCTACGAGAGCTAAAGTATTCGGGGTTCGCGAGGAGACCGTACAGGATCAAGACATCCACCAGGATGATGACCACAGCCGCCACTGGCAACACGGGAAGCATGAAAAACCACCGAATAGCGCTGAGGCCGACAATGATCACCCCCATCACCTGCCCGAACGATCCCCCTCGCAGGATATCGTAGCCAACGTAGAAGGCGACCAGCGCAAACGCGAGGTCTACAATGCCCCATATCCACAAGTAGCCACCGTAGGTACCGTAGACTGTACCTGACAGCCAGGCCGCATTCGCGAACTCGGTGAGTGACCAGACCACCTCGAATCCGCCAAGCAGAAACATCATGATGGCGGCGAACGTGACCAGTCCGGGACGTCGGACCTGCGCGCTAGACATTTCATCCATCGGATTCCTCACTTTGAGCGCTTTATGCGATCTCGCGGCTCACGGCAATCTCACGGAGTTCGTAACCTTCACGGCGAGACGCTGCGGCACTCTGCCGTAAAGTGTAGGCAAGAGCCTATTCATGCCGCATCGGCCCTGAGGAGAGTCTTGAAGGGCAGACTCCCGACTACTCATAGGGCGAGGCGCGTTCTCACCTTACTGTCCTATGCGCATGACTGGCGCCGTGTTGAGGGGTTCTGGAGCGCAGTGACGACAACTACGACGACAACCACAATGAGCGCAAGAGCGAAGATCTCGGATTCGAAACACCGCGCGATAGATCGGGCGAGCACCGGCTTCTCCGTCCGGCCAGTTGAACGAACCGGCGACGCGGTTTCAAGGGAACAGACGTCGCCCCTGCGCCTGAGGATAGTCGTATGTACGCTCTCAGGCGTGCGAGGAACTAGCCTGGAGAACACACCGTTTATGCGATGTGCCAGAGCGAAGCCGCTGCGTTTACTTGGCGTATAGGTTTCCCGCTTAGGCCAGCCTCCAGTGGCGACGCAGCGGGAGCTCGTAAGGGTCGCCCGATAGCAGTGTTGTGATTTGTGATGGTCTGCGCCGCGAATCCGCTGACATGAGAGGACTTCGTCCGTTCGCGGTCCTCTCATGTCAGCCTTCAGCGAGCCTCATGGCACATCGAAACGCGCTGAGGCCATCACGGCTGAGAGATATAACTGATGAATACAGCAATCAGCGACGTGGCGCCCATCGCGATCGCAGTGAGCATCAGCCCGCTGCCGATCATCGCCGTCATCTTGATCTTGCTCTCCCAAAAGGGGCGGAGCAACGGTGTGGCCTTTCTCCTCGGCTGGATCATTGGTCTGGCTGTCGCGGAAGTGGCTGTGCTGGCGCTCGTGAATCTCATCAATTTAACACCAGGGACTGGCCCCCTGAAGCTCATCTCGTGGTTTAAGGTGGCGGTTGGTGTGTTGTTGGTATTCCTTGGCATTCGGCAGTGGCTGCAGCGACCCAAGCCTGGAGAAGAGCCAACAATGCCGGGTTGGATGCGGTCTATTGATAGCCTGACGCCAATCCGGGCGTTGGGATTGGCGGCGGTTCTCTCGGCGGCGGGCAACATAGCGCTCATTCTGGCGGCCGCCGCAGCCATTCTGCAGGCACATCTGGACATCGAACAAAACGCCAGCGCGTTGGGAGTCTTCATCGCCATCGGTAGCCTCACAGTAGCCGCGATGGTGGGCTATCACGTTTTCGCTGGCGACTCGGCGACGAAGAGGCTCACCACTTGGAAGACCTGGCTGTTGATGAATAACGCGACGGTGATGGCTGTGATGCTTGTGCTCGTCGGCGCCATGCTTTTGAGCAAGGGAGTCAGCGGCCTTGGTTTTTGACTCAGGGCGAAGAGTGCGCTATGGCGGCAGTGATATTGACTGAACGTCGCCAGCGGCGCCATACCGCGCTATTCATCGTGCGCACAGACGTGTCATCTGCGCTCAACGCTTCTATCACAATCTCGGCGCTTAGCAAGCGTGTTAAGGCGTGGTTCTCGAATCTCGCAGGTAATGGATTAAACAGGAGCGCCTCGAGCGTATCCCACAGCACAACCCATGCGAAGACTGAGAGGCTGCCCTCCACGATCCCCTGAATGATCTCTCCGGCATTCGCCAGCACCGTCACCAGCAGCGTGTAAGCCAGCATGCCGAAGAGCAACACCACGACGACGGAGATTTCTAGCCCTCTGCGCGCCCGCCCCTGTGTGACGTGTATCGACACGTTGTTGTCAGCTAATTTCGCCGTACAGTAACGATTGATTGCTCGCACTACCTCGGTATCGCTCGTGAGAAGGTTTGCTGGCGCCTGCACGCGCAAGCGAACTGCTCGGTGATCGCGCATTCCGGCGGCTTCTAACTGGTGGATAGCCCGGTTGATGGCAGGCTCGCCGATGGCGCGCAGATCGCGGTCAACGAAGGGGTTGACTGTTGGGGCGTTGAAGAGATCCTCCAGCGCGCTGACGGCCAGCGTGATCTCGAGTATAGGCGCCGCAGCCAAGGCGGATGCGGCAGTGGCTTTGGGGGCATTTGAGGTCTGATCCGCTGTACTCATCGTGATTCGGAACTCCTGAGGGCTTCGCTTTTATTGTCTCATCCCTCATCCCTCATCTGTCATCTTGGGACAGGCGCGTTATTCCTGCTCGCCGCAAGACCCGTTGAGAGCAGGTTACATGGCGTCTACTTGCCCCAGCGGTTTGTCGCGCGCGAGGGTTGAAATTTCCCGACTTCGATCCCAAGGCGCCAGAACGGGGATTACATGCGCTCGCCTGAGTGGCAAGTCTGCGGCGGCGAGCCAGCCCCTCAGTCAACCCACGCTGGATGCAATCTCTAGCATTCCCTGTGCCTTTTCGCGAGCGCTGTCGAGGTGGCTGGCGGGCTGAAACGCGGGGTGGCGCGCGAGTTCAAGGCTGTTTCAGCCGCGTGGCGTATAGCGATCACGCAATGGTTCTTGCTTATGCGGTCGCAGGTTGCTGCTGTTCCTGTTGCGCGACCTGTTCGTGAGGCAGGAAGAACGCCGCGGCCAAGCCAATGCAGCCAATGACAGCAGTCACGATCAGTGCTGTAGCGTATTCCGCGTCTCCCGGAATGGTGGTTATCGCCAAAATCGAGCCCACAAGCGCTACGCCGAGGGAGGAGCCCAGATTCGATACGCTACGCGACAATCCAGAGATCTCACCCTGATCCTTCTCGGGGAAGGCGGACTGAACGACGTTCACCGACGACGTTAGCATGACGCCTATCCCTAAGCCCATTAAGAATAGGCCAGGAAGGAAGTTGATGACGTTCGATGTCGCGCTCGACATGAGCAGAAGCAGAATCATGCCGCCGATTGTCGAGACAAAGCCTGCCTCGATAAGGGTCTTTTGTGTGCGCCTTTTCGCGAGCCGCCCCGAAGCCCCACCCGAAAGAATGATGCCGACGGTCGCGGCGGTGAGGACCAGACCTGTCTGAATCGCGGTATAGTGGCGGATGGTCTGCAGGAAGACCGAGATCACGAAGAAGCTCCCCTGCAAGATGAGCCACTGCACGTTTTGCGTCACCAACCCAAGGTTGGAGACGCGATTGCGGAACAACCGGATGGAGATGAGTGGCGTTTTTCCAGCGCGTTCTCTGTTGCGTATGTGGAAGAAGAACCACAGCAAGAAGAGGGCGCCGATCCCGATGAACAACCACACCGGTGATATTCCTCCTTGCTGGATGATCACCGTATTCCCGATGGTAAAGTCTTGCTTGGCCGTGACCCATCCGTACGTTCCAGATTGCAGGACACCGAACACGACGAAGAACAGGCCTACCGCTGACAGGATCGCTCCAAGGGTATCAAATGCTGGTTTGGCGCCCTGAACCCCTGCATCTGGCAGTGTGCGCGCGAGCCAAGTAATCGCCGCGACGACCAGAACTTGGAGAATAAACGACGCGCGCCAGCTGATCGCGCTGGTAAGAAGCCCCCCAATCAGCGGCCCTAGCGCGGCTCCAATACCAGCCGCTGCGCTGACGACGCCGAACGATCGAGCGCGTGTCGGCAGGTCAGTAAAATACACGGTGACCAAGATATAGATGGGCGGAATCATCAGCGCTGATCCGATGCCCTCTAGCAGGGAATAACCAATAATCAAGACACCCAAAACCGGAGCAAGCGCGGCGATGAGAGCGCCAATCCCATACACGGTCAAGCCGAGCATGAAGCAGAACTTTCGCCCCCAAATATCTGTTAGCTTGCTGCCCGGAATCATCAAGGCCGCCATCGTGAGCGTGAAAAGGGTGATCGCGGTTTGAACACCTGTCACCGTTGTCCCGAGGTCGTTGGCGATTGAGCTGATGGCGACGTTCATACTGGATGCGGCAAAACTGGCGATGAACTGCGCCAGCGCCAGCGGGAGTAACAGCGACCAGGAGAAGGTTGAGGCCCGAGTGGCGTTTGCTGCCATATGGCTTTTGTCCTTTCTTGCCATGATTTCTGCTTTGATGAAGATTGCGAGAAGATTGCCGAGACGCAACGCAGGGATGGCGCCAATCACATGCGCGATGGCCACACAGCGACGCGCCATCATTACCTCTTGTGGGCGCGTCGTCAACTGTTCAGCCTGGAGCATGTTGGCAAGGCTTTGGCAAGGCTATTGATTCCTTCGGTAATTGCGCTCTGTTGCCTGCATGCTGTTATTTTGTTTTCTGGCGAAAAGGGCGATGTGATGTTTCGTATCCGAAGGTTGGCGATGAACTTGCGCTTTTGGCCGCAGTGCGATACTGGCGTTCCAGAAAAGAGAGGGTGCATTCCGATGGACAAGTATCCCCCCATCGCCGACCACGGGTTGATCGGTGATTTGCAGACCGCGGCGCTGGTCACGACCGATGGCGCGATTGACTGGTACTGCTGCCCGCGATTCGACTCGCCCAGCGTCTTCGCCTCGCTGCTCGATCTCCAGCGCGGGGGCCGATTTCGCATCGCTCCAGATGGGGGCGACTATGTCAGCTCACAGATCTATTTCCCAGAGTCCGCCATTCTCATTACTCGCTTCATGGCGGCGGATGGCGTCGGCGAAGTCATAGACTTCATGCCGATAGACCATCCAGAGAAAGCGACCGATCGCCACCAACTGGTGCGGCTCGTGCGCGTAGTGCGTGGACAAATGCGCTTCACCCTTGAGTGTCTCCCGCGCTTCGACTATGGGCGCAAGTCGCACACGCTCCAGATGGCCGAGCATGGCGCTGTTTTCAAGACGCGCGATCTTACGCTAACACTCCATGCCGGCGTTACCCAGGCTAGCGAACCCATTCACCTGACGCGCTCCGAGAATGACGTTTTCGCCTCTTTCTCCCTGAATATGGGTCAAGTCGCGGGTATTGTGCTAGAATCAGCCTCCGAAACTCCTCCAGGCGCGATCTCCGCTGACGATGTTCGCACTATGCTGACTGACACAGCTAGCTACTGGAGCAAGTGGCTCAGCCGCTCGACGTACAGCGGACGCTGGCGGGAAATGGTCAGCCGCTCCGCCATGACACTCAAGCTGATGACCTACGCGCCCTCGGGCGCGCTGGTCGCCGCAATCACCACTGGGCTTCCCGAGCAGGTAGGTGGCGAGCGGAACTGGGACTACCGCTTTACCTGGATTCGCGATGCGTCATTCTCGGTCTATGCGCTGCTCGGTCTTGGCTATACTGAAGAAGCGATGGCCTTCATGCGATGGGTGCGTGATCGCGTCAACGAGCACACTGGACGAAATGGCGCGGCGCGGCCGCTCAAGATCATGTACCGCGTGGACGGGTCACCCGAACTGCGCGAAGAGACGCTCGACCACTTCGAGGGGTATCAGCGCTCGAGTCCCGTTCGTATTGGCAACGGCGCCGCAGATCAGATGCAGCTAGATATCTATGGCGAGTTTATGGATAGCCTCTATCAGGGTGACGCGCGAGGCTTCCACATCGGCTACGACGGCTGGACACGCCTGCGCTCAGTACTGGATTGGCTGAGCAAACACTGGGACCAACCCGAGGAAGGCATTTGGGAGACGCGGGGCGGGCAGAAAGACTTCGTCTACGGCCGCCTCATGTCTTGGGTCGCGATGGATCGGGGAATCCGTATCGCCGAGCATCGAGGCTTGCCGGGAAATATCGAGCGATATAAAGCCGAGCGCGACAAGATCTATCAGCAGATCATGGACAAAGGCTGGAATGCGAAACGCCGCGCGTTTACGCAGCACTATGACACGGATGTGCTCGACGCCTCGCTGTTGATGATGCCGCTTGTAGGCTTTATCGGCCCGCAAGATCCGCGATGGCTCTCGACGCTCGACGCTATGGGTGACGAGTTGGTGTCGGATAGCCTCGTCTACCGCTACAATCCTAGCGCCTCACCAGATGGGTTGCGCGGCCATGAGGGTACCTTCTCGATCGCCACGTACTGGTACGTAGACGCTCTAGCGCGCTCTGGGCGGCTGGAAGAAGCTCGGTATGTCTTCGAGAAGATGAGCACTTACGCCAATCACTTGGGGCTCTTCGCTGAGCAGATTGGGCTCACTGGTGAGCAGTTGGGTAACTTCCCGCAGGCCTTTACCCATCTCTCGCTCATCAACGCGGCGATGAACCTGGACTACCAGCTCGACCACGGCTCTGGGATTGTGGACCTCGGTAGACTGGAAGCAAGGTTTAAACGTTCCTGACCCCTCCCAGTTCGGGTACTTTCCCTTCCACAAGACACGCCACCAACAAGCTGGTGGCGTGTCTTCCTATCCCTCACCTATCCCTCAAACGCGATCTGGTTCTTGTTCACCCTTAGCTAGATTTGTCCATTTGAGCGCCGGGATGGTGGCCGCATGGCGCGGGAACGTCACATGGCGCGTGCCGTCACCAATTACGAGAAAAGTCTCTCGCGCCCACTGCGTGGCGGGATGTATAAGCCTTGTTTCATGGTGTCGGCTCATGGCTTGTCTAGCTCGTTCATCGCTATCAGTTACCTGGCGACCCATCGTGCGCCTCGGTGATAGGTGAGGCTTCGTGCCATCAGTGGAGAAAGAGGGGGCTGCTCTCTCAGCGCGCCGGCGGAGTCCTTATCCGCGCGCATCGCGGGTGAGAGCAGCCACCTCGTGTCCCCGTTTACTCCTGCATCAGCATCGCCTCCGCCTGCCGCTCCATGTCCACGTAGGGCTCACCGCTCACGTCCACAGCAAGCATTCTGATCGTGCCGCCCGTGAAGCTCCAGGGCCGCTCGCCTGGGTAATCATCGCTCACGGCTCGCTCGCTGCGGCCCACTGTCAATCCACCGGCAATGCCAAACATGCCGGGCTGCGTCTTGATGCGCCCCTCGCCGACCTTCTTGTCGCCGATGTAGAGCGAGAGGATGCCCGTCGCGACGCCTGGCCCCTCCTGGCCGTCCTTGACAAATGACGCCGACAGAATCAGGTTCGCGCCCACCGGTAGCTCGGCGTCCGCGACGATCTGTCTGCTGGACCATGCCGACGAAGTTATAGACGTAGCGCAGCCGGTTGTCTTTGACATACAACGTATGCCCGCCAAAGCGCGTGCCCTGGGAGAACAGGACACCGCGCGCGCCGGGCGCGGGAAGATCCACGAGCGCGCCGATCGTGAACGAGCGGTTGCGAATGTTGACCGCCTGCGCTTCGGGCACCGCCGCGACGTCCGCATAGTACCGGTAGCGGTTGCGCGGCGCGGTTAGCTGTGGCCGTGGCGTGATCATGATCTCGACCGCCGAGCGGTCGTCGAGGGGGAAGGCGCCATTCGCCCCCGCCTCGGCGAACCACAGGTTCACCAGCTCGCGCAGCTTGTCCGGCTGCGCCGCCGCCAGATCATGCCGCTCCGCCCGGTCCACCTCGGTGTGGTAGAGCTCCCAGACATCGTCGTTGAAGTGGCTCCAGCCGCTGATCGTGGGATGGGTCGTCACCGCCTTCCAGCCCTCGTGCCAGATAGCGCGCGAGCCGAGCATCGCATAGAATTGGGTCGTCCGCCTACTCGGCGCCGCGGCGTCGTCGAAGCTGTAGCGCATGCTTACGCCATCGAATGGGCTCTGCGTATAGCCCCTCATCGTTGCCGGGGCCTGCACGTTGAGGACGTCCAGAACCGTCGGGACGATGTCGATCGCGTGATGGTACTGCGCGCGGATCTCGCCGCGGGCCTGTATGCCGTGCGGCCACGCGATGATGCAGGGGTCCGGTCGTGCCGCCGGCGAACTCGTAGCGCTTCCACAGCTTGAACGGGGTATTGAACGCCATCGCCCAGCCGTTGGGGTAGTGGTTGTAGGTCTTGGGGCTGCCCAGGTCGTCGAGCAGCGCCAGGTTCGCGTCGATGTCGTCGGGAATCCCGTTGAACATCTTGTTTTCGTTGACCGAGCCGTTGGGGCCGCCCTCACCGCTCGCGCCGTTGTCCGAGACCAGAATCACGAGCGTGTTCTCGCGCTGCCCGCTCTCCTCCAGATAGTCCAGCAGCCGCCCGATATGGTAGTCCGCATGGGCGAGGAACCCGGCGTAGACCTCGGCCATCCGCGCGAACAGCCGCTGCTCCTTGTCGGAGAGCGTGTCCCACGGCCGCGTGTAATCGAGCTCTGGGAACGGCTGCCCGTCCGGCCCGGTGCGGGTCTGGGGCGTGCCAATCGGGTTGATAGGCGGCAGCTCAGTGTCCGCTGGGACGATCCCCATGGACTTCTGGCGCGCCAGAGTGTGCGCGCGCATCGCTTCGTAGCCCAGGTCGAAGCGGCCGCGATACTTGTCGATCCACTCGCGGGGCGCCTGGTGCGGCGCATGGGCGGCGCCGGGCGCGTAGTAGAGGAAGAACGGCTTGTCGGGGGCGACGGCCTTGGCGTCCTTGATGAACGCCAGGGCCTGGTCGGTGATGTCGGTGGTGAAGTGGTAGCCCTCCTCCGGCGACGCTGGCTGGTCAACCGGGTGATTGTCGTAGATCAAGTCCGGGTACCATTGGTTCGTCTCGGCGCCCAGGAACCCGTAGTAGCGCTCGAAGCCCCGGCCGCTGGGCCAGTTCCGGCGCGACGAGGCGAGGTTCATCTCGTCGGTCGGGCACAGGTGCCACTTGCCCACGAGGTAGGTGTTCCAGCCCTGCTCGCCCAGGATCTCCGAGAGCATGCCGTTTTCCGGCGGGACCGTGCCGCTCGCGTTGGGGAACCCGATGGCCGCCTCGGTGATGCAGGCCATGCTGTTGCGGGTGTGGTTGCGGCCGGTGAGCAGGCACGAGCGCGTCGGGGAGCACAGCGCCGTGGTGTGCCACTGGGTATAGCGGACGCCGTCGGCGGCGATGCGGTCAATGTTGGGGGTCTCGACCGGCCCGCCATAGCAGCCGAGCGCGGAAAAGCCGACGTCATCCAGCACGATGTAGAGGACATTGGGCGCGCCCTCAGGCGCCTTGGGGGGTTCAAACGGTTCCCAGTCGGGCTGGGAATCGCGGATGTCGAGGTTGATCCTGCCCTTGAACGGTTTGGCCATGGCTTCGTCGCTCCTTGTGCTCCTTGTGCTTGGACTTGTGTGGACGCCGTTTTGACCAGAGCGCAGGTGAGATACGCTCACACGAGTGACCTGCAGCGCCAGCGAGCGCCTAGTGTGATTCGCGGATCCGCAGGCTTGGGCGACCACGCGGATTGCGCGAATTGGCGACAGCAGCAGGAATGCATGGATGTCTCATGGGCATCCGCGCGTTCTGGAAGCTTCTCACCAATGTTCTTTGGTCGCTTCCGGCGTGATGTGCCCTGTCATGCGATCCTCGTTGGCAATCATATTCCGCATGCCCTCTTGGAACCCGCCCTACAGGGCGTGTTTGTGCGGCTAGTTTCACCCTGATCGAATGACACGCGCTTCACCTAACCTGTGGGCAAGTAGCCAGCTTTCACCGTGAGTAGGGGGCAGCGCGATGCCGAATACCCTCGGCGTCCGGAGTTCGGAAAATGCCTTTGCCCTCCCCAATGCGCTTGAGGGGCATATGAGCGCGCTGTGGAGATCTACCAGGCCTGGGATACGGCGTGCGTCTCCTGAAACGCGCATGCAGCCATGTGTCTGGAGCGGCGCTGACAGCGCAGTTCTTGGCGTTTGCCAGGGGCGCTCTACCGGAGCCTGCTCCTCCCGAGAGAGTCCACTATCCTCCAATCGCGCAGTGCGGAATCTCGCCCTGCGAACCATCCCTTTGCATAGGGTAGGAGAAACCCCCATGGTCTATAGTCTGGGGCAAGTCTGCATTAGGTTGCATACAGAGCGTACGGATTCGCGAGCGATATACCGGCAAAAACCCGGAAATCCAGAGGCCGTGCGTTGCTGAGCGAAGGTCAACATGTGGATGATATGCGGGTGGCGCCGCTGACATGACAGACACCATTCCAGGGAAGGAATCGCTTTGGCTGGCGGAGTAGTGTGCGATAAGACGCCAACCAGTTTCGAAGGGAGCGGTAGCGCATGTTTCGATGGGTTCAAGCGAAAGGACGATCCAGGATGAAGCGCATTGGTGGGTCACTCGTCGCACTGATGCTGCTGTTGGGCCTCGCGAGCTGTGGCACAGCGGCGACAACTACGACTTCAAGCACGCCGGCCCCAAGCGCGACGACGACCACGGCGACAACATCCAGGGCATGTCAGTCGCTCGCATCGATCGCCGTATTGCTCAGTCAACTGTCGACTGTTGGTGATAACACGACAGTTAGTGAGGTCAAAACGATTCAACAAAAGATCGCAACCTCTCTCAATACCTTGTCAAGCCTGGTGTCGCGCACGGGGGCGTCGGGGACTACGCTTGAGCAGCTCCAGACTGCCAACGATGAACTTGGCGCGACACTAGCGGGGATGTCCGACACCGCTACTATTGGCGAGTCTGCCCCCAAGCTCGTGGAATTCAAGAGCAAAGTGCTCAAGGCGCAAGCCGCTCAGACATTGCTTGCCACCGTTCTGAAATGCGGCTCAACCCCATGAGCCGCGGCGTAGCGGACTGCTCGGTCAGGGCCGCTGTTCGCTGCGCTTGCGCGTCGGTTTCCCACTTGGAGAAGCGTGGACTAGTCCCGTTGGAGAAGCCTGAGTGAACCCAGTTAGCGTCCAGCAACGCAGGTGTGCCCGGTCTCTGAGGATGGGGAAGCTACAGCTTATTTGCGACCTTGGCTCCCTTATGCGCATTTCCGGCAGTCGTATCTCACCTCCGTAAGGTCACTGCCAGTTGCGCGTATAGCCGCCGATGCCCTCGTCGTCGCCTGCGGGTCGCATATTGAACATCGCCTCCAGCTCGGCTGGGGTCGGCGCGGCGTCAACGGTGGTGATTTGTAGTGACATGCTCAGCTGCTGAAGCATGGCGTTCTCGACATCACTTACCTTCGGTCCCATCCCCAGCCATCCATCTCCGCTCGCGCCAGCGACACGCCTGGCAATCAACATCAACCAGCGCTTGAGCCCTGCGGCTTCGTCTCGCGGCGCCCTGTCGGCGATCAGCGCCGCGACTTCCTCGCTGTATTCAAGCATATGGAGTCGCGCCGCAATGACCATAACAATGAGTGTGGCCCAACTATCGTCGGTAGAGGGTGGAGTAAGCGGCTTGTGGGGACGGGCGCTGGAATCACCGAGAATATCCATCACGAGCGAATTCTGTCGGAACTCCAATGGAATAGTATGCGCTTGGAGGCATGAGCGCAGTATAAGCAGCTCACGCAACTTGCCCACAGGCCCGCTCCTGGACACGCCGAGCATTCCCAGTCCGATTATCTCTGGCGCTGAGGCAAGCAGCGCCCACTCCTCGCTGGAGTAATCAGCTCTCCTTGGCATCGCCCGCGCTCCTTTTCTCATTCTCGTGGGGGCAATCACACTGTATGGCCAAACGCACCCTCCACGCGCTACTTGCGGCTACATCACGAGCCGTAGCGGCTTGATAATACGCTCACTCGCTTTGACATACCAGGGGCGTGACCCCCACTGCTCCAGGGTCAGCTCGAATGCGTTCGTCTTGTCAGCCTCGAAGATGCGCTCCATCTGTTCGGTTAGCGTGGGGCTATAGATGACCGCATTGATCTCGTAGTTCCCGACGGTGCTGAGACGATCAATATTCGCTGTGCCGATGGTCGTGAGCTGGCCGTCAACTGTGCAGGTTTTGGCATGAATCATCGCGTGCTCGTATCCGAACAGGCGTATTCCTGCGCGCAGGCACTCGGTGAAGTAGGCGTGGGATGCCCAGTCAGCCACGATATGGTTGGAGGTCCACGGGACGAGCACCTGCACATCCACGCCCCGAGCCGCCGCGGCCTTGAGCGCGCCCAGCAGATTGTGATCGGGTATGAAGTAGGCGCTGGTCAGGCGGATGCGTTCGTCAGCCGCATCGATCCCCGTGAGGTACGTATCCCTGATGGGGAATGCCAGACGCATCGCGTCGTTGCTCCGAAGGAGCACCGGCGAGTTGTAGCGCCGCTTGTAGCGACGTTGAATCGGGTCTGTAGGGGGGCCATTCCGATTCCAGAAGTCCACAAAGGCTTGGGCGAAATGCGCCGCCGCTGGCCCTGTAATACGTAGATGCGTATCGCGCCACTCCGTCGCATAGAGCTTGCCGATGTTGTAGCCGCCGATGAACGCTTCGCGCCCATCAACGATGAGCAGTTTGCGGTGGTCCAGCGCATATCTGCGTAGGTTGAGCACATGGCGCGGGCGGTGTATCGCGCGGTACTTGAGCGTATGGATGGTGGGCGGAAACCGCTTGAATTCGCGTGGCACGACGAGATTGCCGAAGTCGTCGAAGATGACGTAGACCTTGATCCCTTCCGCAGCCTTCCGCTCCAGGTGTTCCTTGAACTCTTTTCCGACCGCGTCATCCTTCCAGATGTACGTTTCCATGTAAATGCTGTCGGTGGCATTGTCTATGGCAGAGAGCATCGCTTCGTACACATCGCGTCCGTAGGTATAGATCTGGAACGAATTATCATAAGCGGACACCTCGGGCAGCTCGCCATGGGGAAAGCTGGCAGGGGCGCTGCGGCGCCGGCGTCGTCTATCAACCGCCGTCAGGACGGCGATCGTCGCCGCCTGTAGCGTCACGATCGTGGCCACGGAAACCGCGGCGGCGCGCACAATCAAACGGGCGCTTGGTATAGGAGGTCGCCGTATCCTGCTAAGGGAGATCACTGGAAATCGCATATCACTGCTTCCTTCGTCAGTTGGCGCGGCGGGCGTCGCGCGATAGGAGACAGTGCGCTCAGGAGCGTCTTGCTGTGCCACACTCGCGCAGCGATCAATCGGCTGACGCGCATTGCCTTCTGTGAAAAGCATAGAAGGAAGGCGCTGCAGAGGCGCAGTGCAAAAGGCGCGTTTGTAAGGGGAGTTCTGCCCTCATCTCCTGGGGGATATGAGTCTCACCAGTAAGCGAGTACCAGCTTTGTCCGCGCTATCCACCCTCTTCTCGCGGGCTAAGCGTCATTACGCCGCTCTCGACTGCGTGGAGGTAGTTCTTGTCCCCACAGCGAGACGAGTCTCGCTACGACAATGACCAGGTAGATTTGCCCAAAGAGCGCTTCCATCACGGCGAATGCGCGGCCCAGGTTGCCTGCGGGCACGAGATTGCCGTAGCCGACGGTGGTCAGTGTCGTGTAGCTGAAGAACAGGTAGTCATTGAGCGTGGCATTCTGGTAACCAGAGAAGAAGGGCGTGGGGCTGAACAAGCCCAGTGCGGAGAAAATGAAAGCGCACGAAAAGCCAAATAGCAGATAGACGCAGATTGCTCCCAGAAGCGTCTCAATCGTCACGAACTTGTGGGTAATGATGCGACGCAAGATAACAAACGGTGTGACCAGGAGCAATAACCCGCCAATATCGATGATTACCGGCCCGATGTCCTTGCCGCTCGGCACAAAGGCAGCGATGAGTACGTACAAGGCGCTTGCTATCAGATAGATCGTCGCCAGAAGCTGCCAGATGCGGTGTGATCGCGATGTGCGCAGCGTGAACAAGAGGGTGAGGCCAAGAAGCACGATGGTAGCGACCCTCCCCCATGCCGTGCCGACTATGGTCGAGAGCGCGAAATAGTCCAACACAATGAGGAACAAGACCAAGCCATAGCTATCGGTTGGCCGCCAACGCTTCCTGGACTCCGGAGCAGTCTCTGGAGATTCCGCAGAAGGATCCTGTTCCGGCATCGCCGCTCTCCACTACGCTTGAAGCTACCGAGCCGATACGCTCGCGGGGCGCGCGGCGCGACCAGCGCGGCGAACCTCATAGGTGGCTCTCGTCACGCTGGTCGCAAAGGAGGTACCGCCAGCGCGGCTCCCCACCAACATCGTTGTTGCCATTTCTGACCGTTTCGAGCGCCGATAGCCTTTCTCTTGGCCTTTCACTCGCATCGGCGTGCCGTTCGTTGTGGCGGAGCTGTGTGATGGAGCTAATGTCTCGCTGTTGATTGGCCTATCCTTCTGTTCAGCCTTCCAGGGCCATCGTGGGCGACGCGGTAGGCTGAACAGCCATGAGACGTGCCTTGACCGCGTTACCGATTACTGGCTGGTTACTAGCTGGCGCTACGTTCGAAGTACTCACTATGTGCGACCAGCCCATAGATGACGAGCACATCGATGGCGATGACGACCACAGCAAGCCACGGGGCCGCTGGCAGGTAGAAGAACCACCGGATTGCGCTAATTGAGGCTATGACGACGCCGAAAGCTTGCCCAAATGCGCCACCTCTGAGCACATCGTAGCCGCCATAGAACAGGCCCAGCGCAAACACGAGGTCAAGGATGGCCCACAGCCAGAGATAGCCACCAAATGTGCCGTACACGCTGGTGGATATCCAGGCGGCATTCGTGAACTGTACGATTGCCCAGGTGAGCTCAAAGCCGCCGAGCAGAAACATCATGATCCCCGCGAATGTAACGAGCCCAGGACGTCGCGTCAATACGCGTGACATGTCCGACATATTGTCCTTCCCTTCCCTGTTTCTCCAGAGGGCGTTCGCAACTTCTGTGGCGCTGATGTTGCGCTGAATGCTGTTGCGTTGCCCTTCAGCCATACACACAGCATAAGAGATGGCTGCTCTAAATGCGCCATGCAAAGGCAGTGTCTATACGGGTAGCCCTACGCTAACTGGATGGATGGGGGAGAGGCTCACCTTAGGTTAAGTTCACAGCGTCTTGCGCTACAGGGGTGTGGAGCGCCAGGACAGGAGAGAGAGCGCCGCTGGCCTATGATGAGACTTGCCAGACTTGCCCTGGGGCAAGGCGCCGGTTGCCCCTGATGCGACCTTTGGCGCAGGCGCCTGCAACTCGCGGACGAGCCGGGGATGATCCATTTTGCCTGACGCGCGGTTTTCTCGATCACAACGCGCTCGCATCCCTCGCATCCTCAGAATTGCGGTTGGCGCGGGATTGAGCGCGACGCCAGGGCCATTCGCCGGTAATTTCCACATCCATTGACCAACTCAGGAACGTGCGCACCAGGACGATCAGCCCGAGGACTGTAACACTCTCGATGCTCGGCGCGACCGCTACGGACCGGATGATGTCCGCTGCGACAAGAAATTCGAGGCCGAGCAGTATCGCTCTGCCAACACCTCGACGAAGCGACAGCAACGCCTGCAACCACCCCTTCCCATGAACCACAGCCACCATGCATGCGACGAGCGAGACGATGGCGCCGATGACAATCGTAGCGACGCCGACCAACTCGAACCCGATCTCCATGAGCGTGATAATCTGCCGCGATTCCATGGTAGGCCTCCTACGTTGTCGTTGCACAGCGCCGATACCGTATGCCCGCTATTGCGTGGAATCCGTTGTCAGCGGCGAGGGCGTTTCTTCCGCTGGGCGTGTGGTATCCCCCTGCGCCGCAAAAGCGTGAAGGCTCAGCGTCTATACAAGCGCACGACAGGCGCCGGGCATGCGCCTGATCGTCTCCCGCAGCAGAGAGAGGGATCGCATCACGCGTCGCATCGCTGTGCCGTGTTGATGACAGGCGCGCCAAACATGGCGCCTGTCTTGCCCCAGAACAGCAAGGCGTTTCTCACCGTGCATCGCAAATCTCTTCCGCGAGCAGACGAACGCCGAAGTGAGGCGCGGCTTCCACTACGTGGAGGCTATCCCTGAATACAGGAGCAGGCCTGCATCGGCGCCATTTCGCCAATGCCAGGGGGTATCCACATGGATAGTCCCTACCGCGAGGTCGAGGCTGGCGCCGCATAGCGCATCATTTTCACGATCTACGCGATCCTGGGAATGATGCGCTATGCGGCATGAAAAATTGAGAATTATAAAACGATTCGGCTCGACATTTTGTAACATTACTAGGTATTATTGCTGATGTCGTGTTTGCGAGTGGACACCTATACTTGCGCATAGCGCTTAAGGAAAGTCCACAGCGCTCGCTTGTGCAGCGCCTGCGTGCTTCATTTCAGCGTTTGCAAGCCTCGAAAAGATTGGGTGCGCTGATCCCTGGGGAAGCATTCGTGTTGGTGAGCCAGCCCTTGATGCGCAATGCGTCAGGTGTAGCGGGCATATCGAGGAGGTAGCTGGCCAACGACAAACAGGTAGCAATCGCGCCAATCAATTAAAAGGAGCATTGTATGACACGGTATTTCACTCTTCCTCCAGTGGCGCGCAACCAAGCGTCCACTTCAGGTCAGCAACTGGAATCCTCCACGCTGCCTACCCGGCAGGCATCGCCGCCTACATCCGCAGGGGTTGCGGTTCCGCAGTCGCAGCCACCAGCCACGTCGCTCCAGCCACCGCGGGCCTCACAGCCACAACCGCAGCCGCAGCCACTGATTCGTGTGTTGCATGTGGATGATCAAGTCATCATGCGGAATGGCATTCAGTTCTCGCTGCTCGCCTTCCCGGATATCGAGGTCATCGCCCAGGCGAGCAGCGGCGAGGAAGCCCTTGACCTCTGCGCCCAACTGCACCCCGACATCGTGCTGATGGACCTGATCATGCCGGGCATGGGAGGTGTAGCGACGATCACTGCCCTGCAGGCGCAGTGGCCGGAGATCCGCGTGATCGCGCTGACCAGCTTTCAGGAGGGGAGCCTGGTAGAGGAGGCGCTGCAAGCTGGCGCGATTGGCTATCTGCTCAAGGATGTGGCGGTTGATGACCTGGCCAAGGCAATCCGGCTGGCGCAGCGGGGAATGCCGGTTCTGGCGGCTGCGGCGGCCCAAGCCCTGGTACATGTGGTGACGGCGCGTCCGCCTAAGCTGGGCCAGGATCTGACTGAGCGCGAGCGGCAGGTGCTGGGGTTGTTGGCGGAAGGGCTCTCCAACCAGCAAATTGCTGAGCGGTTAGTGATCACGCCTGCGACGGTGAAGTTTCATACCCATAGCATTCGTTCCAAGCTGGGCGCCTCCAGCCGCACTGAGATGGTAGTCCTCGCTCTCCAGAACCATCTCGTCTAGGGAAAGGGCGCAGATACGACTATGGCTGGCGCTTGCCTCCCAGTGAATGGCCACATTGATTCCAATCGCGACGATACCCCTGGCGATGTGGTGTCAAGATGTGGTGACCCTGTTGCGTGAGTCAGTGGCATACGGGCGCCGATGGCTGCAGGCCTTCCAAGCGGTCTGGCAGGGCAAAGACAGCTTCCCACGCTGTCGCTCATCGTACAGCGCCGAACAAGCACGCATTGTGATAGGCAAAGGCTGTCTATACGCCGCGCAGAGCCTGGCGCGCGCGCAAGCTTTCACCAACTGGTCAGCCCAGATACACCCATTATTGGTTAGGTCAGATATAGCCTTTAGTCGAGTAATACTCTAATCTGAATTACGCTCCTATGGCATGAGGTAAACACAGTGGACGCGGTATACACTCCGTGAAAGCGCTTTAATGCATAAGTAACTTGAGAATCAGCTATTGACGGCGCCCGCTATCACGTTGCGCTGAAGGCGCCGCAATGCCCTCCTACCGTGAAATGGGCCGGCTTTGAGACGTCGCGACGTGGAACGTCGCGTAAAGACCAGTGTTGGGTGGCGCACGTGTTCTTTGATGACCTTGGGTTTAGTTGCGTTTTAGAAGAGTTTCGGGGTCGTGCGCTCACCATGAATGGCTGCATGCGCGCGACTGGTAGGTGAGCCTATTACCTGAGGAGGGCATACATGGGCGCCAACGGAGAAGAATGGGAAGCGCGCTGGACAGCTGAGATCGCCAGGCTCACGACACAGATCGACGTCCTGAGGGCCTGTGTGGATTCGGATGTGCAGAATCTGCGCATCTATTTCGAGTCACAAATCGCGGCGCTCCAGGCCGAAGTAAAACGCCTGGAGACACAGGCGGTCGCCGCTGGAGCGGATACCTACATCAGCAAAATCGAGGCGCAGATCGCCCAGCTTCAGGCCCAAGGAGACGCCGCGTATGCCCTTCTGCAATATGATCTGAAGAGCCGGTCTGATCCCGCTAACAACACGAACAGCGCGAAGTGACGGAAAGCGGCGCCGGCTAGCGCATCTGGAGATGCGAAGGCCAGAATCGAGATCCGCGACAAAGGGCTTCAGGTCAAGCGAGCCGCTCTGCCGGCGCATTGGCAGCCAGACGATGAAACCACCTCACCCAATGGGTAGGCTGAAGTCGCCACTTGGGGGGCAATAAACTAGCCCGCTAAATGCGCCCTGCGCATGGGAATACACGTTGAGTTGTCACCTATAGTTAGTGCCAGGAGCGCGACGTGTAGCTCGTGCTGAGGGAGTAATACGCGTGGTAATACGCGTGCGCTGAGCATCCATTCACTGGATGCCTCTCGTAAAGGAGACGACGATGTCTGACACACGAACTGACTCACTATCCAGCCGGCAAAGTTCGACCAGTTCGACAAGCCAGCCGCCATCTCTATCCGGCGGCGCACAGCAGGCGACGACACAAGTTGTCGAAGCCACTCAGGTAGACAGTGGACATGGGAAGACCATCATCGCGGATGGCGTCGTCGCCAAGATCGCCGCCGTGGCGGCGCGCGAGATTGATGGGGTGCATGATCTTGTCCCGATGGGCGCTGGCGCGACCATTGCGGGCCTGGCTGGGCGTGTGGCGAGAACAGATCAGCGCGCCAGTGGCGTGAGTGTCGAGGTCGGCCAGCGCGAGGCGGCGGTTGATTTGAATATGACGGTAGAGTACGGCGTCAACATCATCCAGGTCGCGGAGGCGGTGCGCCAGAACATCATGGATCGCATCCAGGCCATGACGGGATTGATCGTCAAAGAAGTCAATATCAACGCCGCTGACCTCTACTTCCCCAAGGAGGAGGCCGAGCCAGCCCGCGTGCAATAGGCTTGTACGATATGGCGATGCCCTGCGTGAGCGCGTGTGACGTTCTGTACCGCGACCGCGCTCGCGGCATCGCCACCAGAATCCGGGCGCGGTCAGCGTCGCCGCCAGCCAGGAATCAGGAAGGGCACGCTGTTTCTTCCGCCTTGCGACGGAATGAGAGGCAAGGAGAAGGTACGCGCGCCCCTATCATGGACGCGGATGTTTCCATGAATAAGGCTCACGGGAGGTGAAGCGGCATGAACATTTTCAATCGCATCGTCATGATCCTGTTGAGTCTCGTCCTCCTGCTCTTTGGCGGGATGACATTCTTGCTCCTCACAGGCGTCATTTTGCCGCAAAACTCCTATCTGAAAGCCATTCTGGCGCTCTACACCGCCTGGCGAGCGGTTGCGTTACTCCGTGGGGCGAACGCGAACACCGCGATCATCATTTCCCTGATAATCGCGCTAATTGGCCTGGCGCTGCTCGTCCTCGAAATCCTGCCGATTGGGCGGTTGTTCCGTCGACGCGAAGTGAAGCAGTATGTCGTGCGGCAGGATACCCTGGGGCAGGTGACAGTCGGGCAATCGATGATTCGCGAGCTCGTGCAACACGAAGCGGAAGCCGTGCCGGGTGTGGTGAAAGCGGAGTCTGAAGTGCGGAATGGCCCAGATGGGCTTCATGTGCGGACGAAGGCGTCGCTCGCCTGGGGCGCCGATGCGCCCAGCGTCGGTCAGGTACTTCAAGAGCGGATCAAGGATGCGGTGCAGGCCCAACTTGGGCTGTCCGTCGCTGAGGTGCAGGTGACAGCGCAGACTCCACCCGCCGCCAAGCAGCCACATCCGCGCGTAGCCTAGTGGCAGGGGCGCTATGGCGTCGCATTGCGCCAGGACGCCTGCCTGGCAGTAATCGACATCACGGGCTGGTTTAGAAGAAATGAGAGCACGACTATGGGCTCCCCTCAAGTACGTGGTCTGGCAGTGGGCATGGTACTCGGCATCGTCTGGATGTGGCTGGGATTTGGCCCCGCTCTGCTCACTGCCGGGTTGGGCCTCCTAGGCTGGTTGGTAGGTTTCGCGGTAAGCAATCTCGCTGCGAGAAATATACACCCAGCCGATCTCTGGAATGACTTGCTGGGTCGGCGCGCTGAAACGTGATTAGGGGCCCGTTATCTACGCCCTGAAGTGCCTTGTCCCTGATGCGCTCGCAGAAGGAATGCGCCCCATCAGGGACAAGGCTCCTGGTAGGGTTCACGCGGCGGGGATGGCATATTCCCGCGTGCGCGCTGGCTGGCCCGTTTCGTGACGGTTAAGTCGTGGCCTTCGCGTAGGGATTCCTGCGACCTCGCCCGAGGGCTAGTTTTATACCATCTCTTTGAGGAGCGATAGACTACCTGCTCAATTGCGCCCATCGCATGGGGAAATGATTCCTGTCATCGCCTATAGTGCTTGTAGCGACCTTGGTATCTCGCTGGTTGAAGCTCTGTCAGACAGGGCTGCGGCTAGCATTATCCGTGACGTATCACTCGTGAAGGAGACGACAATGTCTGACACGCGTATTGAGCCACCGGCCCGCACGCCTACTTCGGCCCCTCAGCGCCCATCTACGCCAGAAAAAGCGCAACTGGTACCGGCGCAGGCCGAAGCCACTCAGGTAGACGGTGGACATGGGAAGACCATCATCGCGGATGGCGTCGTCGCCAAGATCGCCGCCGTGGCGGCGCGCGAGATTGACGGGGTGCATGATCTTGTCCCGATGGGCGCTGGCGCGACCATTGCGGACCTGGCTGGGCGTGTGGCGCGAACGGAACAGCGCGCCAGTGGCGTGAGTGTCGAGGTCGGCCAGCGCGAGGCGGCGGTTGATTTGAATATGACGGTAGAGTACGGCGTCAACATCATCCAGGTCGCGGAGGCGGTGCGCCAGAACATCATGGATCGCATCCAGGCCATGACGGGATTGATCGTCAAAGAAGTCAATATCAACGCCGCTGACCTCTACTTCCCCAAGGAGGAGGCCGAGCCAGCCCGCGTGCAATAGGTCAAAGCGCAGGGGGCATGCGCCCAGGGAGCGCAGGGAGCCCTGAATTCGGATCTGGAACTGGCGGCCTGGCCCGTTCAGGAGCAAGGCGGAATCAGTCTTTCAGTTCTGGATCCGGAAGCGCATGCCCATCGTTCCGCGCGCCGGCCGATCTGAAACGGAGGACCGTATGGGCCAGCTCAAGGATGGACACTCAACGGCCTCTGCCAATCCCCCGGCACAGCCGGGAAGCGCACGAGACAGTGTGAGTGACTTTACGCTCGCTCTGGCAGTAGCGCAGGCGGTGCGAGAGGTGCCCGACGTCATAGATCTGAGCCCGGGGCGCTTTGTGCTCGCAGCGACCTATAGCAAAGGACAGCATGTGACCGGGGTTGTCGTCCAGCATCCCCGCCCCGGCGTAATCAGGCTTGAGGTCCATGCTATCCTCAGCGGATCATGTTCCTTTGCCACAGCCGTGGATGCTGGAGCGGATGCGGCTGGGCATGGCGCTAAGCGGCAGGCTGTCCTGACCGAAATTGGCGATCAAATCCGCCGTGCGGTGTATCGCGTCGCTGATACGATGGGCCTTCCGGCGCTTGCTGGGGTGGATGTGTTCATTGACGATCTGATGGTCTCGGGGGTGTAGGGCATGCGGACACGCGGCGTGACATCCGTGCGCGCCACAATGCGGCTGCCCCCGTATGCCCCCGCCGCGCACCGTACCGCGCGACTGACGGACCCGCGTTTGGGCTTGTTAGGAACTTGTGTCAATCCGATTGGGGCGTGACGAGTGGCAAGGTGAACCAGAAGGTGGATCCTCGCCCAGGGGTGCTCGCCACCCCCATGGCGCCGCCATGTCGCTCGATGATTTCTTGGCAGATGTAGAGTCCAAACCCTAGGCTGCCACTTGTGTCCTGATGGGCCTGGACACCCGCGACGCGGTGAAAGCGCTCCCAAATGTGCGGTTGCTCATCCGGCAGTATGCCTGGCCCGTGGTCCTGGAGCAGTACAAGCGCTTGCTGAGCGTGCTCGCCGGCACCTTTGCGCTTCGTCCGTCTACTGCGCCTGGCGGGCTCGAGTCGAAGCGTGAGGGTGATGGGGCGCTCGATCGGACAGTACTTGTCGGCATTCGAGAGAAGATTCGCCAGCGCCTGACCGATCCGTTCAGGGTCGGCGTTTACCATGACAGGCGTAGCAGGGAACGCAATCCGCACGTCACGGTCTGTGGCCATCTGGATGGCCTCGACTTCCTGCTGACACAGCGTCGCCAAGTTACAAAGGCGAGCATCGATGGACAACTCGCGCGCCTCCAGTCCCGCCACGACCCACATATCTTCCACGAGGCGCTGCATGCGCCTCAACCCCTGCGTCATGCTCGCTATCATTACGAGCTCCTGATCAGACATACTCGGAGGCTGGCCGCGCTCCGCGCCACGCTCCGCGCTGCGCTGCTTGGTCTGCAGATACAGCTTGACGGCTGCGATTGGGTTTGCTAGATCATGCGCCACCACACGCAGGATGTTCGTGCGCTGCTGCTCCGCCTGATGGTGCGCGGTGACATCGCGAGTGGCGGTCACGCCGCCGATGATTTGGCCCTCTCCATTGACCACGGGCGCGCCACTTACGCTCACCTGGAGCTCCCGGCCATCCATCGTCCGCAGTCGCATTTCCACCGCGTGCTGATCGGTCAGGGTCTCTCCCCGAAGGACTCGATAGATTGGCCACGCCTCGTGTGGCAGCGGCTGCCCTTGCGCATCATAGACGGCGACCTGGCGCGCCCGTTCCTCTAGCGCAAGCTCGTTGGCTTGCCCCGTGACATCATAACCGAGGAGGCGGCGCTGGGCCGCGTTCATGCGGATGGCGCGCCCATCGGTATCGAAGAGCATGACCGCATCAGCATCGCTTTCAAAGATGCTCTCGATTTCCTGTGCCCGTGCCACCAACTCCTGTTCCAAACGCCGCTGCTCGGTCACATCGCGGCTGACCAGCACTGCGCCCACCACCTGGCCGCCGGCGTCGTGAAGCGGGAACCCCGTCACGCTGGCAATCCGCTCACGTCCCGTCGGTGTGGTCGTGTGCAGTTCTACGTGATCCGTTGTGGTTATGACCTCGCCGCGCAGCACGCGCAGCACTGGCCAGGTCTCTGGGGACAGGCGACGGCCCTGGGCATCGCGTAGTCGCTCCTGTGGGAGCTGGTCTGCGAGGTCGGGCTGCGTGTCAAACTCGGCAAACGCGCGGGCGGCCGCGTTCATCTGGACAAGCTGTCCCTGCGCAGTCATAGATGTACACGCCCTCGCTCATGGCCTCAAACATACGCGCGAGGCGCTCGGTGCGCTCGCGCGCCTCCTGCTCTCGACGCGTGCGCTGGGTCGTATCGCGACAGGTGGCCATGATGTGGGTTTCACCATCCATGATGATCGCCCCCAGACTGATCTCCACGGGAAACTCCGTGCCATCCGCACGCCGACCGACTAGTTCCTGATGGGCGCCCATCGGACGCTGGTGGGGATCGGACGCGTAGCGCATCCGATGCGCGCGGTGGATCGCATGGAAACGCTCCGGAACGAGCTGCTCGATCGGCTGGCCAAGCAACTCATCGCGCGCATAGTCAAAGAGCGCTTCGGTTTGGCGGTTCACAAGCGTGATATTGCCATGGAGATCGACGGTGATGATCGCGTCAGGGGACATCTCGACCACCGCACGCAACCGCGCCTCCGCCATCTCGGCCGCATGCTGGGCATGGCGCAACTCCTGCACTATGCGCCTCTGGTACTGTCCGGAGTCTCTGGAAGTCTAGGGACTCAATCGCTTCACTGTGCGCGAGGCGGTCACCATGCTCTTGATGCTCGTGACGTTCTTGATCCGCCATCATGATCCTTCCCCATGTCTCCCAAGCGGCATGCTGTCCGTGAGCGCGTGCCGCCAGATTGAACCTGGCTGAACCAGTCTGTACCGGCTCGCCGGCGAGACGCCGAGAAAACGGATAGCACGGTGTGCGGCGGACGCGTGACAACATAGCTGCTTTTCAGAACGCGGTCTCCGGGATGTTCCCGCTTATGACATAGCGGGGTATGGTCGCTAGGAGACGGCGTAGTGGGATGGCATGGGTGCTCATCCCACATGCTGTGCCAACTTAAAGTCAATATCCTGATAGGGGGTGGCGCTTGTTTGTTGCATTGGCAAACAGCGATCGGCTGGCTAGATCGGGCGCAGTTTCGCGTGGGTGGCGCGCTTTCGCCGCCTGGCGCGCGGCTACGAGCGCTTGCCACAGGCGGCGCCGGGTTGCGCTGTCGCGCCTTCACCTGCGTGATGTGGCGCCAGTTGATTCATCTGCTCTTCAGTTCATGCGTTCATAACAGGCGCTAGTTTGCGCTTGTCCGATTGGGGGGCCTGAGACTTCCCCCATGACAGCGCTTGAACTTCTGGCCGCTGCCACACGGGCACGGGTCATTACGGCCCGCTTTGGCAAACGCTCTTTGTAGCTGTGCATCCTGGAAGGCCAGAACCTGCATGATCCCGGCTGGAGCGCGGTTGCGCGAAAGTAGCTCGGCCATGATTCGCATGGGGCGATCAATGTACAGGAAGAAGGCCTTGTAACCGGCGCAGAGATAATTCAAGCCAGCCTCGCCATCTGGCGTTTCAATGAAGCGGTTCTTGGGGCATTCACCGTGACAGGCGAATCGCACCTCGCACTCGCGGCAGTAGCGAGGCAGGCTATCACGCTTGGCCTGGCCGAATTGCAGCTGCTGATCGGAGGCGACCAGATCGATCATGCGGCTCTCCTGAATGTTGCCCAGGAGGTAGTCTGGTTCCACGAAATGGTCACAGGAGTACAGGTCGCCGTTGTGCTCTAGGGCCAGCGCACCGCCGCACGTCTCTGAGAAGATGCAGAGCGCGGGTGGCGCTCCGACCCACGAGGCCAGGGCCGCATCGAACATCTGCACAAATACCTGGCCAACATCATGCCGCACCCATTCATCGAAGATCGTGATCAGGAACTGCCCCCATTGCTCCGCTGTCACTGAGCGGTGGGTGACCGTTGTGCCTTGCTGCAAGCCCGTGTGGCCATCCGCGTTGATCCGCTCGACGATCGGTATCAACTGTATGTAGGTCGTTCCCACCTCATCACGCAGGAACCGGTAGACTTCGAGCGGATGATCAGCATTCGCGGCATTCACGGTGGTCAGAATGTTGAAGTCGACGTTGTGCCGCTTCAGGAGTTGTGCGGCGTGGAGCACTTTGTCGAATGTGGGGTGGCCTCCTTTGTCCACGCGAAAGGCGTCGTGCATCTCGCGCGGCCCATCCAGACTCAGCCCAACCAGAAAGTTGTGCACACGGAAGAACTCGCACCATTCATCAGTCAAGAGCGTGCCATTGGTCTGTATGGTGTTCTGTATGGTAGAGCCAGGCTTTTGATACTGCTTCTCAAGAGCGACCGCGCGGCGGTAGAAGTCCAGTCCCATCAGCGTGGGTTCGCCGCCCTGCCACGCGACCGTGATCTCGGGTGAGTGATGCGACGTGATCAGCTGGCGGAGGTAGTTTTCGAGCAGTTCGTCGGACATGCGGAAGCGGCTGCCGGGATAAAGTTGCTCCTTGGAGAGAAAGAAGCAGTATTGGCAATCAAGATTGCATGTCGCGCCGCTCGGCTTCGCCAGCACATGGTACGCATCTGGGGCCCGGTCGGGCATCACCTGGACTCCTTGCGGCGCTGTAGCGAGGGAAGATGCGTTCGTGGTGACAGGTGTGAGCGGAATGATGGGGTGGATTTTCTTCTCTGCCATTGCGTAATTACTCTTTCCATGCCAAGTCTCGGCCAACCGCTGTTTCTTAATCCGTCCTGACGCTGGTGGGGATAGCCGGGATGGAGATCCATTGGCTACGCCATGTATCACGCCTCACACAGCGTAGGTTATCAGCATACTTGTCGCCTCCCACGCGAGTGGAGTCGGGTAAGCTAGGTTGGAGCTAGCCCAACAGAGAGGGGGAAGACTACGCCATACGATACGCGGACAAACACGTGCTCGCTATCGCACGCCGCGAGCCGGTTAGCGCCATCTGCTCTCGAAGGCGCCATCAATGACCTGCATGTGCTTGTGTTTGATTGGCGCTGGTCGCCGCTGTACCAAAGGCATGCGGTACGTTGCCCGTGGGGATAGGGCAAATGGTCTAGAGGCTAGGAGCAGATCCTAGTTGCTGCCATAATTCTCCTGACTGAGTTGCGCACAGGCATCGATGGGTGTAGCGCTCAGTAGCCACAGGAGAGAATGAACAAGATGCACTACCAGGTCGTGGCCAAACCTCGCGTATCGCCTGAACAGTGGGAATACTACCCGTACTGGGCGCCATGCGGGGACAAGGCCGCTGCTGAGCGATTGGCCTACTACGCAGCGCAGAGTGGATACGAAGCGGCCATTTTGCACAGCGTGGCGGTCGAGATGCTGGAACTGATTGCGCGCAAAGTGGTCGAGCGGCAAGACAGCACGTTACTGCCAGCGCTCCGATATTTCCCTGGAGCGAAGGTCGCCACCGCGAGCGGCCGGAACGAGCACGAGGTCAACACGTCATTTTGCCTATCTCCATCGCTCGATCCATATGCTGAAGGGCCGGAGAGGGCCGAATTGGATAGGCGCCGCTTCGCACTGGAAGTGGGGCCAGGTGGAGATGTCACGGTTGGCGAGGCATGGCGGTCTCAGCACGTCTCCTTTCCCACGAGAATCGATGTGCTAAGCGCATGGGTGCGATTGCGTGGCCGTGTGGAAGATGGTCTGGCGGGCGGCTCCAGGGATGGGGCGGAGGATGGTTGTGAGCAGTCCGTGTCCGATCAGTCATTGCTTCATTGATTCAAGTTCAGATGAGCTAATCGCTTGAGCTAATCGCTTCATGGTCGCTTCCGCGCCGGGCGCTTCGTGTTGCCTTGCGTCGGTTTTGCGCTGGCGCCGCTTTGCTCCGGTTCGTTGCCGCTGGGGCCGAGCCGCTCGACAGGACCGCAGGCCAAAGGGGGGCGCAGGCCGTTCACGTGACCGGTGCGGAAGAAGGGACGTCTGGGGCGGTCGTGTCTCCTCGCCACGCGGCATCTTGAGGTACTTGAGCGTCGATTCCTCCACGTAACGACGCGGCGGCCTGGAAATTAAAAAAAGTGGGGCTGGGAATATCTCCCAGCCCCACATGTTGTGATGGTGAGCCCCGTCGGACTCGAACCGACAACCCGTTTGATTACTGATCTCAACGCAAGAAACTAAACTCGCTGAATCGGCGCCTGGCGTTATTCCCTGGATTTCCGGAGCCGAGATTTAGCTTTCAGCGACGACATCAGTAGAAGTATTGGGCTAGCCAGAAGTCACAGCCGCCGCGCGCAAGTCTGAGACAAGCCGCTCGGTGAAGGCATTATCCACGTGGCTGTAGCTGACGAAAATTTAGGGTTGCGCCATACCTTTTGCTCTTTGGGCGCACTACAGGCTTCTCCCCAAGACGCTTGCCTTCCCACACAACGAGCACAACTCCCAAACTGGCATATGTTATGCGTCTGCACAATATCACATCACAATGCAGGCGTAGATATGTCACTCAGTTGTTTGACCCCTTACTCAACACTGCTATATCAACTTGCAGGCAAAGGTGAACGCGTGCAGGGCATCCCCACTATAGCAGAAATAAGCTGCACCTCAGAGAAGACACGCGCCGTACCCTCGAGGAAGGAAGGATTATGAAGCTCTTGGTCGCTGACAGTGATGTCGACCTGGTCGAAATGTTGACCGGTTGGCTTCGAACGCGTGGCTACCAGGTTAAGTACGCATGCAGTGCTGAGCGCTTCAGATCCGAATGGATCGAGCAGCATCCAGATCTCGTCATTGTAGATACCTCATTGAAGGGGGCCGATGCGTTGGGACTCTGCCGCGACTTGCAAAGCGTGCATGACGCGCTTGTGCTAGCCACCGCGCGCGAGCAAGACCTGGACATACAGGCCCATTGCCTGGAATCCGGCGCGGATATCTACCTTGCAAAACCTTTCTTGCCGAGCCATCTGCTTGCGCATATCCATGCGCTGACCCGCAGGGTACGTCGGACGTTGTTGCGGGATCCTGCCTCGATTCTCACCGTTGGCCCCATACGCATAGACTCATTGCGTCATGAAGTTAGCGTCTACGGCGAACTGTCACGACTGACGCCGACTGAAAGCAAGATACTCCATTTGCTGGCAGTCAATGCCAACGATGTATGCTCGTTAGAGCAGATAGTAGCGTACGTATGGGGCTATGGTGAGGCCTTTGATACCACACTCGTCAAACCCCATATCCGCCATCTCCGTGAAAAGATCGAGCGGAACCCCAGCAAGCCCGGCCATATCGTCACTGTAACAGGATCTGGTTACATGCTCGCGCTCCCACCCAATCAGAAACCCATCACGGACACATCGGCGGAAATGGATCAAATGGATGACGCGCATGCCAATCTAACGCCTGTTATGGACTTGATAACAACTGTGATGAATGGATGAACTGATGCAGCGTGAGATAGGCGAAGGCGAGGAAGCGCAGCCCCACCAGCGTCGCCGCCAACCGCTCATCGTCGCGCGCCAGGCGACGGAAGCGCGCGGCCCAGGCGAAACGGCGCTCGAGCTACCCAGCGCCGTGGGAACAGCAAAAAGCCGCGCTTGGCCTCTGGCAGCTTGACCACCACCAGCTGGATGCCGTGCGCCTGCGCCGACTTGGCAGCTGCGTCACCCGTGTAGCCCTGATCCATGTAGGCCAGTTCTACCGTCTCGCCGATCACCTCCTGCGCCGCCGGTCCGCGCAGGTCGTGGACCATGGCCTCGAAACAGCCAGCCAGCCAGCAGCGCATCTGCTGATAGGCTACCGGCCAGGGCGGCAAGTCATGGGGCAGCATGCGCCAATGCGTCTCGGTTTTGACGATCTAGCGGACACCGTTGAAGACCTCGCGCAGGTCGTGACGGCGCTGGCCAGCGTCTTCAGGCGACAAGGTCAAATAGGGCGCGACGGCAGCGTTACCGCGCAGCTACTGCCTGCAGCTCGGCATCCCAGTATTGGCTATCGGGCAAGGTATCCCAGGGATTGGGCATCCTGTCCGTGGTGACGTAGACCCAGCCAGCCCGTCTCTCCTTGCTCAGCCTCACGGCGTTTTGCATATCCCGGACGCCTGGAGTGGAGTGGACCAGATGCCAGAAGCGACTTGGGGCATAGCGCCTTATCCAGCCAGGCGCTGAGTAGCGGCTGAGATAGGCGGCGTACGTACCCTCGAAAGTGACGACAATGTCCGCCGCCGCCATATAGGATTCATGAGTTAGCGTGCCAGGGTTGATGACTGTGATGGCGCTACTGACTTTGGTTTTCACATAGCTGTTTAGCGTGGCGTAATATGGCTGCTTCGCGCGGTCGGCGCTCGCCTCATCGAATACGATCCCGTCTACCGCGTACCAGCCAAAGTACCGGTCAATAGCATCTTGTACCGATGCCAGAGTGCGGGAGCCATCGGCGTACCGAGTATACACATATCCCAGCACACGGAGCCCTGCGGCCTGACTCTGCCGGACTTGTTCAAGGTACTGTTGATCAATGGCGTTCGCGGGGCCACTATCCGGGTTGACGATCGCCAGCCCAACAGTCGGAGCGCTCGCGCGCATCTGTGCCCATAACTGGAGGGGCGTGAAATACGACGGGATGGCGATGAGCTGGGCCTCATGCGCTGGGGCTCCGTGCGAGCCCGACCGTGTCTGCGGGTTCCTCCCAAAGCCAGACGTCACATCGCTGCCGAACTGACTCGAAGCGATGATTGGCGCGGGCTCCGGCGTGCGCGCCGCTCTACGTATTGCGCGCTCTGCGTGTGGTGATACCAGGCTTGTCTGGGAACTCGTGACGAGAAGGCCCGGCGCCTTTCGTCTCGCCGGCCCACAGTCACGTCTGGCCCGTTCGATGAATGTTGGATGTATCATTGCTACCTCAGTGCGTAGTAAGCGCCACATCTCGGATGCTTGGATCGCGGGCCAGCAGCTGACCGTACGCGCCGCCGCTCCAGGCGGCAGCCGCGAATGAGAGGGAGGCTGCAAGTCTGGCGCAGCCTCTCATTCACCCGCTCGAACCGACAGCAGCATGGGCCACGCCAGGGAATCTGACCATGACAGCGCCGAGCCGCCGAATCATCCATCAGGCGACGGGCTGAAGCATGAAGGTGACGTAGTCCATCTGTAGCAAGTGCTTGCGCACCCAGTACATGGCGAGCGCCGCGGCGATGATCGTGGACACCAGATAGCCCCAGCCATAGAAGGCTGGCCCCAACCAGACGGTGATCTCTGTCAGGCACAGATTGCAGCCAATGAAGACTACTAACACCGTAAGAGAGGCTTTGCGGTCATCCAGATAGGAAAGAAATAGCAAGCCAACCATCACGAGGAAATTGACGCTTCCCGCCAAGATCATAATGCGCAGCAGCGGAATCCAGATTGCCGGCATCCTGAGAAAACTCGCCAAAGCGGGTGTGAAGAGCAGGGCTGCCAGCGCCACGAGTCCCTGGACTTTTAGCACGATCAGGATTGCCGACCGCACTGCCTGAACAACATGCTGTTTCGCCTGGTTGATTTCGCGGTACGTCCCACCTTGCTCGATGCGCCGCGAGTAGCCCAGAATCGCGGGGGCGAAGTCCGACTCGACCCGCATGAAGAAGGCTGCTGATGCCGGAATGGTCAGGAGATAGCCTACGAGTTTCGCGATATCGTAGGGCGGGAAGGTGCGAAAGATGCCGGCCACTGTCACAGCATGCGGCTCGAACCAGAACACGGCATTGTCCACCCAGATACTGGCGGTGGTGAGCAGACCAATGAAGAACAGAGCTCGGTGCTTTCGCACATAACCGAGAAACTCGAAGCTGATGCCCGACGATACCGGGAAAGCCAAATACACGTTGCTGACCAAGAGCCCCAGACAGGACACTTGGCCAAGAGTAAAGCCGGCAAGCGTACCCAGGAAGCCATAGAGTCGCCCAAACGCGACACCAGCGAGCAGGCTCAGCGCGTACGACGCCATGATCATGAGCGCAGTACGCAATCGGTCTCGCGATGCAGATACAAATGCCATCATGAGCCAGGTCAACGCAAAGGTCAGAAATAGCGTGATGCTCAGCCAGCGGTAGCGCCAGTCGAGTGACTGCAGCAGCAGAAACGGAGACACGAGCACAGCCATCGGCGCCACTCCAAGCAGCACGCCAGCACATGCGGGTATCACCGCCGCCGTATCCTTAACATAGAGCCGATCGGACAAGTAGCGGTTCACAATCGCCGCCGGTCCGCTCGTAACCAACAAACTGGTGATGACGGCGAATGTAATCGTCATGAAAAGCAGCGCGCGCTCCGACGGAAGCAGATGCACAGCCATCACGCCGTCCAGTATGGCAAGCGACAGCACCGCGGATAACCACGGACCTGAGGTGATGACGACTGCCGTAAGGTAGGATGTAGCGCCGCGCGCGTACGTCCCTCTGGTGATTGTCCTCTCCAAGGGCAGCCCAATTCCAGACATGGTGTCTTAGTCCTCCGTGACTATGGGTGAAGCGGCAAGGTTACGACGATACACCGCTCGATAGGAATCGTAGAGCTTCTCCTCCTGATAGAAGCGCTCTGCCCTCTCGAGACCCGCGGCCGCCATGCGGCTCCGCAGCTCTGGATCGCCCCAGAGCTGGATGATCGCCTGTGCTGTTGCCTGCGGATTCAATGGTGGTGTGACGAGCCCACTTGGACCTATCGCCTGGTCCTCTGGCGTGCCGCCGTTGAGTAACTCACGCACAGAGCCCACATCCGTGCTCACGACTGGAACCCCGGCGCAGTTACCTTCAAGAATCACCAATGGTTGCGCCTCGTGCAGACTGGTCATCACGAGCACATCAAACTTCCGGTAGTAGTCGCGCACGTCGGCCGGCCCAGTGAAGCGCACGATGCTTGAGAGGTCGAGCAGCTCTACCAATCGCAGACATTCGCGCAGGTATTCCGGCTCTTCGGTCGCCGGGCCAACCACATAGGCCGTCAGGTTCGGAATGGTGGCGCGCGCGATCTGAACGGCGCGAATGAACGTCTTGATGTCCTTGATGGAGACGACCCGCCCTACACAACCGACGACAAAGCCTTCACCGTCCTGCCTGTCAGCGGCGTCATGCGGCCTCCTGAACCGGTTGACATCAATAGCATTGGGGATGATCGTCATCTTGCGAGCGTCCGCGCCATCGCGCAGCTGGTAGTGCTGGTTGATCCCCATGATCGTGATGATGTCCTCGGCGAAGTCATAGGTCATCTTCGTCATGAACCGGAACATGTTCAGCCACCATTCCTGGAAGTGGCTGAAGCGCTGGCCCAAATCAGTGAACTCCTGCTGGGCTCGATACATCCATTCCGCCTGGGACACCTCAATCTCGCGCTCCCGTGTGCACAGGCCATGCTCCGTCAGGATCAAGGGCGCGCCAGTTCGCATTTTAGCAAGCGCGCCAGCGAAGCCATTGAATCCACTACTGACGGTGTGATACACGCGCGCCTGGGGCAGGCGAGCCTGCAACAGCGCAAAGAGTGGGAGATGGGTAGAGCGAAACGCCCAGAGGTACTGGGCCAGCGCGCTGAACTGCGCGTGTTGCTCGTGCAATGAGAGCAGCAGTTTCCAACCCTCAGGGGCGAAGAAGAGATCACCTGCGGAAAGGCCGCCCTCTTCCGGCTGGCCCAACGTGCGAAGCAGGTCGGCGCTGCCCTGCGAGCGACCATTCTGCAGACCCTGGTGAAACGCGCACAGTGATTCCCAGTTGCCGAGCGCCTGCTTGCCAGCGGGCTTTGGATGTGGGCTTTGGCGCAACCAGGTGGTATCGAATAGGTAGACTTCCCGCAGCTCCACGACATTTTGGGGCAGGCGGAAGACCAGCTTGCGCTCCGGATCCGGCCTGCCACCAATGTGTGCCACGCTGAACGTGTATTCTGGTAAATTGCTGATCAGCGCATGCACCCAGCTCGAGACACCACCGCTGACATACGGATAGGTGGACTCGATCAGGACGCAGATATCCGCGGTCATGTGTCCTCCTCACAGAGTGTCCAGATTGACCAAAAGCGGCCAGCCTCTGGCTGCCAGTTCAGCTGCATCCTCGCTCCCGCTGGTGGGTATCTCGATCGCGTCAAGCTCGCCTACTGGTTCTGACCACCAGCGTGCTGCGATCGCGACTGGATCCGATATGGCTAGCGACGCCTGAGCCTCGCACGCGAGCGCTCGCAGCGTCGTCCACGCGCGCTCGTGGAAAGCGATCTCTAAGCTCAGGACATAGGCCTCTGATGACTCTGGCGCTAGTGCGCGGGCGCGCTCAAGGGCAGCGAGCGCCTCCTCAGCCTCCCCCAGAATCTGCAGTACACGCGCGAGCGCAATCCACCCCTTCGTATCCTCAGACTCATGCGCAAGGTACTCGCGTAGGGCGGCGCATGCCTCGGTGAAATAGAAACGGGCGCTTACGGCGTCCAAGAGACCTGAGCTGGCGTACTCAAAACAGGCGCCGGCATAACGCCTCGCGGCGGCATAATCCATTGCGCGCTGCTCGGATGCTTCGTTCACGGCTTGGGCCGCGTGCGCTTCGAGGCGGGAGAGTGTCACCGAAGCATCTAGGCGCACATCCGCATGCTCATCGGTAAGGAACCGTCGCAGCAACTCCACAGCTTCCGGCCCGGACTGTTTGCCGAGGATTGCGATAGCGCCTCGCCGCATCTCAACGCTGGGGTCCGACACGACATTCACGAGCGGCTCGACGCCCGTCCGAATCAATTGTTCGACCACACTCAACGGCAAGATAGGAGTGGGGGGTGAGGGCGCGTCCTGGGCTGCGGCCAGTGTCGGTACCGCGGAACCCGCTATGACGCGTTGGATAAGGCGGTAAGCGGCGCCCACACTCAGGCCCAGGAGCCAGCCCAACGGCGCCATCCCAGGGAGTAGCGCAAGACCCAGCATCAGCGCCACGAGCGTCCGCTCATTTATCTCCGGCGCCATGCCTCCACTGGTCCAGCTGGGGGGCCGTGGCGCCGTCTGGGCCGGCCTGGATGACTCGGCCCCATCCACCTCGCTTGGCGGCGCGGGAGCCGTGAGCGGGTGTATGAGACCCATTCCTAGCGACCAGGATAATATGGCCAAAATGTGTACCAGCAGACCGCGCGCATCGGATTGCGTCAACACCAACCAACCCGCAGCGCTATCAGCCGCTGTCCCGGCCAGTATCAACGTCATTCCGGCCACCTGTCGATCCAACCATCTGGCACGCGGCGTTGCGACGGTTGCTTCCATACCATCGCGCGCCAGGCGATCGACAAGCATGATATCCTCCTTCTGCGGTACATAATCGGAACAGCCGCTTGCTGCCGGTACAACTCCAGCGTGAACATGCTCCACCTTGTGAGCCTCGCGACCGACATGGTTCGCTATCTCGCGTACACTCCGATGCGCGCTATCCACATGGCGCGTATGCGGCGATAGTGTGAATGCGGTCCCGAGACTCTTCTGCGCCGAACAGCTGAGCATTGCGGCGCCACGATGCGCGACGGCAACCACGCCAGCCACAGATCACTTGGGCAAGCGCAGCGATTTATCCGGCGTATGCGATAAGGCATACGTCCATGGCTCTCAATGTTTGCGTCTGCTTCGGGGCTTGCGTTTCTGGTTGGTATGGCGACCCATGCCGCCTCGCTGCCTGCACATACGCACCACGTTTGTACGGGCATCAGCCACCGCAGCGTCCAGCAGACACTCAGGACGCGCCTCTTCCCCCAGAAGAGTGGCTACGCCGAAAACGACAGCAAGCATCTTCTCATTGTTGAGACCGCGAGCTCGTAGATCGGCCGCGATCCGGTTAGATAACGCACGAGCGCCGTCCCCGCTCATCCGTGGAAGTATCAGCAGTATCTTTTTGCGATCGGCGAGTTTTCTCGCCACGTCCTCCTGACGTAGCCGCCGTCCGAATGTGAGACCAAGCACCCGCCTCAGCTCTGCCTCGAGTCCGGGCAGCGCCAGGGCACGCTCGGTTATCTGCACAAACATCACTGACACTGGGGTCAGCTCACTGCGCGCGCGCGCGCACTCCTCCCTCAGGCGAGACAGGATCCGGGAGGCAGGATGCGCTCCTGTAGCAGCGTTTTCTGTAGCAGCACTTTCTGTAGCAGCACTTTCTGTGCCCTCGTGGCCGTCAAGCCCAGCCGAAGGCGCCCGGCGCAGCGCCTCCTGGTACTCCTCAGCATTTACCAGGGACGCCGAGAACCAGTCCAGGCACGTCTCGAATAGCCGCAGACCCGCTGTGTTGAGTTTCAGAAACGGCAGGCGTTCGACCACTACCACTCCAACTGGTTGCCCATCGCGGTCCAGCAGCGGTCCGGCCAGCATGGCCGGCTCCTCTTCAATAGCGTCCACACCTTCGTGAATCAAGCGCTCACGGACGGTGATGACGCGCGCGTCTCGGAAGGCGCGACCAATCAACCCGGTCTCCAGATCCCAGGTATCCTTCCGTCCCGGAAGGTGGGATGGCGCCCCAGCCCGCAGCTCCAGCCTGCCTTCGCGCCATTCGTAAATCGCGCAGGCTTCAGCCTCGAAGACCTCCGCCATGACGACCGGGATCGCCGCATATACATGCTGTACTTCCAGCACATTGAGTTGCTTCGCTATGCCATACAGCGCGATCAGCGACGATGACTGCGTGATGAGGCGCTTCTCAAGCTCCGTATTCACTTTGTCGAACGCCTGCTGACGTTGAATGAGGTCATGAAGTGTTGCGTCCGTGCCAGCGCTGTGCTGCTTCAGTGTTGTGAGGTAACGATGCTGCGAGCGCACAAGCTCGCTAACTATCATCCCCCCGGCTAACAGAAAGAAGAGCTGCGCCAGCTCACGGATGTTGGGGGACTGCAGATGCAGCCCAGGCCCCACCCAGATGAAGAAGGCATAGCACGCTGATGCCACGCCCGCAGCAACATAGCCGGGCGCGGCGCCGTAGCGCATTGCGATGGCAATGACCAGAATCCAGAACGGATGTGGTTGAACATCTAGCAAGCCCCAGTGACCGTGAATGACGACTCCCAGCACGGTGAGGCATAGAACCCCGGCCAGCGCTTCGGCGATTCCGCGATAAGTGTCGTCAGCCATCAGGCGCCGTATAGCCGGTACCAGTGTGAGGAGCGAGCGCAGCCACGTCCTGAGCTGCTCTGGTGAGCGCACTCCACTTGTGACCCTCACGGTGTCCTCCATCCCGCCCATTGCAAAGGTGCGGCTTGCGTATCGGCTCACGCGCCCACGCCATATGGCTCCCTGCTCCAAAATAGTGGCGTGGACGAGAGTGTGTCTGGATTGGGGGCGCATGTGCGCCATTTTAGTCACTTCTGGAGGCGCAGTGTCAACAGACTTCGACATGGACGCAGCAAGTGGTCGTCACATTTTTGCCGTGGCTTTTCCTCCTCAATTGTCAACAAAACCAAATTTTACAGTTGCATTTGTCGAGAAGCCTCTCGCTTGCTTTGGTCTTCGCACCAATCACGCCTGTCGCTTGCCACCAAGCCAGAAAAATCGAGGTAGGTGCGGTATCTGCAACTGAAAAACTAACAATGCATGATGCGTATCCAGTTGATACCCGGCATCCTAACAGAGAGTCACCCATTATGTGGGCAAGGCGCTACGGAACGGCGGCGCGTTGAACTGGCAATCTACCTGTGTATAGGGGAGCGGCCGAAGTTGGCGCGAGGCTAGTCCGTACGCTGATATCCGCAGGCGTCACTCACCTGCCCAACGATAACTGGTAAAAATACTTACACCTCCCACCGGTCACCGGAACGTGATCGCAACGCTTATGTAAACCAGATTGTGACAGAGTCGGCGCTATGGTCGCCGTTATGGCTGTGGCGCACACAAGATTGAGCAGTTGCTTTTTGTAACTGATGCGCCATCCACAGCCCACGAACCCCTATAAAACCTGTGGTTACTCACAGGTTGCTCGTCATCCGTCCCTGCTCGATGGGCCAGGTGTCGTTGGCGCGCCGGCTATGCGCTTGCCTTCATACCTGCTGTCTCACACTGGAAAGGCTCACCGAAAATGAGTGCTGCCGCAACGGAAAGTGTTACGGGAAGCAGCGATGATTGGCAGACGGAACATGCGCAGCCGGGGCTATCTATCGGGAGTCCGCCGCTGGCGGGCACAAGTGCGACCAGTCCTGGCGTCCTCTATCACACGGTCAAACGGACGCTAGACATCATGGGCGCGCTGATAGGCCTCCCGCTACTCGGACTCGTGTTTCCAGCAATTGCGCTCTGTATTGTCCTGGACGACGGAATGCCAATCATCTACCGGCGCGAGGCCGTCGGTCTAGGTGGACGGCGCTTTCGCGTCTTGAAGTTCCGGTCCATGCGCCGGGACGCCGATGAGTATCTCAAGCAACATCCTGAGTACCTGGCTGAATACCAGGAAAATGTGAAGTTGCGCCACGATCCTCGAGTGACACGCGTAGGGCGCGTCTTGCGCACGATGAGTCTTGACGAGCTACCACAGCTCATCAACGTGCTGCTGGGTGACATGAGTCTCGTCGGACCGCGGTATATCCACCCTGAGGAACTTGCGCGGTACGGGGAGTTCGCGCAGCAGCGGCAACAGATGCGCCCCGGCATTACCGGCCTTTGGCAAGTCCGTGTGCGCTGCAGCGCCCCATACCCAGCGCGTGTCATGTACGACTCGATGTACTACTCCACGCGTTCACTGCGCACAGATCTGTCCATTCTTCTGGCCACCATCCCTGCGGTGCTCCAGAGACGTGGCGCGTATTGATCGGGAGCGCGTGGATTCCTCGTCATGCCGATTCCTCCGGCCAGTACTCCGACGAACGGGAGAGCATCACCGATGGCTATGAGCAAGTCCCCCGTGCCATGGATTCCCATTTTGGGCTATCACCGTGTCGTGGAACGCATACCTGCCAGCGACAAGTGCTGGCTGTGTGTAACCCAACGACAACTCACGCTTCAGCTGGCGTGGTTCGCACGCCTTGGGTACCGCACGATATCGCTGGAGGAGCTCGGCAGCCTCGTTGCGTCCGGCCAGCGCATTCCGCCTCGGCGCTTTGTCATTACCTTCGACGACGGATACGTGGATACGCTGACCATCGCTGGGCCAGCGCTGCGGCAGTTTGGGTTCACGGCGACGGTGTTCATCGTGACGGACCTCGTGGGCGAGCGCAACACCTGGGATGAACACGCCGAGTGCCTGGCTCCACTGATGAGCTGGGAGCAGATCAAGCAGTGGCTCGGGATGGGATTCTCCGTCGGCTCGCATACCGTGACACACCCACATCTGAGCCAGCTCCCGGCTCCCCAAGCGCGCGATGAGCTGAATCTCTCGCGCCGGAGGCTCGAAGCCGAGCTGGATGTGCCGATTCAGACCTTCTGCTATCCATACGGCGATTGGTCAGATTCCGTGGTTGGATTGGTTCCGCAGGCCGGCTACAGCATCGCCTGCAACGATGTAGGACGCCGCGAGCATGGCCAGCACATCATGGCCCGCACGGATCCCCGGTGCTGGCCAGCTTCGGTGGCGCCCCTGATTTGCAGCGAACCCTGGTACTTCGAGGCGAACCGTCGCGGCATGCTCCCAGTGGTGCAGCGCGGGATGCGCTTCCTCTGGCACAACATGGCGCATCAACCGCGCTAGTGGGCGGGTACGACAGCCGTGCGGGAGGGCCTCTCGGCGGTCGCTCACCTGCCAACCTTCATTCTCATGGCTGGCACGAAGGAAGCTCACCTATGAAGACATCCCAGATGGATCTTTCACCAAGGCGGTCTACCACTCCCGCCTCAGTTTCGAGTGTGCTGCATAACAGAGCAACTTCGCGACATACGTCAGGTTTGCATGCATGGGTGTTGGACGCCCAGCTCAGGCAGGGGCTGGTGGCGCTGCGCGCCCTTGGCCGCGCTGGGCTACATGTCGGCGCGGCAGATTCTGCCACGCGCATACCTGCGTTTCGTTCGCGTTGGTGTGACGTGAGCGCATCTGTTCCAGACGTCACCAACGATGCTGACGCCTGGGCTCGCGGGGTGCTGGAGCTCCTCGCGCAGTATCCGGCGCAGGTGTTGATTCCGTCGCACGACGGGTCGATCGAAGCGTTGCGCATCTATCGAAAGGAAGTCGAGCGCTCTGCCGCGATCGCGCTGGCCAGCGAGTCTGCTCTAGAGATCGCGGTTGACAAGGCGCGTACCCTCGCGGTGGCAACCGAACTGGGGATCCCGATACCCAGAGGGGTTGAGGTGACGGATGTGAGCGACGTGCCTGCCGCCACTCGGGAGGTGGGCTTTCCAGCGGTCGTAAAGCCCCTGCAATCTTGGGTAGAGCGCGATGGGGTGGCCACTCGCCTGGCTTGTGAGGCAGTCGTGAACACGGACGAAGCCAGGCGCGCAGTGGCAATGATGCTGGAAGCTGGAGGCAAGGCAATTCTGCAGCAGTGGCTACCGGGAAGCCGCGAAGCAGTAAGCCTGTTCTATGCGCAAGGGCGCACCTGGGCGCGCTTCATGCAGGTCGCCCATCGCATGTACCCGCCACTCGGAGGCTCGTCCGTCCTGCGCGAAAGCATTCCGCTGCACGCTGATGCGACGGGTGCCGCCGAGAAGCTCGTGCGCGCCATTGAGCTGGAAGGATACTCAGAGATCGAGTTCCGCCGGGACCAGGCGGGGAAGCCGGTGCTCATGGAGATCAACCCCCGATTGTCCGCGTCGGTAGAGATCGCCGTGCGCTCCGGAGTGAATTTCCCGCTGTTGCTGTATTCCTGGGCCGCGGGTGAGCCGTTGCGCCAGATCAAGGGCTATCGCCTCGGGTACAGGATGCGCTGGCTCGGGGGCGACCTGTATTACCTGCGGGACGCATTTCTGCACCAGGGCCGGCCTGATATTCCCCCGATGGGACGCGCGGTAGGGGCGTTCCTTACCGACTTTCTGCGCCCGACAGGCTACGACTACCTCGATGTGCGAGACGTGGCGCCGGCAATCTCCGCAACACGAGAAATGCTGGCGCATCTTGCCAGCCGCGGCGTACGGCGTTTGCATTTGTAGGCTGAACAACAAACAGGGAGGTCTAGGACACATGACGCATTCCGCATCCACGATCGATGTCGCGGTTATCGGGGCTGGGCCGTATGGTCTATCGCTGGCGGCTCAACTGGCTGGGCGCGGTGTAGAGCATCGTATCTTTGGTACCCCGATGCGTACCTGGCGCAAGAACATGCCGGCTGGCATGTTCTTGAAATCCGAAGGCTTCGCATCCAACCTCTCAGGCCCTGATCACCGCTACTCCCTCGCCACCTACTGCGCGGAACGCAGCATCGACTGGAACGCGCCCATCTCCCTGGAGGCGTTTGTGGGGTACGGGGATTGGTTCCAGCAGCATCTCGTTCCCAACGTCGAAGATATCCAGGTGACCGATGTACAACATACCGGCAACGGGTTCCTGCTACAGTTCGCTGACGGCGAGTCCGTCCGCGCACGGCGTGTGGTGGTAGCTACCGGTCTGACATACTTCGCCTCCATGCCCTCGTCGCTCGCCGCACTGCCATCAGAGCTCGTGTCCCACAGCGTCCAACACCACGATCTTACGTCTTTCCGTGGTCGTGAAGTGGCCATCATCGGAGGCGGGCAATCGTCGCTGGAAACTGCCACACTGATGCATGAGCAAGGCGCGCATGTGCATGTGCTCGTGCGCAAGCCGCGCGTTGCGTGGAATGAGACCCCCAAATCCCGCGACTCTCTGTACCATCGGCTACGCTATCCAGTCGCTGGGCTGGGCGCGGGTTGGCCCGGCTGGTTCTATGAGCACTTCCCGATGGCGCCGCACTACTTCCCCGATCAAACACGCGTGCGGCTGGCGCGCGAAAGCTATGGCCCGGCGGGCGCGTGGTGGCTCAAGGACCGTGCGATCAATCACTTCCCTATTCACGCCGGGACGGCGGTGGAGACCATCAAGTCAGATGGGGATGGCGCGCGCATCCGCTTGCGGTCGCAGGATCACCGGCAGGAAGAGTTGCGCGTGGACCATATCATCGCTGCTACAGGATTTCGAATTGACATTGAGCGGCTACCGCTCCTGAACCGCGACCTTCTGGCGAACGTGCGACGCCTTCAGGGCGCGCCCATGCTCTCGAACCGCTTCGAGTCATCGGTACCGGGCCTGTATTTCATCGGCTTTCCGTCGGCCTACAGCTTTGGCCCTCTGATGCGGTTTGTCTTAGGCACAGGCTTTACCGCAACAACACTCGCAGGCCACTTGGCAGCCCAGCCCTCCACGTCGCGCCGGTACGCACAGCCCAGCGTAAGCGCTACGGCATAGCGGCCAGCCAGCGGAGCGCTACACCATGCGTCTTAGGCGCGCGTTGAACGAGGCGGGGAAACTGATGCGGATACTCCTGGTGGCGCAGGTCGTCGCCAACACACCCGACTCGGGCCCACGCGCCAAGACGCGGGAGGTGCTGCAACACCTCGCTCGGGAGCACGAGGTGATCTACTGCGCCTTCGCGCGGACGCCAGCCGAGGAAGCCGGCGCCGCCGCGCTGCGCGACATCTGCCAGCGTGTCGTGACGGTTCCGCTGCGTCGCTCGCTCCTGAGAGACGCACGCTTTCTCGCCGAGTGTCTCATCACCGGCGACTCGTTTCTACTACGCCGCGATGACAGCGCGGCTATGCGCCTCGCGGTGCGAACGCTGCTGCGCGACGAGCGCATAGACGTGGCGCATGTGGATCAGCTGAACATGCTGCGATTTGTGCCGCAGGACTGGGATGGCCCGGTAGTCCTGGACGCGCACAACGCCATGTGGCAGCTCACCGAGCGCTTGGCGCATGACGCTGGTGATCCGCTTAGGCGCTGGCTGCTCCTGCGCGAGGCCCGCATCATTCGTCGGGTGGAGGGCAAAGCCTGTCGCCGGTCACGCCTGGTGCTTTCGGTGAGCGATGTGGACCGAGTGGCTCTTCAAGAGGCGGCAGGGGCGGCGGCCCGAATCGAGATAGTGCCGATCGCGATTGATGTGCGGCGGCTTGCGCCACTGCGAGCGGCTCGCCAACCGTCCGCGAATCGTCTCTTCAGCATCGGAACCATGTTCTGGCCTCCCAACAGCGCAGGCCTGGCGTGGTGGCTGCGCTCAGGATACAGCCAGCTTGAAGCGCTCTGCCCAGGCGTGGTCTACGACATCGTCGGCGCTCGCCCCCCGCCGCGATTGCGGTGGGCAGCGCGAGCGCACGCGAGCGTGCGCCTGCATGGCTATGTTGAGGATGCCTCACCCTTCTGGATGAAGGCCGGAGCGCTCGCGGCGCCCATCCTCTCTGGCAGCGGTGTACGTGTGAAGATTCTCGACGCCTTCGCGAGGGGCGTACCGGTGGTCTCTACGACACTGGGGGCCGAAGGGTTGCCCGTACGTCACGGTGAGCACCTGCTTTTGGCGGACTCTCCTCGCGAGTTTGCCCAAGCCTGCGCGGCAGTGTTGCGAGATCGAGCGTTGGCTCGGAGCCTGGCGGACAACGCGTACCGTCTGGTCAGCGCACATTACGATGCCCCAGTCGCACTGCGAGCGCTTAGCTCGGCCTATGCGCGGCTAGCCGTCGCGGAAGGCGCCGTTCAGGAAGGCGCGGTGGACAAGGTGGATCTGACGGTGGATCTGACAGAAGAGGACTCCCCATGCGCATAGCATTCGTCACGGCCTATCCACCCGCGCCGATTCATGTGCGTGCGTACTCCTTGGTACGCCAACTCGCACGTGAGCACGACGTGACCGCCGTAGCGCTTTGCCACAGCGCCAGTGAGCTCGAAGAATTGAATGCGCTGCATGCGGATGGCATCCATACCATTGCTATTAAGGAGGCATTCTGGAAACCGGTAACGCGGGCGGCAACCGCTCTGTTCAGCGGCGCCTCATTACAGGTGCGGCATGGCGCCGCGCCGGCTCTGCGTCGCGAAGTGCGGCGGCTCGCCGCGACGCAGCAGGTGGACCTCGTACATGTGGAGCATCTGCGCGCCGTTTCGAGTGTTCGCGGACTCGGCGTACCCGTGATTTGGGACGCGGTAGATTGCATTAGCCAGCTCTACCGGCTAGGCGCACAGTACGGCGCGACGCCCATGATGCGCTGGCTGGGCGATCTGGAGGCTGGACGAGCGCACCGCGAGGAACAGCGCCTGCTGACCGAGGCGCCCCATATTGTGGTCACGTCTGCACGTGAGCGCGATGCCCTGCTTGGAGTGGAACTCGATGGGGAGCGCGCGCGGGGAGCAGATCGCTGCGACGCATCACCGACCAGGCGCCGATCAACCGTGCATGTCGTGGCAAACGGCGTAGATGCGGACTACTTCGCGCCAATGGCCATGACGCGAGCGCCAGACACGGTGGTGTTCAGTGGCAAGATGAGCTTTCACGCCAACGTCGCCGCGTGCCAGGTACTCGTGCGCGAGATCATGCCGCTGGTCTGGCAGCGCCGACCTGGCGCACGGCTGGTGATCGCTGGAGCGAATCCCCCGCGTTACATTCGCGCGCTTGCGGCTGACCCGCGGATCGTGGTCACTGGCTTTGTTCCCGACCTCCGCCCGTATATAGGCGGCGCCACAGTCGCCGTCTGTCCAACCCCGTATGCTGTCGGCATTCAGAACAAGGTATTGGAAGCTTTGGCTATGGGCGTCCCCGTCGTCGCAATGCCTGCCGTGGTGGGTGGGCTGCGCATTACGCCCGGGCGCGAGCTGCTCGTCGCAGAGTCGGCGGGCGAGGTAGCGGATGCCATCCTGCGCCTCATGGCATACCCAGAGGAGCGCAAACAGCTTGCGCGCAATGGGCGTCGCTACGTGCTCCGCCATCATAGCTGGCGCTCCGCTGCAGCCCAGCTTGTGGCGATCTATGAGGCAGCGTTAGGGAGGGCCCACCAACCGCAACTCGCGAGCATGTGTAACGGCTGAGGTAATCGGCGAGGACATTACCGATTGCCCAGGCGAGCGTGGCGCACAGCATCCCGCATGGCAGCGCCGCCATGTAGCGACAGGACTGATGGCTATTGGCATCTACCGCTAAGGAGGACATGCATGCAAGCATCTCGTGACACAGCGAGACCCCGGCCGGACGTCTATGGTGGCGAGCGCCACGACGCGACGCCCCACATCGTGTACGTCTGCAATCCACCGTGGATGGGCGGCGCGGAGGAATTTCTGGTGAGGATGGTTTCGAGCGTTCGGCTGGCCGGGTGGCGCGCGACCGTCGTTCTCCCAGATCGCCCATATCTAGAGAGCGTCGTACAGCGGCTCCAGGCCATTGGAGTCCAGGTGCTCTCCACGAACGTGAAAACCGAACGTGACTACCCGATTCCGGCGCTTTGGCATCTGACCGACCTGCGGCAGCGCGCTTTTCTCAAAGGCACGCTGCAAGAGCTCCATCCTGATCTGGTCCATGTCAATCAGCCGATTGCCGAGAGCTCGCAGCTTTGGATACAAGCGGCTGCCAGCCTGCGCCTGCCGATCGTCACCACCGTTCACCAGTACAAGAGTGTGGTGAAGCGCGGACACAAGCTTGGCCATCTGCGCGATCGGATCATCAATTGGCATTACCGACACGTCAACGCCGTAAGTCTTCCCGCCAGGCTCGCTGGACAGGTGCTGGAGCAGCAGTATTCCAGGACGCGCGGCAAGACCCGCGTTGTGCCTCCCGCTATCGATATTGAACAGTTTGATCCACAGCGTGTGGCGGCGCTCACACCTGAAGTGCGAGCGCGGCTTGATCCCTCCGGCGGGCACGCTCTCGTAGGGGTCATCGCACGCCTCTCCAAGGAGAAGGGGCAGCGCCTCCTGCTTGCCGCCTGGCCAGAAATCCGACGACAAGCGCCTAATGCTCACCTGATCCTTGCGGGCGATGGGCCGGATCGCCCAACCGTTGAGGCGCTCTGTCGCGATCTGCAGATCGCGGATAGCGTCACACTGCTAGGCCATGTCCCTCCAGAAGACATCCCAGCACTACTAACCGCTCTCGACGTCGTGGTGCAGCCGTCGTTCCACGACTGCCTCCCCCTCGCCATGCTGGAAGCGATGGTGATGGAGCGCCCTGTCATCGCATCCGCAGTCGACGCCATTCCAACCGTGCTGAAGCATGAGTATGCCGGCCTGCTCGTCCCCCCCAACAATGGCGATGCGCTCACGGAAGCGGTGGTGCGTCTGCTGCGCGATCCCGCGCTCGCCAAGACACTCAGCCACCAGGCGCGGCAGATCGTGCTCGATTCGTACACGCCCGCAGTGCAAACGCGCGAAGTACTCAATTTCTACGAACGGGTCCTGTCTGTCGCTGCTCCTCGCGAGCAATACAGCGTCCAACAGGTGCGGCTGGCGCAAAGCGAGTAATAGCAAGCAGACTATGCATGCCTAGAGAGGGCCCGTCCAATGCTTTTCCAGGACTTGTACACGCGTGGTGACTACCTGGCCAGCCATCCTACCTGGCACGTGGAGGAATCGCCATGGAAGGCGCAATACGCGCTGGAGCTGATGGCGCGCAATCACCTCGCGCCACACACCATCTGCGAGGTCGGATGCGGCGCGGGAGAGATACTGCGTCTGCTGCAAAAGCAACTTGACGCAACCTGCCAATTCAACGGCTATGAGATTTCCCCGCAAGCGTTCGACATGGCCCGTCAGCGGACCAACAGTCAGTTGACGTTCACGTTGGGCGACATTCGCGATGACCCGGGTAAGCGCTTCGATCTCCTTCTCGTGATGGATGTACTCGAGCACATGGAGAATTACTTCGACCTCCTGCGAGCCATCCGCCCAATGAGCCAGCACAAGATCTTCCATATCCCATTGGACATCTCGGTGCGGTCGGTTTTCTCAGGCGAGCTAGCCAAGTACCGCCAGATGCATGGGCACATCCACTACTTCACGCGGGAGCTTGCGCTGCGGACGATAACAGACGCTGGCTACGACATACTCGACTGGCTCTACACCAAGGAGAGCGAGCTGAAGTGGAAAGCGGAGGCGCCGGCATGGGGCTCTGTGATGCGTAAACCTTGGGCTCTGCCCCCGGTCATATTCAAGCAAGGCAAGCATACTGTGAAGAAGCTCATGGTCCAAGCCCTCGGTGACGATTGGTCTGAGCGCATCTTCGGTGAATGGCGTCTGATGGTCCTGGCGCGATAGCGCCCTACCTAGCTACCCACGACAACGCTAGCGGTCAACGCATCAATCAAAGGAGGAGACGACATGTATCTGGTCACCGGCGGAGGCGGCTTCATCGGCTCACATCTCGTACGCGCGCTCGTCCAGCGTGGCGAGCAAGTCCGCGTCGTGGACAACGGCTTCTCGGGCAGCCGGCAGCGTGTCGCCGATGTGCTCGACGATATCGAGTGGATAGATGGGGACGTACGCGACAGCCTGACCATGCGCAGGGCATGCCACAGTGTTGACGTGGTGCTGCACCAGGCAGCGATACCATCGGTAGTCCAGAGCGTGGAGGATCCCGAGTTGACGAACGCCGTGAATCTCGGCGGCACGCTCAACACGCTGCTTGCCGCGCGCGATGCCGGGGTACGGCGTGTGGTTCTCGCCTCCTCCTCAGCCGTATATGGCAACCGCCCAGGCATACCCAAAGCGGAAACACTGCCAACAGAAGCGCTCTCTCCGTACGCGGCTCAGAAGTTGGCGGCTGAGACGTACTGTCAGGTCTGGTATTCGCTCTACGGCGTCGAGACGGTCGCGCTGCGCTACTTCAATGTCTTTGGGCCAGGACAGGACCCTCGGAGTGAGTACGCCGCGGCCATTCCGCGCTTCATCCAGACACTACTTGCCGGTGAGACGCCGACCATCTATGGGGATGGTGAGCAGAAACGCGACTTCATCTACGTATCGAACATCGTTGACATCAATCTGCGTGCGGCGACAGCGCCACGGGCAGCAGGCCTGATCATGAACGCTGGCACCGGCCATGGTGTGACGATCAACCAGCTCGTTGAGTCCCTGAGTCATATCGCGGGGCGAGCGATTCAGCCGGTCCATGCCGCTCCGCGCTCCGGTGAGGTGCGCGCGAGTGTCGCCGATATCTCGCTTATGCGTGACGCATTAGCATACGAGCCGTCCGTCTCACTGGCCGGCGGCTTGGCGCTGACGTTCTCTGCATTCGCGTCCGCTCCAGACTCGGCGCTCACGCACCCAGCAACACACTGAGCGGGAATATCGGCAGGCTGGGAAGCGACACCGAGACCTGCCCCCAGAAGAGAGGCTAGACATGGCAAAGGTTCTCATTGTGGAGCGCGACGACGCTGTGCGAGAAGCTCGGCGATTTGTGCTAGCTGATGCGGGCCATGACGTGATGGAGGCAGTGAATGATCACATTGCATTGCGCGTGTTGAGCGCCGCCCGGCAGCCTGTTGTTGCCCTATTCGATCTGTTGGCGCTCGATGCGGGCAGTCGCAACGCGCTGGCGGCGATTGCGGCTGATGAGCGTCTGGCGCGGCGTCATGCCTACGCCGTGCTCGCTCCGGACCCGCATGCCATCTCCTCCGAGCTCCAGCCAATCCTGATGATGCTGGAAGCGTACATCATCCAACGGCCCGCCAGCGACGATGCTCTGCTACATATCGTATCGCTGGCTTCGGAACGAGTGCGGGTCAACCGCCTACCAGTCGCACACACGCGACGGGAACAGCGGCCACGAACGACGCAGCGTCCGGCATCAGCGCTCGCACATGGCGCAATATGAAATGAGGCCCTCGCGCATTTCAGACATGGCGGTCCAGCCTGATCGCTGCTCCTGATGGGGCATGCCGTGGACTATTCGCGCACAGTGCGATCAGGGAAAAGCATCTCGCGCAGCGTCACCATTGACTGTTCGATATGGAAAAGCAGCTCGTGCGCGGCGCTCTCGGAAGGCGGCGCAAAGTCACCCCTGTCCGCTTGCCGCGCAAGCGCCGTGCTCGCAAGTTGCGCCGCGCGTGTTGGGCGGTAGCCGCGCGCAATCGCTCGTTGCATAAGGATGACCCGCTCGACATCCTCGCCGTTGTAACGTCCCGGTATGCCTGAGGAAGGCGGGAGCAGCCCATGCGCTGCCCACCGGCTTATCTGGCGTTGCGAAAGGCCCGCCAGCTGCGCTAGCTGTGTTTGGGTGAGCGCAAGCCGGCTCCAGAGTATGCCACGATTCACATGACCCAGATCAATGTCGGGCTCACTGTGGGGCGCTGTCGCCAGTTCGTCGCTAGTAGACGAGGGGGTAGCGGCGCGCCGTGGCGGCAGTTGACGAGGCATGACTGCTTCCTTTCCGTAACATCGGTCTGTGTGACTGCGGTCGCGCGATACGTACGCGCTTTCACGGTGACAAGCGGTCACCGGTCACCGATAGGTATGGCCGCCCTAATCGAACGTGAGTATGCCAGATTGCGACCTGGCGCAACCGCACCGGCGTACCTTTGGACAGAACCACTAGAGGGCGCATCGCTTCGCTCCCGCCAGTATGCGCCATGCAGTTATGCGTCATGCAGTGACATACCCATGAGTGCTACAAGAGCTCCGTATGCTGGCCTCATCACGCTCTGGGTCGGCGATTTCAATGCCCCGCTTATCGGCTTGCGTTTCCTCAAGCGCCTATGACATACTCACGAATTATGACCATATTGGCTACCACATGACTGTATTTCAGTCATGCCCCGTGTCATGATGGAAAGTGCTGGGCATCAGCCTGCAGGCATGGGACTGTATCCCGACATCACCTAGCGGTCCCGGTAGTCGAGCGGGGATGCGCGACGTCACATCTTCGATCCTACACGAGTCGCCATGTTTGATGCAGCCTTCACCGACCTGTCGCTGGCCGCCACTTACTTGCCTCCAGAGATGGCTGTCGACGGGCATGAGACCATCGCGGACGATATGACCGCAAGGAGTAGGAATTTCATGAATCGGTGGTATCAGCCATTTCGACGCGAGGGACATCGTTGGAGCATACTCTGGGGCCTGCTGATCGTCCTCGCCGTGGCGCTTTCCTGGACGTCGCTGCAATATTCTAGGATATCGCTGCCTTTTTCCAGGATGTCGCAACCGAAACAGAATGCCACTTCGCAACCTTTAGCTAGCAGTCCACAGTGTGCGGCGCCAGGTCAAGCGCAACATGCGTCGAGTGCGGGAGCCAGCTCTGGAGGATCATCTCAGCAGATCATTGACATGTGCCTGCTGGTCATCAGTGCGGACGGCACTGAGCCGGACCTGGCGGCGATTACGCAATCACTAGAGGATCTGGGCACGCCATATGCTCTCTTTGTCGCCACCCGCTCGCCCGCCGCGTTGACCGCCAACGCGCTCGCAAGCGGCAACCATGCTTTCTATCAGGGCGTCATCCTCACTACGGACACGCTAGCCTACCTCCGCGATAGCGCATTTGTGAGCGCGCTCTCGCCTACTGAATGGCGCGCACTGAATACCTTCGAGGCGAAGTTCCATCTCCGCCAGATCACCTGGTATACCTACCCCGCGCCAAATTATGGCTATCAATCAGCAACGCCCGCAATCGATACGGGAAAATCGCCAATTAGCGCCCAGTTTACCTCAGCCGGCCAGGCAATCTTCCCCTATGTCAACGCGTCCAACTCACTCACCATCCAGGGCGCTTATACGTATCTAGCGCCGCCACTCAACAGCCCGAGCGTCGTCCCGCTGTTGCTGGATTCATCAGGCAACGCGCTTGCCGTGACGCAGACATATAGCGATGGCCGCGAGAACCTGGCGATGACGTTTGACAGTAACGCCGCCGCTCTCTATAGTCTCGTGCTTGATCAAGGACTCATCAACTGGGTAACACGCGGGTTGTTCCTCGGCGATCGCCACATCTATCTGACACCGCAGGCCGACGACCTGTTTTTGCCGGATCGTGAGCGTCTCCCTAGCACACCATGCGTCCCAAGTGCGACTACGTCGTCAGCGACAGATCTTCCCGCGGATACATCGACTGCGAGCTACCGCATTACGGGCGGCGACCTGCAAAAATTTGCGGACTGGGAGCGTACCCTGAACGCGCAACCGACCACCAAACAGGTCCGGCTGACCTTCGCGTTTAACGGGTTCGGCGCGCGCCCGCAAAACCCCAGTAGTGATGGCCTGACGAGCGCGGTGCTGCGACTGCAAGACCAGTTCTACTTCGTTAGCCACACCTATGGCCATGTGAAGATGGACAACATGAGCTACAATAACGCCCGATCGGAGCTCCAGAGCAATGACACCACCGCTCGCGAGCTTGCTCTCCATGCGTTTAGCCCACTCAATCTGGTGACGCCTGAGATTTCGGGCCTCTTCAACCCGCAAGTGCTGCAAGCTGCCTATGATAGCGGCATACGTTATCTGGTAACAGATACCTCGCGCAAGGGCGAAAACAGTCCATCCCCAAATGCCGGTCTGTACAATCGGTTCCAGCCTGCCATTCTCATGATCCCACGCTATCCCACCAATTTAGGGTACGACGTGTCCACGCCAGCGGAGGAGGTAGCGGAGTACAACTGCACCTACGCTTCCTACTTTCACCACCCGCTAACCTACTCGGAGATCATCGACAGTGAAAGCCAGAAAATCCTGGTCTACATGCTCAAGGGGGACATAGATCCCATCGCATTCCACCAGACGAATCTACGGGCATACGATGGGCGCCATACCGTTCTCTCGGACCTGCTCGATGCCGTGTTCGCAAAATACACCAAATTGTTCAACCTGCCAGTGATGAGCCTGCAAATGAACAACTTGGGGCAGCAGATGGCGTCGCGGATGCAGTATGACGCGGCAGGTGTGACCGCCAGCATTGTGCCGGGCCGCAGCATTACGCTTACTGCCCGACAAGCGGCGACTGTCCCGGTCACGGGTCTACGCGCCAACGGCGCTGAGCTCTACGGCAGCCAGTACATTTCGTACATTCATCTCAATGCGGGCCAGTCGGTGACGCTGCCCCTTCTCTAGCTGCGGATCAGGTGGAAAAGGTGACGATATGCGTGCTTTGCGTGGGGTTGGACGGTGGTTCCGAGGCGAGACATACGCTCACCATACGCGCATGAGGCTCGCGTGGCTGTCGGGCGTACTGCTGGCCGCTGCTGTCCTCTGCGTCTCGTGCGTGCCGTCTAGTAGTGGCTCGGACCTCTCTCGTCAGCCTACCGCCTCGCTGACTGTGCCGCTAGCGGGATCCGGGGCGCCTCCCGTTAGCTGCCCTACGTGCTGGCGACCGACGACTAGCTCCAGTTGGCAGGTTCAGTTTTCGGGCGGGCTCGATCTGTCGGTGAATGCGGATATGTTCCTTGTAGACACGTTTGACACGCCAGCCAGCGTCGTGCAGCAGTTGCACGCGCTCGGCCACAAGGCGATCTGCTACATAGATGCCGGAACATGGGAGCGCTGGCGGCCGGATTCCGCGAAATATCCCACCAACCTTCTGGGGAACGCCAACGGCTGGAGTGGGGAGCGCTGGCTCGATATTCGCGACGTGTCAGCGTTAGCGCCAGTCCTCGAAGCGCGCCTCAGGCTCTGCAAATCCAAAGGGTTCGATGGCGTGCTCTTCGATAATGTGAACGGCTACACGAACAACACCGGCTTCCCGCTTACATACCAGGATCAGCTACGCTTCAACACGTTCCTGGCCAACGCGGCTCACTCCATTCAGCTTTCCGTAGGGCTTCTCAATGACCTCGACCAGACTTCAGCCTTGGAGCCATATTTCGACTGGGCTCAAGTGGAACAGTGCTTCTGGTACAAGGAGTGTAACTTGCTCCAGCCGTTCATTTCCGCTGGGAAAGCCGTCCTCGCGGTCGAATACGATCTCCAGCCTCAGCAGTTCTGCCCACAGGCGCGCGCCATGCGTATCACGGCGATTAGGAAACATCGCAATCTCGACGCGTACCGGGTCCCTTGCTCATGACAGTGGCGCGCATCAAGGACGCCAGGCAACGTGGACGGGTGAAGTTGACCCGCTTTGATGGACACCGGTACACCTGGGGGTGACGCCCCAAGGAGGTGATCCTCAAAAAGAGCCGCAGCCTTCTTCGCGCAGGAGAGCAGCTCGATACTCGGCTCGATCCGGTGAGCTCCTACGAGTTTGTAGGGTGCGAGAAGGCCAACCACACGGTCGTGCGGCTTTGCCGCGTGCTGGGGCTCTCTCCCAGTGGCTATTGGGCTTGGCGCAAGCGCGGCCCCTCGGTGCGCGCCCAAACCGCTGTGCGGTTGAGCACGCAGATCCGCTCGATCCATCAAGCTAGCCGGGGAACCTACGGTATTCCCCGCATCCACGCCACCTTGGCGGCGGGTGGGACACACTGCCGCATCAAGCGAGTCGCGCGCTTGATGCGGCAGGCAGGTCTGATGGGGTGTCATCGGCGCCGCCCCGTTTCATACGACCCAACGCGATCCCCAGGCGGAGCCCGCCCCCGACCTGGCGCAGCCCCAGTTCGTGGCGGCACAGCCGAACCAGCTCTGGATCGCGGACATCACGTATGTGCCCACCGTGCAGGAAGGCTTTCTGTATCTGGCCGTCGTGCTCGACGTGTTCAGTCGGCGGGTGGTCGGCTGGGCGATGGCGTCACATCTGCGTGCTGAGTTGGTCGTAGGGGCGCTGGAGATGGCTGTCTGGAACCGCCAGCCCGGCGGAAGGGGTCATTTACCATTCCGACCATGGCGCTCAATACACCTCGCTGCTCTTTGGGGAACGCTGCCAAGCCGTGGGCATTCGGTGCTCCATGGGATCGGTCGGAGACTGCTACGACAACGCGATGGCCGAGAGCTTCTTTGCGACGCTGGAGTGTGAGCTCCTGGCGCGTCAGCCATTCCCGACCCAACCGCCGCCCGCACGGCCTTGTTCGAATACCTTGAAGTCTTCTACAACCGCCAGCGGCGGCATTCGGCACTCGGCTACCGCTCACCCGATGAGTATGCACGGAGGTGGGCTACCCAAACAGCGGTCGTCGCCGAATCGTGAACTGTCTCTCAAATCGGGGCAACTTCAGTCATATTGGCGTCAAAACGCGAACGAGCCGCATCTTGTTGGGATACGGCTCGTTCGAAGGCTGAAATATTCAGATGTAGCTGGTGAGCCCCGTCGGACTCGAACCTACAACCCGCTGATTAAGAGTCAGCTGCTCTGCCAATTGAGCTAGAGGCCCGTGGCGCTGGACGGTGATGTCTCGCGCCCGCATCCTATGGTAGCACCACCGCGCGGGTGGCGTCAAGCACCGGCTGCATCGCAAGAGCCTGCTGCGCTTGCTGCACGCCCCGAGCCTGGAGCGCCAGCCGCGAGCGCGCCAACGGGGCCGGACGTATGGGGCAGAGGTCGAGCGGGTGGTGGCGCAGGTGTGGGCGAGCCTGGACTTTATCTGCGCCGAGCGACTGACGCCGACGCTGGTCGAGACGGCGCGGCATCTGGCGGGCTTTGGCGCGCTGACGCTCAGCGCGGCGGTGGAGGCGCAGTTGGGGCAGATCAGTGAGGCGAGCGTGACCCGGCTGCTGGCGCGTCACCGCACCGAGCGGCTGCGCTTGCCGCGCAAAGGCCCCGAGCGGGCCAATAGTGTGACCAAAGATGTGCCCATGACGCGCATTCCCTGGGACACCCGGGAGCCAGGCCACTGTGAGGTGGATCTCGTGCACCATGCGGGAGCGAGCAGCGCGGGCGAGTATGCCCACACCCTGCAAGTGGTGGATGTCGCGACCGGTTGGAGCGAGCGCGTGGCCTTACCGAATCGGGGGCAAGCGGCGATGGAAGCGGCATGCCGCACGGCCTTTGCCCGGCTACCCTTCCCGCTCGTGGAGTTGCATCCTGACAATGGGCGCGAGTTCTTCAATCATCATCTCAAGCGGCTCTACCCCGAACTGGTCCCCGGCCTCCAGCTCTCGCGCAGCCGCCCCTACCAGAAGAATGACAACCGCTTCGTGGAACAGAAGAACGACTCGCTGGTGCGGCGATCGCGCGAAGGGCGAAATATGCGGGCTACACCGATCACAACGATGCGCGCGACAGCGTTCGTGTGACTTGCTATACTGTTATGCAGGCGAGCGGACGCGCGATCCATTTACTCCCATTTCATTCCGGCAATGCGCCGGCGCGTCTGGGCTTGCTCGTGAGCGCGCTAGATGCTCACCGATGTGTTTTCCCCTAAATGTCCCCCGTGATGGAGGTCACCGACCGATGACCAGCTCTGAGCGATGTCCTGTCTGCGGTGCGGCGCTGCGCGATGATTCGCCGTTCTGCGTTTCCTGTGGTTTGCCACGTCCCGCCACCACCCCCGCCACAAACGAGGTGGCCCCGGCTCCTGAGGCGATGGATTCCACGCCGACTGTCGCGCCAGCAGAGGCCACCCCAGAGCCGGTAGCGCCTGTGGTGGGCGTGTCCACTCAGGAGCCAGATGCGGAAGCGCCCGCGGAGCCGATGGCGGAGCCACTAGAGAAGCCCGAGCTCATTGCGGAGCCGATGGCGGAAGCGTCCGCGGAGCCGGAAGTCGAAGCGCCCGCAGAGCCGGTCGCGGAAGCGCCCGCGATGGCAGAGCCGGAGCCGGTGGCTGAAATCACCTCAGCGCCGGTCGTTGAGTCAGAGGTGGAAGCGCCTGTGGTGACGCCCGCGCCCGTTGTCGTTCCCGCGTCCGTGGTGGCGTCTGCGCCGGTGACTGTCGCGCATGCCCACGCAGCGCCGGAAGTTGATCTGAAGGGATGGCGCGCGGCTGTCGGGCCAGTCGCGCTGGTGATCGTGCTGGTGATCATCGTCGCCGTGGCGTTGTGGATTCGCGCGGGCTATCCATTGCCGGCGGGCCTGGGCCAGTAGGCGTTTAGCCCGCTTTCTTCATTCGTGGCCACTCGTGGATTGGCCCCCACGTTGCGTTAATCGCGCGACGAGCCGGGGCGTCCGTGAGTGGCCACGACGTAATCCCCACTCGACGCGCGCCATGACCGTCAGGCGATCAGGAGATCAGGCTGTCAGGCGCGACACGCAGTGAAAGGATACGCGTGAATGTCATCCACGATTCTGCGAGAGACCACGCGCGACGCACGGAGCAACCGGGCGCGCGGGCGACCCGGCCCAGCGTCGCGCCTGGGCTGGATGGGGCTGACACTGGGGTTGATCAGTATGAACCTGGAAGCGCTCGTATTCCTTGCGGCGCTCTTTCCCGTCGTTGGATGGTTTTCGCAGGCGTTGATTCTGTACAACCCCTCGCAGGTGACAACCCTCGCGATGCTGGCGCTTGGCGGGCCGCCGGCCATCCTCGGGCTGGTGTGCTCTGGGGCGCGCCGCCCCTCAGGCTGGCGCGGCGCGCCCGCTGTCGCTGGCATCGCGGTATGTTCGTTAGGGCTGGCGATCCCGATCAGTTACGCGGCCTTCGCAGCGATGTATTTACGCGGACTGATCTGAGACGGCGCCGCTAGCGCGCGCCCGCCTTGGCCGCGCCGCGCTTGGCGCGTGGCTTCGGATAGTACTTCTCCATTGTGCGCTTGTTGCGGTACCAGGCCAGGTCGCCCGCGTAACGGAACGAGAAGTAATAGATCCAGTAGATCGCCAGCCCAGCGACCCAGGCCAGCCACATGTAGCGCCAGATGCGCCATGCGAACAGGTTGTAGTCCATGGCGTAGCGCATGCCGATCAGCATCCAGCCGACGAGCGCGACGGGGATGAGCTGGCGCAGCAGGATGCGGTCGAGGATGTACTTGTTCAGCGCGTGGTGGCCCACGAACCGCTTGCGGCCTTCGAGGTAGTAGTAGATGGGGATAATCAGGCCGATGGCGCAGAAGATCATCCACGGCGCGTAGAAATGGAATACTTCAGGATTCCCAGACGTCGTGCTGCTGCCCGCCGTGACTGGGTCGATAAAGAGCCATTGGATGATGCCTGGCATGGGGGCGCCCTCCTGGACACGCATGATGGTCGCGCGCCGCGTGGCGGCGTCAGTATGTGCCGCATTTAGAGCATCGCGCTAGTCCAATGCATGATAACAGAATCCAGGCGCGCTGGTCAAACTCAACTGCCCATTTCGCGCGGCATGCGTCGTAAATGTGAGGTGTAATTCGTGTTTGTGCGCGGACTCGCGTTGACAGCGTGGCGGCCCGCTCCGTATACTTCTGATTGTGTAGTGACGCGGCGTGGCGTTGACTGAGCGAGCGGACGCCTTTCCCCGATCTATCCCAAACTACCATTCCTCTTAGCCATCGTGATGGGATAGCGCGGAGCGCGGTAAGACAGTGCGGTCTTCCGCTGGGGCGCGACAGAGCGCGACCGACGACTTCCCACCAATTTACCAGCTGAGAGGCAGAGCCGGCATGAGTCAAAACCTCCGTATTCCAGGTCCGACGCCCATCCCGCCGCAGGTCGCCGAGGCGCTGAGCCGTCCGATGATCAACCATCGCGGGCCAGAGTTCGCCGCGATCCTGGGACGTGTCACGGAGCAGCTTCAGCACTTCTTCCAGACCACAAACCGCATCCTCACCTTCCCCTCGTCTGGCAGCGGCGGCTGGGAAGCCACCGTCGTCAACCTGTTCAACCCTGGCGACGCCGTGCTTTCCGCGCCGATTGGCGTCTTCGGCGACCGCTTCGCGAAGGTCGGCGAGACGTTCGGGCTGAAGGTGACGCGCGTCGGGACGGAGTGGGGCCAGGCCGCCAGCCCCGAGGCGGTCGCTGAGGCGCTCTCCCGGCTGCCGGAGGCTAAGGGCGTCTTCCTGACGCAGAACGAGACCTCCACTGGCGTGATGAACGACATTCAGGCGCTGGCGAAGGCCATCCGCGCTATCCGCCCGGACATCCTGATCTGTGTGGACGCCGTTAGCTCGCTCTCGTGCGTAGACCTCCAGATGGACGCCTGGGACCTGGATGTGGTGCTGACCGGCTCGCAGAAGGGCTGGATGGTTCCCCCCGGCCTGGCGATGATCGGCGTCAGCGAGCGCGCGTGGAAGGCGCACGAGCAGTCGCGCATGCCGCGCTTCTACTGGGATTTCACCCGCGTCGCCAAGACGGCTGACAAGGGCCAGACGCCCTACACGCCGCCAGTCAACATCTTCTTTGGCCTCGATGTCTCGCTGGCGATGATGCGCGAGGAGGGGCGCGAGGCGATCTTCGCGCGCCACCAGCGCTGCGCTGACCTGACCCGCGAGCGCGCCGTGGCGATGGGGCTTGAGCTGTTCGCCAACCCCGCCGTCGCCTCCAACACCGTCACCGCCATCAAGGCTCCTGAGGGTATCGGCGCGAAGGCGATCACCAAGGCCCTGCGCGAGCAGGAAGAAGTGGTCATCGCCGGCGGCCAGGAGCGGCTGGAGGGCCAGATCATCCGCGTTGGCCACCTCGGCTACGTGCATGAGCCGGAGATGGTGGCCTGCATGGACGCCCTGGAGCGGCAGCTCACGGCGCTCGGCTACCAGGCCCCCGCCGCCGTGCGCAGCTAAACCGGAGAGCCGGGAGCGTGACGCGATGAGATCGATGGAGCGTGTGCGCGACGTCGCACGCGCTCCATCGCTCGTTTGTGCGGCTTCATTGGACAATTCCCCTAAGACACACCAGAAGATGCTGAGGCAAAGAGAGACATGAGCGATCAGACCAACGCCCGTCCACGAGTGCTCGTGGCCGATCCCATCGCCGCCGAAGGCGTCGAGATTCTGCGCGGATTCGCTGAGGTGGACGAGCGCTATGGGCTGGGCGCCGGACGGCCTGATCGCCGCCATCCCGGCGTATGACGCGCTGGTCGTGCGCAGCGAGACCAAGGTCACGGCGGACGCCATCGCCGCCGCTGGAAAGCTGCGCATCATCGGGCGCGCGGGTGTCGGCGTGGACAACATTGACGTCGAGGCCGCTACCCGGCGTGGCGTCGTTGTCGTCAACTCGCCGACTGGCAACATCGTCGCCGCCGCCGAGCATACCATCGCGCTGCTGCTGGCGATGGCGCGCCATATTTCCGCCGCCAACGCCGCGATGCGCGAGGGCCGCTGGGAGCGCGCGAAGTTTGTCGGCGCCGAAGTGCGCGGCAAGACGCTGGGCATCGTCGGCCTGGGCAAGGTTGGCTCTGAGGTGGCGCGGCGCGCGGGCGAGAATGGCCTGGGTATGCGCCTCATCGCCCACGACCCCTACGCCAACCCCGACAACGCGCTGAAGCTGAACGTCGAGCTGGTCAGCATGGATGAGCTGCTGGCGCAGTCCGATTTCGTCACGCTGCATACCGTGCTCAACGCAGGCACGCGCGGCCTGATCAGCGTCGAGGAGATGGCGAAGATGAAGCCCACCGCGCGCATCATCAACTGCGCGCGTGGCGGCGTCGTGGACGAAGAGGCGCTGCTGGAGGCGCTCAAGGAGAACCGCCTCGCTGGGGCCGCGCTGGATGTCTTCTCCAAGGAGCCGCCGTTCAGCTCGCCCACGCTGCAGGCGCTGATTGCTGACCCGCGCGTGATCGTGACGCCGCACCTGGGCGCCTCGACCGAGGAGGCGCAGGTCAGCGTCGCGGTGGACGTGGCCGAGCAGATGCGCGACGTGTTCCGCGGCGAGGCCCCGCGCGCGGCGGTCAACGCGCCGCTGATCCTGCCGGAGACGCTGCGCGCGCTGGAGCCGTGGATGGCGCTGGTGGAGAAGCTGGGACAGCTCTGCACGCAACTGCGGCCCGCCGCGCTGAAGCGCGCCGAGCTGAGTGTCGAGGGCGAGCTGGCGCAGTTCGATACACGCCCGCTGACAACCGCGCTCATCAAGGGCCTGTTGGAGCCGATCTCGGAGGCGCGTGTCAATCTGGTGAACGCGCAGGTCGTCGCGCGCGAGTGGGGGCTGGAGGTCACAGAGAGCCGCTCGACGACCCACGAGCAGTACGCCAGCCTGGTCACGGTCACGGTAAGCCCGGACGGCGATGATGAGGAGACCGTCCTGGCAGGCACGATTACCTGGGGCGAGCCGCGCATCGTGCGGGTGGACCGCTACGCGACGGACTTCACGCCGCGCGGCCACATTCTACTGGCGCGCAACCTCGACCGCCCCGGCATGATTGGCAAGGTGGGCGTGATTCTGGGCGAGGCGGGCGTCAACATCTCACACATGGACGTCGGCCCGGTGGCCGCTGGGATGGCGCCTGGCCGTATCCGCCAGCCCGGCGGCGAGGCGCTGATGGCCCTCTCACTCGATGACGCGCCGGCTGAAGACGCGGTCGAGCGCATCCGCGCCACCGATGGCATCATCGATGTGCGCAGCGTGCGAATCTAACCCCACGCTTGACCATCGCGAAGTCCACGCATACAATAGGCGGCGCCAGGGATGAGTCCTGGGCGCCGCCTCCGCGGATATGTTGTCGTCAGGTGAGAGGATCTACCCATGGGATTCATGAAGGCCGGAAATATCATTTATCTCATTCTCGGCATCGGTATTACTGGATTCGGGCTTTTATTTTTGTTATCGGGATTGGCTACGGGCGGCTCCGACGGTACCCAATCCGCCATGTATGGTGGCGTCATGGTCGTGGTGGGCATCATTCGCATCTTGTGGAGCGTCGGGCGCATGCGGATCATGGGCCGGGTGCAAGCGCAGCAAGCCCAGCAAGCCCAGCGCATCATGTACAGCGGCCAGCCCGGATACCCGCCCCAGCCCGGCTACCCGCCGCAGCCCGGCTACCCGCCGCAGCCCGGCTACCCGCCGCAGCCTGGCTACCCGCCGCAGCCCGGATACCCGCCGCAGCCGGGTTACGGCCAGCCTGGCTATCCCTCGCAGGCGCAGTATCCGCCACAACCCGGCATGTATGGCCAGCAGCCCGGCTACCCGCCGCAATACCCACCACAATACCAGCAGCAGGGCGATGCTGGCTCGCAGTACCCACCGTATCAGGGGCCACAGCAATAGTCCTCCGTCAGCGCGCGCTCAATCGCGCCTTGCTCGCGCGGCAGTTTTTGTTGCGCCGGGTTGGGCATACCGCGATCGAGGCGGTCGAGCGTCTGGCCGGCATGCAAGCCCAGGTTCCTACCGCGCCGTATGTGGGCCTCTGGGCGCGGCTGGAAGGCTTCCAGCTTCAGGCGCTCGCTAGCCTCCTGATCGACCGGAAAGTGGTCCGCATCGCCCTGATGCGCTCCACCATTCATCTGGTCACCGCTCGTGATTGCCTGGCATGGCGCCCTCTGCTTCAGCCCGCGATGGATCGTGGGTTGAAGGGTACATTCGGCAAGCGGCTGGTGGGGCTGGATTTGGAGGCGCTCGTGACGACGGGCCGGGGGCTGGTGGAAGAGCGTCCGCGCACATTCGCCGAGTTGGGCGCGCTGCTCGGCGAGCGCTGGCCGGACCGCGACCCCGCCGCCCTCACCAACGCTGTGCGCGCGCTGGCTCCACTCGTCCAGCCCCCGCCGCGTGGCGTTTGGGGCGTCGGCGGGCTGGCCACCCACACAACGGCTGAGGCCTGGCTGGGCGCCTCGCTGGATCTTGCCCCATCGCTGGACGCGCTGGTCCTGCGCTATCTGGCCGCGTTTGGGCCCGCGAGCGTGCGCGACATGCAAACGTGGTCGGGACTGACTCAGTTGCGCGAGGTTTTCGCGCGGCTGCGTCCACAACTGGCGGTCTTCCAGGATGAGCGTGGCGTCGAACTATTCGATGCGCCAGACGCCCCGCGACCTGACCCCGCCACGCCCGCCGCCGCGCTTCCTGCGGGAGTGGGGCAATCTGCTCTTCCCGCCGCCGATCGCACGCGCGTGATCAGCGACGGGCATCGCCAGCGCCTCTCCGCCCCGACGAGGGCAGGCTTTCCTCTGCCGTCCTTCTTGATGGCTTCATGGTGGATGTCTGGAAGATCGCCCGCGCCAAAGGCGCCGCTACGCTGCGTATCCAGCCCTACCGGCCATTCACCGCCGCTGAGCGCGAGGCGCTGGCGGATGAGGGCGCGCGACTGCTCGCTTTCGCCGCCGCTGACGCTCTCACCCATGATATCCAGTTCACTCCAGAGGCTGAGGGCAAACCTCACGAGGTCAGCAACTGGAGCCGCTCGCGGCTGACCACAGTGACATGCCCGTGTTCGTTGTGGATCGCGCCCTCGATCTCCAACTCCTTGAGCGCACGCCCTACCATCTCCCGCGCGGTGCCAGCCATCGCCGCGATCTCCTGCTGCGTGAGCCGTCGCCGTTGACTGTTCCCCATCCTCCGCGCGCTCCTCCTGTTCGAGCAGAATCTTGGCGACGCGCGCCCGGACATGCCGGAAGGACAGATCCTCGACGAGCGCGACCAGGTGACGGAGCGCGGTGGCGAGCGAACGAACGGTCGCCTCTGCGACTCCGGGCCGCTCGACGATCAAGCGCCGCAACGCGGCGCCGCTGGTCATGTAGACGGCGGTCGGCTCCATCGCCATTACACTGGCCGGGTTGGGGCCGCCGTCGAGCGCTGGCACGTCGTTGAACGTGTGACCGGGGCCGAGCAGTCGCAGTGTCTGTTCTTTGCCTTCCTCAGATGTCTTGAAGACCTTGACCAGGCCGCGCCGCACATAGTACAGCGCGCCGCCATCCTGTCCGGCGAGCAGGATGATGTCGCCGCGCGCGTAGCGCCGCTCGCGGGTCACGGCGGCGACTGACGCCAGATCGTCGGGTGTGAGTGTCGCGAAGAGGGGAATCTTCCGCAAGGCGTCAAGATCAATCATTCCGCTGTCTCATGCTCTTCACTCGGAGGCGGGCGGACGTGCGACAAAAGTCGCAGCCGCTCCGCTCCCGTTCAGCGTACACTCTGTCCGCGTGGGGCGCAACGCCAGGTGACGTGTTCGCGCCCCGATTTTTGCCCACCCAACGCGGAGAGAGAAGATGCTGCCATGAGCGAAATGACCCCACATGAGCTGAGCGATGCGATTCGCGCGCACCACCGTTCCCTGGCCGGGGAGCTCGACGGCTACGCGGCGGACGTGGAGGCGAGCGCCGGTCCCTCCAGATAGCGTGGCCTTTCGCCGCGCTGCTCGACCGTCTGAGCGCTTTCCTCACGAACGACTTCTCCCACATGCGCGCGGTGAGGAGCGGACGCTCTATCCCGCGCTCGATCCGATCATCCGCGCGTATGGTTCGCCGACGGCAACGATGAGCGTTGATCACGAATACATCGGCGACTACGTGCGGAAGATCACGGAAACGGCTCCGGCCTTGCGCGCCGCAAGCGCGGATGAGCGGGCGGGGCTAGCGCGCCAGCTCGACCGGTTGATTCTCCAGTTGCAGGGGGTGTTCGCCATACATCTGGACAAAGAGGAGCGTGTCTATCTGCCACTCGTCGAGCAGGCTATCTCATCCGGCGACCAGCACGCGCTGCTGGCGGCGCTTCACGAGGAAGCGGAAGGGACAACGCGGGAGTGAGGCGTCTCGGAAATGGCCGATCCAGAGGCGCGCAGCCGTTTGAATGGTGCGGGATGCGATGTTTCTCACAGTCCGCTCTCACGCCGGCGCGGCATATTAGAATGTAGCGAAGGTACGCGGCGCCTCATGTTTGCCAGACGGCGCGATTCGTGAAACATGAACAGAGAGTGAGAACCATATGACATACGTTATCACCCAGCCATGCGTCGGGGTGAAGGACGGCTCCTGCGTCGATGTCTGCCCGGTGGACTGCATCCACCCGGCGGAAGGGGAGCCGGACTACGACCAGTACGACCAACTCTACATCAACCCCGATGAGTGCATAGATTGCGGCGCGTGCGAGCCTGCTTGCCCGGTGGCCGCGATCTTTGAGGAGAGCGCCGTGCCGGAGCAGTGGAAGGAGTACACTCAGCTCAACGCGAACTACTTCCGCAAGGCCGCGCAGGCCAAGTAAGCCTGGCGGCGCATGACGCGCGAGGGGAGCGGGCAAATCGCCCGCTCCCCTCGTTGCGTATGCGCCCGCTGGCTGGAAGACCATGCGGCGCTGGCGGCGAACGGCCTAGCGGCGGCCTACGCCGTAGTTGGGCGCCTCTTTGGTGATGAACGACATCGTGCGGGTGGCTCTCGCGCAGGCCCGCGCTGGTGATGCGGATGAAGCGCGCCCGCTCCTGCAGGTCGGCGATGGTGGCGGAGCCGGTATAGCCCATCGCCTGCCGCAGGCCGCCCACGAGCTGGAAGATCATCGTGCCCAGCGGCCCCTTGTAGGGCACGCGCCCCTCGATGCCCTCGGCGATCAGCTGCGCCTCATCCGCGACGCCTGCCTGGAAATAGCGGCCTTTGCTGTAGCCGCGCTGCTTCATCGCGCCGATGGAGCCCATGCCGCGATAGTCCTTGTAGCGCTCGCCCTGCGAGATGATCAGCTCGCCGGGACTCTCGTCCACGCCGGCCAGCAGGCTGCCCAGCATGACCGTATCGGCTCCGGCGGCGATGGCCTTGGCGATGTCGCCGGAATACTGGATGCCGCCGTCACCGATGATCGGGATACCGCTGCCGCGCGCGGCCTGGGCAGCAGTCAAAAATCGCGGTAATTTGCGGAACGCCAGTCCCAGCCACCACGCGCGTTGTGCATATTGATCCAGGCCCAACACCAACCTTTACGGCGTGAACGCCCGCTTCGATCAGCGCCGCGTGGCCTCGGCGGTGGCGACGTTGCCCGCGGCGATCTGCGTCTGCTTGCCGAAGCCTGCGCACGATGCGCTTCACCGCCTCGATCACCAGATGCGAGTGGCCATGCGAGGTGTCAATGACGATGAGGTCGACTTCCTCGGCGACCAGCGCCTCCACCCGCCGCCAGCGCGTCCGCCCCTGAGCCGACGGCGGCCCCGACGCGCAGGCGGCCCTGGCTGTCCTTGGAAGCGAAGGGATACTGCTTCTTCTTCTGGATATCCTTGACGGTGATCAGGCCCTTGAGCATGCCGTGCTCGTCCACCACGGGCAGCTTCTCGACCTTGTGGGTGTGCAGGATGTCGAGCGCTTCATCCAGCGTCGTGCCGACGGTGCGTGGTCACCAGCCGCTCGCGGGTCATCAGCTCGCCGATGGTGCGCGTCATGTCGCGCTCGAAGCGCAGGTCGCGGTTGGTGAGGATGCCGACCAGCTTGCCATTTTCGGTGACAGGAATGCCGGAGATGTGGTATTTGCTCATGACGGCCAGCGCGGCGCTCAGCGGCTCGTCAGGCCCCATCGTGATCGGGTCGGTAATCATGCCCGACTCGGAGCGCTTGACCTTGTCTACCTCAGCGGCCTGGTCCTCGATGGAGAGATTGTTGTGGATGACCCCCAGGCCCCCCTCGCGGGCCATCGCAATGGCGAGCCGAGCCTTCGGTCACGGTGTCCATCGCGGCGGAGAGAATCGGGATGTTGAGGGTGATCTCGGCGGTCAGCTTGGTCGCCGTCGAGACATCGCCGGGCAAGACGTGGGATTCGCCCGGAATCAGCAGCACATCATCAAACGTCAGACCTTCCTTGCCAAACTTCCACTGCCACGGGTCGGTGGCTGGCGTGGTCGCCATGGTCGCGCATCCCCCTTTACCGCATCGCGCGCCGGAGCGCCTCAGCCTGGGCTGTGCCCGGGACATGGCGAGCGTTCCCGGCTGCGCGAACGAGTGTAGCTCCGCCCACTGGCGGGGCATCTTGGCGTAGTGTTTTGAGGCGAGCCTGTGGCGGGTAAGGAGCGAACCGCGCGACAAGCGCGGTTCGCATGCTCGCCAGTATGAAAACGCCCAGCCGCGACACCCGTCATCGCGTGCTGGGGACACTGGCGCCTCTCACGCGACACTGCGCGTGCGCCAGGTATTTCGATAAGCGTACCACGCGGCCAGTGGCGGCGTCAACGGCGATGACAGTGGGTGCTGAGCGCGGGGTGTCAGGCGGCCTTCTGCGCGCTGATGGCGGCCCAGAAGAGATCAGCGAGCGCGAGGTATCCCGCGTCGGAGGGGTGAAAGCCATCGCCGGAGATGTAGTCAGGATGGCCGGCGAGATTGGCGTCGTAGAGATTGATCAGCGTGTCATGGCGCGCGGCCACCGCGGCGTCAATCGCCTGATTCCACTGGATCGTCTCAGCGTGGATGGCGGCCTGGGTTGGCGGTCCACCACAGAACGAGCCAGCGGCGGCGGCCTGCTGAATGGCGGGGAGCAGGCTGAAGTCCGGCGCGTTGGCGACAAATACTTTGGCGCTGGGTCTTCGTCTGAAGCTGCGTCAGGAGTGTGTTGAGGTCCGCTGTGTATTGATTGAGCGGCACGCAGTCTTTGAAATCATTCCCGACGAGCCAGACCGTAATCAGGGTAGGCTGCGCCTGGATGGCCGTGGGTAGCTCGTCACTCAGCGCGCCGTGCAGCGTCTCGCCACTGATACCCAGGTTGAGCGCGGTGTCGCCTTTGGGCAGCCGTGAGATGAGGATCGGCACGTAGGCCGTGGTATTTTGGTTGCTTGCGCCCACACCCACCGCGTCGCTGGCGCCCAGCGCGACGTAAGCGCACGCCAGGCGCGCTCGGCGTCGCCGTCGCAGCCGCACGCGCGCTAGAGCCGTGGAGGGTGCTCGCGCCTGTAGCCGCCAGTCGGTGAAGTAGCGCAGCCAGCGAGCAGCGCGCTGAATAGCGCCAGCGCCGTGAGCGCCAGCCCTATGCGTGAGGAAATGTGTTGTCCAGACATCGTGTCGTTGCGCTCCACTGATGGGCAAGGAATCCGTGATCAGGCTGCCGTTTCGCCGCCCCCGTAGAGCCAGCGCGAGCCTTCGCCTTCAGTATCGTATGTGCGACATGATGCGCGCGTCAAGGTGGCGTCCATGCGGGGGATGGCGGCGAGGGCGTGGGCGGCGAAGCTGCGGTTGCCACAATGGATACTTGCTCATCGTTGGATTAATGTGTACTGTGGACCGCCGAGGAGCTCGCGCTGTTTCCTGCTTGCGGCTAGCGTCTGGAGGAAGCGCCCACCTGAGGAAAACAATTGATGCGCACAATTCATACGCTCTATCGCTGCTCCCGCTGGTTGGGCCTGGGTCTGTTCCTGTTCGTCACAGCCTGTTCCACCGCTCCATCGCCGGTCACTTTTCCTCTACACCTACAGGGCGCCTGGACCACTACCAACGGCGATTAGCGCCTATCATGGTCATACCAATACGGTCTACGCAGTGGCATGGTCACCCGATGGCGAGCGCATCGCTTCGGGTGGCGATGATGACACCGTTCAGGTCTGGGACGCGATAACGGGCCATCTGTTCGTGACAGTACACCGGGCATACGGGAACAGTCTACACCGTGGCATGGTCGCCCGATGGGACGCGTATCGCCTCGAGTGGCGACGATAATACCGTTCAGGTGTGGAATGCGGCGAATGGGCGTCTGCTGCTGACGTATAAGGGGCATACAGGGGGTGTGCGAGAACTGGCGTGGTCGCCTGACGGCACGCGCATTGTCTCCGGAGGGCAACGACAACACCATCCAGGTCTGGAACGCGACGACTGGACAGCGGCTTGTCACCTACACCGGGCATCTCGGTTCAATCTGGGCTGTGGCGTGGTCTCCAGATGGGAGCCGCATCGCTTCTGGTGGGAATGACGATACCGTTCAAGTCTGGGACGCGGCGAGCGGGCGCCATCTCCTCACCTATACCGGACATACCGCGCAAGTGAGAGGGGTGGCGTGGTCGCCCGATGGGACGCGTATCGCCTCAGCCAGCCAGGATGGAACCATCCAGGTGTGGGAGGCGACGAGTGGGCGTCACATCCTGACCTATAGTGGTCAATCGCTCCCCTCTGGGCGGTAGCATGGTCGCCGAACGGTGTGTGCATCGCCTCGGCGACCGGCAACACCAGTTACGAGCAGCGGAAAGAGACCGTCCAGGTGTGGAATGCCACGACTGGACGCCTTTTCGACAGCTATCCGATTCCATCGAGCGCAGGCTACGCTGACGGAACATTGAGTGTCACCTGGGCGCCCGACAGCAAGCGTCTGGCATCGGGAGGCGTAGAACAAGGTGGTGTATCTCTGGAATGCGGCGGCTTGTACGCTGTGAGAGATTGCGCGTGTGGCTGATACGCCGCACCCCGATTGAACGCTACTCCACTGGGCGCACAGGATGCTTGCGCTACGCGTGTTGAGGCGTCTATACTGCGCGGGAGCGCCCGCCGGCTCATTTCCCTGGCGGGCAGCTCTGCGCGGCGCCATACGCGGCGCCTGTGGACTGGACCGAACAAGACTGCGGAGGCGTCGCCTGTGCGAGTGCTGGTGACCGGCGGAGCCGGCTATATCGGAAGCGTGATCGTCGAGGAACTGCTGCGCGAGGGACATACCCCCGTGGTCTTCGACTCGCTGGTCAAGGGGCATCAGACCGCGCTGCCAGCGGACGTGGCCTTCATCTCTGGCGACATTCACGATACGGCCCTGCTGCGCGAGACGATCACCCAGCACGGCGTCGAAGCGATCATTCATATGGTCGGGCTGATCGAGGTGGGCCTCTCGGCCACCAATCCAGCGGCATTCTTCGAGGTCAATGTTGGCGGCAGCATGAGCGTCATCCGGGCGATGATCGAGACGGGCGTCAAGCGTCTGGTCTTCAGCTCCACCGCCGCCGTCTACTCCGCCAGCGCGCCGCTGCCGCTCAGCGAGGAGTCGGCGATGGAGCCGACCAGCCCGTATGGTGAGTCAAAGCTGATGGTCGAGCGTATGCTCCAGTGGGTCGCGCCCGTCCACGGGCTGATCTGCACATCGCTGCGCTACTTCAACGCGGCGGGCGCGACGGAGCGCAACGGTGAGGCCCACGAGCCAGAGACGCACCTCATGCCGCTCGTCCTGCGCGCCGCTGAGGAGGGGACCCCGGTCACGATCTACGGCACGGACTATCCCACTCCAGACGGCACAGGCGTGCGCGACTACATTCACGTCCTCGATCTGGCCAGCGCGCACCTGCTCGCGCTGAGCGGAGGCGAGCCGGGCGTGCGCATCTACAACGTCGGCTCCGAGACGGGCTATTCGGTGCGGCAGGTGGTGGAGATGGCGCGCGAGGTGACGGGGCGTCCGCTGGAGGTCATCGAGCGGCCACGCCGCGCGGGCGACCAGCCGGCGACGGTGGCCAGCTCCGCCCGCATCCGCCGCGAGCTCGGCTGGGAGCCGCGCCACAGCGACCTGCGCTCACTGCTCGCCAGCGCCTGGGCCTGGCGTCAGTCCCATCCCAACGGCTACGGCGAGTAAGCCAGCCTCACGCCAGAATTCCTCACCCCCTACCCCTCTCCCACGAGGAGAGGGAGTAGGGCGTGAGGTCGCCCTAGTGTCCGGCGATCAGGCTGCTGATGTCGCTGAAGGTGATGACGGCCACCAGCAACAGCACCGCCGCCATGCCGATCAGATTCACCAGTCCCTCACGCTCCGGGCTGATGCGCTTCCCGCGCCGCAGCACTTCGATCAGCACGAAGACCACACGCCCGCCATCCAGCGCGGGAATCGGCAACAGGTTCATGATCGCCAGGCTCAGGTTCAGCGCGCCAATCAGGAACAGGAACAGGTACGGGCCAACGATCGGAATCGCCGCCGCCGTCTGCCCGGTGATATTGACGATGCCCACCGGCCCCGACACGCCCTGGCTGAGTGGCAGCACACCCCGGACGATCTCACCGATGCCGAATACGTCGCCACCATCACCGAGCCAACATCCCGCACGCCCAGCACAGGCGCCTCCCAGATCGGCGCGGGGAAGTGGTACGGGTTCGTCTGGTCGGCTTCGATGCCAAGAGCCCCTTGCTTGCTGTTTACCCGCGCGTTGATCGTCACATCCATCGTCGTGCCGTCACTGTGGCGCACGACGACCGCGACGGGTGTTGTCGTCGCGTTCTTGTTGGCTGCGTAGCGCCTTCTGTGTGTCCTGTCCGACGAAGTTCTGCACGTCAGAGAAGTACTTGACCTGGCGCCCGTCAATCGAGATGAAGGTGTCGCCCGAGCGCAGCCCCGCCGCTTGCGCTGGTGAGCCGGAGACGACGGTGGCGATCACCGGGCGCAACTCTACTTTGCCCGCCGCTTCCGCCGCCGTGAAGAAGATGATCGCGAAGATCAAGTTCATCGTCACGCCCGCCAGCAGTACGATCAGCCGCTTGCTTGCTGGCTTGGAGGCGAAGGCGCGCGGGTCATACTGTCCTTGCTCGTTCGCTCGTCTCGCCGTTCTCGCCCGGCATGCGGACGTAGCCGCCGATTGGCAGCAGCGTTGATCGAGTAGGTCGTCTCGCCGCGCTTGAAGCTGAAGAGGCGCGGCGGGAAGCCGATCGCGAACTCGTCTACGCGGATGCCCGCCCACTTCGCGGTGATGAAATGGCCGAACTCGTGGACCAGCACGAGCAGGCCGAAGACGGGGATCGCCGCCAGATACCAGTACCAGGGAATCGGAATCATCGTCACTCTCTCTACGTCTCGGGCCGCGTGTCAGGGCCGGATCTCTTGTGATGGAGTTAATAGTCCGCGGGGGGCAAGGAGGCGCCGGTCAGTCGCTCCGCGACACGGCGCGCTTCTTCCTGCGCCCAGGTCGATATAGCTCCAACTTCCTCTACGCCTGGGCTAGCGATCACGTTGTGGCGCTGGAGCGTTTCGCCGACGATATCGGCGATGTCGGTGAAGCGGATGTCGCCGCGCAGGAAGAGCTCCACCGCTGTCTCGTCAGCGCCCACCAGCACGGCGGGGGCCGAGCCGCCCGTCGCGCCGGCGTCGAACGCCAGCTTGAGGCAAGGGAAGCGCTCCATGTCGGCGTTCTCGAACTCCAGTTTCGCTACCTCATCCCAGCGCAGCGGCAACGTGAGCGTCGTGCCCGCGCGGTCCAGCCGCTCCGGGTAGCTCAGCGCGTACTGAATCGGCAAATGCATGCTGGGAATGCTGGCCTGCATCTTGATCGAGTCGTCCACATACTCGACCATCGAATGGATGATGCTCTGCGGATGGACGACGACCGCGATGCGCTCATAGGGCATGTCATACAGCCAGTGCGCCTCGATGACCTCCAGCCCTTTGTTCATCAGCGTCGCTGAGTCAATCGTGACCTTGGGGCCCATCTGCCAGGTGGGATGATTGAGCGCCTGGTCGGGCGACATCTCGCGCATCTGCGCCAGTGAGAGCCGCCGGAACGGGCCGCCCGACGCGGTCAGCAGCAGCCGCCGCACGGCGCCAGGGTCCTCGCCGCGCAGACACTGCCACAGCGCGTTATGCTCACTATCCACCGGCAGAATCGCGACGCCAGCCTGCTTGGCCTCGGCCATCACCAGATGTCCAGCCATCACCAGCGTTTCTTTGTTGGCCAGGGCGATGGTTTTGCCCGCGCGAATCGCCGCGATGGTGGGGAGGACGCCGACGAGGCCGGAGGTGGCCGCCACGACCATATCCACGTCGGGCAGCGTCGCGGCGGTGGTCAGGCCCTCCAGCCCGCTCATGGTCGTCAGCGTCTCGGGCAGCGCGTCACGCAGCCGCTGGAGCGCCGCTGGATCGTCATTCGTGAGGACGGTCAGCGCGGGCTGGAACTCGCGCGCCTGCTCCGCCAGCGCTTCCACATTGCCGCGCGCCGCGAGCGCTACGACCTCGAAGCGGTCGGGGTAGGCGCGGACAACATCGAGCGTCTGACGGCCAATCGAGCCGGTGCTGCCGAGAACGGCGAGCCGGCGGCGGTCACTGTTCATAGGCGTTGGGGCATCCTCCAGGGGCGATGGCGTCACTTCCGCGGGGATCATGCTGGGCGCGCCGGCACTCGCGCCGATCGCTCTTTGGAGAAAATTGTATCACGGACCCTCACCCGCGCCCGCCATAACGCCTCATGGCGCCGCCACGGTGCCGCGCGCTCTGGCCTGTGTGGTTCGTGCCGGCGTGGTATGGGTGGATACGCGATGAACGCGTGAGCGATAGTTTTTGAATGTATGGATATCACAGGACTGTCCAAAGCTGGCTTGACGAAAATGACGACAACCATTTTTAGCAACGCGCAAACATGGGATTTGTTCGTTGTATCACCAATTTAGGTTAATGAGGTTACGTTGCACAAGATACCTTACTATCCTAGTTCATGTTCTGGCTGATTTTGGTGTGAAACAAGGCCGCTACTGGCGTTTCTCCGCTCGCTCGATGGCCAGAAATGTTCGGGAGTGTAGAGAGGGCGTAAGATCATGCGACAGTCGCCAATCCGACAAACAGCACACTGGTCGCGGCAGCGCGGAACAGGAGCCGCAAGTCACCGTCACGATGGCGGAAAGCGCTTCCCAGCGATCGGCTGGGTGATGGCGCTCGCCGCCACGGCGGCGGGCCTTGTATGGCTCGGGCCAGCTTATCGCGGCATTCGCCAGGGGTGGAGGAAATCCGCCGCACAGGCAGGAATCGGAGGCGCGACTAGGAACTCGGCACGGTCAGCAGCGCCAGAATGATTGCACGCTGATCGTTCCATCTCAACCACTCACCGCGAAGGGCCTGGCGACGCCATACCTGTTGGCCGCCACAATCCCCAGTAACACGAACTGCCACGAGAGCGCAGCCATCGGAGGCGGCATTCGTGCAAGCGGCGGTTCTCGACCCCGCGACAGGTCAGATTTCCATCTACAACCCACTGGTCATTGACAAAGGAACGCAAGCCCGCGGTCGCTCCAGTCGCGCCGAAGCTTCCCGTCCGACGCCGTGGTCGGAATCTGGTTCGGCGCGAATGGCATGGGGCTGCGTCTCAAAGGCGCGGATTTCCGCACGCTTGGGGATGCGAAGTGTGTCAACGGCCTTGGCGCCTCGATCTTTGGCCAGGTGGCGTACTGTAATGCGCCCGCGTTCTTTCCAGACCGCAAACCAGCTCATTCAGGCGAAGAAACTGACGCCGCCCGCATTGGGTACGGCGCGCGATGGGATGACCTGCCCCACGGTGCGTGATTTCTCTGTCGTGGATCAGGACCAGAGCGACAATGTCACGACCTCCTATCGTGTTGCACAGGATGGGAAGATGGCTCAGAATACCGCAAGCGAACGCCGTCGCTTTCCCTGATAGCGCTGTGCTTGGCAACGGGAGCGACAACCGGCTCCTGGCCGTCGCGCTTGATAGCGCGCTTGGCTGTACGCCATGGAAAGCGCCTGATCTCGCCGATCCAGGCCAGATGGTGCCAGCGCTACCGCTCGATGAGCTTCAGGCTGCGATGTATCAGCAGAGCCCAGTTGCGCTCGTGCCGGGTAATGACCCGATGACACTGGTGAATGGACGTCCGAATCTGCTGAAGCAAAATCTCTTTCGCATGGGCGTAGATCAGCCACGGGTCGCGACCGTCGCGCAGGCGAACGCTGGTCAAAAGGCGTATTGCCAGGACTTGTTGCGTGTCGCGCCCGCTCGTCTCGAAGTCGACCGGTCATGGACCAGCTCCGCTCCGTCGCTGGATTCTGGGGTGGCGAATAGCCTCTTCACCTTCCTCGCCGCTCGCCTTGACTTCACCTTTGGCCCGAGCGGGTTGAATTGCACCAGCCTGTTGAAGGCGCCAAGTCCTGTTCAGTCTGGTCCAGAACGGCAGTATGGTCGTGGATGCGACCTTTACGACGCCACAGCAGGCGCAGGCCCGCCTGGATGGGGCCACCGCGCGAGTGGGAGCGTAACTGGATGAGGCTTGCCGCTCGTTTTCCAGGATTTACCGCCTGGTTGATGACGCTGGCGCTGCTCGGGACTGACGACTCTGGGCGCGCTGCAAGGATTGCGCGCGCTGGAGCCGATCGCTCCAGGTCATCTCGAGCATATTCATGGCGTCATCACCGCGATTCACGGAGGGGGTATCTTCGCTGTCCGCACGCCTGGACGTGCCGGGGTGATCTGGTTTCGCGTCGCGCGCGGAGCGCATATCTCGCTCACGCATCTCGAACGCCATCTCCATGAGCAGGCTGGCACCGATGTGTATTATCAGGACCAGCCCCATGAGCCACTCCTGGCCTGGGTAGCCGATTAGCGAAGTCATGGAGAGCGAAGTGACGAGGGAGAATCGCTCTTTATGCCCGCCCAAGACGGGAAAGTTACCGCGCGAACACCGTTCGATCCGATGGGCACCTTCAAGGTTCCCTATCGTGGAGCGCGGGCGCTCAGCTACCGGCGAGAATGGCCCGCTCGCGCGCAACGGAGAACCCGGCGCTCAGGGATCAGGCGGATCTGGTGATCATCGGCAATGGCATCGCGGGTTGCATCGCGGCGATGGAAACGCGCCAATATGCTCCAGACGCCCGTATCCTGATCATCACTGAGCAAAATCATCCAACGATCAATACGCCAGCGCTGAAGCAGTATGGGGCTGGCCGGCTCGAATTGGAACAACTGCTGGCGTATTCCGCCGGGACAGAGCAGCAACTTGGTATCGGGGTTATCCATCAGCGTGTGGCCAGGATCGAGCCATCCAGCCATCGAGCGCATCTGGCGGATGGCCGCGCCATCACGTATCGCAGCCTCTTGCTCGCTACCGGCGCGAAGGCGACCGCTCTTCCGGAGAGTTTGCCTGGCCGTGATTTCGATGGCGTCATCAGATTGCATACACTGGGAGACTATCTCGATTTGCGGCGGCGCTTGCCGTCAGTCTCTTCAGCGGTTGTCATCGGAGGCGGCTATCACGCGGCTGAAACCGCGATGTTGCTGCGCCACCAGCGTGTGAAAGTCACCTGGGTCATTCGTGGGCGCAGCCTGCTGCCTCATCTGCTCGATACGGCCGCATCGGATCTTCTGTTGAAGCAGGTGCGCCGGCACGGAGTGGACGTGCGCCTGGAGACGGAGATCGCTGGCATTGTCGGGAAGGTGGGCACAGCGGCTGGCGTCGTCACCACGGACAATGCCTACATTCCTTGCGAACTCGTGATCGCAGCGATCGGCGCTCAACCAGATATCTCGTTGACTGAGCGAACTCCTATCCTGGCGCAGCCGGGCCATGGTGTTCGTGTGAACGAGTACTTGCAGACATCAGCGCGTGATGTGTACGCCGCAGGCGCGGCGGCGGCGGCGCTCGATCCACAGACAGGCCGATATGAGGCGCGAGGCCAGTGGTATTTCGCCGTTCAGCAGGGGCGGCTCGCGGCGGCTGCTATCGTGGGCACGCCTATTTCAGTGGATGCGACGTTGGGCGCGTCAGGCAATTTCTGGCACACGACGCAGTTCGACAAGCTCAATGTGCTTGTCGCGGGCGCACCGATGCTCTCGGAGCAGGCGCATGCGGAGAACGAAGTCCTCACAAACGGGTCGGGCAGCTTCTATCGCCGTATCGTCGTGCGCCACGGTCATCTGGTCGGCTATCTGGCCGTCGGCACCAGCAAGATGATGGGCCTCAGCATCAAGCGCCTGATTGATGAACGGATAGATATCGAGGAGATCAAGCGCAAACTCCTCGCTGAGGATTTTGATTTGCGTTCCTTCTTTACCCAACGGCGATTGCATGCGCTTGTGACCGGTGAGGCGGAGGGTGTGCCACGGCCAGTCCCCGTGCTCTCCCAGCAGATCGTGAATCCCTGGCCTGCTGGGCTGGTGTAGCGGCTGTAGGCGACAAACCAGTTATCAGGTGGTACGGCGCCAACTACCGAAAGGATAGCGACTATGCACCGATCCCGATCCCAGGTAGCGGAAGAACTGCTGGCGTGCATTCGCTGTAATGAGTGTCTTGTCGCGTGCCCGGCTCTGCACATGCCAATCGCCATCAAGACACTCAATCGGGAGACACTTGCGGGGCCTATCTCGCCTGAGGTCGCGCAGTTCGCATTGACGTGCTATCAGTGTGGGGCGTGCGTGCCGGTATGCCCGGCGGGCCTGCACCGGGACGCCATGATGCTCTGGATCAAGATGCGACTGCTACGCGGTGAGGCTGGTACGTCAGCCGCAGTCGCCACGGATGGCGTCACGCCTGTCCATCCTGCGAGCGGCGCGCGTGGCGCACCACGCCAGGCGATGGCCGTGACCTTACCCCGTCATGGCTCCGCTTCTCCGCGGCTGGAGGACGAGAGCGGGGGGATGGCGAGATGGCGATGAGAGCGAATGCGCCGGACGGCTCACAGAAGATAGCCCGCTACCCGTGGCTCGGTGGCGGGCTGGCGCGCGGCCAGCGTGCGCCAGCGCTCTTTGCGTTACTGGCGGGCGGCGGCCTGATGTACGTCTATGTAACCTATCTGCACAGCGGTGACGTATCCCCTGACAGTTTCTATGGCTTTGCTTTCGCTATCGCCGGGACGCTGCTGCTCCTGCTGGTGGGCGTGGGATACTCGCTTCGCAAGCGGCTGCGATGGAACTGGTCCGGGCTGCTGCATACCGTGTTGACATGGCACATCGTGGGTGGCTCGCTGGCGCTGGCGCTCATCCTGATGCACGCTGCGGGCAACTTCAACCCGCGAACAGGCACCTATGCGCTCTATGGCCTCATCGCGCTGGTCGTGAGCGGTTTTATCGGGAAGCTGCTCGACCGGATGGCGCCGCGCCGCGCCGCACAGGCGGCGCTGCGCACATTGACTCCAGATGGTGAAGAGCGCCTGGAGTCGCTTGTGAGCGCGCTGGATAGAAAGCCGCGCTTTCGTCGTGAGCGCCGACGGCATGTCAGAGAGCCGGGGAATGATGGGGCGCCCTGGGATCTCGCCTATTATACGCTGAGCCCTGAGACCGGCGAGATTCCGGCGCTCTTCAATCAGCCGAGCGCCGCTGGCTCTGCATCGCCGCATCGCGCGTCCGCGATGTCAGCACCCTATGCGGATAGCGTCGTGAAAGGCGCAATGGCGTCCGAATCCGCGGCGATACGGGAAGCCATAGGCGCTGAACGGTTTTTTCTGCAACTGATTCGCGTGTGGAGATATCTGCATGTCGCGATCAGCGTGGTGACGCTTGGGCTGATCCTGTGGCATCTTGAATACGCCGCCACCTTGCTCATTGGCGCACGGTGAGCGATCTTCGCTTCTGATCTGAATTGTGGTTAGCGACGGATTGCTTGCGCGCTTTTCTACTCGCGCGTCAAGCCGTCCGCGCCGCCACTTCGAAGGAGTCCGGGCCTGCCCGGACTCCTTCGTGCGTCTGATGGCTAGTCGAGCCGGTGCTGCCGAGAACGGCGAGCCGGTGGCGGTCACTGTTCATAGACGTGGGGAACATCCTCCAGAGGGGCGGCGTCAGATGTAGAGAGGTGGCGGACACACCTGTGTCAGTTCATGGGAATTGTACCACGCTCCCCATGCGCGCCCGCCACATGTGTGTAACGCGCGTATCTGGTATTCGCGCTGATATGGCGCTATGCTTGCTCTATCCCCATGTTTTGAGGAATAGGGAGAGCCCGCTTGCTGACGCGGTCTCAACAGGAAGGGAATCATTCATGGCTCACTGGACACGCGCGCATCGTTTCTGGCGTCTCTGGCTTCTCCTCGCAGTGGGCGCTCTCACGCTGGCGGGCTGTGGCAAAGTGGAAGGGGCTCCAGGGGTGGCGGCTAGCGCGACTACGACCACGGCCACCACAGCGGCGGCGAATCTGTCATGGCAGGAGTCGGCGCCGCCAGGAAGGGGGGTGACGCCCATGCTCTACGAGCCCGCGCCATCGGATGGGCGCGTGACCTATGCGTGCGCTACTAATCCGTCTGGCGCGGCTTTTGGCGCGCGTGTCTGGCGCACAGATGATCGCGGGCAGACCTGGTCGAGTGGCGAGACGTTGCCGGTGAGCCTCCCAATCTCCTTTGCCAGTTGACGGTGGACAGCAACGACGCTCAGCGCGTTCTCGCCGCGCTGGATACCGCCAGGATGGGCGCGAATTCTGGCGCCGCGAGCTATGTTTCTTATCTATCGCAGGACGGCGGCGCGACCTGGCGGGCGCTGCCGCAAGCTGGCCCGCATAGCGCGATGAGCCTGACTTCCTTCGGCGGAGAGGTCTACGCGGCGGGATTTGGCCTCAGCGCGTCCGGCGCGGAGCTACGCGACGTGTGGGTGAGCCGCGACGGCGGGCGCTCGTGGCGCGCGCTGGGGGCTTCCAGCCTGGCGCCCAATCCAAACATCTGGGCCAATCCCCAGACCGGAGAGCTGCTCGGAACGAACAACTACGACCTCGTTCCGACCCTCTGGCGCAGCGAGAATGGCGGCGCGAGCTGGTCGCGCATCTCCGTGCCTGACGTGGTTGGCGAGGGTGGTCAGCAGACGTTCATCGTGGCTTCCAATGGATCAGGCTGGCGCATTTGCGCCGCTGGAACGGCTGCTTCGGGGCCGAATGCGAAGAACACTCTGGCATGTAGCGCCGATCTGGGCAACACGTGGACACACCCGCCCGCGCTCAATCCTTCGCAGTATTCGCCAAAGGGATTTACGTTTACCGCGCCATCGGATGTCTTCGCTATCGCGGATGACGGCGCGCTACTGGCGTTCTACGATGACATCACGTCGGGCATCCAGCTCGAGGCGCTCGCGCCGGGAGCGAGTGCGTGGACACCGCTGAACGCGCCTTCCAGCGCCCCTGGGACGCCCCAAGCTGTTGCGAGTGGCTCGGTGGCCTCGTCCGTTTACACCACTGGCCCCGGCGACGGCATGCTGTGGATCAATTCGGGCGCCGCCGCTACCCCGTTCGCTACCGCTGTTTATTCGTGAGCGACGGGAGTCTGCGCCGCATCCTGTCTCTACGGCTGTCTCGTGGGCATCGCTAGCGGTTGGATATGCTGGAGTACGTAAGGTGGGATGGCGTCGTGGAGCGACGGGATGGTGTTGATCGCCGTCAACGCGATCACCGAGAGTGGTATGAGGATGAAGACAGCGGTGAATGTGCGCTGTAGCCTGCCTGTAGTGGTTCTGAACTTCTTATCAACGCGTTTGGCGTCGGCGGATTTGGCGTCGGCGGATTTGGCGTCGGCGGATTTGGCGTCGGCGGATTTGGCGTCGGCGGATTTGGCGTCGGTGCGCTTACTGTAGAAACTTTTCCACTCGTCACTGAAGAATGTTGCGCCAATGTATGTGAAGGGATTCTGCGTTTCTAGCGAGCGGAGGAATTTGTAGCGGTGTTCGAGGATCTCGTCTATGCTTCTGGCTCCATCGCGCCATCGGGAGTTGACCGTGATTCCTACCCAACTGATGCCCACCACCACAGCGACAAACAGCCAGTCAGTAAATGTACTGTTGAATGCGACAAACGCTTCACCGCTCAGGATAAACGTGATCAGGGTCACATACAGGCTATCGAGCTGCCTGCGTCGTGTATTGAGCTCGTTGGTATCTCGTAAGATGGTGACGTAGACATCGAACGCATCTCTAGTCACCGCGCTTCTCTCTCTCTGCCATACCGCCACCTAACCCTCTAGCGCGCGCTTCACCCACCCCTCATTGGTTGGGCTGACGTGTGATGGAGCGCAGCATATCATCGCGCTCAGCATGCTGTCCAGGGTAGCGCTTGCCATCACACTCCGTCCAATCACCGCGCGCAGTAAGGGTGTCTCTTCACGGCGCGCGCAAACCATTATGTCCCCCCATCCAGCCCCAATTTCATTACGGGTTCTGGCGAGTGGTCGTCTGTGCATAGGCATCAGTGAATCTTGTGCTATGGGCAGGTGAGAATACACATTGAGCCAGCGGGCTCCTGCCACCGCGCCTATCTTTCCGCGCTTTGCCAGAGCCCCACTCGCTCCAATGCGCTCATGGCATGGCTTCTGCTCATTATGCGTCAGCGCGCGTGATTACTGATGCCACTGAAGTCACCTCAAACACCCACGCGCCACGCAGGCCGCGCCACATCGCATGACAGGAGGTGAGTTGCCATGGAACGGCTGGAGCACATGGAGCAATTGACGCATATGGAGTACACGGAGCAACCAGGACGGTTTGCGCCGCCGCGGCTTGTGGAAGAGTCAGCATGGCTGGCAAGCCGCCTGCTTCACCGTCAGGTTGTGGATGTGTCCACGGTTGAGCCGGTTGGTCGTGTGGTTGACCTCATCTTCGATCCTAAATCCGCTCAGGTCATGGCGCTCGTTATTCAGCCCGCTACCCTGGAGCGCGACTTGGTTGCGATGATTGGACGCTTGTTCACCCACAGACGCACGCTCGCGACCATCGGGCTCGATCACATCATCTCGATGGATAGCGATGTCGTGATGGTCAACACTGATCCATTTCACCTCACGACGCCGCGTGAGATAGAGCGAATGCCTCGCCTGAATACGATCTGTGAGATGGCGATTCTCACGATGCGCGGAACATCCCTTGGCTCGCTCGCCGATCTGGTGCTGGCAGATCAGGGAACCAACATCGCCGGTTATGTGGTGAATCCGACCCCAGCGGGCGAGCAGACGCTCCCATCGCTCGCTGACATGGCCCCGCTCGCGGCGGCGCCAGCGAGCGCATCCGCCCCACGCACACGAATCATTCCCGCGTCGTCCAATGTGCGCATTGGAGAGTCGCTTATCTTGCTCGTCGCCGAGATTGTACCTCTGCGCGAAGAGGTCGTGGTCGTCACAAGCGAGACTGCCGCGCACTCCTAACTGAGCGCGGCGTTATCCAGCTTCGTTCCCTTCTCTTTCCACCCACCACGGGCATTCAGGTGGCGCCTTATCATCCGCAGCGCCCTTCCATGAAGGAGAGCAATCCCATGCTGACGCGACGGCGCGGCAAGCCTCGCTTCAAGCTTGATGTCCCCCAGGCGCCCCAGCGCTGGAGCGTCCCAAGCGGTGGGGACGTCACAATCCAGCGCAAGAGACCGCTCTTTCGGCTCGATCCGGAGGGAACCTCTCGGTGGAGCGTGGGGGCACTGTGGTCGTTTGCCAGGCTGCGCCCACTGCGCCGAACGCCGCTCACGCTGGCGCAGCGCCGCCAGCGCCGCCGCTTGACATGGATCGCCTCCGGCGCACTGGTCATGATTGTCGCCCTCATCGGTGTGCTGGCTTATAACGCTCCAGCGCGCTCTCAGGCGCATATCCCCACATCCTCAGCGAGCGGCGCGTCTTCCAGCGTTGCAGCAGCGCGCAGGCGCTCCACTTCCGCTCGACGGCTCCGTTCGATACTCTGCAAGTCCATACGGCGGCGAGCGCTGGCCAGCCGCCCGCCATCCAGGCCAGCGCCGCGTTTCTTTTCGATCCCCAGCACGGCTGGATCTTCTATCAGAAAAATCCCGACGCGCCACTCCCAGCGGCGAGCCTGACCAAGATTATGACGCTGCTGCTGGCGACGAATTCCGGCTCGCTCGATCAGGCTGTGACCATCGGCCCTGACGCTGCCGCGCTGGTGAATAGCAACAACAGTTACATGGGCGTCAGCGCGGGCGAGCAGTTGACGCTGCGGCAGTTGCTCTACGGGCTGATGCTTCCTGGCGGCAACGACGCGGCGCTCGCCATCGCGGACGCGGTCAGCGGAGGCGAGCCAGCCTTTGTCGCCACGATGAATCTGTACGCGCTGCAGCTTGGCTTGAGCAAGACCCATTTCGTGTCGGCGGACGGTGTGAGTAACGCGAACATTTCGAGCGCGCGCGACCTGGCGATCCTGACGGCCATCGCGATTCAGCAACCCGGCGTCGCACAGATTACCGCGACGCGCTATCTGGTCATTCCTAAGACATCCATGCACAAGACTTTCACCCTCTGGAATACCAACGACCTGCTCCCCGGCGCCGCATTCGCCTATCCGGGCGTCAACGGCCTCAAGACTGGCTATACGTCTGGGGCGGGCTACTGTATGGCCTTTTCCGCTATACAAAATGGGCGCCTGATTACCGGCGTCATCCTTGGAGACCCGTCCGATCAGGCGCGAGTGAGCGATGCGCGCGCCCTGCTGGACTGGGGCTTCGCGCAAGAGTGAGCGCACGCCTTACCCCAGCCGCGCCGCGATCCATGCCGTCATGTCGCTGAACATCTCCGGCGAGATGTGGTGGTCGGCGCTGTATTCTTGGTAGCTGAGGTCTACCCGCTGGCGCTCCAGTGTGGCGCGGGCCGCGCGGGCGTACTCGATGCCGATCACGCTATCGTAGATTCCGTGGGAGACGAAGACCGGCAGCCCAGCGGTTTCCTCCGGGCTGGCCAGCCACGGCTCCGCCTCCGGTGGGATGCGCCCAGACAAAGCGACCACGCCAGCGAAGACCTTGGGGGCGGTGAGCGCCGTCACCAGCGATATGATCGCTCCCTGGCTGAAGCCCAGCGTGTAGATGCGCGCTGGGTCCGCCCCGTAGGCCTGCGCGGCGGCGGCCACGAACTCCGCGTACAGCTTGCGGCTGGTGTCGAGTTGCTGGGGCGTGATGGCGAAGCCAGTGGGCAGAAACGCGACGTTGAACCAGGCGTAGGAATCCGGCCCGCGCGTCAGCGGCGCTCGCGCGCTGACCACGACGAAGCGCGGGTCGAGCCGGTCCGCGAACGAGAACAGGTCGCGCTCGTTGCTGCCGACGCCATGCGCCAGCGAGAGCAGCGGCGGCTTCTCTCCTTCCGGCGGAGCGACCTGCGGCGGGCGGACGAGGTGGACGAGCGGCAGGCCCTCGGCGGGCGTCGGGGTGGTCATGTGTCAGTCTCCCAATCCAGGCTTATGGCGCGCCGCCCAGATGTTTCAGCGCCTCGCGCCGGCTCAGCGGGCTCATCGCCGTCCCATGATCGCGCACGAACCGCCGCACAGCGTCAGGGTTGGTCTTGCGTACTCGCGCAGCGCCCAGCCAATCCCTTTGCGGATTACGAATGAGGCGTTGCGCCAGTTCGTGTAATGAACAGAAATCACTCGGTTGGCTACAGGGGAATCATTCCGCGCCACTTCAAGCAGGCGGGCGTATCGGTCTGATCCTTCCTCGCCATTCTTGTCATGTCACATGGGTGACCTCCGGGGCGCGCGATTGAGCACTCCAGATTCGGCATCGGTCAGATCGGTGGCATAGAGTTGGGCAGACATACCTCAAGCATATCCAACACCGCCCACCCGTTGCTAGTTACGAAACTTTCTCTCACGCGATAGCGAGACGCCCTCGCGTCTTCCCATCGGCGAGCCCTGCTGCGGAGCTTCCACGAATGGCAGGACGTTGTCAGGAGGGAGTGAAACCCGCTGCACGGGGCTCCATGTGCGCATATGCTGGCGCAGGCGAAAAAGCTCACGGAATGCGCGCAGAATGACACTGGGTTTCGCTCCGGTAGGACTTCCCATGGTTCTCGGCATATGCCTGACAGGCGTCTGATGAATCTGCAGACCCATGCGCTGAAATTTCAGCAGCATTTCGACATTGACTGAGGCTCCTTGGGCGATGAGTTGGCACGACCGCAGAGCATCCATGGGAAGCAGCTTGAAAGCGCAGTCGATGTCCCGAATGCCTTTTAGCCCAACGACTTGCTTCGCGGAAATCTTCCATCCCCACGCGTTCAACTTGCGCATGAATGGATCACTGCGCTTCGCGCGATAGCCTACCGCGATTGGGCTCTGGCCGGATTCCACAATTTGCAGCAGTGTGGCGATCTCGCGAATGTCGAACTGACCGTCGCTATCCATAAAGAAGAGCCGCTCACCCTGGGCTGCCGCGAACCCCGCGAGCAACGCGCCACCATATCCCCGATTGGGACGATTGTGCACCGCTATGATCGCCGCGTTTTCAAGCGCTGCCGCGTCCGCAATCGCGCCTGTGGCGTCATGGCTGCCATCATCCACCACGATGACCTCGTAGTTGGGACAGACACGACCGAGCGCCGCGACGCACTGCGTCATCGTGTTACCGATATTTTCGGCTTCATTGTATGCGGGTAGCACGATGGAGCAAGGCCGCCAGCTGACAACGTTTCGGTACGCGCCTGTTGCGTGGATAACCTGTTCGCAGGCCTCCACGAGGGCAAAACACTGCCGAGTCAGCGTGTACGTTGGTGAGCCTTCCGCGTCGCGCTGCTCCTGGTGATGCGCCCAGATGAACCCGATGGTCTCCTGATAAGCGCGGAGCAATTCCGCCAGCCAGCGCTGCGCCTCGACATAGTTCCTTGGCCATGGCGTATATGCCGACGTGTGCGTTTGCTGATTGCTCTGGTCGGCGCTTGGATCACACAAGCGCTGGCTGGTGATTGCTTCGGTCGCCGCTGTGATTGCGCTCAGTACCCTGCCATCAGGCGAAGCGTGGGGGAGGAGTGGGCGCACGAACGTGTCACGGATATCAATCAGCGCGCGCGCCGCCGCCCAGCAATTGAAGCGCGCAAGCGCCGTGAGCCCCGCTGAGGTTTTCTCCCAGAAGGCCAGTTCTACGTCTAGAGCGAGGGACGATAGGTGAAGGGATAGGTGAGCAGGCGCTGGCGGAGCAGGCAAAGCTGTTGGAGCGGCGGCGCGCAGATCTGTACTGTTGAGATAAAGCCCGTCTGCCTCCCGATCATGCATGACATATCCCCCTGAAAACGCGGCGCTTGAGTGTTTTTGCGCTAGACATGCTTGCGTGATTGCCTAGCTACTGAAGATGCGAAAGTTAGCATACTAACCCAACAACATTGACGACAGCGTTACGCAGATGTAACGGACGAACTACTCTATCCCCCCAGACTGTCCCCTGCTTCCTTGCACTGATGCGCATCTTGAAATCGCCGCTTATCTCCACGTTGTTCATATACGTCACAATTACAGCTGAACTTGCCGTCTCGACTACCATAAACTCCCAAGGAGGCGTCAACGTCGCGGAGGCTGAGGATGCCGGGTAGCAGAGAGCGGCGAAGGCCCGTGAGACGAAAGCGCCGGTGAGCGGCTATGTTTGCCACTTCCGCGCGTGCTCCGCGACCCGCGGGGCAACCGCCTCCCGTCCGTTGCCCGTTCACCAATGCCGCGCTGATCACCATCATCAGCAGCTTCTCCCAGGCGTAGCGTTGTCCTTCCGCCGCTGGCGCGGATAGGGCGCGCTTGAGCGCCGCCGCCCACGCCTCCCCAGTCACGTCCGGTGTGTTACCTGCCGCTTCGTATACCTGATCTCCTCACAAGCGTGTTTGCTCCTATCGCTTGCTAGGAGGTCTGAGGCGTCCGCTTTTGCCCTCCGGGCTTGACACAGCCCTGCCAAAACTCCCATATTCGCTTGTGCGCGCCTACGCGTCATGCGAATATGAGATGTCGCTCGGCAGGTGGGCAGGGGCTACGAAATTTAGCAGTGGCGATATGCTTCTATGGGCAATAAAGTTGTCTTCAGCTCGATGCCACCGCACTTTGCAATGGAGCCATTTTCAGAGGAACGTCTGATGGAGGAGTTTGGACAGTGACGAACACACCACCATGGATACGCTCAGAGCACAGCGCGTCCTCTGATGAAAATGGTGAGCCGACGCTGAAGCGACGCGCTATCGTCACCCCTTCTTCCGTCACCCCTTCCTCCGTTCCCCCTTCCTCCGTTCCCCCTTCTTCGCCAGCGCCGTGGTATTTGAGCTTCCTTCGTTCGCGTGACTTCATTCCTCTGGCATTGCTCGCGGGATTCCTGTTTATCAGCCTGATCACCGCATTAACGCAAGCGTACAAATATGGCATCACCATCGACGAGCCGCTGCAGGAGCAGTATGGAAAGGCAGTTCTGAAGTGGTATTTATCATTTGGCAAGAATACAAGCTTTATTACTGGGTTTCGACGTACCGAGAATATGCCTGAACATGGTGGCGTATTTGACGCTGTCGTTGTGGCTATACAGTATGGCCTGAAGTTCGTGTTCAAAGGCATTGATCTCTGGCTTGTTCGACACGTTGTAACAGGATTTATGGGATGGTTAGGGATCGTCGGTATTGCGCTGTGTGGCCTTGAACTGGGCGGCCCGTGGGTCGCGTTTGCGGCCGCGACGGGGCTCTGGCTCTTTCCGCGTTACTACGGCGCGATGTTTAACAATCCGAAAGACGTACCTGGCGCCGCAACCCTCACGTTCGTGATATGGGCGACGCTCTTGCTCGTAAAGCACTGGAAGCGCCGCGATATGGCGCTCAAGATGAGCGCGCTGCTTGGATTTTTCCTGGGCGTAGCGACTGCGATTCGTGTTACCGCACTCTCCTGGTTTGCTGTACTGGTTGTGCTCATCGTGGCCTGGTGGCTCATCAATGGACGGTCAGCGCTGCGTGAACGGCGCGTGGTCGCGGAACTGGTACATCAGGCTGCCGTGGCTGCGACGATCGGTGTCTCCACATTGCTCACGACGATGGCATTGTGGCCATTTGTCTTTATCAATCCAATCGGCAACCTGCTTGAATCGGTCATCGTCTTGAGCCACTATCCCTGGATTGGCCCCGTACTCCTTGATGGGCAGATATACCCGTCGACGCAACTCCCGTTGAGCTATATACCGATCTGGATTTTCATCGGCTCACCCCCGATGCTTCTCGTGCTCGCGGTGTTGGGAGTGGTTGTCATCCTGGCTGAGACTGTTCGGCGCAGACGTGTCGAATCGCAGGCTTGGACTGGTCTCGCTGGGTTCGCGATTTTGATGGCGCCGCTGCTGCTGCTGCATCCCGTGCTCTACGACACGCTGCGCCAGTTTCTCTACATCTTCCCGCCGCTCATCTTGCTTGGCGCGTATGGTCTTGTGAGAAGTGTTACCTGGCTGCGGGGCCAGCGGCGAGCCGCGCTGCGGTGGACGGCTGTGGCGCTGCTCGCGGTGACGGTTGTCAGTTATGTGCAGGTCATCACGGATATGATGACCCTCTCGCCCTATGAGTACGCGTACTTCAGTCCATTGATTGGCGGCATAAAGGGCGCGCCGGGCCTGTACGAGACGGACTATTATGGGTCCTGTTCAATGGCGGCCGCGAAGTGGCTGGCTCAGAATTATCATCACTACACTAGCTCGTCAACGCCAACTGTTGGCGCATCTTTCCTGTTGGAGCCGTTGATTCAGCCATACCTGCCTTCCACGGTTCATTACACTGATGCGAATCCCAACTTCTTCATCGGTTTCACACGGTACAACAATGACCAGTCGTACCCCGCGTACCATCTGGTTGATGTTGTCTCTACCGATGGCGTTCCGTTGTGCGTTGTCAAAGTCAATCCAGCCTTATTCCCAGGGAAGTAGCATCTTCGGTCGCCGCTTTGAGGCTGTTCTGGGAGAGGATCGCCGCGCGTTTGCGCCACGGATTCGCGTCACGGCGTCCAGGCCAGCGCCGTCGCGCGCCTGGGCCATCCTTGCACGCGGGGCGGACAGCAGCGTCGCGTTCGCTTCGCTTGCCGTACGCCCGTCTATGCGTATTCGCCATCCCTAGAGCTTGCGCTTGGAGTCATACCAGCAGTGGCCGCAGCGGTCGCGGATCAGGCGGCTGTCGTCGCGGTAGGCGCGCAGGTCGGCGCTGGCGGGCAGGCTGCCACCCTGACCGCCGCGCTCAACCGAGCCGTCGTCATTCAGCCGCATGGCGAAGATCTTGCGATCGTCGGAAGTCAGACACTTCCCGGTTTCCAGCTCGAACTGCCAGCCGTGCAGCGTGCAGGTTAGGATGCCGTCCTCGATGTGGCTGAAGCGTGTCAGGTCGGCGCGCAAGTGCGGGCAGCGCCGCTGGATGCGGTAGCCCCCCGCCTCAAAGAACTGGCTCTCGTGCGCCTTCTCGGCGTAGTAGCCCTCGGCATACTCCAGCCGCTCCAGCGTCAGGCACTTGAAGAAGTTGTAAACGTACTCGTTATAGGCGCCTTTGCGTTCGGCCTCGAAGCGGCAGGAAAGGAATAGGTCGTTGACCCAGTCCTCCTGGTGGCGGACAATCGCCGACTCGATCAGCTCCGGCTTGACGTGCAGGCGGTATTCCCACTCCTCGCCATGCCACTCGTAGACCTCGCGCCGCTGGAAGTCCAGCACGACGGCCACCGTGTCGCAGTCGAGCAGCACGCGCCCGTTGATGCCCACCGCTGTGAGGTCGGCGGCCTGGATCAGCGGCTCGAACCACTCTTTGATCGAGGCCAGGATGTCCACCTGCCCGCGCGGCCACGACGCCTTGATGGCGTCAATCCGGGGCTGCTGCCGCGCCTTGTAGGCTTCCAGATACGCCCGCTTGTCGGTGAAGATGGCGGCCACTTCCGCCTCGGGCCGGTCGTGGATGACGTCGCACACGCCGGGTGTAAGCTCGATCGCCGTGCCGGGGATCATCAGCCGCCCGTTGTCGTGGCCATTCGCCGCCATGTACTCCAGGAACACCGTCTCGTCGGGGAAGGTGTTCGTCGGGTCGCGGTCGAAGTCATTGAGGTGGAACAGGTCGTCATCCAGGAAGCATGGCGGCCCAGCGGAGGGGATGACGTACGAGGCGCCAATCTCCGTCGCGTAGCGCAGCGCGCGCGCCATCTCATTCTCGCGCTTCTTGCGCCCCAGCGCTTCCATCATCTTCGGCGGGTAGAGGTAGACCATCGGATACCAGATGGCGCCGGAATACTGGAGGATGTGCGCGTCGTAGGGGCCAGCCGCGATCAGCGCGTCGAGGTCCACCGGGCGTGAGTCGTTCTGGTCGTAGATGCGCGTCTCGCCGTCATCAATCACGATGCCCGAATCGCCCAGCGGGCCATCGGTTGGGGCGACGGAGGCGGCGATCATGAACTTCAGGCCGCCCACCTCGAACCACTCATAGTTCTTCGATTGGATGAACTTCGTGAAGCCGATCTTGCGTAGCTCACGCTCCATCAGGTCGAGCGGGAACGCGGGCAGCAGCACCGTCGTCTCTTTGGAGACATGCTCCTGGAGGAATTGCGGGTCGAAGTGGTCATAGTGCATGTGCGAGACATAAAGGAACGTTGGGTTGGCGAGCGCTTGCGGGTCAAGGTGCTCATTGCTGGGGAACGGGAACCAGGAAGCGTAATAGGCGGGATTAAACCACGGATCGCACAACACACTGCCATGCTTTGTCTCAACGAATAGTCCTGCCTGGCCTAACGCGGTGATGCGCATGCGCCCAACCTTTTGTCTCCGCCGCGCGCGACGCGTGCGCGGCGCTCATCTCTCGCTTTACGGTCTGTCTGGCCTCGCGCACAGTGTATACGACGCGTCCCTTTCGCCACAACAGCACGGGACCTGGCAGATGACGGCGCTCGCCTGATTGTGACGCGCCTGTGAGATGGAGCGTTTGGCGTTAGGAAAAGTTTCAGCGACTTTTGCAATACACGCTCATCAGCGGGCGCTGTCTGGCGTCATCATGAAGAGCCTCGCCTGGGAAAGGCGCGGTTCCGCTTGTTGTCTTATCCAGTAGAGAAAGCGCAGATGGTGAACCTGATGAATCACACGCGCGGACGCATGCTGATCCTCCCGCTTTTCGTGGCGCTGGCGCTGCTCGTCGCTGGCTGCGACGCTGGCGTATCCAGCGTCAGCCGCCCAACCGCTACCGCGACGCCGTCGCCAACCCCCACGCCCAAGGTTCTTTATCAGGCGAATTGGGGCAGCGACGCGAGCCAGTGGAGCCTCGCGCCTGGCTGGAGGCTCTACCGCGAGCGGGATCGCGAATAGTGGCTCCAGCGTGACATCCATCATGATTCCTTATACGCCGACCGTGACGGACTACACGATCAAGATTGCGCTCAAGGTCAACGCCGTGCGTGGCCGCTCCTGGCTTGCGGCAATGAGTATGGTCTGAAGAGCGAGACGCCGGAAGGAAAAACCGTCTATTACGCCGTCATCGCCTGCATCGAGCACAACCTCCACAGCTTCGCGGAGGTCTATTCCGCGACAGACACATCGGAATTTTATACCAATGACTACACGCCAAGCACGAACTGCCGGACGTACTCCGTGACTGTCCAGGGACAATACGTTTCGTATCAGATCAATAACGCGTTCGTAGGTACCGTCAAATGTGACCTGCCTACGTCGCCCATCCGTTTGGCGCTACTCAATACAGGCATGGACACGGAGATACAAGGCATCACGATCACGACGCCGTGAGCGCGGGCGCTCGTTTGCTCACTGCGGCATGGTAGCGTAGTCGTAGGATATCTTTCCCTGGTTGTCCTGGCTGGTGATCCAGAGGCGCATCTGGCCCGCGCCGTCAGGCGGGGCGACGATCTCTGACTGGACGAAGCCGACGTTGGGCGGCGCGGGCAGCAGCGTGCGCGGCGCCGCCAGCGTGGGCTTCCACTCCAGCGTGGAATAATCGTAGCTAGCGATCAGCGCAGAGCCATCTGGCATCGTGGCGATCAGTCCGGGGAACGCGTTAGGCATATTCAGGTCGCGGCCCTTGTGGAAGTCATAGGTCGCGGGCCAGGTCGCGCCGCCGTCGTTGCTAGCGTAGAGATGGAAGTCGTTGCTGGCGTCGCCCGCGAGGACATACAGGATGGTCTGCCCAGTTGTGGCGCTCGTGGCCGCGAGGACGCCGAGCGAATAGGCTCCTGGCAGTGGCCCTTCCTTCTTCCAGGTCGCGCCCGCGTCGTCGCTGCGCCAGACGCTCAGCGGCGGGGACCATCCGGGAGCCTGGTCCGTATTCGTTGGCCCGGCGATGGCGAAGACCGTCGAGCCGCTCGGCGTGGGGAAATAATCGTAGATCCACTGGTTCGCGGCAAAGATCGCCGTATCCGCCAGCGACCAGGTGACTCCATTATCGTTGCTCACCACCAGCCGCCCCGGCGGAACGACCCCGCTGGAGGCCAGGACAATGTCGGTGACGGCGCCATAGAGGCGTTGCCCCTGCGCTTGCCCTGTCGCGCCCGAGGCGGCCTTTACACCAAGGATGCCGTGGACCGGCAGGCTGAGTAGCTTCCAGGAGGCTCCGCCATCCATCGTCACGTATTGATACTGGCAGGTCGTTCCGCCGCATGCTCCCTTGGGTCTGCGCCGTCAGATAGTACACGCCGGGATTCGAGGGGCTGGGATCGCCACTGAGGAAGGTGACGTTGGTCGCGGTCGCGCCGCCTGGAATCGGTGGCAGCGAGACATCGTGATAGGTATTGCCGTAATCGTCCGAGCGGCGCACCCAGATTTCGGGCGGCGAGGTCTTCGAGGTCACCCCAGCGAACGTCTTGAACTGGGTCCGGAACTGGTTGGGCGCGATCGTCGCGACGGTGTTGAGGTCCGTGACCGCTGTCCAGGGACTGGGGGGCGCCGTCGGGATGGGGATCAGTGTGGCGGTGGCCGTCGCCGTCGCCGTCGCCGTCGCTGTCGCCGCCTGTGCCCCCTGCCCGCCGCAGCCCGCCAGCGCCAGCGTGAGCGCTAGCCCGATCACGCCCGCCGCCATGCGGGCAGGCCTCTTCCTCGTGACTTTTCGCACTCCTGAGCAATCCTTTCCGATTTCCGCTGGTCAGACTGTCCGCGCATGCAACTCGCAGGCGGCGCCCCTTGCTCGCTCAGTGTAACACCAGAGGCAAGCTCCAACTGTGTCGTAGCTCATAGTTGGGGCGTATCGGGATGCCCGCTCACAACTGGAGCTTTGTGTATGCGACGCTAAGCTGCTCGCTCGTTCCCTCGTAGCCCGTCAGCCAGAGGTAGAGGCCGTCCGCGCGCTGCTGGAAGATGGGAGCGAAATACGACATCAGCTTCGCGTTTTGCGCGATGGAGCGCTGCGCGCTTCCCGGTTTCCAGGCCAAAGTTGGCCCGCCGCCAGCAGGCTGCTCGATGACCACTGAGCCGTCGGAGAGCGTCCCTAACAGCCCGAAAATTTCGCCTCCGGTGTCCGCGTAGTTCAGCTGGGTATCTTCTTGCCAGGTGTGGCCGCCGTCCACGCTGGCCAGCATCCGCGCCTGGCCCTGATCGGTCGCGACGATGTAGACGATGGACTGACCGCCGCTCATCCCTGCGCTCATGAACATCACTTTGCCACCCTCACCGCTCTCAGTCCCGCTGCCAGGCGTTGGACCGCTTTTCGTCCAGGTCTGCCCGCCGTCCAGGCTGCTCCATATCGAGAGCGTGGGTATGTACGTGGGCGGCTGGCGCGGAGAATCGTTGGACGGCTCCGCGGTGACGTAGATCGCCTGCCCGGTAGGTGTGACCGCGAAGTCCCAGACCCTGTAGCCCTGCGCGGCCAGCGCGCTATCGGCGGATGACCAGTGGACGCCGCCATCGCTGCTGACGACCAGACGCCCAGGTGGAGTCGCGCTGTTCGCGCCGATGCTCCAGTCCGTCACGACGCCGTAGAGCAGTGAGCCTTGCGCGCGTAGCATGCCTTCAATTCTCAGGTCTGTTATAGGCGATGTCGCGGATAAAACGCCGAGTATGCCCGGCACGGGAAGGCGCAGCGCTTGCCAGGTCACGCCGCCATCCGTGGTGACGAACTGCGGCTGGCAGATGGTGGAACTTCGAGAGGCTATCGCGGCGGAACTTGTGGAGGGGCAGGTCTGCGCCCCGCTAAATTGCAGCATTTGCAGCGTCAGATACGCGGTGTTGGGGTTCAGCGGGCTGGTGAAGATGCTCATGTAGCTGACATTGGAGGTGTAGGTAACGCCTGGGATGGCTGGCGGCGTCAGATCGCTCCACGTCGCGCCGCAGTCATCCGAGCGCTGTAGTGTGACGATGCTCGGGCCGCCCTTCTGCTCCTGAACGCTCGCGTTGTAGCGCACGCGAATCGCGTTGGGAACACCTGAGCAGCCCGTGAGCGCCGTCCAGACGCCCGGCCCGCTCGGCGTAGCGGTAGCTGATAGCGTGGCGACTGTGGCCATGGCCGCTGTGGCTGCCGCTTTCTGGGTTTGGCCGCCGCAGCCCGCCAGCGCCAGCGTGAGCGCCAGCCCGATCACGCCCGCCGCCATGCGCCAGCGCACGGCTCCTGTACGATCTCGCACTCCTTATGTATCCTTTCCAGACTCGGTACATGCCCATGCCGCCGCTACCGTCGCGTAGCGCATCTCCGCTCGCTCAGTGCAGCAGCGCGCATGTGGAACTATGCGGTTGGTCACAGTTTCGCCATGCGCGCCGTTCCACTGAGCGACGCCTTATATCTGAAGACGGGTGTATTTGGTTATTGGCGTGTTACTCGTGCCCCCATATCCTGAAAGCCAGAGGTACACAACACCGTCTGGGCGCTGTTGGAAGACCGGATTGAAAAACGAGAGCATGGACGCGTTTTGCGCCACAACGCGATAAGAGCCGCCAATCTGCCACGCCAGCGTTGGCCCGCTCCCCGCAGGCTGTTCAACTACAGCCGAGCCATCTGGGAGTGTGCCGAGGAGCGCTGGTATCTCGCCGCCTGTCACTCCCCACTGGGGGAACTGGCTGTCGCGTTTCCAGGTGCGGCCATCAGCGCTTGCGATCAAACTCATCGATGCCCTTTTGCACATCAAGGATATAGAGAACAGCGCGCCCATTTTCGATACCAGCGGTGATGGTCGTGATAGGCATACCTCCAGGCTGCCCGCTTCCCGGTATCGCGCCACCCTCGATCCAGGTCGCGCCGCCATTTGGACTCATCCAGGTCGAGAGGGTTGGTGAATAGGTAGGCGCCTGGGCTGAGGGATCGTTTGCTGGCTCGGCGATGACAAATATGGTGGAACCCGAGGGAGGAACCGCGAAATTGTAGATACGCTGTCCTTGCGCGGCGAGTGAGGCGTCACATGAACTCCAGTGAACGCCACCATCCACACTGACGACTAAACGACCGGGAGGAGTAAGGCCACTGGCGCCGATCACGGTGTCCGTTACGATCCCATAGAGCGCCGTCCCTTGCGCGCTCACGTCGTGACTCAACGGCGAGGGTGAGTGGACAACGCCGAGGATGCCCGGCGCGGGAAGGCGCAGCGCTTGCCAGGTCGCGCCGCCATCCGTGGTGACGAACTGCGGCTGGCAGATGGTGGAACTTCGAGAGGCTATCGCGGCGGAACTTGTGGAGGGGCAGGTCTGCGCCCCGCTGACTTGCAGTGTCAGATACGCGGTGTTCGGGTTCAGTGGGCTGGCGAAAATGGTCATGTAGTCAACGTTTGTGGCATAGGATACGCCAGCGATGTTTGGCAGTGTGAGGTTTGTCCATGCGCCACCGCAGTTATCTGACCGCTGGAGGGTGATGATCGTTGGCGCGCTCTTCTGCTGTTCGATGCTCGCGTTGTAGATCGTGCGCACGTCTGCTGGCGCATCAGCGCACCTGGTAAGTGGCGCCCAGACGCCTGGCCCGCTCGGTGTAGTGGTAGCTGACAGTGTGACGGTTGCGGCGAGCGTCGCGGTGACTGCCACCGCCGCCGTTTGCGTCGCGGTTGGCGTGGACGCCGATGTGGGCCGTCCCGGCTTGCGGCTGATGAGCAGCCCGGCGAAGAGCGCCACGAGCAGCAGCGCCGCCACGCCCGCGCCTATCCCGCCCAGCGCCAGCCCGCGCGGCAGGCGCATCCCTCGCCGCGCGTTTCCACCCACCGCTCCGCCCATCTCGCGCTCGATGGCCGCGCGCACGCCTGGCCAGAGGTCGGCGCCGGGACGTGGAATGACCTGGCCAGCGAGGGCGGACGCGGCGGCGTCGTAGTCGCGCAGCCGCTCGCTGCAGGCGGGGCAGGCGGGCGCGTGCCGCTCCAGCCAGGCGGCTTGTTCTGGTGGCAGCAGGCCGTCGCGCCAGGCCGAGAGGATTTCCGGCGGGACGCCATCAGGGCAGGCGAGCGTGCGACGGAGCCCCGGCGCTGGCATATCGTCGCTCATCAGGCGTCCACCTTCCCCAGATAGCGGCGGCGGAAGCCTTCCCGCCCGCGAAAGAGCGCCATCTTCGCCGCGTCGCGGCTGACGCCGAGCATGGAGCCAATCTCCTCGCAGGAGAAGCCGTAGACCTCGCGCAGGACGAGCGCCGCGCGCTGGTTCGGTGGTAGCTCCAGCAGCGTGCGCTGCACCAGGTCGCGCTCCGCCAGCCCGCGCATCGGGTCGCTGCGCGAGGGCGTGTCGGCGTCGGTCAGCGAGTCGGTGGAGACGGCGCGGCGCGAGGATTCGCGCTGGTAGGCGGAGAAGGCCAGATTGGTGGCGATGCGCAGCAGCCAGGCGAGCGGGCGATCATATGTCTGCGCGCTGCTCGAAGTGGCGCCATGCCCGCAGGAACGTCTCCTGTGTCAGGTCGCGCGCGGCCTGCGCATCGCCGGTCAGCCGCCAGAGGCAGGCGTAGACGGCGCGCTCGTGCTCGCGGAAGAATGGCTCGAACGCGGCGGCGGGGACGGGCGCGGGCGGCGCGCCATCACTCGTGGCCGTCTCGTCTGCGCTGGAGCGCGGCTGTTCCCCAGGTGGCCCTTCAGCGCGCTGGCCACCGTAGGCGCGCGCGCTCGCCAGGCTCACCCATCCAGCGACATGCGCAATCACGCCACCTGGATTCCATCCAGGGGCCGCCACTCCTGATCGCATGTTTCCGCCCTTCATCATCCCGCCCGCGCGGGCGCTCGCCACCTTCTACTGACATACACTCTGACGAGCGTCCAGCGGTAACGCATGGCGCAGCAAATTACGCGCGGGTTGGTTGAACGCCTGTGCGACGCGCAAAGAATAAATAAAGCGCAGCAGGGTGTAGCGGATTTACAGCCCAGGGCCGCCTTGCTCGCCCATCAGCCACATGGAGATCCCGTTTGAGCGCTGCTGAAACACAGGATTTGCACAGGGAAAGTGCGACGTGTTTTCAGCTTCAATCCCCATGCGTCTCGCCTGTCACGTATCAACGCTATGCTCGCTTAGTGTACTGGAGGCGCCAAGCAGTGAATTGTGAAATGGCTCATAGTTGTGATAACCCAGCGCATAGTGTTGATGCGCTATACTGCATCCTCTGGAAGCGGGCCGCGATAATTGGCCCACTTAGCCGCCCGCGCGTGCGCGCCGGGCAGGAGGATTACGCCCTATAACCCGCATCGCTTACTATGACCGGATTTCCAGCCAGTGGAACCGCATCACTGGCCATCACGGCGGCCCGTTCAAGCGCTATGTGCTAAACGACCGCATCCTCGCCCGCATCGAGGGCGTCGAGGGGCGCGCTATTCTGGAGCTTGGCGCGGGAAACGGCTACTTCGCGCCGCTGCTGATGCGCCGCTTCTCCGGGCAGCGGTCCGCGCGCCTCGTCATCAGTGACCAGGCCCAGGCGCAACTCGATATCGCTCGCGCCGAGTTCCGCGTTGATGGAGCCGAGTATCTGCCGCTCGACGTCCAGGACGCCTTCTCCTTCCCAGACGCGAGCTTCGACTTCATCCTGGCGATCATGCTACTCAACGAGTTGACCACCACCGGGCTGCAAAGCCGCGCTGAGTGAGTGCCGCCGCATCTTGGTTCCTGGCGGGCGACTGCTCGCGGCGGTCACGCATCCCGCCTTCGTCCATGCGCTGGGGAAGAAGGGCGCGCTCACCGACTTCGGACGCGGTCTCGCCGCCCTGCCTGGCGCTGAGGGTATCCGCTTGCCCGTCTCGCGCCGCCCCGCGCTGGCTTATCTGGATGCCCTGAGCGCGAGCGGCTTCACCGTCGAGACGGAAGACGTGTTTCCTGACGAGAAGACCTTCCACGCCCGGCCCGGTCTCAAGCTGCCGCGCGCGACGCCGCTCGCGCTGCTGCTGGATTGCCAGGCCATGTGAGGGCGCGTCCGCTACTTCGCTGGCTCGCCGGCGTCGGCGGGGGCGACGCGGACGCCGCGCTCGCGCTCGTAGGTGACGAGGCCGGGGCCGCCGCCCTTCATGTGGCGGACGTAGCGCGCCTCGGTGTAGTCCACCTGGGCGTCGCGCTCGCCGCGTAGCTGGCTGTACCATGCCGCCAGCGCCGCCGCCTCGCGCAGCGCCTCCTCCGGCGCGGGGCGTCCGCCCGTCTTGAGGATCACATGCGAGCCAGCGGCGCCACGGATATGCAGCCAGAGGTCGTTCGGCCCCGCCTGGTGGAAGGTGATTTCCTCGTTCTGGCGGCTGTTCTTGCCCACCAGCGCGATCAGGTCGCCGCTCAATCGCCGCCGCAGGGGCTGGCCGCCCTCTGGCGCGCGTGGCGGGATGGGCTTGCCGCCCTTGCCCATTCTGCCCTTCTTGCCGCCCTTGAGGCGTCGCTCCTTCTCCAGTCGCCGCGCCTCGGCGCCGCCCCGGATGTAGCCGGCCACGGCCACCTCGGAGCGCACGAGCGAGACCTCGACCGATGTCTCCGCCAGCGCCAGGTCGTTCAGGAGTTGCTCGATCTGCGCCAATTCGACCTCGTTGGTCTCGATCTGCTCGGGTAGGAGCCCGGCCGCCCGCTGGAGCTTGTGGTAGCGGGTGTAGCGGCGGTTGGCGTTCTCGACGGCGGAATACTGCGGGTCGAGGGCGATGGTGAGCGTCGCGCCGTCCTCTTCCGCCCAGGCGTCGGGCAGGGTGACGCTGCGGGCGTTGGGCGGGACGTCGGCCTGGAAGGCGAGCAGCGCGTCGGCTTCGCGCCGCAGCCGCTGGGCCTCGTCGAGCGTCGCCTGCTCCGTCCGCAGCGCCTCCGCCTTGCGCAAGCAGCGGTCGCGCTGGGTCTGGAGGATGCGCCGCAGATCGCCTTTCGCCTGCTCCAGCTCGATGCGCCACTCGGCCCCAGAGTAGAGCCGCGCCAGCGCGTCGTTGAGGCTGTCCACCCGCTCGCGCCGGTAGCTCGCTGGATACTGCCGCGGCTCGTAGACCGTGACGGCGACGAGCCGCTCGCCGTCATCGCCGCCGGGCGCGATGGCGATGGTGGGCGTCCATGACTGGCTCTCGGCCAGCGCCGCCAGTCCGCGCGTCTCGCGTGCCACCGCCTCCCAGTCCAGCGGGGTGGCTCCCTCCGCCAGCGCGCCGGGGTCGCCCAGCGCGCGCGCGGCGGCCTCGCGGCCCAGCTCACGCCCGAAGCCGAGGACGTGCGCGGCGACGATCCCGGCGACGGTCGGCGGCGCGGCGGCGCGCTTGCCCTTGCCGCCGCGCGGCGCCTCTGGGCTGGCGGCGCGCGTGGCGAGCGCATCCTCAGCGGCGTCGCGCAGGTCGTTCGCGGTGACGTCTGAGGGGGGAATCTGAGGGAGCGTCGCGCCGGCCAGCGTGCGGGTCTGAGGTGGTGGGTCGCGGTACATCTCATGCGGGAGGATGACACGGTACTGGTTGACCTCAGCGGTCGCCAGTCGCAGGGCGCCGAGGATGAGGCGGTCGGCGTCGGTCAGGACGATGTTGCTGAAGCGGCTCATGATCTCGGCGATCAGCCAGGAAGAGACGACGCCCGCCGCGACCTCCGGCCCGCGCCCGAAGCCCAGCTCGATCACGCGCTCCCAGGCTGGCTGGCGCACAGCGACCAGACGCGCGCCCTCCAGATGCTTGCGCAGCAGCATGACAAAGGGCGGCGGCTCGGCGGCCAGCTTGCGCGGCTTTTCGCTGGTCAGGTGGACGCGAGCAAGCTGTGGATGAGCGGAAACGATCAGCCAGCGGTTGCGTCCGCCGCCCCATAGCTGGAATGCGATAGAATGGGGTGTCGGCTGGATGACATCGTCTACGCGGGCGCCGCCCAGGGTGGATCTTAGCTCATCGGCCAGCGCGGCCAGTGTGAGGGCGTCAATCTGGGCGGGCGGTGTGGCGCTCATAGTCGCTGTTATCCTGCCTGACTAGGCGGACGCGGCCAACAATGGCCGGCGCACGGTGAATAAGGCGCTCGCGCGCGGGCGTTCAGTATATAACACGCGCCGTTACCTGACGAGTTGTGGCGGCTTGTGACGAGTTGTGGCAAGGCGGAACGCATATGGCGGGAAGGGATAGCATGACGGCGCCGTCCGGTTTTTCTATTTTTGAGCGGCTTGCCGCGCCACCAACGCCGCTGCTGATCGTCCTGTCAGGGCCTTCGGGCGTGGGCAAGACGACGCTGACGAGGCGGCTGGTAGAGCGCGGCTGGCAGGGCCATGTGATGGTGACGGTGACGACGCGCCGCCCGCGCCCCGGCGAGATAGACGGCGTTCACTATCACTTCCACACGGCGGAGGAGTTCCATGAGATGATCGCGCGGGGCGAGCTCTTGGAGCATGCCGAGGTGCACAGCAACTGGTACGGTGTCCCGGCGCCGATGGCGCGCGAACGGCTGGCGGCGGGCCAAGACGTGATCCTGACGATTGACCCGCAAGGGGCCAAGACCGTGCGTGAAAAGGTGAACGGCGCGATTTTCGTGTTCGTGGCGCCGGAGTCGCTGGAGACGCTGACGCATCGCGTCGATAACCGGGGGCACGACAGCGCCGAGCAGCGGGCGCTGCGCCTGCTGAACGCCGAGCGCGAGATGGCCGAGGCGCCTTCCTATGATTACCTGATCGTGAATCGCGAGGGTTTTCTCGATGAGGCGGTCCAGCGGCTGGAAGCGATTTTCATCGCTGAGCACTGCCGGGTCAATCCGCGCCGCCCAATTATCTGACACGCCTGGGCGTATGGCGCCCGCGCGGTATGTACGCGCTGTTCAAGCCCGCCAATGAGGACGGGCTCAACCCACAATGGCGTGGGATACTGGCCGCGCGAGCGGCTCCGCGCCGTGAGTTATTGTACAGGAGGCCAGGCTTGACACACGAAGACAACGAGATCCACACGAACCACGCGACGCGGAATCATGATTCCGAAACATTCGCGGCGGCGGGGACGAAAGAGCGTAACCTCGGCCTGGAGCTGGTGCGCGTGACGGAGGCGGCGGCCTACGCGGCGTCGCGCTTTATGGGGCGCGGTGATAAGAACGCCGTAGATGGCGCGGCGGTGGATGCGATGCGAACCGCGCTGGAAGGCGTGGACATGCACGGCGTGGTGGTCATCGGCGAGGGCGAGAAGGACGAAGCGCCGATGCTCTACGTCGGCGAGGAGGTCGGCAACGGCCTGCCGCCGGAGGTGGACGTGGCGGTAGACCCGGTGGACGGCACACGGCTGACGGCGCAGGGCCTGCCTGGCGCGATCGCCGTGGTGGCCATCGCTGACCGTGGCTCGATGTTCAAGGCGCCGCCGGGCGTCTACTACATGGAGAAGCTGGCGGTCTCGCGCGCGGCGGCGAAGGTGATTGACCTGGACGCGCCGATCGCCGAGAACCTCGATCGCATCGCCCGCGCGCGTGATACCCGCATGCGCGATCTGACGGTGACGGTACTGGACCGTCCGCGCCACAGCGAGATCATTGACCAGGTGCGGGCGGCGGGCGCGCGCATTCAGCTGATTACCGACGGCGACGTGGCGGCGGCGATCCACGCGGCGATGGAAGACTATCTCGAGACCGATGTGTATATCGGCATTGGCGGCGCGCCGGAGGCAGTGCTGGCGGCGGCGGCGCTGAAGTGCGTCGGCGGGCAGATGCTCTGCCGCATCTGGCCGCGCACGGACCTCGAGCGCGAGAAACTGGTGGGCGATGGGGTGGACTTGCAGCGTATCTATTCCGTGGATGACTTGGTGACGGGCAACAATGTCTCGTTCGCGGCGACGGGCATCACCAGCGGCGACCTGCTGCGCGGCGTGCGCTTCGGCGCGACGGGCGCGCGGACGCATTCGGTGATGATGCGCGCGCGCAGCGGCACGATCCGCTACGTCGAGGCCATTCACAACTGGAAGAAGCAGTAGCGTTTCCACGGCGTCGGGCCGGGGCGAGGAGGTGAAGACATGGCATTCTTCAAGGATCTGGGCAAGAAGATGGGGTTGCCTGATGTCCTCAACCAGTTGCCCCGGTTTGGCGCGCTGCTGCATCAGTACCGCACGCAGCGCGGGATTACCATCGAAGACCTGGCGGCTGTGGTCGAGATCGCGCCGAGCGCCTTACGCGAGATGGAGCAAGGCAAGCGCCCCGCGCCTTCTGAGAAGAAGGTGCGGGCGATTGGCAAGGCGTTGAAGCTCGATTCCGATGAGATGGATACGTTTACGGATGTCGCCGAGCTGGATTCGCCGGTCGTGGCCGCGCTGGCGGGCCGCGGACCCACCGTGGCCGTAGCCCCGCTGACGGCCTCGATCTTCGTCTTCCTGATCGCTGATATTCGTGGCTACACCCACTTCACCGCCCGGCATGGCGACAAGGCCGCCGCAACGCTGGCGCTGCGCTTCGCCGAGCAGGGCTACGCGGTGATGGAGCGCTGGGGCGGGCGGCTGGTCGAGGTGCGCGGGGACGAGGTGCTGGGCGTCTTTTCCTCGGCCCAGCAAGCGTTGCACGCGGCGCACGACTTGCATGCGCGCTACGCGATGATGACGCGCGACAACCCGGAGTGGCCCGACGGCGTCGGCGTGGGGCTGGATGTGGGCGAGGCGGAACAGGTGGAAGGCGGCTATCGCGGCGCGGCGCTAAACCGCGCGGCGCGGCTTTGCGCGCTGGCGGGGCCGGGCGAGACGCTGGTGACGACCGGGGTGGCGTATGTCGCGCCGGTCGTCGAGGGTGTCGCCTTCATCGCGCGGGGCCAGGAGCAGTTGAAGGGATTTGACGGCGCAGTCCCGATTCTGCTGGCCGCGCCCAGTAGCGTCGCGGGCATCCAGTCGGCGGTGGAGGCGGAGCCAAACGCGCGCCACGCGCTGCCGCCAGCGGCGGACGAGCCGGGCGACTGAGCTACAGACGGCTCCCGGCTGCCTTCCACATCATTCGGTGGCGAATGCCGCGCGTAACGCATCCGCCACTTCCGCGAGCGCCTGATGGCTTTGCTCAAACAGTGCGAACATGCGGAAGAAGCTGTGGATCATGCCGTCATAGCGCGAAAGCCGCGCCGGCGTTCCCGCCCGCTCAAGGCGCCGCGCGTACAACTCCGCTTCATCGCGCACCGGGTCGTATTCGGCGGTGATGACCAGCGCGGGCGGCAGTCCGCTGAGATCAGGCGCGCGTAGGGGCGCGGCGTAGGGGTTCACCTTGTCCTCTGGCCGGGCGAGATACTGGTCCCAGAACCAGATCATGTCCTCGCGTGTCAGGCCGTAGCCGTCAGCGTACGTGGTGTAGGAATCCGTGCCAGGCTCATAGTAATCGGTCTCAGCATAGATCAAGACCTGGTAGCGGAGCGCTGGTCCCCCGCGATCTCGCGCCATCAGCGCGACCGCCGCCGCGAGGTTTCCTCCGGCGCTATCGCCGCCTACCGCGATACGGGCAGGGTCGCCGTTGAACTCGCGCGCATGCTCCGCGACCCACCGCGTGGCGGCGTAGCAGTCTTCCGGGGCCGCTGGAAACGGGTGCTCTGGGGCGAGACGGTAGCCCACTGAGACGACCAGGCAGCGCGCATGGTTGGCCAGCGCGCGACAGACGGGATCATGCGCCTCGATGCTTCCAAACACCCAGCCGCCGCCGTGAAAATAGACCAGCGCGGGGAGCGGTCCCACGCTCGTCACAGACGGGCGTATAGATGCGAATGGGCAGCGCGCCCGCAGGGCCGGGAATGAGACGATCCTCGACCGCGGCGACTGCTTCCGGCTCTCCCGCTTGCGCCAGCATTGTTCGCTCTGATTGGCGGCGCTGTTCCGCGAGCGAGGGCGCTGGCTCTGTAGTGGCTTTAGTGGCTTCGGCTTCCGCGCGCAGGAAGCGGGCGACCTGTGGATCGAGCGGCATCAAGCAGCCCTTCTCTTTTCGTTTTCACGCTTGTCTTGCGAGAAGTGTGTCCTTGTGACATGCGCCCTGAGCGTGTGTAACCGGTCAACTGCCACAGTTTCGCAAGAATCCAGCAGTGAGTGCCCCATGCGACGCGCATGAGGCGCTTTCCCCATTTCCCCATTTCTCTCAGTTGAATTGATCCCCAGCGCGTGGCCCAGCAACTGCTCCAGGCGTAGGCGTGTGGCGCCCCCTCGCGCAGGGAAGTACCTGATCGGTTGACCTCAATGGACGCGTCTGAAAAAACATTTGTGAATGCACTGTGATAGCACACCTGGCAAGCGTGACACATCTGAGAGCTTCCATGCATACCTTCGGAATGTACTACTTTGCTTGCTGCATCGCAAGGCACGACCAGATCATACAAACTCTCCCGAAGGGGGTCGCCAATGAGTTTCCAACCGTCTCTTGCGTTCGAACCTTTTCGCATCAAGAGCGTTGAGCCGCTCCACTTCACCTCACGCGAACAGCGCACAGCGGCATTGATCGAGTCCGGATACAATCCATTCCGTCTCAAAGCAGAACACGTATTGATTGATCTACTCACTGATTCTGGTACCAGCGCGATGAGCGCGGCGCAATGGGGCGCGATGCATGTGGGCGACGAATCCTATGCGGGCAGCGCCTCGTTCTTCAAATTCGAGCAAGCCGCACGAGAAATCACCGGGTTCACGCATATCCTGCCCGTGCATCAGGGCCGCGCAGCCGAACGCATCCTCTTTGGAACAGTCTGTAAGCCTGGTGATGTAATTCCCAGCAACTCGCATTTCGACACCACCCGCGCCAATATCGAGGCGCGCGGAGCGGAGGCCCTCGACCTTCTCATCCCGGAAGGACGACGCCCATCGGCGGATCATCCCTTCAAGGGCAATGTGGACCTCGAACAACTCGAGGCGACCATTCTGGAACGCGGCGCCGAGCGCATACCACTGTGTATGATCACTATCACCAACAACGCTGGCGGTGGGCAACCCGTGAGCATGGCAAATATCCGCGCGGTGAGCGAGCTATGCCACCGTCATGGCATACCGCTCTTCCTGGACGCCTGCCGCTTTGCGGAAAATGCGTGGCTCATCAAGCAGCGTGAGGCATCATATGCTGACAAATCTCCGCGAGAGATCGCCCAGGAGATGTTCAGCTATGCGGACGGCTGCACGTTCAGCGCGAAGAAAGACGGCCTGGCCAACATCGGCGGCTTTCTGGCCATGCGCGACGACACCTGGGCGCAGGCGTGCACTGATCAACTGATCCTCAGCGAAGGCTTCTCTACGTATGGTGGGCTGGCAGGCTATGATATGGAAGCCATCGCGATTGGGTTACAGGAAGTCCTCGATGAGAAGTACCTGGAAGATCGAATCGCCAGCGTCGCTGAATTGGGGAACCGTTTGCTTGCGGCGGGGGTACCCATTGTCAGGCCAACCGGAGGGCATGCGGTCTACGTTGACGCTGGCGCGATTTTGTCGCACATTCCTCCCTCGGAGTATCCCGCTTGGGCATTCAGTGTGAAGCTGTATCAGGAGGCCGGAATCCGGAGCGTGGAGATTGGGAGCGTCGCATTCGGACGCCGCCGCCCTGATGGAACCGAAGAGCCAGCCCCCATCGAGTTAGTGCGCCTGGCGATTCCCCGGCGCGTCTACACCCGGAATCACCTCGCCTATGTGGCCGACGCGGTGACCTACGTGGCAGAGCGCGGCCGCGCAATCGGCGGCATGCGCATCGCATACCAGCCCGCGGCCATGCGCCATTTCACGGCGCGCTTCGCCTGGTTGCGACCTTACGAAGCGGACAACACGGATGTGGCCGAGACTGATAGCGCACACCGGGAACTCACGGGCCAGCCCCGCTAGAGGCCGTGCTCAGCCGCTTTCTGAGGAGCGAGCAGGGCAACAACTCGCGCGGTCGCGCCCGATGGCAGCATTGACGGCTCCTTCGCCACGGCTCGCGTCCGTTGTCCGAGTGAGGACAGCAGCGGTGTGCCAGCGCGCCATCTGTGTATTCGTTGCCCCGACCTCGTTGGGGTAGACGCCGAGGAGACTTCCGCTCTTAGCCAACACCTGTGCAAGAGGCGCGAATGTGGCCACAAGCCGATGGCGGGTGAGCCGCCTCATATGAATGTAAGAAGTTCAGTTTGAGGATATTGGGGATGTGGCCTGCGCCCGCCTGCCGCGCACCAGCGGCGTCCAGGCGATCAGTTCGAACCAGAGGCCGCCAGCGAGGCCTGCCAGGATGCTGATCCCAAGCTGCGATGCGGTGAGCGGGCCGAAGGAGAAGAGCTCGCGGGCGAGCGGGAAGAAGAGCGTAACCGCCAGCAGCGCCAGCGCGCCGCCGATTACCCACCAGAGGGCGGAGTTGGGTGTGCGCAGGGTTGCGATGAGGCCGCGCGTCCACGAGCGGTTAACGAAGATCAGCGACAGGTTGGCGATGACGAGCGTGGTGAAGGTCATCGCGCGGTCTTGGGAATCTGGCACACCTCCCTGGATCGCGAACAGGTAGACGCCCAGCGTCGCGGCCAGCGCGCCCAGCCCTTGTATCAGGCTGATGGTGAGGACACGGCGACTGAAGAGCGCCTCCTTCGGGTCGCGCGGCGGGCGCGCCATGACATCGCTCTCCTCCGGCTCGGCCTCGAAGACGATCGAGCAGGCGGGGTCTATGATGAGCTCCAGGAAGACGATGTGGGCGGGCAGCAGGATCAGCGGCAGGTTGAAGAGCGCGGGCAGCAGCGCCAACCCGGCGATGGGGATGTGGACGGCGACGATGTAGGCCATCGCCTTGCGCAGGTTGTCGAAGATGCGGCGGCCCAGGCGCACAGCCTCGACGATCGCGTCGAACGAATCATCGAGTAGCACCATCGCTGCCGCCTCGCGCGCGACATCCGTGCCGCGTCCGCCCATCGCGATGCCGATGTGCGCCGCTTTGAGGGCGGGGGCGTCATTCACGCCGTCGCCGGTCATGGCGACGATCTCGCCATTGGCCTTGAAGGCGTTGACCAGCCGCAGCTTCTGCTCCGGCACGACGCGCGCGAAGACGCTGACGGACTTGACGCGCCTCCGCAGCTCGTCATCGCTCATGGCGGCTAGCTCCGCGCCGGTGATCGCGCTTTCGGCGGGCCGTAGGCCGATCTGGCGGGCGATGGCGAGCGCGGTGCCGGGGTAGTCGCCAGTGATCATGATGACGCGTACACCCGCGTCATAGCAGGCGCGGATGGCCCCTGGCACGGATGGGCGGACGGGATCGCTCAGCCCAATGAGGCCGAGGAACTCGAACGCGATGTCGCGCGGCGATTCTGGTAAGGTGGCCCCAGTGAAGCGCGCCTCTGCGACGCCAAGCGCGCGCAGGCCTTCCGCTGTGAGTTTCGCCAGGTGGGCGTGGAGGGCATCGCGCTCCGCCGGGTCGAGATGGCAGAGCTCGACGATCTCCTCGGGAGCGCCCTTGCTGACCACGATGTATTCGCCGTCCGCGTCGCCTTCGCGCCGCCAGACGCGCGTCAGCGCCAGCAGGTCGGGCCGCAGCGGATATTCGCGGACGAAGGTCAGGCCAGCGGAATAGTCCGGTGACAACTGGGCTGCGGTGTCGTGGATGGCGCGCTCCATGGGGTCAAAGGGCGCTTCCGCGCTGGCGAGGGCGCTGGCGCGCGCGACGGTAGCGACCCCAGTGGAGGCGGATGAGGCGGGCCGGGATGCTTCCCACCCGACGCCATCCGCAAAAATTTGCTGAACGGTCATGCGGTTGATGGTAAGTGTGCCCGTCTTGTCCACGCAGAGCGCGGTGGCCGCGCCGAGCGCCTGGAGGGCGGGCATGCGGCGGGTGAGGGCGTGGCGCTGGGCGATGCGCCAGGCGCCCAGCGCGAGGAAGATAGTCAGGATGACCGGAAACTCTTCGGGGATAACGGCCATCGCCAGCGTCAGTCCGGCCAGCGCGCCGCCGAGCCAGTCTTGGCGCAGGACGCCATAGCCGATCGCGACGATCAAGCAGAGGGCGACGGCGATGATCGCGATAACGCGCACGATGCGCTTTACTTCGGCCTGGAGCGGCGTCTCTTCCGCCTCGACCTCACGCAGGGCGCGCCCGATCTTGCCGATCTCGGCGCTCGCGCCGGTGGCCGTCACGCGCGCGAGTCCCTGCCCCTGCGTAATGAGCGTGCCGGAGTAGACGTTGGGCAGATGGTCGCCTCCGGGCTGCGTCACGATTACGGGGTGCGCGGGGTCTAGCGCGACTTTGGTGACGGGAACTGATTCGCCGGTGAGCAGGGATTCATCGGCGCTGAGGCTGGCGCCGCTCAGCACGGTGGCGTCGGCGGGGACACGGTCGCCTTCGGACAGGACGAGCAGATCGCCGCGCACGACCTCGCGCCCGGCGATGCGGCGGCGCTCGCCATCACGGATGACCAGCGCGCGCGGGCTGGAGAGGTCGCGCAGGGCTTCGAGGGCGCGCTCGGCCCGGTGTTCCTGATAGACGGTGATGCTCACGACGAGGACCGCCGACGCCAGCAGCAGGATCGCTTCGCGCGGCTCGGCCAGCGCCAAATAGAGCAGCGAGGTCACCAGCAGAAAGAGCAGCATCGGCTCGCGCGCGACTTCCCAGACGATGCGCAGCGGGCCGCGCATGCGGCCCGACGGCAGTTCGTTATAGCCTTCCCGCTGTATCCGAGCAGCGGCGTCTTGCTCGCTGAGGCCGTCGAGCGAGGTGTCAACGGTTTCGACAGAGGGCAACGTATCGGTCACGGCGGTGGCTCCCTCTCCTGTGACGCTGTGGCGCTGTGGCGATATTTCGAGGCTGCCTGCCTGGGCGCTTACAGCATATCACCCGCTCTACCATGCGCTCGCTCGTGTCACAGATCGCGCACATAGGGCGCCACCAGCCCTCACCGCCGCCTCTCAGTGGGAAGTGCGTGAGCGCTGTTTGCCGCCGCTCGATGAGTAAAGCGCCATGAGCGTTCGCAAGCGTGTATAGCTCCATATCGCTTTTCACCAGTGATATGTTAGTAGGAATGGGTGACAGGCGTCATGTCTAAGTGCGCATTTTGTGTGACGTGCGTGATACTCGTTGTGGGCAGTTTTGCCCCTTGAATGATGGATTGGGAGCGCGGGCGATGGATGAAGGCCGGGACGTGCGGCCGCTGACAGCGGGCGATGCGGCCGCCTGGACGGAGATGATCGGAAACGCTTACCCGGTCATGGATTTGCACACGCGCGAGGCGCGCGAGGCGCAGGCGGAGCGCATCCGGCAGCGGCTCGACGAGCCTACCACCCACGCGCCTACCACGCACTGGTATGGGTTGTTCGAGGGTGACACGCTGCTCGGCGGCATGCGGCTGCATGATTTCCAGATGACCTGCTTCGAGACGCCACTGCTGGTGGGCGGCGTCGGCATGGTCGCGGTGGATCTGGCGCACAAGAAAGAGCATGTAGCGCGCGATCTCATCGCCTTCTACCTGCGCCACTATCGCGAGCGTGGCGCGCCCCTCGGGATTCTCTATCCGTTTCGCCCGGATTTCTATCACGCGATGGGCTTTGGCTATGGCCCGAAGATGAACAGCTATCGCGTCGCTCCAGAGGCACTGCCAGCGCGCGGAGACCGTTCGCGCGTCCGCTTTTTGCGAGACGAAGACCGCGCTTCGGTCGTAGATTTGCATAACGAGCTAGCCGCGCGCACGCATGGGATGATCGCGCTCGCGCCCGACGCCGCGCCGCACTACCTCGCGCGGCCGGAGTGGCGGCTAGTGGGCTGGTATGGCGAGGATGGCGCGCTGCGCGGCTACCTTGCGTTCGCTTTCGAGCTTCCCGACAGCCACAAGAATTTCGTGCTGCAAGATATCGTTGTCCATGAACTGATCTACGAGGATAGCGAGGCGCTGCTGGGGCTGCTGGCGTTCCTGCGGGCGCAGCGCGACCAGGCGCGTTCGATCATCTTCCACACGCTGACCGACGGCTTTCACTACCTCCTCGCCGATCCGCGCAACGGGTCGCAGCGTCTCACTCCGCACGTCTACCACGAGAGCAACACGCAGGGCGTGGGGTTGATGTACCGCCTGCTGGATGTGCGGCGCTTCTTCGCGGCGCTTCCCGATCACCGCTTCGGCGCGGAATCGCTCACGCTGCGCCTCACGCTGCGCGACTCGTTTCTCCCGGAGCAGAATGGGAGCCTGGTCGTGCGCTTCGAGCAGGGAGCGGCGCGCGTGGAGCCGGATGACGCGCCTGCCGATGTCGAGCTAGCAATGACAGTTGGTGACGCCTCGGCGCTGCTGATGGGCTGCGTGAGCCTGCGTAGCCTCTACGATTTCGGGCTGGCAGAAGTGTCGGACGAGCGCGCGGTCTCGCGGCTCGACGCGCTTTTCCGTACAGAACAGCCGCCCGTCTGCCTCACGCCATTTTGAGTGCGGCGATCGCGGGCGCGGAGTGCGCGGGATCAGTCCAGAGCATGCCGCCGCCCGCCATCGTGTAGTAGCTGGCGGTGTAGCCGTTCGATGGCACATCGCCGAGCGATTGCCACTGGCTCGCGCCGGGGGCCAGTCGATAGAGCGTGTTGACCGTCTGGCCGGGCAGCATCGCTAGCAGCGAGCCGTCGCTGGCGATGGCGAAGACGCTGCCCACCTCCTGCGGCGTGTTCTCGGCAGCGTCTACAGGGGCGATGTTCGGGCGGGTGTTCCAGGTCTTGCCATCATCGATGCTGCAGAAAAGCGGGAAATCGCCGGACTGGTCGTCCACCGTCACGCCGACAGCGGTGTTACAGATCGTCAGTGGCGCGTGCGGGCCGGGCTCCCAGACGAGATAGGGATTGGGCGCCATAGACAGGGACGCCGGACTGGGCGTGGTGAGCTGAGTCCAGTGCGCGCCGCCATCATGGGTATCCCAGAGAGTAGTGGGGGGATAAACGGCGTTTACGCTACCGTATACCGCGACCATCTCGCCGGTGTTTGGGGAAATCCAGAAAGTCACGGCAAACGTCTCGCTGTCTGTCGCGCCAAAACCAGGCGGATCAATCGAGCGCCAGGTGGTCATGTGTTCGCTACTGACCCAGAGGCCGTTGTAGACGACATTGCCTGAGAGCACGCCACGAATGGCGTAAGTCATCTCATTGCGCGTGGCGGTCGGGTTAGTGTCCATCATGAAGGGGTGGGTGTCGGTCAACTTGCGCCAGGACACGCCGCCATCGAAGCTGACGTAGTTGGTGGCCGAGCTGATGTCAGGGCCACCACCGGCTCCGTTTGGCATCCACGTCAGGATAGCGACCACGATGGATGGGTTGAGCTGGTCTACGCGAAGCACGCACTGGTTGTTGAGTTTGTCGGCGGGGATATTCGCCATGCGCGTCCAGTGGGCGGCGAAATCATGCGTGGCCCAGAAGCGCGGCGGCTCGATAGGCCCCGTCGAGCCGCTGATATCAGGCGCCTGACAGTCGTAGGCGGTCGCGGCGTCGCTTGGCGCCACGGCGATGACAGTGCTAGGGCCGCCGGCGGGCAAGGTCGCTACGCGCCATTTCAGAGGCGCAGGCGGAAGCGGCGTTGGCGATGGCGTATTGGTGGGTACGGAAATGATCGCGGTTGGCGATGCCTCCGCACTCTTCACCGATTGCGCGCAGCCGGTGAGCAGCGCGGCCAGCGAAAGGGCGGCGGTGGCGCGCCCCAGAAATCGCCAGCGCGAGCCACTCAGCGGTGAGGGCGAGCGGCGACGCGCAGGAACGTGATCCATCAGGTTGCGCTCCTTGACGAGTAGGGAAGCAGCCGGAGACTTCCTGACGCCCAGTATAAGCGCGTAGGGTAGCTCCGTATATGCCGCGCGCCACAGATGGCGGCGTTCGGGGAGGAGCGCCGCATCCGCCACCCGAATGTGTCTCATTTGCGAGACGCTGCTCCAGTCACATGAGGTTCTTGAGATGGGGGTATGGGAGAGATGGAGTAGTCGCAGTTGTGTAGAGCGCACCGTGCGAGAAGGAACGGCACATGGAAATCAACAAGAAGAATCAGACAACGTACCTCATTGGTTCGGCGATCGTGTGGGCCAGCATCTGGATAGCCACAGGTGTTGTACTCGCCGGAACGCCGTACTTCGGCTATATGCTGCCCATTCTGCTGATCGGCACAGCCTGGACCTTCGCGATAGCGCCCGCGATACAGGTTGGGCGTCGCCCGACAGCGGACCTAACGCCGCCACCACCCGTCGCGTAAGTGATGTGGGGTATGTCTGAGCGCTGGTCGCGGGTGGCGCCCGCGACCACTCGGGACAATGTACCAGGCATGGCGCGTTAGACCGGGGTTCTTCACCGGGCTGGGCGTCATTCACCTCCGATGACGCCAGAGAAGGTGGTGACCTCCAGCCCCTCGGCGCGCAGGCGGGCGACGTAGGGTTGGATGCCTACGCTGTCGCCCGCGATGTGGCCCATGACGAGGATGTTGCCGCGAACGCCCTCGGCGGCGAGGCGCTGGGCGTCCTCCAGCGGGAAGTGGATCATGCAGAGGGAGTCCACGCCGTGGGTCAGGTAAGCCTTCGCGACGGGGTAGCCGCCGTTGGTATAAGCGCCGTGTGAAACGACGACGCGACCGGCGGGGGCGTCCCATGAGCCAAGCGGAACTTGCATCTGCGTGCGGGCGGCGGCGAAAGCGGGCAGGGCGAGCAGCGCGTCGCGCAGGCCGGTGACGGTGAGCGCGGGGTTGGCGGCGGTAGCGGCGTCGGCGGTGGCCTGCATGATGCGACGGCCTACCTCGTCCAGTGGCGAGTGAATATTGAGGAATGGCGTCTCCAGCAGGCGGGCGACGGAGGCGGCGTGGTCGTAGTTCTCGCGCTGGGCGGCGGCCTGGAAGGCTGCGATGCGCCCGGTAACGGCGGCCTCCGCCGCATCGCGAGGGACGCCAGCCGTGGCCATCTGGTCAACGTGGCGGTGGTAGACCTCCCAGAACGGGCCGGCGTAGCCAGCGGGGTGGTGCGCGATGACAGCGTGATAGCCAAGCTGCCGCGCCATGAACAGCTCCGCCACACCCACATCAATACCCAGCAGAATATGGCTGATGCGCGCGCCGGGATAGTAGATAGCGCAGTCGCCGGGGATGTCATTCCAGCCCGCCATCTCCAGCGCGATCGCCATCAACCGCTCGGTCGTTACCGCAGCCAACGTTCACTCTCCAGACTTCCAATCGCGATCACTTGCGCCAGCCGCCGATCACGTTCAGGCGACCGAGGATGATACGTTCACGTCTATGAACGCCGGGTCGCTGTTCGGCTGAGGAATGGGCTCGCCGTCTTCTCGCAAACCGTGCAGGTGAAGCTCGATGGCCTCGCGCATGCGGGCGATAACCTCGTCGCGTGTGGCCCCAGTCGTCACGCAGCCGGGAAGGTCCGGAGCGTAGGCGCTTAGATTGTGTTCGCCTTGTTCGATGATGATGAGGTAGCGCATTGCGACCTACTTTCCGCCTGGCTTCGGCAAGCCCGCTTGCCGTAACACGCTGTCGCGTGTCTTTGGAGCGAGATCGTCATTCATGTGGCCTGGAACTGTTACCCGCCCTGGTTTGAATGCGTGTTTGTACTGCCGGTGATCTCCACGTGTGGCAACGAGCCGCCAACCATCGGCTTCTAGTAGCCTGATGATTTCACGCACCTTCATCGTTGTGTTTCTACCCTATCATACCAACCTTAACCACACGTAGCGTGAAGTGAGGCCATGGACGCCAACATTCTGTCTACTCCACATTCCACTCCAGGCCGCGAGATGGGACGAAGCCGAGGTCGAGGTAGAGCGGGCGGCCCAACTCGGAGGCCCAGAGGATCAGGCGGGTCACACCCAACTCGCGCGCGTGGGCCAGGAGGTTGTCCATCAGCGTGCGGGCGACGCCCCTGCGGCGGAACTCTGGCGCGGTGTAGACGCTGGAGACGTAGCCGCGCATGCGATGGAGCTCCGTCAGGGTCGGGAGCATCGGCCACCAGATGAGGAGCGCGCAGGCGACGACCTCCCCACCGGACTCGGCGAGGAAGCCAATCTGCGAGCCGCGCTCAATCTCACCCTGAATGCTGGCGCGCGCGGCGGCGAGGAAGCCGTCACGATCAGCCTGTAACTCAGGGTGGCGCTCGGTCTCCATCGCCCACTTCAGCCCGCCCAGCGTATCCACGTCGTCCACGGTGGCGAGGCGGTAGGTGATGCTGTCGCTGGTGGGCATTACTCGGCCTCCTCGCCGCTGGCGATCAGCGTGTGGCCGGTCATGTCAGCGGGCTGCGGGATATGCAGAAGCTGAAGCATGGTCGGCGCGACATCGGCCAGGATGCCGTCCGCGCGCAGGCGCACGTTGCGCCACTGTGGCACGACGAAGTAGAGCGGGACGGGGTTGGTGGTGTGCGCGGTCAGCGGCTTGCCGGTGTCGTATTCGATTAGCTGCTCGGCGTTGCCGTGGTCGGCGGTAATCAGCGCCGCGCCGCCCGCCGCGAGCGTCGCCTCGACGACCGCGCCGACTCCCGCGTCCACCGCCTCGACGGCCTTGACGGCCGCCTCCAGCACGCCCGTATGCCCGACCATGTCGGCGTTGGCGTAGTTCATGATGATCACGTCATAGGCGCCGCTCTGAATGCGCCGGACGGCCTCGGCGGTCAGCTCCGGCGCGCTCATCTCCGGCTTCAGGTCGTAGGTAGCGACCTTGGGCGAGGAGACGAGCAGGCGGTCCTCGCCAGGGAAGGGGGCCTCACGTCCGCCGTTGAAGAAGAACGTCACGTGGGCGTACTTCTCCGTCTCAGCGGTGTGGAACTGTGTCAGGCCGCGATCAGCGAGGATCTTCGCCAGCGGCTGGGTGACGTTGTCGGCGGGGAAGGCGACTTCGACCGGCAGACCGGACTCGTACTCGGTCATCGTGACGAAGACCAGGTCATCCAGCTGCGGGCCGCGATCGAACTTGCCCGCGGCCTGTGGCGGCATCTCCGGCAGGGCGAAGGCCTTGGTCAGCTCGCGGCCACGGTCGGAGCGGAAGTTGAAGTAGATTACCGCATCGCCCGCCTCGACGACGGCGACAGGACGGTCATCCTCCACCAAGACGATTGGCTCGATGAACTCGTCGGTGACCTTGCGCTCGTAGGAGGCGGCGATGGCGGCGACGGGGTCGGTGGCGCGCTGGCCCTCGGCGCGGGTCATCGCCCAGTAGACGCGGGCGATGCGGTCCCAGCGGTTGTCGCGGTCCATGGCGTAGTAGCGGCCTGAGATGGTGGCGACCTTCGCGGGTCGCTCGCCGCCGATCTCCTTTGCGCGCGCCAGCAGCTCGGCCATATAGTCCTGCGCGCCGGTGGGCGAGGTGTCGCGCCCATCGGTGAAGGCGTGGATGTAGACCTGCTCGACCCCATCGCGCGCGGCGATCCGCAGCAGCGCTTCGAGGTGGCTCTGGTGAGCGTGGACACCGCCGGGGCCGATCAGGCCGCAGAGGTGCAGCTTCGAGTGGTTCGCCTTGACGTGCGCGATGGCTTTGAGCAAGGCGGGGTTGGTGAAGAAGGAGCCGTCATGGATGGCGGCGCTGACGCGGGTGAACTCCTGCAGGACGCGCTTACCGGCCCCGATGTTGAGGTGGCCGACCTCGGAGTTGCCCATCTGCCCTTCAGGCAGACCGACTGCCGGGCCGGAGGTGGCGATCTGGGTGTGCGGCCACTGCCGCTCGATGGAGTCCAGGTGAGGCTTGCGCGCGAGGGCGATAGCGTTGGCGTCGGCGCGCGGGTTGATTCCGTAGCCGTCCATCACAATCAGCGTGAGTGGGCGCGGTGTGGCTGTCATCGGGCGGTAGGCTCCTTTGCGTCGGTGATGATATACAAGGACGATTGCTAGCGCGTGGTGGGGCTGACCAGTGGGCCGAATGGCGGGGTGGCCCGGACTCCTATGCTATAATACGCGATGGCTGCGGGATGGCGTGTGGAAGCGGCCTCACGGCGCAATGAATGGCGCGTTTGAGGCGTGGGGACGCCATCCCGCGAGATGCGTTTTACCCCCCTTTTTGTCTCTGTGCGGGACGCGGCGATCGCGGGGAAAGGACTGACGAGTGGCGCAGGCTCAAGTACTACCACCGGGGCGTGGCGCGGACCGGCCGCGGTCGCGGCGCGCGGGCGCGACATTTGCCCGCGAACTGATCGAGACGGTGGTGCTGACGGCTATCGTCTTCTTCGTCGTCACGTTCACAGCGCGTCCTTACCGAGTCGAGGGCGTCAGCATGCAGCCAGGTCTGCAAAGCGGTGACCTGGTAGTGGTCAGCCAGATCGCCTATGACTTCGGCGCGCAGCCGCAGCGGGGCGATGTGATCGTGCTGCATCCGCCGAGCGACCCCGGCACGGTCTATGTGAAGCGTATCATCGGGCTGCCGGGTGACCAGTTGTTCATCACGCCAGACGCGGTGTATGTCAATGGCCATAAGTTGGACGAGACGTATATCCAGCTGATTGATCCGAAAGCGGCGGAGAATGAGCCCCTGGGCAAAATCACGCTGCAAGCGGGACAGTATTTCGTGATGGGCGATAACCGGCAAAATAGTACCGATTCACGCGTGTTCGGCTATGTGCCGCGCCAGAATATCATCGGCAAGGCGGAGTTTATCTTCTGGCCGGCCCAGATGATTCAGGGCATCCCGACATACACCAATATTTTCGCGGGGGTCGGGCGCTAAGTGGGCGTTTTGGCGGTCTTCGCGGCGCCGAGTGAGAGATAGTAAACGGGGCTGATGCGGATGATGGGGATGACGCCAACGAGCAGCGCCACGCGCCGGGCCGCTGAGCGGCGGGCGCATTTGATGCGCGAGCTGGTCGAAGTGCTGCTCTTTGTTGGGATCGTGTTTCTCGCGGTCAGCGTGACACAGTCGTTCGCGCCATCCGATGTCTCGATGCAACCGGCGCTTCAGCCGGGCCAACATGTGCTGGTGAACAAGGCGGCGTATTTCTTTGGCGGTCCGTCGCGGGGCGAAGTGGCGCTGGTAGCGAATCCGCAGGCGTCAGGCCAATTGCTGCTGCGGCGGGTGATCGGTGTGCCAGGCGATACGGTGGTGGTGACGGCTACCACCGTTGTGGTCAACGGCGTGACGCTGGACGAGAGCGCGTATACCGGCATCGTCCCTGGGCAACCGGAAAGCCCGGTGATTGGCAAGTGGACGCTGGGGCAGGGCCTGTATTTCGTGCTGGCGGACAACCGTTTCGGCGTCGCTGGGTCGCAATCCGACTCGCGGTTCTTCGGTCCTGTGACACGGCGCAATATCGTTGGCCGGGCTGAGGTGGTGTACTGGCCGTTCCGTGACTTCCACTGGATCAACACCTATGCGAGCGTCTTCTCACAGGTCCCCAATCACTAGCGCGGGAGAGACGAGGTAACGTATGGGCTGGCTGGAAGTCTCGCTGCTGGTGACGGCGGCTCTGATTGTCGTGGCGCTGGTGGCGCTGCTGTGGTTCACCTGGTCGGTGGCGCGCGGGCTGCTGCGGCCCGTGCGCAAGTCCTCCGAGCGGACGCCGGCGGATGTGGGGCTGGCGATGGAGGATGTGCGCATCGCCGGGCCGCGCGGGGCGCTGGCGGCGTGGTATCTGCCGGCGCGCAATGGTTGTATGCTGATCTGCCTGCACGGCATCCACGATCATCGCGGGCAGTGGCTGGAGCAAGTTTCGCGACTGCATGAGCGCAGTGGGTACGGGGCGCTGCTGCTGGACTTTCCGGGGCATGGCGACAGCGAAGGCGATATGGTGACCTACGGCGTCTTTGAGCGCGACGATGTGGCGGCGGCGGTGGACTGGCTGCGCGCGCGCGATGATGTGGACATGCGCGGCCTGGGGGTGATGGGCTACTCGCTCGGGGCGATCACGGCGACGCTGGCGGCGGCGAGCATCCCAGAGCTACGGGCGCTGGTAATCGAGAGCGGCTTCGCTGACCTGCGGCACGACATCGGCCATCTGTTCTCACGCTTTACCCATCTGCCCGCGTTCCCGTTCGCTAGCCTGGTGATCTTCTGGGGGCAGCGGATGGCGGGCGTGCGGCTGGGTCAGATTCGCCCGGCGAGTGTGATCGGAACGATTAGCCCGCGCCCGGTCCTCATCATCTCGGACCTGGCGGATGAGCTGGCGGATGAGCCGCATGATGGCGAGCGGCTGCACGCGGCGGCGGGTGAGCCGAAGGAATTGTGGCAGGTCCCTAACGCCGGGCATATCAACGCCTACTGGCGCCACCCCGACGAGTGGGTCGAGCGTGTCGGCGGCTTCCTCGATCAGCGGCTGGCGGCCCAACTGGACGCGCGTGAGCTGGCGGACGAGCCGGTGTAGGCCAGAGCGAGGCTTGGCGCTGAAGCGCCGGAGCACGCGGCGAAATAGGGCTCGGCGCTGAAGCGCCGGAGCACGCGGCGTTTGTGCTAACGCTCTGAGAAATCGCAGAGCCGCGCTGGATTGTGGCGGAAGGAATGAGCGGCGATGCCTGAGCTGCCGGAAGTGGAATATGTGGCGCGGCAACTGCGCGAGACGCTGCCGGGGCGGCGCTTCACGGGCGCGGATGTGCGCTGGGAGCGGGCGATCCAGGGGATGGAGCCAGCGGAGTTTGTGGCGGCGGTAACGGGGCGGACGGTGACGGCGATCGGGCGCCGGGCGAAGTATCTGTTGCTGACGCTGGATGATAGGCGGCTGCTGATCGCGCACCGGCGCATGTCAGGCAATCTGCTGCTGCGCGGGCGCGGGCAGGATGAGCCGCCCTACACGCGCGTGGCGCTCGACCTGGATGACGGGCGGCGGCTGTATTATACCGACCCGCGCAAGTTTGGACGCCTGATGCTCGCTTGGCCGGATGCCCTGCCCCAGACGCTGTCGGAGTTGGGGCCAGAGCCGCTGGAGGCGGCGTTTACCCCGACGGCGCTGGCGGAGCGGCTGGCTGGCTCGCGGCGGGCGATGAAGGCGGCGCTGCTCGATCAGCGGGTGATCGCAGGCCTGGGCAATATCTACGCAGACGAGGCGCTCTTTCGCGCGGGGCTTCATCCACTGCGCCCCGCTGGATCGCTCACTGCGGACGAGGTGGCGCGGCTGCATGCTGGCATCCAGGGGGCGCTGACGACGGGCATCGCGCATGGTGGCACGACCTTCGGACGGCACCGCGACTTATATGATGAGGCTGGGAGCAACCTGGAGCACGTCGAGGTCTACCGGCGGACGGGGCAGCCTTGCGTGCGCTGCGAAACGGCGATCGTTCGCATTACCGTCGCCCAGCGCGGAACGCACTACTGTCCGCGCTGCCAGCCGGTGTGACCGCGCCCCAGCCCCGCTCCCAGACGTTGCGCTGGGAGTGGGGCTGATTCGAGGCGACTACGGCGTCGCGGTAACGGTCGGTGTGGTACCAGGGCTGGGGCTGGCTTTAGGCGTCGGCGTGTTGGTCGCGCCGGGGGTGAAGAACGTCCCGTTCCGGTAGGTTATACCATTCCAGTTGGTGAAGACGGTGACCTGTACGGGCGTGCCGGGCGTTGGATCGCTGAAGGAGACAGGGATCGCGGCCAAGCCGTTGGCGTCGGTCGTTCCAGTCATGGTCTTGTTGATGGGCGCGCCGATCTGAATGGTGACAGTCAGTGGATTGGGCGCACTGGCAGGGCCGGTCATGCTGGGGTTCTGCACGCGGCAGAGGACGTAGATCGTGATATTGTCGAGCGCCTGGGGTGAGTAGTTCGACGGCCAGGCGCCGATGGTGAACGGCGGGAAGGTCGGGGTGGGGCTCTGCGAATTCGGATTTGGTGTCGTAAAGGTAAAGCCGGAGCTCGAACTGCTGCTACCTGAGCTTGGGCTGGCTCCCGTGACCTGGCAGGCCACCAGCGTTACCGACAGGCTGCTCAGCGCCGCCAGTAGAATTGCGAAGCGTCGCGCTTGTAAGCCCATACTCACCGATAGTTCCTCCATGCGCTGGCTGTGACCGGATGACGGTCACGGCGGTCCATGCGACGGGCTTTCACATTCCGAAAGAAGCGCGAGCTGTCGCTCTCCTAACCCCTCGCCCCTCGCCAAGTATAGCGATGGGAATGAGGCGGCGCAAGACGCACGGCCGCGCTGGCCCGCCTGAGCGGGCGCGCGCCTGTGAATTTAGCATACTCGGCGGACGGCAAGCGGCCGCGTGGCGCTCACCCGAACGGGCTATGCCGGGCATGGCAGCCTCTGCGCGAGGTGTGCTACGCTGAGAGATAGGCGCGCCGCTGGCTGGGCGCGACCCAGCGGGACGCGAGGACGGCGAGATGGAACGGAACGGCGCGGGCGAGCGTGGGCGTCGCGTGGAGCTGGCGGGAACGGCTGGCGCGAGCGAGCTGGGGCCAGTGGTGGCGCGGCTGGATGTGGACCGCGCGGCGCGCAAGGGCATTCCAGAGATCGTGCTGGCGGAGAGCAAGAGCGACGAGCAGCTCGTCGCCATCGCGCGGGCCTTTGTAGAGCGGGCGGGCCAGGTGATTGTGAGCCGGGCGCGGGCCGGGCAGATCGCGCTGCTGCGCGAGGCGATGCCGGAATGCGTGGTAGATGCGCGAGAAATCGCGCGGGCGGCGGCGATTCACGCGCCGGGGTATGAGCGCAGCCTGACGGGCGGACATGTCGGCGTGCTGACGGCTGGCACGGGAGACGCGCCGGTAGCGGAAGAAGCGAGGCTGGTAGCGGAAGAGATGGGCTGCCAGGTCACGCCGATCTATGACGTGGGGGTAGCGGGCATCCACCGGCTGTTCGGGCCGCTGGGCGACCTGCTGGAGAATGGAGTGGACGCGCTGGTGGTGTGCGCGGGGATGGATGGCGCGCTGCCGAGCGTGGTGGCGGGTCTTTCGCATGCGCCGGTGATTGGCTGCCCGACGAGCGTGGGTTACGGGGCGGGCGGCAAAGGGCGGGCGGCGCTGCTGGCGATGCTGCAAACATGCGCGCCGGGTTTGACAGTGGTCAATATTGATAATGGGGTTGGCGCCGGCGCGACCGCTGCGCTGATCGCCAACCGCGTGGCGCGCGCGCGGGCTGGAAGTGAGGAATAATCCAGGAATAGCCCAGGAAAATTGCGTGAGAGAAACTGGTTTTGAGTCAAATGCGAGACAAATCTCACAAAATCCTCCCGAGAGATGCAACAACAAACTGTCGCCTTACGTAGTGTAGGTTGGCATGCAAGGTGCATAGCGACACTTGCCGCATGCCAGGTGGTTCTTTGTTCGCCACGCGCGTGGTGGAACGCGCCGGAGATTGTCTCCACGGGCAGAGAACAACGACGATGAGTCGAACACAAACATGCGTGAGCAAGAGAGGTGCGATTTATGGCCACGAGCAAGCGGGGACCGGAGCCCGGTTCCGACAAGGCGAAGCATGGCGGTCAAGCTGTGCGTGAGAAGTACGGCCCTGAGTTCTACAGCCGCATCGGTAAAAAGGGCGGCGAGGCGGTGAAGTCGAAGCTCGGCTCATCGTTCTATGCGGAGATTGGCAAGAAGGGTGGCGAGTCCACCAAGAAAGCCCAGGGACCGGAGTTCTATAGCCGGATCGGTCGCAAGGGTGGTGAGCGTGGACGCGGAACCCCCAAGCAGCAGAAGTCTTCATAAGAAGGCTGCTGGCGGCATCGGAGCGCGCTTTTTCCAGCGCGCTCCATAACGGCGGCGGTGGTGGGGCGCTTGGCCCCGTCGCCGCCGTTTTTATATGCTCGCCACGCGCGTCATACGCGCACATGGAGCATGCGATAGGCTTCATCAATGAGATGAAAGTATAATCAACCCAAATACACATCATAGAAAACTATCATTGGACTTTTGGAAATGCCCCGGTTATACTCTGACCATCGAGAGCGTACAGCGCGGGCGGATCTTCCGCGAAGCGGCCTCTCGGTCAGGCGCTCAGGCTGATATTCTTGAGCGCCATCCGCCTCTCAGGGGCTGTTTCCTGGGATTGGCGGTACGCCTCTCAGGGCTGTTCTTCCTGAGGTTGGCGACAAAGCGCGGGCGGGCTGATTTTCCGCTGGACGCGCACGTTACGCAGGTCCGGGCTGATTTCCGGGAGCCGCGTACCCTTCCTGACTCAGGCTGTTATCTGAGTAGCGCTCCGCGCAACGCCGGGCTGCTTCCGGGGGACGCGCAGAGAACTTGGGATGAGCGGGTTGTTGCCTCTCACCCAACAGCATCGCAGGCGAGCGACGAGCTGCTTTCGTGACACGCCGCGAGTGAAAAACCAGGGCGGATTATATCCGCCCTTTTTTCATGTCAGGCTCCAGATGCGTGCCTCTGCCCCAACAGGACGAGGGGCCGTTATCACCTCAATGGCCTCGCTCAATGGCCTCGAATGAGATACTCTTCACAGCCACTCGGCCCACTCCCGCCGCGCGTCTACTGGCCGTATGGGGGTGTTGTCGGCGCGCCAGGCCACGGCGATTGCTCTGTCGGAGAGGGAGATCCGTAGGGTGGCATGCTCGCGGAAGGCGGCCCATACTGAGGCGTTGGTGTGGCGGAGAGTGTGTGCGGGGGCATTGACGGATTGGTGGGCCAGGACTGAGCCGTAGGCTGAGCGCCCATACCACTGTACGCCGCCTGCGTGGCTGGGTGATTGGGGCCGGCGCTCCGGCGGCCCCAGATGATGAATCCCGCGATCGCCAGCAGGATGATGGCGACTCCTGCGCCGATGGGGATCAATACGCCTGTGTTGAGGCCGCTCCCAACGACATCAATGTCCGTCTCCTCGCCATAATGGACGGTGTAGGTGACGGTGTTTCCGTTGACTGTGCCGCCCTTGTGCGAGGTGATCGAGCCGGGCATCGTCACCGCGAAGCTGTCGCGCATGTCCTTCAGGTAGGGCGAGGCGTCAACTCCCCCGGCGCTTGTCGCACCTGCCTGAATGTTCAAGCTGATGTGGCCGGTTACGTGGAAAGTATTAGTCAGGAAACCGGACTGCTCGGTGAAGCTGAGCGTGTCCGCGCCCGACGATGGAAGGTTACCCGACCCGCTTGCGCCAGTGGAAGAGCTGCCTGACGAGGGCATTTGCTGGAGGAAATTGTTCAGATCGGGGACAGATTTGAACGGGCGGGTGTATGCCCAGTAGGTGTAGCCGGCGTCGTCGTACTGGCGATATGAGCCGCCATCCTTTTTCACCTGGTCACCAAAATTGTTCATCATCGTGGTGGTCTGGCCGCCGGACAGACTCAGCAGTTGGTCGTTGATCCCGATCGTGAGGACGTACGAGCCAGAGCCATCGCCATTGAGCGCGACGTTGCGGTCGAGATGGACACACCCGGTGAGTGAGAGCGCCATGACCATCAGCAGGCCGGCGGCGGCGAGGTGGCGTTTTATCGCGCGCAAGGAATGGCTCCATTCTGCTCGTCATGAGTGTCCGTGCGTAGAGTTCTCTCGAACCAGATGTTTTTTCACAGGTAGTTTGGCGAGCGTCGGGCGCATACTAGCAGAGGGTCTATTCGCTAGTCAAGAGCGCGTATTTCCCTCATGTACGCAGATGTCTTCAGCGCTGGTGGGCGCGCGGAGACGTAGGCTCGGCGCGAGAAGTCGAGCCTACGCCCAGTCGGTGGCGCTATTGCGCCTGATCGCGCAGGACGCGCTTGAGAATCTTGCCAGTCGAGCTCTTGGGCAGCTCATCCACGAAGATGACCGCTTCCGGGACTTTGTAGGCCGCCATGCGCTCGCGGCAATAGGCGACGACCTCTTCCTCGCTCCAGGTCGCGCCGGGGCGCAGGATGATCCACGCGCGGGCGCTCTCTCCTTTGAGCGGGTCTGGGACACCAGCGACGGCGCACTCTTTGACGGCCTCGCTCTGGTAGAGGACTTCCTCGACCTCGCGCGGCCAGATTTTGAAGCCCGCGGCGTTGATCATGTCCTTGACGCGGTCAACGAGGTAGATGTAGCCGTCCGCGTCCATATAGCCGATGTCGCCGGTATGGAACCAGCCGCTACGCAGCGCCTCCGCCGATTCTTCGGGCCGGTTCCAGTAGCCCAGCATGACATTGGGGCCCTTGATGGCGATCTCGCCCCACTCGCCGCGCGGTACCTCGCGGTCGTTGGGATCGAGTACTCGCATCTCCACCATCTCGATCGGCGTGCCGACCGAGCCGGGGCGATGCTCCCACTCATGGTTGTAGCAGGCGAACGGGCGATGTCTCGGTGAGCCCGTAGCCCTCGTACACCGGCTTGCCGTAGACCTCGCGCCAGCGGCTGGCGACCTCGACGGGCATTGTCGCGGCGGCGGAGAAGTAGATGCGCACGCTCGCCAGCCGCTCGCGCGGGACGCCCGCGTTGAGCAGGCCGATATAGATGGTCGGCACGGCGCAGGAAGATGGTCACGCCGTCGCGCGCGACGGAATCGAGGACCACGTCGGGGACGAAGCGGCGGTGCAAGACGACAGTGGCGGCGCTGTTGAACACTGTGTTCATGATGAAGTTTTGGCCGAAGCAGTGGAAGAGCGGCAGGAAGAGCATCGCGCGGTCAGCGGGGGCAATCCGCAGCGCATGGCCGGTACTGTACATGTTCGAGACGACGTTGCCATGGCTAAGCGTCGCACCCTTCTGGCGTCCGGTCGTGCCAGACGTGTAGAGGATGGCGGCGGGGGCGTCGCGGTCCATGTCGCGCGCGGGGATGGGGCCGTCGTGGCCGTCGCCCAGCGCGGCGAGCGTGAGGCTGCCCTGCGCCGCTCCCTCGCAGATGATGACGCGGTAGGCGGGCAGGGTTTCGCCAATCAGCGGCGCGACCGCTGGCATGAGCGCCTCGGTGGTGAAAAGGACCTTCGCGCCAGCGTCATCGAGCACGTAGCGCAGCTCGCCGGTGGTGAGCATGCTGTTGGCGGAGACGGCGATGGCGCCGAGCTTGACGGTGGCCAGGTAGGCGATGGGAAAGGCGGGGATGTTGGGCAGGAAGAGCGCGACGCGGTCGCCAGGCTCTACGCCGAGGCTGGCCAGGCCGCGCGCGGTCCGGTCCACCTGGGCGAGCAGCTCGCGGTAGGTGATACGCTGGCCTTCGAAGAGGATCGCGGGCTGGTCGGGGAAGTGCGCGGCGGCGCGCTCGATGTTCTGCGCGATGTTCATGCGGTGTCGCCTCCTGGTCCGGCGGTGGACGTGGCGCATAGGGGGCCGCCCTGGCCCTGTCCCATTGTAGCGCACGGCGGTATACTGAGCGTTGGGCTGATTGTGTAGCGATATGAGAGCGAGCGAAGCAATGGGTGAGGTGATGAGCGCGGCGGAGCCGGAGCGGACCCCGGCGGTCACCATTCCGGCGCTGGCGCTGGTGGTGATCGCCGGGGAAGCGCGGGATGTGGAGGCGCTCGCAACGCGCTGGTTCACCCCAGAGGAAGTGACGCGCGTGGAGGGGGAAGCGAGCGGCGACGGCGCGGCGGGGAATCGAGCGGCGGCTAGCGGAAGGGCAAACTGGTCGCTGTGGCGCTCACGGACCATGCGACCGACCAGCCGGTGGCGCTGGCGCGGCTGGCGCACGTAACCGATGTGGCGCCGATCGCGCTCCTGCTGGACAATGAGGCGGAGTGGCCGGGCGCGCGCTTCCCAATCGGGCCGCATGGCTTCGAGCGGGTCCACCACCTGGCGGCGGATACGCCTGTGACCCGCGAGCCGCTGGCGTGCGACCTGCGCGACGAGCGCGGGCCATTCGACATTATCGGCGATGTGCATGGCTGCTATGACGAGCTGATAGAGCTGCTGGGGCGGTTAGGCTACGTCACTGACGCGGAGGTGGGGATGCGCTCGCCCGAGGGGCGGCGGGTGGTGTTCGTCGGCGACCTGGTGGACAGGGGGCCGGGCGTCGTGGAGACGCTACGGCTGGCGATGCGGATGGTGGCGGCGGGGGTGGGGTTCTGCGCGCCAGGCAATCATGATGTGAAGCTGCTACGGGCGCTGATGGGGCGGCATGTGTGGGTGGCGCACGGACTGCGCGACAGCCTGGACCAGATAGACCGGCTGCCCGGTGAGGAGTCGGCGGCGCTTTCGGATGCGTTCCAGGCGTTTACGCTGGGTCTGCCGCCGTACCTGATGCTGGACGGCGGCGCGCTGGTGGTAGCGCACGCCGGGCTGCCGGAGCGCTTCCACGGGCGGGTGTCGGGGCGTGTGCGCTCGCTGGTCCTCTATGGTGAAAGCATCGGTGACGACGATGACGGGCTGCCGATCCGGGTGGACTGGGCGGCGGACTATCGCGGCGCCGCGACGGTGGTCTACGGGCATACACCGCAGCGCGAGGCGCTCTGGCGCAACAACACGATCAATTGCGATACCGGCTGCGTCTTCGGCGGGAAGCTGACGGCGGTGCGCTGGCCGGAGCGCGAGGTGGTCAGCGTCCCCGCGCGCAGGGAGTATGCGCGGCGCGCGAGGCCGCTGTGAGGAATAGCGCCGTTGCGCAAAGAAGCGCAGCGGCGTGGAATGGCCATCAGGGTATCGATACGTAGCAGTCCAACGCTTTACACGTTCCCCTTGTACGTATATTCTTCGTGTATCAGGCGAGCGCATGCGCGGACACGTACGTTGGCGCTCATTTTGGCCGAGTCCGCGATGCTGGTAAAGGAGGCGTGTGATGTATCCAGGCAACCCAGGAATGGCGGGCATGAATCCGTATGGGACGTATGCCAGGCAGTTGGACTTCTCGGAAATCTTCCGCCGGGTGTATCTCTGGCTGGCGGTCGGCCTTACCATCGGGTTCGGCGTCGCGTTCGCGGTGGGCGAGTACGTCGATAACCTGCTCGCGGCTGGTCAGTTCGCCACCGTTGAGCTTATCTTCAACCCAATCGTGATGATCGGAACCGTTATCCTCTATCTGGTTCTCGCGTTCACGTTCTATCCCGTCGTCCGCAGGGCAAGCCCCGCTATTGGGATGACGCTGTATATCCTCATCACCGCGGTCTTTGGCTTCATGTCATCCGCGATCTTCGTCGTGTATACCTTGCCTTCCATCGGCACAGCCTTCTTCATCACCGCGACGATGTTCGCTCTCATGACGTTGATTGGCTTCACCACCCAGCTCGATCTGTCCAAGATGGGCAGCGTGCTGCTGATGGCGCTGATCGGAATCATCGTCGCCAGCGTGGTTAATTTCTTCCTGCAGAGCGCGATGCTGGTCTGGATCATTAGCCTGGTTAGCGTTGTGGTTTTCTGCGCGCTCACCGCATATGACACGCAATGGATCAAGCGCAACGCGATCTCGCTCTCCTCGACGTACGGAAGCATGCAAGATGAGGCGTTGGTGAGCCGCATCGCGCTCATCGGCGCGTTCCGGCTGTTCCTCGACTTCGTCAACCTGTTCATGAGCATCCTGCGCCTGACGGGCTCCCGTCGATAGTAGGCGCAGGCGCCCTCCGCTGCGACGAAGCGAGCCAACGCAAACGCCCCTCTCTACAGCGCGCGGCGCGAGGGAGGGGCGTTTGTCTCGTTGGGGCGACTTATTCTCGGATGGCGGAGGTGGCCATTTCGCCCCAGGCGCCAGCGTCCTCCGCCGTCTCAGGGTTTACTTCGCCCTGCTCCTCCAGCCAGCGCTCGGCGTCAATCGCGGCGCGGCAGCCCTCGCCAGCGGCGGTGACCGCCTGGCGGTAGCGGGAGTCGTCCACGTCGCCGGCGACGAAGACGCCGGGGATACTGGTCATCGTGTGCTCGCTGGGCTTGAGATAGCCGACGGCGTCCGTTTCCAGGATGCCCTCGAAGAGGCTGGTGTTGGGCTGGTGGCCGATGGCGATGAACAAGCCCTGAACGGGCAGTGTCTCAGTCGCGCCGGACACCGTGTCGCGCAGGACCACGCCCTCGACGGCGTTCTCGCCGAGCACGTCTTCGACGGCGCGGTTGAAATGCACGGTGATCTTGGGGTGATTCATGACACGCTGAATCATGATCTTACTGGCGCGGAAGCTGTCGCGGCGGTGGATCAGGTGGATGCGCGAGGCGTAGCGAGTCAGGAAGAGCGCCTCTTCCATCGCGGTGTCGCCGCCGCCGACAACGGCGATCTCCTTCTCGCGGAAGAAGAAGCCATCGCAGGTCGCGCAGCCGCTGACGCCACGCCCCTGGAGTCGCTGCTCGTTGGGCAGGCCGAGCCACTTGGCGCTGGCGCCAGTGGCGATAATGACCGCGCGCCCGGTGTATTCCTTATTGTAAGTCCAGAGCTTGAAGGGGCGCTGGGAGAAGTCCACGCGCGTGACATCCTGTGGGACCATGTCCGCGCCGAAGCGGCGGGCCTGCTTCTCCAGCTTGTCCATCAGCTCTGGACCGACGATGCCTTCCTCGAAGCCGGGGTAGTTCTCGACTTCGCTGGTAATCATCAACTGGCCGCCAAGCTGCTCGCCCTGGACGACGAGTGTGCGCAGATTGGCGCGCGCCGCATAGATCGCCGCTGTATATCCGGCGGGACCTGACCCGATCACCACGACATCATAGAGTGGCGTCGCGCCGGCTGTCTCCGTCTTATTGGTCATAATGGCAGACCTCCTCAGATCTGTGCCGCAATAGCCGTGGCGTGCGGCTGAAGCCGCGCCTTGGGGCCTCTAACCGCAGCTGCGAAGCCCGCTTACGCAGGCTGGAAGCAGACGCCGCTGATACAGATGATACCGCGACACTGCCTTTCCTTCTACTATACCATACCCCCCTAGGGTATTCAAGGGCGCTTGACCTGGGCGCGCCGCCGCCGGTACACTGCATGCAACGCAGGGGGCGCTCAGCGCGTATCGTGGATGAGGGCGTGTTCCCGCGGGCGCGGGAGATGGCCCCGGGAGATGGCCCCGGGAGATGGCCTCTGGAGAGCGGAGAATGTGGCCTGGGCAGGATGCTCCGGCGGGCGTGGCACGTCATGTAAGGATGAAGGTGGTTGACAGTGGCGAGAGGGGCCGGGGCGGCGCAGCGCCGTCATGGCGGTCCTTTCAGGAGGCGAGCATGGACATTCATATCAACCCTCTCTATCTGATCCTGACGGCGCTCGCTTGCCTGCTTGCCTATCATGTCGCGTACCGGCTCGCGGTGATCTTGCGTGATCCGTCGCTGGTCTATTGGGGCGTGGGGCCGCTGGGGATGACGGCGGTTACGTTGCGCAGGCCGCGCGCCTCGCTGCGGTTGGCGCAGTTCTTCTCTGGCGCGCTGGCGATGGCTGTGGCGATCTACGTGGCGCTGTTCGTGGCGCGCCCTGCGCCCGTGACAGGGCTGACCAGCGACGGCGTGACGATGCTGGTGGCGGTGGCGGCGCCTGTGACGCTGGTGACGCTGGTGACGCTGGTGGCGCAGTTGTGGGCGCGGCGCTATTCGCTCTGGGGTGAGGCGCGGGTGCTGAGCGCGGCGCAGCGATCGCTGGCGCTGGGGTCGGCGCTCTTCTTCACGCCACTGGGCCGCGCGTTCTTGCATGACCGCTTCAACGCGACGCCGTCCGAGTTCATCCAGATCATTCGCTCCTGAGGGGAGCATGTTTCGCTAGTAACTCGTAGCGGGGAGAACACCGCGTATGGCCGAGAGTCTGGCGCGAGATGAGACATGCCTCTTTTGCCGAATCGTCGCGGGCGAGATTCCCAGCGCGCGCATCTATGAGGATGAGCGCGTAATCGCCTTCCGCGACATCAATCCCGGAGCGCCAGCCCACGCGCTGATCGTTCCGCGCGCCCATATCCGCGACATCACCGCTGCTGAGGCCGATGACGGGGAACTGCTGCGGGCGCTCGTCCAGGCGGCGAACACCGTGGCGCGGCAGGAAGGGGTGGCGGAGAGCGGCTACCGGCTGGTATGGAATGTGGGGCCGGACGCGGGGCAGAGTGTCTTTCACTTGCACCTGCATCTCCTGGGCGGCCGGGCGCTGGCATGGCCTCCAGGGTGAGTGGCGCGGCGCGGGCGCGGCCATGAATGGCCGGCGCACGGATGCGGGGATAAATCCCTGGGGGCTTTCAAGACCCGCCGCATGCCCAAGCCTTGAATGGCCGGGAGCGGGGCTAGAGTGGCTGGATGCTCAGGGACGCGAGCTCCAGCCACTGTTCGTCTGTATCGAGCGCGCCAAAGCGCAGCCGCCCGCGAGGGGTGGCGATGGCGTACTGGTTGTCTATCCAGATGACAAAGCCGAGCGGGCCGCGTGGTGGGGCGGAGACAGCGAAGACTTCGGCCCCATCCACGCGGAAGCGGGCGGCGTCGGAGCGCCATTCGATCTCGTAGTCATGCCAGTCGCGCAGGTCCGCCGTTTGGGGATCGAGCGGGGCTTCGCGCGCGCCGGTGAGGCGGTTGAGCCAGCGGGCGGCGGGCCGCTCGTCGCCGCTGATGTTGGCCCAGAGCGCGGCGGTGGCCATCGGGAGGATCGCCGCCAGTGCGCCGGGGCGCTGGACATGGACGACCTGCGCTTTCCACCCGTAGCCGGGGATACCCGGCGTGAGGGACATGTTGGAGGGCGGCGAGGCGGCGAAGAACCAGACCGCTTCTGGGGGGCGCGGTGGGCCACCCGCCAGGGTGAGTGAGGCGTTCCAGAAGCCAAAGCCGCTGGTGCCGCACAGGTAGTTTGGGGCGTCGCTGGATGGGGCGCCCGGTGTGGCGGGCCAGGCGGCGTGGGAGGCGCGGGCCCGCACGCGCAGGAGCAGCGGTGGGCGCCAGAGGTAGTCGCGCGGACGCAGGCGGTGGTAGTCGTCGAGTTGGGCGTTGGTGTAGACGCGCGGCGTGGATGGGCCAGCGGAGAGGCGGAGCGCGCGGGGACGCCGCTCGATGCGCGCGGCGCCGGAGAGGATCGGCGCGAGGCGGGGATCCAGTGCGCTGGTGGGCGAGCCGTCCTGGTGGTCAGGCTGATCGAAGCGCTGATCGAGCGGAGACCGCGGTATGCTGGAAGCGGATGGCCCGGCGTCACGCGCGGTCATAATGCGATTCTCCTCTTGGATGTAGCGCGCTTGGCGGAGACTCCTACCCCGGTAGCGCAATCGTTCGCTCATGTGATACAAGTAGTGATCTAGTGAGCGCCTGCGCCATCATGATACATTCCATGTAAAACGTCCCGCGATGGCGTTCACGGTTTGCGCGCTGTTTGTCTCATCAGGTTTTACGTCTCCTCGCGATTACGTAATACTACGTAATACTAGGCAGTGTGGTGAGGAGTGTGCGCGGTGACGCGTTTTCGCCTTCGGCATATCTGACTTGAAAATGCGCGAAAATGCGCGATAATAGGCGATAACGCGCGAGCGAGAGCGCGTCCCTCCAAGAGCTGGGCCGCGCGGGTTACCTGGTTCACCTGGCAGAAGGAGTAGCGCAATGGGTGGCGCCGCTTCGCAGCATGAGAATGAGCTTGTGCTTGATGTGCAGAGAATAGCGGAGCCTGCGTTCGCGGTCAACAGCAATCATCAGATTGTCGCCTGGAATGACGCGGCGGAGCGCCTGCTGGGGATCCGGGCCGAGGATATCATTGGCTCGCGCTGCTTCGATGCGCTTGAAGCATATGATGGCGCGCTGTGCGCGGATTGCGATTTGTGCCCGGTGGGCCCAGCGCGGGTCAAGAACGCCGGGCCCCACTGCGAGCTGTCCGTGACGCTGGTGGGGCAGCCCGAGCGACAGGTGCGCTTGACGACACTGACGGCGCGCACGGTAGGCGGGCAGACGCGAATCGTACACTTGCTGCGCGAGGCGCCCGTCAAAGACACGCCACGCTTGCTGGCGGCGAACCCGGCGGCGAGTGGTAGCAAGCTCCCGCGCCCACAGGCGCTGACGCAGCGCGAGCTGGAGGTGCTGCGGCTGCTGGGAGTGGGTCACTCGACTGACGAGATCGCGGGTGAGCTGAGCATTACGCGCGTCACGGCGCGCAACCATGTCAACAAGGTGCTCGACAAGCTGGGGGCTAACTCACGCCTGCAAGCGGTGGTCATCGCATCGCAGCTACGGCTCATCTAGCGCTCCTTCGCATCCACACTCCGCGCCGCGGCTGACTCCCCTTTTCTATAACTCGTCCTCAGTTCGGGTGGCATACTCCCGTCGAGCCCACGGCTCCCTCCACACCTCCGCCCCCTCTGTTATTCCGCTCAGTAATAATACTGATCTTGTGTTTCATTGGTGTTGATGGGCTATGTCAATCTGTCTAGAGAGGCGGCCCTCAGGTGTTCGCTTGTCGCGTGATCTGGACGGCCTTGGATGGCCGCTCAGGAGCGCCGGACTGTCGCTTCATGTGGCTGTGATTCTGGAGTCACGGCGCATCGGGATAATAGGGTCTTGGACAAAAGATGATGCAAACGCATCATGTGATGCGGGCGCCCGTATGCTAACTATGTTTGTACAGCGAGGTGCGCGGCGCCACCTCGTATTGTCGCGTGGCTCTGTGTCATCGGGGACGCAGCGCGCGACTGGCTCCCCCTAGCAGGAGATTGGTGTAATGCGCAAGTATCTCGGCATGGTGGGATTCCTCGTTGTGGTCGCGGCAATCGTAGTCGGTGTAGCTGTCACGTTGAACACATTTGCGTTCATCCCGGCGGCTTATGGCGGCACGAAGTCCGCTGATGGTGTAACCATCAACGAGGATGTCTTCCCCTTTGCCCCCTGTACTGATCCGGATTTCACAAAAGCGCATCCTGAGTATGCGCAATGCAGACCCAACTACAACTCACAGTACGTGCTCTATTCTCAGCCGAGCATCGTCGTCCCCGCGCATACAAAGGTGACGATGATCATCAGCAACTACGACAGCACGTCCTCCCTGATCAACAACTACTTCCTCGCGCCTCAGGGCATTGACAACGGCACGTTCACGGTCGACGGCACGGCGATGACAACCGTCGCCCCAGAATGTGGTGTCCCACACGTTCGTCATTCACTCGAGTCGTGACCACGAAAGCGCAAGATAGCAGCGCGCAGCCATGGCTTCTACGTCGGTGTCCCGATCACCGGCGTGCCTGACAGTGCGACTACGGACGCGGCGGGTATGCCAGACCATCCTGTGGTGACAGAGTTCACCTTCACGACTGGCGCTCCTGGTCATTATGTTTGGCAGTGCTTCGTTCCGTGCGGCACTGGCTACAACGGCTTCAGCGGCCCGATGGGCACCGACGGCTACATGAACGGCACCTTCACGGTCCAGTAGCCCGGTTCATGCGCTGAACAACCGTTGCTCTGGCCTCTCAGCGATGAGACGGTGTGGAGCGCAGTTCTAAGAGAGGCACGGTAGCACAGGCATGAACTCACAAAGCAGTGTGCGGACGCCGATCATAATCTGGATCGTGTCGTCCGTGGTGGTCGAGGCGCTCTATCTGATCCTCGCCCCAATTCTGGCGAACGCAGGCGTCATCCCGCCGATCGCATCCGCGACGAGCGCGGACGCCTACCAGATCATGAAGATCTTCACGATCCTCGCGATCCCGGTGTTCATGGGCGTTATCACCTTCACGTTTTACTCGCTGGCGGTGTTCCGCAGCCGCGGGCGCCCGACCGAAGACGGTCCGGCGATCCACGGTAATCCCCGGCTCCAGTTCACCTGGCTGGCGGCGTCATTCGTGCTGGTGACGGTCCTGTATGTGGTCGGCTTCAATGGGCTGGCCGCGATCGAGGCCGCCGCTCCGGTGAATGCGTTGCACGTCCATGTGACAGCGCAGCAGTGGATCTTCAACTACACCTATTCTGACTATGGCCTTCAGTCCTCGACGCTCTATCTGCCGGTCAACCAGCCGGTCGAGTTCAAGGTGACGTCGGAGGATGTGCAGCACTCGTTCTGGATCCCCGAGCTTGGTGTGAAGGCCGACGCGGTCCCCGGTGAGACCAACACGTTCACGGTGACGCCGAACAAGGTAGGTAACTACACGGTGAGGTGCATGGAGCTGTGCGGCGTGCTGCACGCGTACATGAACACGCCGGTCGTCGTCGAGTCCTCGGCGGACTTCGCTACCTGGATCCAGTCGCAGATGAGCTCTTCGAGCTGGCTGGCGCCGATCCATCTGCCCGAAATTGCGTTTCTGGGTAGCAGCGGCAAGCGCTCCTGAGCTTCGCACGCATCTGTTGGAAGGGTAATTCGCCATGAGTTGGGTGAGGAAGCTCGTTCCCAGCTATCTGTCGGGCGCGGTGCTCGCCGCTATCGGCTATTTCGTGGGAACATGGTATGTCTGGAACGTCATTGGTGGCGGCCAGATCATGAACGACCCAGGGCTATCGGGAAACTTTGAGGAGCAGGGCTATCTGGCCGGCTTCGTCCTGATGGCGTTGGGCTGGTTCATCGGCATCGGCGCGTTCAAATATCCCTTTACGTGGATGCTGGGCATGAAAGACCCAGACCACGCGGAAGAGATGCGCCTGGCTGGTAAAGACAAGGGCTGGATCCGCTATTTCCAGTTCACGACCGACCATAAGGTCGTGGGCATCCAGTACCTGGTCGCAACAATGGTCATGCTCGCGTTCGGTGGCCTGGGCGCGATGATGATCCGCACGGAGCTGCTGTTCCCGGGCGCCTGGGCGTTCCCCAGCGACACCTATAACACGATCGTGACCATGCATGGCATGCTCATGATCCTGACGGTCATCAGCCTCTTCGTTGGTCCGTTCGGCAACTTTATCGTGCCGATCATGTGCGGCGCGCGCGACATGGCCTTCCCGCGGCTGAACGCGCTCAGCATCGCCTTCTTGCTCATTGGTATGGTCACGTTCGCGTTCATTCCGTTCGTCGGCCTGGGTCATGACCTGACCACGGGCGGCGGCGTGCAGACCGGCTGGACGGTCTACGGCGCGATCGCGGACCAGACGGGCGTCGGCATGCTGCCGCTGGCCGTGACCGTGGCGCTGATGGGCACGTCCTCGATGCTCGGCGCGGTCAACGTGATCGTGACGATGATCGCGATGCGTGCGCCTGGCATGACCTACACCCGCCTGCCGATGACGGTCTGGGCGGTCATCGCCGCCTCGATTCTCTCCGCGCTGGGCACAGGCTCGTTCACCGTTGACCTGGTGATGATCATCCTCGACCGGGTGTTCCGCACGAGCTTCTTCTACGCGGCGACCGCTGGTGACTTCGCTGCCAACTATCCGAACGCCGGCGGTGGTAGCGCGTGGCTCTCGCAGAACCTGTTCTGGTTCTTCGGGCATCCTGAGGTGTATCTGATCGTGCTGCCGGCTTTCGGCTTCGTGATGGATGCGCTCTCGGTCTTCTCGCGCAAGCCGCTCTTTGGCTACAAGACGGCCATCCTTGGCATGTACGGCGTCGTGGTGTGCAGCTTCCTGGTTTGGGCGCATCACGAGTTCGTCTCCGGCTGGCTGCCTGAGCTGCGCGGCTTCTACATGGCGACCACTGAGCTGATCTCAGTCCCGACGGGCCTGATCTTCCTGGTGGCGCTGGGTACGATCTGGCGCGGCAAGCTTTGGATGACACTCCCGATGGCCTACGCCATCGCGTTCATCTGGAACTTCCTGATCGGCGGCATCACCGGCGTGTATCTGTCGGACGTGCCGGCGGACGTGCAGCTGCATGGCGGCATGTTCGTGACGGCGCACTTCCACTACACGATCATGGGTGGCGCGGTCTTCGGCTTCCTGGGCGCCGTATACTACTGGTTCCCCAAGATGACCGGTCGCTTCATGGACGAAAAGATGGGGTGGATCAGCTTCTGGGGCATCACCATCTTCTTCAACATGACCTTCCTGGGCATGTTCTATGTGGGCTTGCAGGGCATGCCGCGCCGCGTGGCGGACTACTCGCCGATCTTCGCCAACGGCAACTTCTTCACCAGCATCTCGGCGTTCCTGCTGGGCGCGTCGTTCATCCTCTTCTTCTACAACGTGATCTACTCGTGGATCGCGGGCGATAAGTGCACCGAGGCGAACCCCTGGGGCGCCAAGTCGCTCGAGTGGCTCATCTCGTCGCCGCCGCCGCTGGAGAACTTCGAGGAGATTCCGGTCGTCCGCGAGGGGCCGTACAACTACGGTGAGCCCGCGCGCACGGGTGGCGCTCCGATTCCTGGCGTGCAGACCGGTCAGGCGCTTCGCTAAGTCGCCAGACGCGTGTTACGCGACTCGTGAGGGAGCGGCGCATCGAGCGCCGCCGCCCTCGCGGGTGAGATGTTGAGATACCTTGAAGACGAGAGAGGCTTGCAATGGAAGTATCCCTCGGTGGAGCTACCCACGGGGAGTCCAGCCACGCCAGCCACATTGACGAAGATCGCAAAGTCCGGATTGGCATGTTCTTCTACGTGCTGACGGACGTCATGTTTGCGCTGTTCATGGTGTCGGCGTATATTTTCCTGCGTGCGGCGAATGTCAACAATATGTGGCTTCCCGCTGGCGTGAAAAATATTGACCCGATGACCCCAGCCGCGCTGACTGCGATCCTCGTGGCGAGTGGTTTGTTCTTTGTCCTGGCGCATGTGAGCGTGCGCAACGGCAACACCGCCCTGACCAAACTGGGCATCGTGCTGGCGGCGCTGCTCTGGATCGCTGCGATCATCGGGAACATCTATTACATGGGGCATCTGCCGTTCACGCAGAGTGACGGCGGCTTCGCCAGCATGTATGTGCTGTTCACGGGCTATCATATCTACCACCTGTTGTTCGGGCTGATGTTCGTTATTGGCATCACTGTCCGGACGCTGCAGGGCCGGTATAGCGTCGAGAAGCATCTCGGCTACACAACGATCGGGTACTACTGGTACTGGACGATGCTGTTTGGCGTCATTGGCTTCCTGTTGCCAATGATGTTGCCCTAACCGCTTCGTTCGTCCTGGCTTAGTCTCGAATCGTGGTTGCGCTGTTCCGCCGCAAGGCGGGAAGCGGAAGGTGGCGTTCCAGTGAATCTTTCGGCGTTGCTCACGTTGCTCGCGCACTGGCCATTCGATCCGACGGTGATCATCGGTCTGGTGATCTCCGCCGCGCTCTACTGGCGAGGCGTGCGTTACATGCGTTCGCATGGTCTGGGACGTCACCTGCGCTCCTGGCGCATGGCGCTTTTCGCGCTGGGGTTGGTCGTGATTTTCTTCACGCTCAACTCGCCGATCGATGACTGGTCCGATCAGTATCTGTGGGTCCACATGATTCAGCACGAGCTGCTGGCGGTCGTGGCGGCCCCACTGCTCCTGCTGGGCGAGCCGCTGATGGTCATGTGGCGCGGCGTTCCATTGAACGGGCGACGCGTCTCGGCGAAGTGGCTCGTGCGGCAGGGCTGGCCAGTACGGCTGTTCGAGACGCTGGAGAACTTCTTCCGGCGTCCGGCTGTCTCCTGGCTGACATTCGTTGGGTTGTTTAGTATCTGGCATCTGCCGGCGCTCTATGACCTGGCGACCGCAAACGTCTTCATCCATGCTTTCGAGCATATCTGCTTTATCTTTGGCGGCCTGGTCTTCTGGTCGCAGTTCATCCCATCGCTGCCGTTCAAGCCACGTATCGGGCCACTGGCCCAGGCGCTGTACTTTGGGCTGGCGGCGATGTGGGGCAACGTCCTCGGCTGGGCATTCATGTTCAGCACGACACCGAGCTATCCGTACTATGTGGCGCTGCCACGCACGCCGGACATGTTCTCGGCGATTACCGACCAGCATCTCGCTGGTGGGATTATGGATGGCGCGGATACCGTCATCTTCATTTCCTGCATCATGGTGGCGATTGGGCTTTGGCTCTTGGAGGTGGAGCGCAAGTCGGAGCGCGAAGCCGATCAACTCACGCTCGCGCTGACCAGCGAGCGAGCTACCCAAACGTCGCCATTATCCTGAGCAAGCTCCGCCGCTTCTCCTAGGCCGCGCTCATCACGCCAGAAAAGCTGATCGAGGACGCGCCTCTTCATTCAATACACCGCTCCATCGCCCGGGCGCTGGCCCGGTGGCGCCCTGCGCGAAAGAGAGTCTCTCGCATGCAACACGTCAGTAGCGCGACGCCCGTAGAAACCGCGAGTGTCGCCACACAGCGCGCCGTCGCGACCTGGCGTACGGTTCTCTCCAGCTATATCGGGCTGATGAAGCCGCACGTCACCGTCCTACTGCTTGGGACGACGCTGGCCTCGATGGCGATCGCTGGGGATGGGCTTCCGTCGCTGAAAGTGACGCTGGCGACCATGCTGGGTGGCGCGTTCGCCGCCGGCAGCGCTAACGCCATCAACTGCTATTATGACCGCGACATTGACGGTCTGATGAGCCGCACGAAGGCGCGGGCGCTGCCCGCTGGCCGCATCTCGGACCGTCACGCGCTGATCTTCGGCATCGTGATCGGCATCCTCTCCTTTACCATCCTGACGGGCTTCGTCAATCTGCTGGCGGCGTCGCTGGCGGCCTCGGCGATCCTGTTCTACGTGCTGGTCTATACGATGTGGCTGAAGCGCACGACGACGCAGAACATCGTGATCGGTGGCGCGGCGGGCGCCGTGCCGGTGCTAGTCGGCTGGGCGGCGGCGACGGGCTCGCTGAGCTGGACGGCGTTCTGGATGTTCGCCGTGATCTTCATGTGGACCCCGCCGCACTTCTGGGCGCTGTCGCTGGTGCTGAAGAAAGACTACGCCCGCGCTGGTGTGCCGATGCTCCCCGTCGTAAAGGGTGATGCCGAGACCTACAAGCAGATCGTGCTGTATACTGTATTGCTGATAGCGACCTCGCTCTCGCTGGTCGTTATCCACGCGATGGGGTACCTCTATCTGGCGTCTGCTGTGCTTTTGGGTGGCGGTCTGCTCTATCTAACCGTCCGCCTGATGCAAGTGCGCACGCTGAAGGAAGCCCGCACGGTCTTCTGGTTCTCAAATTACTATCTCGCGCTGATCTTCGCCGCGATGGTGCTGGATCACGTCTTCCACTAGGCTCCGCACGAGGCGGCCTGGCGAAGGCGGCGCGCGTAGGGGACACGGCGCATGCAATTACGCAACATCTCACGCATCATCGTGATCGCGCTGGTAGCGGTGGTTGGCGCGGTGGCGCTGATTCATCAGCAGGTGGCGCGCGAGGCGGGTGGTTCGCCCGCCTCGTCGACCGCGACGCTGACGGGCGGGACCGCGCTCCACAGCGCCATGCCCGCCTTTACTCTTCACGACCAGACCGGCGCGGTCGTGACGCCACAGTCGCTGCGCGGCCATCCAGTGATCGTGACCTTCATGGATATGACCTGCACGCAGGAATGCCCGATCATCGCCCAGGAGCTTCAGTTGACGGCGACCTTTATGGGCCAGCAGAAGGCGTCTCAGGTCGAGTGGGTCATCATCACCGTCAACCCGAACAACACAGCGGCGCAGGTCCCGGAGTTTATGAAAAAGAACAACGTGACGCTGCCGGTGAAGGTATTGCTGGGAACGCAGGCGGAACTCAGCCCCGTCTGGAAAAAGTTCGGCATCTACGTGCGGCCCTCGCCCACTGACGTGGTACACAGCGAGGCGACGTTCCTGATTGATCAGAGCGGCGCCGAGCGCATGGTCTTCCTCGACACCTTTGACTCGAAGGCCGTAGCGGCAGACCTTTCGACGGTGCTGGCGAGCAAGTAAGCTGGACCTCACCCCCTGACCCCCTCTCCCACGGGGAGAGGGGGAATCGAAGAGCGGATGGAGAAGGGAGCGCGCGTGGATTCGCCGGTTTCATCCCAGACGCCCGCTGATACCCCTCACTCCTCGCGCCTGTCGCTGGGCCGCATCGCTGGCATCGTGGTGACGCTCGCGGTGGTGATTGGGCTGGGCGCGCTGCTCGTCTCGCGCATCGCCAGCGCCAACCAGGTGGTGAAGCAGGCGCCGAAGCTGACGACGCCGACGCTGGTGGGCGCCACCGCCCCCAACCTGACGCTGACCGCATGGACGGGCGCGCCACTGGGGCAGACGGTGACGCTGGCGAGCCTGCGCGGCCATCCCGTCGTGCTGAACGTCTGGGAGGCGTCCTGCACGCCGTGCCAGGCGGAGGCGCCGCTGCTGGCCAGCGCCTACAGCCAGTACCAGCCGAAGGGTGTGGCCTTCGTCGGCGTGGCGATCGAGACCTCACAGGCGGACGGACTCGCCTTCCTCCAGCAGCACCACCTCACCTACCTCGCGGGCCTCGCCCCAACCAACCAGACGGTGGTAGACTACCGCATCATCGGCGTGCCCGACACCTACTTCATCAATAGCCAGGGCAAGGTGGTCGCTGAGGTCGTCGGCCAGCTTGACCAGCAGAAGCTGGACGCGGGGCTGAAGGCGCTGATGAAGTAGCGCGGAGGCAGGACGCATTGTCCGACTTTGACGCCCAGCAGGTGGTGGACGCTGTACAGTCTGGGTCTTTTCCAAACTCATGGAAGGTGTTTCGCGCGCCGGGGAAAAGCTACGCTGCCTCGGGAATCTTCATGGTTGCCCTAGCGATCTTGTTCTTCGCCAGCTTACTCGTTTCATTGGTGTTCACCTCTCCGAACGCAACTGCCCCTACTCCCTGGGAGTCCATCCTATGTCAGGGAGCTTTTGCTCTCGCCTGCGCTTCGGTGGGGTTCTATACTCTTCGTCAAGTCTTTGCTGCTGGCGCGCAGTGGGTCGCAGTAACACCTACCGGGTTCGTTGAGTATCTGGGCAAGCGTGAGGGAATCACACGGCGGATTGCTTTTGAGCAATGCTCATCAATCGCGCTACGCTCACTCCGCTCGTATAGAACCTTATACGGAGCGCGCCTCATATCATCGGTGTCTATCGGGCTTGAGCTGAACTATAAGCCACATCTTAACCTCCAAGCGCCATTACCCTCTATCTGGGATATTGAAGACCGCTTCGCGGCTGCGGACGCCATCGCCCAAGCGATCATCGAAGCGCACGCGCGCTATGTCGCTAACCACACACCCAAACATATTGAGGAAGCATAGTTTGCAGAATTCCGTCGCCGATTTTGATCCCCAACATGGTGGTAGATACCGTTCGCTCTAGGAGCTGCTCCCGAAGACTTGGATGGTGTGTTACTCGCGCGGCCGAGCCAGTGTTCACGCAAGCCCTCAAGTACGGGCGAATGCGATAGGTGTTGAGATCGCTCCTTATCTGTTTCGGTCCGTGGCTCGCAGTGACGTTCTTCTTGGTTTTTGACCCTGGCATCATCATTGAACTCAGTACTTTCTTGGCATGGCGCATTCTAGCAGTCTGCTACTGTGTGCACGCCGTCGTATGTCTTGGCCAGATTCGTCGCGATGTCTACCTCGCTTCGTGCTGCCCATGGCGGTTCCGCAAGCGTCTGGATCGCTGTCACGCCTACCGGCGTCGTTGAGTATCGCGGCGCCAAATTGCGCATCGGGTTTACGTGGCCCGTTCGCCGGCATCCGCTCAGCGTCGAGCCGAATCCAAGGGCAATCATCCTTCCCGATTCAACCATCGAGTCGCTTGACGTTCTGGCGGCGTCATCCAACGCTGCGCGAAACGCCGCCTGGCGTATAGATGGTTCATCAATTCGAGTTATCGCGCTTCCTTGAACTATTCGCGCAAATCGTCATCGCACGCCGAACGCGCCTATCGTTCGCGCGCATGCGGCACGGATCCATCTGGCGTCCGCCCCCATTCGCGCTCCGCCCGCTCATCACGCCAACGCATGTGAATCAACCCACCTGATTGGCTTCGTGGGCGGACAGTTATCGGACGTGGGCTTTACTCGCCGACCTGGCGTTCGCCTCGATGCGTGTTGTTGTCTGCGATGTACAGGACGCGTCCTGCCGACGCTCTGCCGTGGCTACCCTACACGCTTGGCGCCTTCATGGATAGCGCCTGGACCGATCGTCGCCTCATCGCCCTGCCTGCGGGACTGGAACGATCTACGGTCACCGACGTGAGTGTATGATCGGCCCAGTGGACGCCTCGAGTCCTCCCAGACGCTCGCTCGCCGTCGCCCCTCATAATGGGCGTGTATCGTAACCTGGGCGTGCTGCGCGAGACGCTCGATCGCATCAACGACCTGATACGTGATTTGACAGAGACTGCCGCACGGCGTACACTGACAGGTGCTATATGGCAAAGACTGGGAAGAGTAGGCGAGACGCCGCTGGTTCAGAGACGGAAGCGCTCAGGTGGAAGCTTCCGCGACGCGGCCCGCTGAAGTGACCCGGTCGGCCCGTGAGGTGAGCGACGAAGACTACGCCGCTAGCCTCGCGCGGGAAGCGCCCGTTATCGCGCAGCTTGAGGCGGTGGCCGCTGGCTATGCCCTGATCGTCTGATCAACTCCCCGGCGCGCCCCGCGAAGCAAGGTGGAACCACGAGCGCCTTCCCTCGTCCTTGACACGGGAAGGCGCTTTGTATTGGGAGAGAGGGCATCGAACATGACACTCCAGGAGGAGACAGCGACCCGGCGGCTGGACCAGATTCCCAAGGCCTACGACCCGCAGGCGGTCGAGCAGGCGCGCTATGCGTGGTGGGAATCGAACGGCTACTTCCGCCCGCGTCCGGGCAAGAATCCCGATCGGCGGCCATTCGTCATCAGCATGCCGCCGCCGAACGTCACCGGCGCGCTGCACCTGGGCCACGCCATCACGGCGGCGCTCGAAGACATCATGATCCGCTATCACCGCATGCTGGGCGATGAGACGCTGTGGGTTCCCGGCGAAGACCACGCGGGCATCGCCACGCAGACGGTTGTCGAGAAGCAGCTCGCCAAAGAGGGCACGGATCGCCACGCGATAGGCCGCGAGGCGTTCGTCGAGCGCGTCTGGGAGTGGGTCAGACAATACAAGAGCAACATCCAGAACCAACACCGGCGGCTCGGCGTTTCCTGCGACTGGGAGCGCGAGCGCTTCACACTGGATGAGGGGCTGTCGCGCGCCGTCCGCGAGGTCTTTGTCCGCCTCTACGAGGAAGGGCTGATCTACCGCGCCGAGCGCATCATCAACTGGTGTCCGCGCTGTATGAGCGCGATCTCCGACCTGGAGGTCGAAACCGAGGAGACGCCAGGGCTGCTGACCTACGTCCGCTATCCGCTGGAGCCAGCGGAGGGTGAGACGGAGGCGGGCTTCATCATGGTCGCGACGACGCGGCCGGAGACGATCCTGGGTGATACGGCCATCGCCGTCAATCCAGAGGATGAGCGCTACAAGGCCCTGATCGGGCGCTTCGCGCTGGTCCCGGTCATGAACCGGCGCATCCCGATCATCGCCGACGCAGCGGTTGACCTGAGCTTCGGCACGGGCGCGGTAAAGGTCACGCCCGCGCACGACCCGACCGACTTCGAGATCGGCCAGCGCCACAAACTGCCCAGCATCCAGGTCATTGACTTCGACGCCCGCATGACGCCGGAGGCTGGCCCGTTCGCTGGACAGGACCGCTACGAGGCGCGCAAGAACCTCAAGGCGGAGTTGGAGCGGCTGGGGCTGCTGGACCACGAGCAGGACTACACCATCCCGCTGGGCCACTGCGAGCGCTGCAAGACGGTCATCGAGCCGCTGATCTCGATGCAGTGGTGGGTTAAGACGGCGCCGCTGGCGACGCCCGCGCTCAATGCCGTCCGCTACGGGCAGACGAAGATCGTTCCGCCGCGCTTCACCAAGACCTACACCGACTGGATGGAGAACCTTCGCGACTGGAACATCTCGCGCCAGTTGTGGTGGGGCCATCGCATCCCGGCGTGGTACTGCGGCGACTGCGAGCATATCACCGTCGCGCGCGAGGACCCGACCGCCTGCCCGAGCTGCGGCAGTACCAAGCTGGAGCGGGATCCCGACGTTCTGGATACCTGGTTCAGCTCGTGGTTGTGGCCATTCAGCACGCTGGGCTGGCCGGATGACACGACGGACCTGCGCCGCTACTATCCGACGAGCGTCCTGGAGACGGGCTACGACATCATCTTCTTCTGGGTCGCGCGGATGATGATGGCTGGCTCGCACTTCATGGGCATCGCGCCGTTCCACACCATCTACCTGCACGGGATGGTCCGCGACAAGCAGGGACGGAAGATGAGCAAGTCGCTGGGCAACGGCATTGACCCGATCGAGGTCATGGACCAGTACGGGTCCGACGCGCTGCGCTTCACGCTGACGACGAGCAGCACGCCGGGCAATGACACCAAGCTGGACATGAACCGCATTCTGGGCAACCGGAACTTCGCCAACAAGATCTGGAACGCCTCGCGCTTCGTCATGGGGCAGACCGAGGGTATCGCGGGCGGCATCCCACCGCTGGCGAGCCTGACGCCCAAGACGCTGGCCGACCGCTGGATCCTCTCGCGTCTGGCGCGGCTTACGGACGATGTCACGCGACTGATGGAGGAGTACCAGTTCGGCGAGGCTGGGCGGCGCATCTTCGACTTCATCTGGTCGGAGTACTGCGACTGGTACCTGGAGGTCGCCAAGGGGCAACTCCAGGAGTCGAAGCTGCGCGCCAGCACGGCGCACATCCTGCGCTCGGCGCTGGATACCGCCCTGCGACTGTTGCATCCGTTCATGCCCTTCCTGACGGAGGAGATCTGGCAGCATCTCTGGAGCGACACGCCAGCGGGGGAGCGGCCCGCCTCAGCCCTGATCATCGCCGAGTGGCCGTCGCTGAATGGCGCGACTCTGGCGGCGCTCGCCGACGCGGGCGCTGAGGATGACTTCGCGCTGCTGCGAGAGATCATCACGGGCATCCGCGATACGCGCAAGCGCATCAACGATACGCGCGATGAGCAGGGGCTGCCGAAGCTCAACCGCGTCGCGGCGCTGCTGGCGGGCGGCAAGCGCACCGCGCTGTTGCGCCAGCAGGCGAAGCTGATCGAGCGGCTGGCGATGACGGAGCCGCCAATCATCGAGCGTAAGCTGGCGGAGAAGCCAGCGCGGGCGATGGCGCAAGTCGCGAGCGGCGTCGAAATCTACGTTCCGGTCGCGGACCTGTTCGACATCGAGCGGGAGCTGGCGCGGCTGGATACGCGGATCGAGGCGGCGCGCGCGGCGGTCGAGCGCTCGCGAAAGACGCTGGCGAACGAGCAGTTCGTCATGCGCGCCAAGCCGGAGATCGTCCAGAAGGAGCGTGACACGCTTGCCGAGCACGCCGACACGCTGACCCGGCTGGAGGATCAGCGCCGCGAACTGGCGGGGTGACCTCACCCCCTGGCCCCCTCTCCCGCGAGGAGAGGGGGAAGCGGAGGGCGCGCACAGGCGAAGGGCATGATGATGTCATGCCCCTCGCCTGTTTTGTGGCGCGCGTCGCTCAGCGGCTGGCGGTACACTCGATCTCGGCGTTGACGCCTGGGATGCGGATGATGAAGGTGCGCGTCGTGCGGGTGGTGGCGACCGTCGCGTGCCAGTGAAGCTCCTCGATGACAGCTGGCCGGGAGACGCGCACGCGCACAGACATGCTGGCGTTAGGCGCCTGGAAGAGCTGTATCGCTTCGCCGCTCTCCAGCGAGAAGCTGGCGTTGACGTTCTCGACGCCCTCATACTCCGAGCGGGAGACGCCGCCAGGGAGGTTGTAGGCGGTCTGATAGTTGGCGGCGAGGCTCGCGACGTTGGGGTCAGTGAGGCGCACGCTCATCAGGTGGGAGGCGCCGTTGGGATGGGGCGCGAAGCCGCCGGAGCCGGCAAGTTCGCGGTGGTGGACCTCGCCGGTGGAATCGTGCTGGATGAGGAATGGCAGGGGGAATGTGGCTTCCCAGAGATCGTCGGAGCCGATCATCGTCACACGCCAGCCGCGCGCGGAGCCGTCGGGCGCGACGAGGCTGCCCGGCGTGGGGCCGCGCGCATCCACGCCGCGCCCGCGCATGGCCCGCGTCTCGGCGGCGATGTCGCTGGATTGCAGCGCGTAGCCCATCCAGCCACCACCGCCGGCGATGAATGACTGGAGCGCGGGCGAGGCGCGGTCGGGGTCAGCGACGGCCAGCAGCTCGATGTAGCTCTCATCCAGGATGATGATGCGGTTGCGCGTCCCTAGATGCGGGTGCTCTCCGCCGCCGGTGACCTGGAAGCCCATGCGCGTGAAGGATTTCTCCAGCGCGTCGAGGTCAGTTCCGGCGAGGATGACGTGATCAATACCGATGGGCATGGGGATGCGCCTCCTACTGAGATAGCCCCGGCGGGTAATCCCGCGGCGAAGGGCCTCTAGCCGCGAAGCCCCGCGCAAACGGGGCTGAGATGAGGCGGACGTGACATGTGCGCCTCTGAATCGCTAGAATCCTTTGATAGGTGTAGTGTATCGCGGAGAGGGCTGGCTGGCTATGATGTGGCCAAAGGGACGGGGGGCGAAGGTTGCGCTGTGGGGCGCGTCGGCGGTGGCGAGCGCGTTCTATCTGGGGCTGCTAGCGCAATCGGTAGCCGACCGGAGGAGCGCCGCTCCGCTGCGCCCACTGCCGCCGCGCCGTCCGCATGCCGCCGAGGAGACCAGCCCGGCGGCGGCGCCACGGGTCAGCATGATCGTTCCCGCGCGCGATGAGGAGCGCAACATCGAGGCGTGCGTGACCTCGCTGCTGGCGCAGGACTACGACAACTTCGAGGTAATCGTGGTAGACGACGGCTCGACCGACGCTACGCCCACTATCCTCGCCCGGCTGGCGCGCACGCCGGAAGGCCAGCGGCGGCTGCGCGTGGCGCGGGTGGAGGAGTTGCCGCCGGGCTGGGCGGGCAAGCCACATGCGCTGCACACTGGGACGCGGATCGCGTCGGGCGCGTGGCTGCTCTTCACCGACGCCGACACGCGCCACATGCCTACCGCGCTGCGCTCCGCCGTCACCCGCGCGCTCAGCGATGGCGCCGACCTCTTCAGCATCGGTACGGACCAGGAGCTGCCCGATTTCTGGAACCGCACGCTGATGCCCATCGCCTATATGGGCATCTCGGCGCAGTACCCGCCCGCCCTGGTCAACAATCCCCGCAGCCCGATCGCCATCGCGAACGGCCAGTTTCTGCTCATCCGGCGGGCGATGTACGACCGCGTGGGCGGCTATGACACGGATGAGCTACGGGCGACGGTGGTGGATGACCTGGCGCTGGCGCGGGTGGTGAAGCGCTCCGGCGGCAAACTGCGCCTCGTAGATGGGCGCGGGCTGGTCAGCGTGCGCATGTACCGCTCGCTGCAGGAGCATATCAACGGCTGGGGCAAGAACGCGACGATTGGCAGCCGGGGCGGCGCGTGGCTGTTCCCGCTCATCATCATCGGCCTGCCGGTAGTGACGGTCTGGCCGTTCGTGGCGCTGGCGCTGGGGCTGCTGCGGCGCAGGCCCGCGCTGGCGGCGTCGGGGGCCGTGCCGGTGGCGTTGGCGCTGGCCTACCGCGCCACGCTCGACCATCTGCTGGGCGTCCCGCTGCGCTACGGCTGGACGCACCCGCTGGGCGGCGCGGTCTTCACCTTCATTCTCGCGCGCTCCTTCTGGCGCAAGCTGCGCGGAGGAACGGTACCATGGCGCGGGCGGTCGTACGCGGCGTAGTGGAGCGGGTCAGGAGCGGCGGGCGATGAACGAGCCAACGCTCTTGGTGATGGTGAAGACGCCACCCGCAGCGGCCATACGCTCGTGAGCGTGGGCGGCGAGGGCGGCCTGCTGGTCGGGCTCGCGCAGGCTGGGCATGTCTATCGAGAGCGCGTAGGCCACCAGCGCGTCCTCGTCAGTGACGCGCAGGCTGTCCTCGTACAGGCGCATCTCGATTGCCTCAAAGAACGGCGCCAGTTGCTCGGCGCCGTTCTCCAGCTTGAAGGGGTGGCGGAAGCTAGCCTTCCACTCCCTGTCGCGCTCCGCAGGGTTGAAGTTCATGATCAGCTCATCTAGCTCGCGCATGTTCTCCTGGCCGTTGGTGGCGGCCAGCAGCGCGCCGCCGGGCCGCAGGATGCGCCGTAGCTCGCCGAGCGCCTTGGGCCGGTCGGGGACGTGGTAGAGCATGTGGTTGGCGACGGCGACATCGAATGCGTCGTCCGGGAAAGATAGGCTCTCGACATCGGCGGTCTGGATGGTGAAAGCGTCCGCTGGGGCGTCCGCTGCCGCCAGTCGCTCGCGGGCGGTGGTGACCATGCCGTCGGAGAGATCGGTGAGCGTCACGCGCCAGCCGGGCGGCAGGCGGTCGAGGTTCTCGATCCAGAGGCTCGCGGGGCCGCAGCCCACCTCCAGGATGCGCGCGTCCGCCGGGGCGATGGCGAGCAGCTGATCGAAGAGCCAGCGGAACCAGGGATAGGGATTGGTCCCGAAGCGGGCGTGCAGCGAGCCACGCGCGTTGAGGTTGCGGGCGTCGCGATACTGCCGCGTGGTGAGGTACTGTTTATCCGTTTTGTGCCAGGGCGCAAGGCTATCTCCCTCGTCTTGCCGCTCGCTCATGCTAGGTTCGTCCTTTCAAATGTTCTCCGATCCAGATCGCCAGCACAGTATATGCCAGTGGAGCGGCGGCTGATCGGTTTCTTACTTAGCGAGCGGACAGCAGTGGGTCGCGGCCACGGTAGGCGGCGTCGAGCAGGTCCATGATGTGCAGGACAGGGAGCGGGGAGCCCGCGCGGTCGAGCTCTGCGCGGAGCTGGAGCGCGCAGCCGGGGTTGGCGGTAACGACCGCCTGGGCGCCGGTGGCCAGCGTGTGGTGCGCCTTGCGGGCGCCGAGCGCACCGGCCATCTCCGGCCGCAGGAGGTTATAGACGCCCGCGCTGCCGCAGCAGACGCTGCTCTCCGCCATCTCGATCAACTCGACGCCGGGGATCGCTCGCAGCAGCGCGCGCGGCTGGACGGTGATGCGCTGGGCGTGGGCCAGGTGGCATGGCTCCTGGTACGTGACGCGCAGGGGTGTGCGCTCGAAGCTGGTATTGAGCTGGTCGCGAGCCAGGAGGCTGGCCAGCGGCTCGGTCGCGTCGCGCACACTGGCGGCGAAGGCGTGGGCGCGCGCGGCCCAGGCGAGGTCGTGCGCCAGGAACTCGCCGTAGTCCTTCAGCGCGGAGCCGCAGCCGGCGGCGTTGGAGATGACCAGATCGGCGCCGCTGGCCTCGAAGGCGGCGATGTTGCGGCAGGCGAGCATGCGCGCGCGGTCGAGGTCGCCGGAGTGGACGGCGAGCGCGCCGCAGCACTGCTGGCCAGCGGGGGTGACGACCTCGTAGCCATTGGCGCAGAGCACGCGGATGGTAGCGCGGTCAGTCTCCGGGAAGAGGGAGCCCATGACGCAGCCAGTGAGCAGCGCGACGCGCCCGCGCCGCTCGACGCCGGGCAGCGGCGGGTAGACCTCGCCGCGCGGGATGATGGGCGTCGCGGAGAGATCGGGCAGCATCGCCTCGGCGTCGCGCAGGCCGAGGCGGTCGAGCGCGCCGCTGGCCCGCGCCAGCCGCCGCGCGCCCGACCGCTGGTAGAGGCGCACGGCGGCGCCCGCCAGCCGCACGCGGCTGAGGTCGCCGAAGACGCCATCCAGCGCCGCCGCGCGCGCCATGCGCCGCCACCCAGCGCGCGCCGTTCCCGACCGGCGGCCGCCGCTGGCGGGCTGGGCGCGGGCGCGCTCGATCTGCGTGCGCGCCGTCTCGACAAGCTGGCCGTAGCGCACGCCGGAGGGGCAGACGGCCTCACAGGCGCGGCAATCGAGGCACTGATACATCTGCTCGACAAAGCCGGGGTCGGTGACGCTGAGGATGCCGTCTGCGACGGCTTGAATCAGCCGGATGCGCCCGCGCGGCGAGGAGGCTTCGCTGAAGGTCTCCAGGTAGGTCGGGCAGGTGGGCAGGCAGTAGCCGCAGCGGATACAGGACGCGCAGTATGTCCTCGCGCGGCTGGTCAAGGCCGGTGAAGCCGGGCAGCGATCCATGCGCCGCGCCAAAGAGATGTGGCGTCAGCGCCGTCTCGGCGCTGGCGTCCGGCTGGGGACTGGTTGTAGCATCGAGTGGCTGGCTCGCGCTCATGCCTCGCCTCACTGTTCCAAGTTGACGCTGAGGATGGATTGGGCCGTCGCGTGTCCTCACGCGCTTCTCATCTCAGTATAGCCCGCTCGCGAGGTGATCGGGCCAGGATTAGCGCGGAATCAACGCCCTGCGCCTGTGGGTTGTTGACTCCCGAGCGCACGCACGCGCCGTACCCATGCGATGTCGAAGCCCATCAGACACAGCGAAAGTATGATGAGACCGCCACCCGCGCCAACCAGCGTATATTGCGTCTGGTCAGCAGGCAAGGCGACGAGCATCATAGCAATGGCGAATACCCCGCCGCCGAGCGCGAACGCCTCGACCGCGATGAGCGGTGGCAGCCAGACGGCCACCCAGCCTTCGGGATCGGCGCGGGCTGAGATGGGACGGCGCGCCAATCTGCCGCGCGCCCATCGCCTGAGAATGACAGCGCCGATGATGGTATAGGCGAGCATGCCGCCAAATACGATAAAGAGCAACGTGTCGTTGTGAGGGATAAGCATAGATGAGCGATGCTCCAAACGAAACGGTCGCGTGCGCGTGAGCTGGCAAGCGTCATCGCAAGCATGTGCGTGTCGCTACAGCGTGACTGTCTCGCCCGCGTGGAGGCGCACTGGCTGGGTGTCGCGGCGGTAGATGTGGACGGTCTGGCGGCCCATGACGCGCCAGGAGCCGCCATCCGCGCCGGGCGGGTCGAGGCGGACGAGCGCGGTGTCCTCGTCTACACCGACCAGCGCGACGCCAGCGGGCGCGGCGTGGCTCAATCGCCGCATCATCGGCTCGCTCAGGCCACCAGGGAGGCGGTCGAAGTGTGGGAAGACGACGACATGCGGCACGGTGGCCAGCGCGGGCGTCCAGTCGCCGGGGGCGCCTGTCGCCAGACCGGAGATGATTGCGCGCAGGGGCAGAGTATAGCCGCTCATCGCCATCGCGCCCGCGCTGCATCCCGCCAGCACGGCGCCCGCGCGCTGCGCCTGGGCGATGACCTCCCACGCGGGCGTGCCGCGCAGCGACTCGATCACATGGCTGGGGTTGCCGCCGGAGAAGTAGTAGAAGCTGGCGTCGCGCAGAAGCGCCACCTGTTGGGGATCGCTGGCGCTGGCCTTGTCGAGAATCAGCGTGGGGCGGATGTCGGAGACGCCGAGCTTGCGAAAGTGCGTCAGCCCCAGGTTGTTCCAGTAGGAGGGGCCGTCTTTCTCCAGCCCGGCGGCGGTGGGCAGCAGGACGACGCCGGCGCCGCTCGCGCCGCCAGCGGTGGCCAGCAGCGCCTCGTCCGTCTCCAGCATCGCGTCGGTGTATTCACCTGAGCCGACCAGGGCCAGCGCGCCCTCCGCGTCTTGCCGTCGTTCCGCCATCGTCCCCCCGCCTTTCTCTGTGGATAGCGCGTTTAGTGGCCGCCGCCATCATCCTCGAAGCTGGGGGCGTAGGCCGCCAGCGCGCCCGCGCCGAACCACTGGAGCGCGGGTCGGTGGGTGTGCGGGTGGGTGTGAGAATGGTCGGGCCAGTGCTTGTGCTCGTGGCTATGCTCGCCCTCGCCCGCCGGGCCATGCTCGAAACGCGGGTCAATCGCGCCGCTCGCGCCGCCCGCGCCGATCTCGTGATCGTGGCCCCACGGGGCGCGCTGGCCGGGTGTGTAATTCATCACCAGCAGGCTCTCGCAGTGGTGGCGGCGGCGGCGGAAGATGTCGAAGTTCTTCTTGCTCTTGGTCGCCCGCTCCTCCTCGGTGAGACTATACCACTCGCGGTGGTCGTGCTTGATGACGCGGCCGGCGACGCGCTGGCTGGCGATGGCGCGGTAGCCGGATTTCTTGAACTCGAAGCTGTAGTCAATGTCCATCAGGCGGTAGAAGCGGAACTTCTCGTCAGCGGGGCCGACCTCCAGCAGCGTCTCGCGGCGGAAGGCCATCAGATAGCCCTCGATGGCGTCCACATCCGGCCCCGCGCTCTCCTGGAACTCCTTGAGGTCTTCAGTCACCAGTCCGTAGGGGCCAACCAGTCCGATGGTGGGGTCGGAGAGTAACGCCTCGATGGGCGCCCAGATGTCACCGTTGACCTCGATGCTGGTGTCAATCTGGATGATGATATGGCCGAGACTGGCGCGAAACTGGGCGTTGCGGCCCGATGCGAAGCCCATGTCGTGGTCGGCGAAAAAGACCTGCGCTGGCAGCCCATCCACCCCACCATCGCGCTTGATGCGCTTGAGGTAGGCCAGCGTCCCGTCGGTCGAGCCGTTGTCGAGCAGGACCAGCTCGATGTCGCGGCCACGGGCGTTGCGCGCCACGCTCTCGATACAGCGGCGCAGGTCGTCCTCGCTGTTGTGCGCCAGCAGCGCCACGGAGAAGGCGTGGCGGCTTGGCTCGCGCAGGCGGTTGGGCGCGTCGCCGGAGGAGCTGATGGTTGCCTCGTCGTCATTGCGCGGGGTGAGGCGCCAGGCGCGCGGCTTCTCGCGGGTGTCCTGGATGGCGTAACCTGCCTCCGCGATGCGGGCGCGCAGGGCGTCGGCGGCGGCGTAGTCGCGGGCGTCGCGCAGCGCCTGCCGCTCGCGGGCGATGGCGGCGACCTCCTCCGGCGCGCCCGCGAGGCGCCAGTCATCGCCGGATTCCGCGCGGGCGGCTAGCTCCTCCGCGAAGCCGAAGCCGAGGATGTCGTCGCAGGCGTAGAGCAGCCCAAGGCGCGCGGCGGCGGGCGCCGTCTCATCGCGGACGGCGGCGCGAACCAGGCTCATCGCCACCGGCATGTTGAGGTCGTCGTTGACAGCGGAGAGGAAGCGGGCGTAGGCCTCGCTGCCGCGCGCGGCCTCGCTGGCGACCGGCTGCCCGTCGCACGCGCGATAGAGCGTCCAGGCGCGCTCGCGCAGGCGCCGCAGCGAGGTCTGGGCTGAGCGCAGCGCGCGGAAGGTGAAGTTGATGCGGCTGCGATACTTGGCGGTGGTGAAGAAGTAGCGCAGCGCCAGTGGCTCGAACCCGCGCGCCTCCACATCCGAGAGGGTGTAGGCGTTGCCGGTGGATTTGGCCATCTTGAGGCCGTCGGCGAGCAGGTGCTGGCCGTGCGTCCAGTAGTTCACGAACCGCTCGCCGCTGGCGGCCTCGCTCTGCGCGCGCTCGTCCTCGTGGTGTGGGAAGATGTTATCTACGCCGCCGGTATGCAGATCGAACTGCGGGCCGAGGTATTTGGCGCTCATCGCGCTGCACTCGATGTGCCAGCCGGGGAAGCCGCGCCCCCACGGGCTGTCCCATGACATCAGGCGGCCCGGCTCAGCCTTCTTCCAGAGCGGGAAATCTTCGGGCGCGCGCTTGAGCGGGTCGTTCTCGTTGGTGGTGTGCTGGCCCTGGCCGAGATACTCCAGCAGGTTGCCGCTCAACTCGCCATAGCGCGGGAACGTGGCGACCGAGAAGAAGACATTGCCATCCGCTTCATAGGCGAATCCGCGCTCCAGCAGGCGCTGTGTCATGGCGATCATTTCCGGGATATGGTCGGTGGCGCGCGGATAGACGTGGGCAGGGAGGATGTTCAGCCGGGCCTCGTCGCTGTGGAAGGCTTCGGTGTAGAAGGCGGCGATTTCCCAGGGCGTGCGGCCCTCTTTGAGCGCCTGCGAGATCATCTTGTCCTCGCCCCGGTCAACTCGTTCCTGCCGCATATGGCCGACATCGGTGATGTTCTTGATGTGCGTGACAGTCAGTCCCTGGGCGGCGCTCGCGCGGCGGATCCAGTCGGCCATCGTGAAGGTGCGCAGGTTGCCGATGTGGATGTAGCGGTAGACGGTCGGGCCGCAACTATACATGCGGAGGTGGTCAGGTTCGATGGGGGTAATAGTCTCGACCTGGCGGGAGAGCGTGTTGTAGAGGCGCAGCTGACTGGTTGCGGCGGGCTGCGTCGCGTCTGGGCGCGGCGTGGTAGCCGCTTGCGACCCATCCTTACGTAATGGCATGTGAACTCCTCCCACCCCAGGCTCGCTGGCGGTCTCCGCGCGGAACACTACCCCGGCGCGCTCCATGACTCCTTTGATAGATATAGCATGGAGCGCGGGGAAATTTCACGCGCGGGGATGGCGTGCGCTATTCGGTGGGCGGGACGGCCTTGCGCGGGCGGCCACGGCGCGTGCGTGGCGCGGGCTGTTCATTGGCCGCATCGGGCGCGGCGGCCTCCGCTGGGGCGGCTTCGATGCTGGCGTCGGGTATTTCGGCGGCAGGTACGGCGGGGAGTATTTCCTCGCTGGCGTCGGGTATTTCGGCGGCAGGTACGGCGGGGAGTATTTCCTCAGCGGGCGCGGCGGGCGCTTCCGCGGGAGAATCCTCCAATGGGATGTCGGGCAGTGGCGTATCCGCCGACGGTATGGCGGCGGGCGGATCGGCCGTGATGGGCGAAAAAGCGGGCGCGGCGCTGTCGCTGAGCAGGGTAGCGTGGCGCGGGCCGAACTCCATCAGTCGGGTGGCGGCGAACTCGTCGGCGCGGTAGGTGGCCCACTCGATGTGGCGCTGGTGCGCGGCCATGATGCTGACCAGCGCATCACGGAGCTCGCCGTCCAGGTTCGATTCCAGCAGATCGTTGGCGCGGTCAGCGACGATCCGCTGGTGGTGGGCGAAGGCGCGCAGGCGGTCATCGTAGCGTTCGGCGCCAAGGACCTCGAAGACGACACCGTTGATCTGCGGGGTGACTAGTAGTCCGGCGCGCTCCATCTCAGCGCGCAGCGTCTCGCAGGAGTGGATGTCATCGGCGCCCATGCGCGCCAGCGTCTCTCGCTCGGCGTATTCGGTCGCGCCAGAGGCGAGCGCGACCTCCATCTCGACGCTGGCGCGCTCGTCCTCGATCAGCAGGTTGAGCGCGTCCACGAGCTCAGGCTCGTAGTCGGCGGCGGTTGTCACGGTCAATCCTCCAGAGGCCCTATCACGGGACGTCAACGCGCCGCCCGTTTACTGCGCGCACGCCAGCGGATCGTGCGCGCGGATGTGCGTATCTCAAGGGTATATGACGGTGGCGCAAGGCGCAAGGTAGCGGCTGGCGTGAAGTTTTCGCCGAACAGCGCGTACTTTTTGCCGGGTTTATGTGCGAGCGCCACACTGAGAGTGTATAGTAGTTCTGGTTATGATTGGCGGTGAGGCTCTCGTGGCCCGGCGTGAGGATGGCGCTGTCCCGGCGGGTGAGGGGGAGTATGCAGTGCAGGCAGTGCGGCGCCGCGACGCGGCCCGGCATGACGCAATGCCCGAATTGTGGGGCGCAATTGACAAAGCAAGATGACTCCTCAAGCGAGGGCTACCGACCTCAGCAGGGTTACGTTCCTGGCGGAGGCGCCGGAGGTTCGAGCGGCTCCGTCGCGCCTCAACAACCCGCGCCGTCCCCGGACGGTCCGCGCCGTTCCCCTGGATCGCTGGGCCGGAGACTGCAGCAGTCCGCAGCCGCGCCAGGCTCGCGCGGCGAGCTATCTGGCGCGGATGACGTCTATCCCCCGCAGCGCGGCGCGCGGTCGCGTCCACGTCCAGACGATCGCGAGGCGTCCAGGGGGTACGGGCCGCCCGAAGAGCGCGGGCGTGAACGGCGCCTGCCGGCGGACGGGCGGCGGCGCGGCCGTGGCTATGACGACGACTATGACGGCTATGAAAACCACGACGACGACGGCGATGCTGATCATGTTCGTGGACCGCGAGGCTATGAGGATGACGCGCCGAACGAGGCGCCCGGTTGGGCGGAAGGGCGCGGGCGTGGGACGCCGCGCCAGTTTCGTGATCGCGCCGCGCCGCCGCCGGATGACGCCAGTGAGGAGTTGATCGCGCGGCGCGATGAGCCGCGCTCTGGGCCCCCGCGCCGCCGGGGCGGGCCAGAGCCGGTGATTCCGGCGTGGGATGACTTCACCAATCCACTGGACGATCCACGCGCGCCACCAGGGCTGCGTGGCTCGAACCGGAGCGGCCCCGCGCGCCGGTCGGGGACATCGGGACCGCCAGGGGCTGCGCGCGGACGCGGGCCATCGCGCTATGAGAGCGACTCGCGACGGGGACCTGGGCGGTACGACCCACCGGGCTATACCGACGAAGAGCCGGTGGCCCGCTTTGGCGAAGACGAGCCGGAAGGATACTCTGAGGAGTACGAGGCGCGCCCGCGCTATCCAGACGAACGGCGCGGGCCGCCCTCAGGCGCGCGCGGGCCGCGCTCAGTTCCCGGCGTTAGCCGGACGCCGAGCCGCCGTCTGGATGGTGATCGCGGCCCCTATGGGCCGTATGATGCGCAGGATGACTTCGCCCGTCCCGCTGGGTATGGCCGGGCGCCCGCCCGTCCGGGGCGTGACCCGCGTGATATGGGCGGATTTGATGACCGTCACGCGGACGCCCCAGGCTATACCGATATGCCTCCCGTGCCGCGTGGCGGGCAGATGGCGCGCGCGCCGCGTGACGCCTTCGAGGAGTCGAGCGCGTGGCCGCCAGGTGGTGGCGCATGGGCGCCGGGCGTCGGCGCGCGCGGCGCACGGTTAGACCAACCAGCTGCGAAACCGAAAAACGGCGTCCTTTCCATCGCGTTCAGGCTTCTAACCGTGGTGGTTGTCGTGGTAGCCCTGGTGACCATCGTTGGGCCGGAGGTCGCGCCGAAGCTGGGCAAGTATCTGCCGTTTCTGAAGAGCGGCGCGCAGGTCACGCCGCCGCCAACCTTCGCCACCTATACACCCGGCCCTACGCCAACCAACATGCCGAACTACAAGTTGTTCACCAGCGCGGCGAATGGCTACGAGATGGATTATCCCTCATCCTGGGGGACAACCACCGTGACTGGCGTGCAGAGTGACAGCGTCAACCAGTTCGCGCAGCCCAGCGCCAACACAGGGGTGAATGTGGAGCGGTCGGCGGCCTTCGATTCCGCGACGGACACCCAGTTGCTCCAGGCGGAGGTGCAGGGCGCGCAGGCGCAGGGCATGAAGATCACCGAGATTACTGGCGCGGCGACAACCGAGGGTGTCGGCGGTGAGGTCTGGCAGCGCCACGAGTATTCGGCGACGACCAAGACTGGGGCGAAGCTGCACATCGCTGTGCTAGCCAGCCATCACCTTGGCAAGGGGTTCGTGATCGCGCTCATCAGCTCAGATACGAGCTTTGCCACTGATGACACGACGACCTTCGAGCCAATGCTGCGCTCGTTCCGCTTCCTGTAGTCTCGCTCTATCACTCTACCTCGCGATGGGCGGCCAGCTCCCGCGTGTAGAGGTTGTAGGCGTCACGGCTGAAGCAGACGAAGGTGACGCGCTCGATGTCGGGATAGGTTTCGAGCGCCCTGGCCGTTTCCGCGACGGCGATCTTTACCGCGCGGTCGAGCGGGAAGTGGTAAATGCCCGTGCTAATGGAGGGAAACGCGATCGTGCGCAGGCCATGCTCCGCCGCCAGCGCGAGGCTGTTGTGGTAGCAGCTGGCGAGCTGTTCATCCTCGTGCTGGGAGCCGCCATGCCAGACGGGACCGACGGTGTGGATGACGTGGCGCGCGGGCAGGCGGTAGCCACGGGTGATGCGCGCCTGGCCGGTGGGGCAGCCCCCCTCGATCGTACTGCACTCCGCCAGCAACTCTGGCCCTGCGGCGCGTTGGATCGCGCCATTCACCCCAGTACCGCCCAGCAAGGATGAGTTGGCGGCGTTGACGATCGCGTCTACTTCGAGTGTCGTGATGTCGCCCTGCCAGGCGACCATGCGCGCGTTCTCAGTCGTCATGCTTCTCCCCCAGTCTGGTAAAACGCCTTCGCGTCAGGCAGCCTCTAAGACCCAAGTCTTAAGAATCGCCATGTGTGTTTGCCTGTTATATAGCCAGTTGTTATATCTCGTATATGCCGTGCTTATGCTATAATCACGGATAGCTCACGGCGGCGCCCTATACAACAACGCCTGTCCGCGAGGCAGCTGTTTTGCCATCCGGCGCATGCGGCGCCGGGGATGCGGCCACGGAGGTAGTATGCCTTACGATGTTACACTAATTCCAGGGGATGGCACGGGTCCGGAAATTACCGAGGCGACCCGCCGCGTGCTGGAAGCGACCGGAGTAGAGTTTCGCTGGCATGTGAAGGATGCTGGGCTGGCGGTGCTGGAGAAGTACGGCACGGTCTTGCCGGAAGATGTTATCGAGTCCATCAAAGAGACGAAGATCGGCCTGAAGGGCCCCATCACGACTCCGGTCGGCAAGGGATTCCGCAGCGCCAACGTCGCCCTGCGCAAGAGCCTGGACCTCTACGCCAACCTGCGCCCGGGGAAGACGTATCAGGGTCTGCGCTCGCGCTATGACTCGGTGGACCTCATCATCGTGCGCGAGAACACCGAAGACCTGTACGCCGGCATTGAGTACCAGCGCAACACGCCGGAGCTAGCGGAGCTGGAAGACTTCATCGAGCGGACGTTGAAGGTCAAGCTGAGCCGGGACGCCGCGATCAGCATCAAGTACATCTCGGTGATGGCCAGCCGGCGGATCGTCAAGTTCGCCTTCGAGTACGCGCGCGCGAACAAGCGGCGCAAGGTGACAGCGGTCCATAAAGCGAACATCATGAAGTTTTCCGACGGCCTCTTCCTGGCGACCGCGCAGGAAGTGGCGAAGGAGTATCCCGACATCCAGTTCGAGGACCGCATCGTTGACAACATGTGCATGCAACTGGTGCAAAAGCCGGAGTTGTATGACGTGCTGGTGCTGCCGAACCTGTATGGTGACATCCTCTCCGACCTCTCGGCGGGACTGATCGGCGGCCTGGGCGTAGCGCCAGGCGCGAACATCGGCGAGAAGTACGCGGTGTTCGAGCCAGTGCATGGCAGCGCGCCGAAGTACGCGGGGCAGAACAAGGTCAACCCGATGGCGATGATGTTCTCCGGCGTGCTGATGCTGCGCTACATCGGCGAGCGTGACGCCGCTGACCTCATGGACCGCGCGATGGCCTCAGTGATCGCTGAGGGCAAAGACGTCACCTATGATCTGAAGCCGCGCGCCGACGACCCGACGGCGGTGGGCACCTCGCAGGTGGCCGACGCTATTATCGCCCGCATGCGCTCGCTGCGCTAACACGGCGCCGCCTGTTTGCTTGACTGGTGAACATACACCGGGCCGCTCGCCCACAAGAGAGCGGCCCGGTGTATGCTGTTTTTGGCGGCGCCGCGACCATCTGTGGCCGTGCGCGCATGGACATGACGGGAAGTGAGGGACGCTGGTGTCGGATGATGAGCTGACGCGACTGCGCGAGGCGGACGAGACGCGGGCGATGATTGACCAGCGGATCGAGGAGCTGTACGCGCCGGAGGATGAGGCGCTGAGGGCGGCGCGCGAGGCGCCGGCGGCGCATGGCATGCCGAGCATCAGTGTGGCTCCTGCGCAGGGGCGGCTCTTGCAGATACTGGCGCGCGCGGTGGGCGCGCGGCGCATCCTTGAGATTGGCGCGCTGGCGGGCTATAGCAGCGTCTGGCTGGCGCGCGCGCTGCCAGCTGACGGGCGGCTGATCTCGCTGGAGGTCAGCGAGAAGCACGCGGAGGTGGCGCGGGCGTCGCTGGCGCGGGCGGGGCTGGCGGACCGCGCGGAGGTGCGGGTGGGCCCAGCGAGCGAGACACTGCCCGCGCTGGTGGCAGAGGCTCCCTTCGATGTGGTGTTCATTGACGCGAACAAAGACGGCTATCCGCTCTACCTGGAGTGGGCGCTGCGGCTGGCGCGCAAGGGCGGATTCATCGTCGCCGACAATACCGTGCGCTACGGGCCGCCGCTGGCCAGGACGCTGCCTGAAGGCGCGGACGCGGACCTGCGTGGGGCGTGGGAGTATAACCAGCGGGTGGCGCCCGATCCGCGGCTGCTCTCGATCGCGCTGCCGACGGATGAGGGCGGGATGGATGGGCTTACCATGTCGCTCGTCGTGGGGTGATGAGCCAGCGGGCGCGCGGATAGGACTACCTGCGCGCCTCGCTTGACGCTCGTCCGCAATGACGGCTATGCTTGGCTCCAAGGCGTTCAGCGCGTCGCGAGCTGGCATGGCCAGGCGAGGGTAATGATGCGCGGGCCTCGCGGTGGGTGAGAGGTTCACGAATGGGGATGGTCGCCCGGATTGCTGGCGGAGCGGTGGCTGGCTGGTTCCTGAGTCTGGCGCCGCTGATCGTGGTGAACGCGCTCTCGCTTACGAACGGCGCGGTGGACCCATCGTCTACCGCGCTGGCGGGGGCTGGCGCGCTAGCGCTGGGCATCGCGCTGGGCGGGCTAGGGGCCGGGCTGATCGGCGGGCGGCGCGGTGGCGCTATCGCGGGCGCGATCGCCGGGGCGCTCTTCGCGGCCTGCCTGATCGGATTGATGTATGCGCTGCGCGCGCAGGGGACTCTCCCCAACCTGGTGGCGCTGCATCCCGTCCGAACGGTGGGCGCGCTGATCTTTATCGGCGCGCTGGTTGCGGGAGTGGCGATTGGAATCGCCGCGCTGATGGGGCGGCGGCCCTCTTCCGCGCCCGTGGCGCCACCGCAAGGCCCCGCGCCACGTAGTCAGGTGAGCGGACCGCGTCAACCGGATCCATCATGGTATGGGTCTCAGGGCCGCCCCGCGAACGGGGCGAGCCAGCCCCGGCCCGGCGCGCGCGAGCTAACGCCAGCGCGAAGGACGGATGAGGGCTGGTCGCCTGATCCGCGCCGGGCGCCGCCGGGGAGCGGGCCACGCCGGGCGCCATCACAGCCGTCGCGGCGCCCGGCGACGACTCCGCGCGATGAGCGGGGTCACTGGCCCGATGCGCCCGGCAGGTGGTAAGGGCGCGCGATAGAGTGGATGGAGCGATTCGTGTCGTGGTGATGGGAGAGGGAGACGCCGGCTTATGACACGTTTGATCTTTCTCGGGACTGCCGCCGCGCTGCCCACCGCCGCGCGAGGCAACGTCTCGCTGGCGCTGCTCGGCGACCCCAGCGAGCCAGGGCTGCTGATTGATTGCGGCGACGGCGTCTATCGCGCTTTGGCCCGCGCGGAGCTTGGCCCGGACGCGATTGGCGATCTCTTTATCACGCACGCCCACATTGACCACCTGGGCGGGCTGCCGTCGCTGATCGAGAGCTTCCGACTGGCGGGCAGGCGGCGACCGTTGCGTGTCTACGCGCTGCCTGAGACGATGGCGGTGGCGCGCGCGCTGATGGACACCTTCGCCTTCGAGCTGACGATGGACCGCTGGAGCTTCGAGGTCAACTTCACGACGGTGGATGAGGGCGCTGAATTGACGTTCGCCGGCGCGCCAGCGCGGCTCTACCGCATGAGCCACAGTATCCCCTCCGCCGGGCTGCGGCTGGAGTTGCCGGGCGGTGTGGTGGCCTACACCTGCGATACGGAGCCCACGCCTGCGATTATGGAGTTGGGGCGGCAGGCGCGGCTGTTCATTACCGAAAGCACCTTCCTGCGCCAGAATGAAGCTTTTGCGCGGATGTCGAAGCACATGACGGCGTTTGAGGCTGGGCAGCAGGCGGCGTCCTGCGAGGTGGGGACGCTGGCGCTGGTGCATCTGGGCGCGGGAGAAGAGGGCTGGTCGCAAGCGGCGGCGGGCGCGGAGGCGGCGGAGGCCTTCTCCGGGCCAATTATCCTGCCGCAAGATGGCGACGCGCTGGAGCTGTGATGCAGGCGGACGCGGCCTTGAAAGGCCGGCGCACGGCGAAGGGCAGCGGACGCGGCCTTGAAAGGCCGGCGCACGGCGAAGGGCTAAAGCCCCTGCGATGATCCGGCGTTCGACGGGCCCTGGCGACCCGCTCTCGCTGTGCTATACTGGACGTGAGCGCGCTGGAACAGGTGTTCACGCGCGGGGCACGCACGCGCAGGGGAGAGACAACGGATGGCCGAAGATCGCATCGTAGGGCCGGGGATGGGTGAGGAGGACTACCAGGAAGGGAGTCTGCGCCCGCGACGGCTGGATGATTACATCGGCCAGGACGTGGTCAAGGAGAACCTGCGCATCCTGCTGGAGGCGGCGCGCCTGCGGTCCGAGGCGTTGGACCATGTGCTGCTTTACGGGCCGCCGGGACTGGGCAAGACGTCGCTCTCGCTGATCATCGCCACTGAGATGGGCGCGAATATTCGCATGACCTCTGGCCCGGCCATCGAGCACGCGGGTGACTTGGCCTCGATCCTGACGGCGCTGGACGAGCGCGACGTGCTGTTCATTGACGAGATCCACCGCCTGAGCCGCCCGGTGGAGGAGCGGCTGTACTCGGCGATGGAGGATTTCGCGCTGGACCTGATCATCGGCAAGGGGCCGTCGGCGCGCAGCGTGCGGCTGCCGCTGAAGCCGTTCACGGTGGTGGGGGCGACGACGCGCGTGGGCGCGCTGACGGCGCCGCTGCGCGACCGCTTCGGGGCGATCTACCGGCTGGCCTACTATGATGATGAGGCGTTACGGCATATTGTGCGGCGGACGGCGCGCATCCTGCATGTCGGGACTGATGATGAGGGCGTGGCGGAGATCGCGCGCCGGGCGCGTGGCACGCCACGTATCGCCAACCGGCTGCTCAAGCGGGTGCGCGACTTCGCGCAGGTGCGGGCCGACGGCTTCATCACACGCGAGGTGGCGCGGGCGGCGCTGGAGGCGCTGGACGTGGATGAGCGCGGGCTGGACCCTTCCGACCGCAACGTGTTGCGCACGATCATCGAGAAGTTCGATGGCGGGCCGGTGGGCGTGGAGACGCTGGCGGCCAGCAGCAGCGAAGAGGTTGAGACGATCGAGGATGTCTACGAGCCGTACCTGCTGCAGCTTGGCTTCCTGGCGCGCACTCCGCGTGGTCGCGTCGCCACCCGCCTGGCCTACGAGCACCTCAAGCTGCCCTACCGCGAAGACCCCGCGCTGCGCTCGCTCTGGGAGACGCCCGGCGCGGAGGTGGAGTGAGGGGAGCGTCCGTCCAGGCGGCCTACAATGGCGGGAGTCCCTCGTAGGCGCGACGTTCTCGTTGCCTACTCGCCGCTCAGCGCGCGGCGGAGATCGTCGGGGATGGGGATAGGGCGCTCGGTGGCGGGGTCCATGGCGACGATAGTCATGCGGCCCTCGGCAAGGATCGGCGCATCGGGGGCGGCGTCGGCTTGGCGGGCGGTGAAGGCGAGGGTCCAGGACGTGCGGCCAACGCTGGCGATGCGCGCCTCAACATCGAGCAAGTCATCGAAGAGGATCGCGCCACGGAAGTCGGCGGAGACGTGGACGCGGGGGAAGGCGACCTCGCGCAGGGCTGTGGAGTAGGGCAGGCCAAGGCCGCGCATCAGCTCGTGCTCGGCGACCTCCCAGTAGCGCATGACCGCCGTGAAATGAATGCGGTCGCTGCTGTCCACATCAACGAATGGCACCCGGATACGGGCGGTCGCTCGCGGCATGAGGGGCTGCTCCTCTTCTGTATGGCTTCTATATGGTGTGTCGTTCTGTGACGGAATACCATGTGTGGGTGGCGTCTGGCGCGTAACCGGCGCGGCGCTGGCGGCGTAGACTATGGCGCTGGAGTCTATACCGCATGCTACCACGCGGCGGGAAGCCCAGCAGTTTTGACACCGTTCAGGGGCGATGCTACACTGCGCCGGGGGCCGTTATCACGCCTGGGCAGGCGCTGAGTGGCGCGCCGCCGCGACGCGCAGGAGGCGCGTCGCGTAGACACTCAAGCCATTGTGAGTATAAAAAGCCCATGAATACCACCACCGGCCCGGCGATCCGCCGCCTGACCTCGATCTTCATCGCCCTGCTGCTCATTATTAGCGCGGTCGCCGCATACACACAGGTGAGCGATCGGGCGTTCTGGAACGGGCCGCTGCTGGCTGAGAGCCAGGCCTATAACGCGCGCGGCCACTGCCCGCCGTATGACGCTGCGGTGCGCGGGACGATCTATGACCGCAATGGTGTCAAGCTCGCGTGGTCGGTTCCCGATCCCAACGCGACCTGCGGCTACAAGCGGGTATACGCCGACCCGACGCTGTCGCCACTGATCGGCTACTTCAGTTACAAATATGGCACGGCGGGTATTGAGGCGGCCTACAACGATCAGCTTTCCGGCACGCAATCCGGCGTGACGACAACGCAGGTCGTCAACCATCTCCTGCACAAGCCACAGTATGGCCAGGACCTGTATCTGACGATTGACGATCGCTTGCAAAAATATGTCAACCAGGTCTACAACGCCTCGGCGCTTTCTGGCGGCGTCTGCCAGAGCGCGAGCGACCCGAACGGCGCGGTCGTCGTGGAGAATCCGAACAACGGCGAGATTCTGGCGATGGTCAGCCATCCCTATTACGACGCCAACAAGATTGATGATCCGGGCTACTTCGCCTCACTGCAGAATGACCCGAACTTCCCGCTGCTGAACCGCGCGGCGCAGGGAGTCTATCCTCCAGGCTCGACTTTTAAGACCGTGACGCTGACGGGCGTCCTGAATGAAGGCCAGGCCTCGCTTAGCACCAGTTTCTCGCAGCAAGACGCGGTGTATTACACGGTCAACGGCGAGCAGATCAACTGGGTGGATTATCTGAACGGGCAGTGGCAGAACGCGCAGTTTCCGCTGACGCTGCAGGACGCCTACGCCTATAGCGATAACACGGTCTACGCGCGCGAGGCTGTGCAACTGGGGGCCAGCAAGTGGCTGAGTTACGCGCGGCTCTATGGCATCAAAACGCCAGGGCAGGGGATGCCTTCGGTCAGCCCGCCTGCCTTCGACGCGCCATTCACGCCGAGCCAGGCGTTCAGCGCGTTGACGAACGGGCAGCCGACGGCGTTCACGGATAATCTGCTGGCGGAGAGTGGCTTTGGTCAGGGGCAGTTGTTGATCTCGCCGCTGACGATGGCGACAGTGGCCAGCACGGTCGCCGCGAATGGCTATCTGTACACGCCACATGTTGTGCTGAAGCAGGTCCGCAACGGGGATGCGCCGTCGAGCGTCTTGCCGGTGGCGCCAGCGATCTATAAACAAGTGATGTCGGCGCAGACCGCCTCGACGATCCGGCAGGCGATGTGGGCGGTGACCCAGTATGGTACCGGCTCAGCCGGGCTGCCAGCGCACAATGGGTACTATACCTATAACTCGCCAGCGCACATGGGCGGGAAGACGGGTACGGCGCAACTGCACAGCGGCCGCCCGCACGCCTGGTGGATTGGTATCGCGCCGGATGACGCTTCCGGCGCGGGGACTGGTCCGGCCAAATATGCTATAGCGCTCATCAAAGAGAACTCTGGCGAGGGCGCGTGCCAGGCGTATGTCGCGAACGACACAATGCTCTACGCCTTGCAGCATAACATTGGCTATTGAGCGCGGCGCCCGCTGGGGTGGCTTCTCCTGCAGCCCCTCTGGCCAGCCCTGCGGCATTGAGGCTGTGATGTGGCGCGTTGGGGGCGTGGCGCGTTCAGTAAGCGTTCGTGAGATTGCGGGATTGGGGGCGCGCACGAATGAGGCCCGCGAGCTATCAATGTTGCGAGTGAGATCGCGACGGCCCCAGAGGTTCGGGGGTGAGACGCGATTGGGCCAGGAGCGCGTCGCGCTAGGCGCTGAGCGACGTGAGGAGGCGCCATGTCTGAGCTGCTAAACCGGACGATCGGCGGCTATCAACTGCTGGAGCCTATCGGCGGCGGTGGCGTCGCCGAGGTCTACCGTGCGCGGGAGGCCGCGGGAGGCGCGCGCGAGGTGGCGGTCAAGGTCATCTTCCCTGAGTTCGCTCGGCAGCCGGGCGTTGCGGCCAATTTCGCCCAGATCACGCGGGCGGCGGCGCAACTGGCCAATCACCCGCACATCCTGCCGGTGATTGGGAGCGGCGAAGACCACGAGTACCTCTATCTGGTGACGCCGTTCGTCAAGGAAGGCACACTGGCTGACTGGATGGAAAAGGGCGGCAGGCTGGGAGCAAGCGATGTCGGGCCGTTTTTTCAGCAGCTTTCTGGAGCGGTGAGCTACGCGCATAGTCTCGGGCTGACGCACGGCAATATCAAGCCCAGCAACGTGTACCTCTATGAAGGGCGGCACGTCCTGCTGGGCGATTTTGGGCTCCTGTGGGATGTGCGGGCGCTGGATCCAAGCTGGACCGGCTCAGATGTCGCAGCGTTTGAGTACCTGGCGCCCGAAGTCTTCGACGGGCGGATGTCGCCATCCAGCGACATCTACAGTCTCGGCGCGACGCTCTTTGCGACGCTGACTGGCCATGCGCCATTCCAGTCCAGGCGCTTAGGTGATCTGGTCGCGGCCGCGCGTCAGCAGACACCACCCAGCCTGGCGCAGGAGTCGCCACCGCCCGCGCCGCCAATCGTTGCGCTGGACGCAGTGGTGCGCCAGGCGATGGCGAAGCAGGTAGAGCAGCGGTATCCCTCGGCGGCGACGCTGGGGCAGGCGATCGAAGCGACGCTACGGCAGGCGGCGACGCTGGGGCAGGCCGCGCCGATTCTAGCGTCGCCTTCGGCGCAGCTAGTAGGCGCGCCACCCGCGCCAGCTGGCGTGGGGCAGCAGCCCTGGGAGTTGGCGGCTCCGCCACAAATGCCACAGACCGCTCCGGCTCCGGCGGGCTTGAACGCGCCACTGGCGCAACTCAATCCGCCATTCCCGCCGCTGCCGCCGATGGCGGGGCCTGACCCGGCGATGGAGCAGCGAGGAGCGGCAGCGGCAGCCCCAGCGGCTGGGGTGATGTTCGCGGCGCCGGCAACGCGCCGTGTTGATCCAGTGTCGCTGTCCGGGGTAGTGGACGCCCCAACCATGCGTGTGCCCGCGCCGCCACTCGAAGGGCCAACGTCTCTTGTGGCGGCTCCGCCACCTGATGCACGATTTGGCTTGGCGCTGGAGCCCAGAGTTGAGCCTGGGGCGCCGACGCCCCGCCGGGAGCTGGGCGGTTACGGGAATAAGCCGCCCATGCCGCAGGCGCAAGCCCCGCTGGTAGCGCCTGATCCGGCTCTCGGCGCCCAGTCGGGCCAGTTTTCAGCGACCGAGCTCGGGCTACCCCGGCTGACGAACCCCGCGATGGGCGACCTTCCGCCAGACTGGCGGGAGATTGTCAACGATGAGAGCGCGCGTCACCGGCACGATCCCTTCTCGATGAGTGAATCCGCGCTGGCGCCGCTGCCGCAGATGGACCCCTACGGCGCCTCGCGGGACGACCTGGATAGCATGGCTCACTCGCGCGTGGAAACCGAACAGGGCGAGCGGGGGATGCAGGCATGGGAAGCGTCAGGCGCTCGTCAAGGGTGGGAAGCCTCGGATGCGCGGCAGGCATGGGAGGCGTCGGACGCGCGGCGGGCGTGGGAAGCCTCGGGCGACCATCATGGGTGGGAAGAGTCGGACGCGCGGCGGTCGTGGGAAGCCTCGGGCGCACGGCAGGCATGGGAAGCGCCGGATCAGGGCATGGTGGTGTCCGCGGGCAAGCGCGGCGCTCACGCGGACTATGATATCGAGCGGATGACCGGTGAGCGACCTGCCGCGCGCCGTAGCGCGCGCGCTGGCGAAACGCATGATACGATGCAGTCGCAGAAGGTGTGGACGAACAGCCGGACGATTGTGCGTGGCAAGTCGCGCCCCAAGGCGCCGTTCTTCACGATTGTGGCGCTGCTGGCGCTGGCCGTGTTGGAGCTGGCGGGACTGGCGGTGGTGCGCCCGGACATTTGCGTGACGCACGCCTGCTCGACGATAGCGGCGTATGCGCACCGGATGGCGCCAGGGCTGCGGATTCCGGGTGTCACCGCGCCGGTCCAATTGATTCCCGTTGTGCCACAGCTCGGCGTGGTAGCTGAAGGCTCCAGCCAGATCACGATTACGCTCACCAATAACAGCGCAGACCCGATTACCTGGAGCGCGACACCGACGCTGTCGTGGATGACTGTCAGCCCTACGAGCGGCGCGCTCAAAGGCGGAGCGGGCGAGTCTCTGACGGTGAAGGTTAAGCCACATGGTGTCGCGCCGGGTGTGTACACGGCGGCGCTGGCGGTGTTCGTAGGCTATGGCATGTCGGAGGAGCCGGTAGTGGTGACGGTCAAGCCGGGCGCGGAGCTGGCGGTGGCCCAGCGCGCGCTGTCGTTCAGTCACTGCGGGCAGCCACAGAGACTCTCGTTGAGCAACCCTGGAGGCATGAAGCTGACCTTTACCGCGTCACCTTCGCAGGCTAGCGCGCTTTCAGTCTCGCCTAGCGGAGGCACACTGGCCCCCGGGGCGACCACAGCGCTGTCGGTGACGATGACGTGCGGCGCGGCGACTGGCGCGACGTACGCGGTGATCATTGTGAGCGATGGCGGGAGCGCGCAAATCGGCGTCACCTATAGCTGATTGTTGAGCGCGTAGTGGTCGGAGTGCATGGCATGCGATATGTGGTCACAGTGGGCGAGCGGGCGATCACGGTGGAGACACCTGATCCCGATGGAGCGCCGGAGCGGGCGAGCGTGGACGGCGTTGAGACGGCGCTCGACTGGCGCGCGGTCGGCGGGGCGCCCATGCGGGAGGTGGGCGGCGCGCGGACGGGCCACTATAGCCTGCTGGCGGGCCAGGCGTCTTACGACGTGTATGTGCGCGACCTGGGCGAAGCTCCAGACGAGGAGGGCGCGCGGGCGTTCGAGGTGACAGTGGGCGCTCGGACGCACACCATGCGGCTGCGAGACGAGCGCGCGCGGGCGTTGGAGCGGTTGACCGGCGGGACGCGCCACACTGGGGACGCGGTGATCCGCGCGCCAATGCCGGGTCTGGTCTCGAATGTGCTGGCCGCCGAGGGGCAGGCGGTGGAGCGCGGGCAGGTGGTGGTTGCGCTGGAAGCGATGAAGATGGAGAACGATCTGGCGACGCCGCGCGCGGGCGTCGTGAAGAGCGTGCGCGTCGCGAAGGGACAGACGGTCAACCAGGGCGATACGCTGGTCGTCGTCGGCGACACGCCGGGCGGCGTTGAAGCCGCGCCTGAGAGCGACGAGACGGACGAGGAAATCGCCGATTAGCGCGCCTGCCCGCCGGGATGAAGACTGATGATACCTCTCGATCTGCTGCTCGACGCGACGGGCGGTGAATTGCTGACACTGGGGCCGCGTCCGACGTTCAGCGGGTTCGCGCATGATTCGCGGCAGGTGACGCCGGGCGATGTGTTCGTGGCGACGCGTGGCCTGCATGGTGACGGCCACGACTACATCGAGGAGGCCGCCGAGCAGGGCGCGGCTGCGGCGCTGATCGCGCGCGGGCGGCTGGCGGCTCTGGATGAGATGCGGCCCGGCGCGCTGGAGCGGCTGGAGCGCGCCGGGGTCGCGGTGATTGCGGTGGAGGAGCCGCGCGAGGCGCTGAAGGCTTACGCGCGGCGCGTGATCCGCGAGTGGAATCCGCTGGTGGTGGCAGTGACGGGCGGGGTGGGCAAGACGACGACCAAGGAAGCGATCGCGGACGCGCTGGAGACTCTCGGCCCAACCTTTCGCTCGTGGCGCAACTATAACGACCTGCTGGGCTTGCCACTCTCGCTGGGCAGGCTGGGGCCGGGCGACCGCTTCGCGGTGGTTGAGCTCGGCGCCGACCACCCCGGCGAGATCGCGGAGCTATGCGCCATCGCGCGGCCAGCGGTGGGTGTCATCACGAACGTGGCGCCGACCCAGCTTCAGTATTTCGGCTCGCTCGCGCGGCTGGGCGAAGAGCTGGCGAGCTTGCCAGCGGCGATAGCAGCGGACGGGCTCACCGCGCTGCCAGCGGATGATCCAGCGGCGGCAGCGCTGGCGCGGGCGGCGGCGTCGCCGCTGGCGTGGTTTGGCGCCTGGCGGACGGATGGCCGCGAGCGGAGCGTACGCTACACCTTGGGGCCGCTAGTGGAGACGGCGGACGGGCCGGGGCGCCTGAGCCTGCTCCCAGTGGACGCTGGCGGCGCGCCCACTGGTGAGGCGGTCGTCTTCCCGCATCTGATTGGCGCGCACTGGGCGGGGGCGATTCTGGCGGCGCTGACAGTCGCCGTGCGGCTGGGGGCGAACGAGCGCGAGGCGCTGGAGCGGTTGAGGGGTCTGCGCCCGCTGCCGGGCCGCATGCGCCAGATCGAGGGCGCGGACAGGCTGACGCTGCTGGACGACTCGCATAACGCCAGCCCGGCCAGCGCGCGCGCCGGGCTGGATGCGTTAGCGGCCAGCGCGGCGGGGCGGCGGCGCGTGGTGGCGTTTGGCGACATGCTGCGGCTGGGCGAGGCGGAGGCGGTGGCGAACCGCGAAGTTGGGCTGCTGGTGGCCCGGACGGCGGACGCGCTGGTGACGCGCGGCGCGCGGGCCGAGCTGATCGCTGACGCGGCGATCGCCGCCGGGCTGCCAGCGGAGCGGGTGGCGCGGACGCTGACGGCGGAGGACGCCGCCGCCGCCGTGCGGTCGCTGGCGGCCGCTGGCCCCGCGCTGGTCTATCTGAAAGGCTCGGAGGAGGCGCGGATGGAGCAGGTGACGGCGCTGCTGATGGCCCATCCCGATGAAGCGCCCGCGCTGCTCGACCGGCAAACGGAGGCCTGGCGGCGGGTGGTGGTGACGCGCCCGGAGCGCCCGACCTGGCTGGAGATTGACCTGACCGCCATCGCCAATAATACGCGCCGCATGAAGGAGATTGTCGGGCCACAGACGCGCCTGCTGGTCAGTCTGAAAGCCGACGCCTACGGGCATGGCGCGCTGCGGGTGGCGCGGGTGGCGTTGCGCAACGGGGCGGAGTGGCTTGGCGTGGCGACGGTGAGCGAGGCGCGACCGCTGCGCGAGGCGGGGGTGACGGCGCCCGTCCTGGTGTTCGGCTATACCCCGCCGTGGCAGGCGCGCGAGGCCGTGCGGCTGGACCTGCGGGCGACGGTGTTCGATCTGGGGTCGGCGCGCGCGCTGGGGCAGGCGGCGCTGGAGCAGGGCAGCGAGGCGCGGGTCCATGTCAAGGTGGATACGGGGATGGCGCGGCTAGGGCTTCGCGCGGAGGACCCGGCGGCGATTGTGGCGTTCGTTCGGGAGCTAACGCGGACGCCAGGGTTGCTGGTCGAGGGGGTCTATACCCATTTCGCCACCGCCGACGGGCTGGACGCCTTCAGCCGCGAGTACGCGCTGCGCCAGCTCGCGCGCTTCCAGGAGACACTTGCGGCGCTGGACGCGGCTGGGCTGCGTCCGCCGATCGTGCATGCGGCGAATAGCGCGGCGACGCTGACACTGCCGGAGGCGCTCTATGACATGGTGCGGCCGGGCATCGCGATCTACGGCCTGCCACCTTCGGAGGATGTCGGGCTGCCGGAGGGATTCGCCCCGGCGCTGGCGTTCAAGACGCTGGTGGCGCTGGTCAAGGAAGTCCCGGCGTGCGAGGGTATCAGCTATGGGGCGACGTTTGTGACGGACGCGCCGCTGCGGGTGGCGACGCTGCCGGTGGGCTACGCGGATGGATTCCGGCGGGGGCCTTCCAACTGGGGCGAGGTGCTCGTTCGTGGCAGGCGGGCGCCGCTGCTGGGGCGGGTGTGTATGGACCAGTGCATGGTGGACGTGACGCGCATCCCTGGTGTGGAGCAGGGCGACGAGGTGACACTGATTGGGCGCCAGGGCGAGGATGAGCTGACGGCGCAGGCGGTGGCTGCGCGGCTGGGCACGAGCGCGTATGAGGTTGTCTCGGCGCTGCTGGCGCGCGTGCCGCGGCTGAGCTGAGATGGAACTGAGAAGCGGCGCCGTTTGTGCGCTCCGTTGGTGTGACATTTGGGCTGTACGTAACGATATACTATGCAGAGTGGCCTGGCGCGTCATGGCCGCTCAAAACGGCGTCAGACAGGATGTGGCATGTGGCGAAGGAGAACCAGGGAGCGTGGCGGCGCTTGCGCGGCTGGATCGAGGCGCTCTCGAAGCCTGAAGTTCAGACGCTGACGGCGGCGAGCGTCTGGACGGCGCGTGGCGTCGTCTGGCGCGCGCATCTGCGCCGCTGGAGCCTCAACGCGCAGGCGAACCTGCGCAAGATGGAGCCTGCGTTGCGCCTGCCGTTCTACGCGCTGCCACGACTACGCGGGCGCCATGACGCGACCGGCGATACGGATGACAGCGAGACACTGGAATATACGCCACGGGTCGCGGCGCGCGCGCGCATCATCGTTAATCCCGCCTCTGGCAGTGCGTCAGAGTCTACGCTGCGCGAGCTGCGCGAGACCGCTCAGTGGCTGACGGAGCATGGTCTGCCCTCGGAGCTGCGGCTGACGCGCGGTCCTGGGCATGCGACGGAACTGGCGCGCGAGGCGACCAGCGCCGGGCTGGAGATGGTCGTGGCGGCGGGCGGCGATGGTACAGTGAACGATGTCATCCAGGCGCTGGCGGGGCATACGACGGCGCTGGGCGTGCTGCCAGTGGGCACGGTCAATGTCTGGGCGCGCGAGATGGGCATCAGCCTGACGGCGACGGAGGCGCGCGAGACGCTGCTGCGTGGTGTGAGGCGGCGGGTGGATCTGGGCCGGGCGGGGCAGCGCTACTTTCTGATGATGGCGGGCATCGGGTTCGACGCCGAGGTGGCGCGGCGGGTAGAGCGCGGGCCGCTCAAGCGCATTGGGCTAAAGCTCCTGGACTATATCGCGGCGGTGGTGGCGCTGAGCGTCACGGCGAAACCGGCGGACCTGCGCATCCAGATCGGCGAGCGGCAGCGGCGCGAGCGGGCGCTGATGGTCATCATCGGCAACACGCGGCTGTATGGTGGGGCGATGACATTCACCCAGAAAGCGGTCGCCGATGATGGCGCGCTGGATGTGGTGGTGATCGGTTCTGGCGGGCTGGCGCACCGGATTGGGGTGCTGGGCCGCGCGTTCCTCCGGCGGCCCAGCGCGGGGCCGCGCGTGCGCTATCTGCGAGCGCAGGCGATCCGGGTGGAGTCGCGGCGGGCGGAGCCTGTGCAGGTGGATGGTGAGGTGATCGGCCATTTGCCGATGACGTTCACTATCGCGCCCCAGGCGCTGCGGGTGATTTTGCCCGCCAGCGCGCCCAGTGAGCTGTTCAGCCAGCGCGCGGAGCCGTGGCGAGTCCGCTGAGCGGTAGAATATAATCTCGCCACGGCGGCCCGTTAATCGCAACTTCAACCGCCGCTGTGCGTTTTACACATGATGCCATGCGCGGCGCCTCTCTGTCAGACTCTCTGTCAGATATGTAGAGCGCGCCTCGTTCCCTCACCTGGCGCTCGTATGTGGCGCTGTCCTTCTCATGTGGCGCTGTCCTTCTCACCTGAAGTGGATCGTGGAGCGATGACGGAACCTCTGGCGGAAGAACTACGCACGCGCGATGACGCGGGCTATCTGATTGTGGATCATGAGTGGCGCGTGCTGGCGGCGGATGACCGTGGGGCGCTGGCGGCGGAGCAGCCAGAAGCGCTGATCGGGCAGCGCGCGCAGGACGTGCTGGGGCCGGATGTGATCGCGTCGCTGACAAAACATGGGGTGGCGACGTTCTCGTTCGGCGCCATGGAGTACGTGCTGACGGTCAATACCTTTGCGCTGCCGTGGGGCGAGATCCGGGTGGTGCGGGCGCAGGAAGAGCAGGCGACGCTGGAGCGGATGCTCTCGCTAATCGTCCATGAAGTGCGCAACCCACTCTCTGCGATGCGGACGCTGGCGCAGGGGCTGGAGGAGGCGCTGCCGCTGAGCGAGACGGGCCGTGATTATATCGCGCGGCTGACGGATGAGATTGACCGGCTGAGCCGCCTGCTGGGCTCGATGTCGCAGGTGGCGCGGCTCCGGGCGGAGCCAATGAGCCTGCTCTCAGCAGCGGCGCCGCTGGAGCGGGTAGCGGCGATGTTTCAGTTCGATGCGGCCCAGCGGGATGTGACCATCAACACGCACGTCACGCCGCGCGCGGGGACGATTCGAGCGGACCCGGACCAGATCCAGCAGATGCTGGTAAATCTGGTGACAAACGCGCTCCAGGCGATGCCAAATGGGGGAACGCTGACGCTGCGTGCGCGGCTGGACGCGCGCGGGCGCACGGTGATCCAGGTGGAGGACACGGGCGTGGGGATGTCCACCGAGGCGTTGCGGCGGACGTCGCAGCCGGGGCAAAGCACGAAGCCGGGTGGCATGGGGCTGGGCCTGATGGTGGTGCGCGGCATCGTGCGTCAGCACCAGGCGCAGATGCGTATCACGAGCGCGCCGGGGCGGGGATCGCTGGTCTCGATTACGTTCCCTCTCCTCGTGCGGCAGGTGGAAAGCGACTGACGCGCGCGGCCAGTGAGATGGCGGCGCCAGGAGGGGACACATGGAACAACCGGTGGAACAGGCTGGGGCGGCTTCCCAGCGCGCCTGGCGCGTGCTCGTGGTGGACGATGAAGAGAATCTGAATTGGAGCCTGGTGGCGTCGCTGCGGCGCGAGAACTACGCTGCCGATGGCGCGCTGACGGCGGAGGACGCGCGGCGGCGGCTGACCGATATGGCCTACGACTGCGTCATCAGCGATGTCAAGATGCCCGGCATGGATGGCTTCCAGTTGCTCAGCTGGCTGCGCGAGCGGCGCCCCAGTACGCGCGTCATCATGATGACCGCGTTTGGCTCGCCGAGTGTGCGCCAGGAGGCTTTCCGTAACGGTGTGATCGCGTACCTGGAGAAGCCCTTCGATCTGCGGGTGCTGAAGCAGGAACTGCGGCGCACGCTGGAGGCGCGTGTCCAGCAGCCAGCGAGCTACGACCTGATTGACATCACCCAGGCGATCAACGTGGGGCGGCGCGACATAGTGGCGCAGGTCATGGCGGGCGGACAGACGGGCCAGCTTGCGTTCGAGCGCGGCGATCTGATCTCCGCTGAGTATGGCGAGCTGCGCGGCGATGAGGCGTTTCAGGCGATGTGCGCGGCCCCGGCGCAGCGCATCTGGCAGGTGACGCCCGCGACGCCGCCAGAGCGTAATGTGACAAAGCCCGTCTCCGCGCTGATCTTCGATGCGCTGCTGGCGCGCAATACGCGGCCCGGTGGAACGGACGCGCTGTTCGCTCCGCCCGCCGAGCCGAGACGCCCTACACCGCAGCCCGCGCCGTTGAGCGCCACGACGGGGCAGATGCCACTGGCTGAGGCGAGCGCGCCCGATGCGCAGCGCGCGCTCGCGGGGTTGGTGGCGACGATCGCGCTGCCGTGCGCCGCCGCGCTGCTCACACCAGCGGGAGTGGTGAAGGTGGTTGCGCAGACGGCGCAACCACCGATGACCGAGGCGGTATTCGCGCATCTGGCGCAGGCGATGCAGGCGGCGGCGCGGGCGGCGCGGGCCGGCCAGTGGGGCGTGGTGCGCGAGGCGCGGCTGCTCACGGACGAGCGGCAGGCGTTGGTGCGGCTGCTCAACCAGAGCGCGGACGCGCTGGCGTTGGTGGTGGTGGCTCCGGCGCAGATGGACGCCCGCCAGCTCGACGCGGCGGTGGCCGCGCACGAAGGCGCGCTACGCTCGCTGACGGCGCTGTAGCCCGGTCGCGACCATGAATGGCCAGCGCACGCGCGCATGGGCATAAATGCCCCGGCCTTTCAAGGCCCGTCGCGTGCCCCGGCTTTTCAAAGGCCGGGATTGCGGTGGCGGGTCAGGCGCTGGTCGTTAGGAAGCCCTGTGTACCGAAATCGCCGCCAAGGATGGCGCTGGCTGGCGCGCCCAGCCAGCCCTGCAGGATGGTCGCGTAGACTGAGCGGAAATCAGTGGTGTGCGTCAGATTGCCGTAGTTGTCGAGCTGGTTCAGATCGGGCGGCTCGCCGTAGATCCCGCCGCGCACCGCATCGCCCAGGACGAAGAGCGGGGCCGCCGTGCCATGATCCGTGCCGAGGCTGGCGTTCTCTTCGACCCGCCTGCCGAACTCCGACCAGGTCATCACGACGACGTTCTGGGACAGGTTATGCGCGGCGAGGTCAGCGTAGAAGGCCATCAGGCTATCCGCGAGGTCTTTGAGTAGGCCTGCCTGGGTGTTGGCCTGCTCGCCGTGGGTGTCAAAGCCGCCGAGCGTCACGTAGCCAACGCGCAGGCCGAGCCCCTCGACGATCGCTTGTGCGAGGACCTGGAGGCCCTTGGAGAGGTTCGAGGTGGGGTAGGTGGCCTGAGGCGTATAGCGCGAGGTCGCGTCGCGCAACTGCTGCGCGCCGCTCCAGGCGTTCTGGGCGGTGGCGTCGAGCAGGGCGGCGTAGGGGGCGGAGCGCGGGTAGGTGTTGTAGAGCTTCATCAGCGCCGCGACGCGCGCCTGTTGGGCGCTCTGCGGCTGCTCCGGGTCGGGCTTCAGCGTGTAGCTGGCGGGGTCGGCGACGACGGGAACATCAGCGTTGAGCGCCTGAAGCGCCGTGGGCAGCGCGACGCCGACGGCCATGGACTGGAACGGGTGGCCGTCTTTGTCCACCAGCCCGGCGACATATTTGCCGAGCCAGCCCTGCGAACCCTGGCCGGAGAGGTCGAGCGTCTGCCAGATGTCCATCGCGGCGAAGTGGGAGAGGTTGGGGTTAGGGTAGCCGACGCCCTCGACGATGGCCATCTTGCCCTGTCCCCAGAGATTCTGAAGCGGGGCCAGCGATGGATGCAGGCCGAGGCGCGCGTCGAGCGTCAGCACGTCGCTTTGCTTGATGGCGATCGTGGGGCGGGCCTGGTAGTAGGCGCTGTCGGTGTAGGGGACGACCGTGTTGAGCCCATCGTTGCCGCCCGCGAGCTGGACGACGATCAGGGTGCGCTCCTGCGCGGTTTGCGCCCACGAGGCGCCTTCTTGAGCGGCGTTGCGCGCGGCAAGCACGGCGCGCGAGAAGACGGCGGGCATAATCATGCCCGCGCTGACGGCCAGCAGGCCGTCGCGAATCATCGCCCGGCGGGTGAATGGCATGGGGCTTCTCCCTCGATTCCTTCGCGCGCCTGCGCCTTAATTCATCTGATATTCGGGCATGGACATCAGCAGGTAGAGCGCCTCGCGCAGCGCTGCGACGGAGATGGTCGCGCCGCCCGCCAGGGTGATGGTCGCGCCAGAGCCTCCAGCGCTCAGCGCGTCGAGGACGATGCCGCGCCGGTCGCTGGCGAGCTGGTTATCGAGCAGCATGGCGGCGAAGTAGTTGACGACATCTTGCGCGGTGTGAAGGCGCTGCTGGGTGATGACCTGTTGCAGGACGGCGCCCTGCGCGCTGGCGCCGCCCTTCAGTGCGCCGGATGCGGCCTCGATCAGGGTGTTGATGAAGTTGACGCGCGTGATCCAGGACTGGGTGGACATCCATGCGGCGCTGAGCTTGTCGCCGGGCCATCCGGCGACGTTGGGCGGGTCGAAGAGCGTCTGGCCCATCGTGAGCATGGATTCCGCCATGTAGCCCAGCGCGGGGCGGCCCGGCGCGAAGGCCATCGCGCGGACAGCCCCGACGACGAATTCCGCCGGGCTTTTAACACGCGCGCGGTAGGCCTTATCGCTGTAGAACGCGGAGGAGGTGAGCATCGCCCTGACCATCGCGCCGATCTGGTGGCCACTCTGGTTGTAGGCGTTCACTAGCGGCTGAATGTCGCTATCGCTGGGGTTGTCCCAGACGAAGAAGCTCCACATGAGGCGCGAGAGGCGCGCCGCGGTCGCGGGGCTGGCGCAGAGGATCTTCACGACATCGTCGAGGCCGAGATGGCCGCTGTGGCCAAGGTAGGTGATGTCGCCCTGGTAAAAGCGGCGCGGGGCGAAGACGCTCTGTGTTCCGCGAATGACCCAGCCGGAGAGCGCCTTGGCGCCCTGGCTCACGTCGCTCTGGGTATAGTTGCCGATACCCATCGTGAATAGCTCCATCAGCTCGCGGGAGTAGTTTTCGTTGGGCTTGGAGCCGGTGTTGAGGCGGCCATCGAGCCACCAGAGCATGGCGGGGTCGGTGGAGATGGCGTGGATGAGGTCGTCGAAGCGGCCCATCGCGTGCGCGCGGAGCAGGTTGTTCTGCTGGATGATGAGCGGCAGGTGGGTCTTGCCGCCGATCTTGGCGAAGCTGCTGGTGAGGACGCCATGCCAGAAGAGCGTCATCTTCTCTTCGAGCGGGCGCTGGGTCATGGTCATGCGCGCCAGCCACCAGAAGATCTGGTCGCGGCGATTTTGGAAGTCGAAGCTGAACGCGGCGAGCTTCTGGTCCACGTCGTTCGGGACGCTGGCGAAGTTGAGCAGCCGGTCAGTCGCGCCGGAGATGCCGAGGCTGAGGTAGGTGTTGAGGTCGGCGGGCGATGGGCCAAAACCCGCGCGCCGCAGCAGGTGGGTGATCCGCTCAGCTTCGCTGCTGTAGAGGCTGGCGGAGCTGGCGCCGGGCCAGTGGGTGAGGGCATAGCCCGCGCCCGCGCCGAGCGCGCCGATGGCCACCGCGCCACCTGCCGCGCCCAGCAGCACCGCCCGCCGCGAGACGCCTCGCTGGCGGGGACGGCGTGGCTCCGCGCCCGGCGGCGGGTTCACAATCGTAGGGGCCTCGCCAAAGCCCGGCGTGGCCGGTAGCTGCGGGCCGGTAGGTGATGTCATGCGCACAAGCCTCCAGGCGCGGCAGGGCAGGCGCGCTTGCCCTAGCATGGCGGTGGCGGCGCGCGGATTCGTCGAGGCAGGGCGCGCCGCCGCATCGCTTCCTGAACGACAGGATACGCCAGCGAGCTTGATATCCGCTGAGCCTCTGCTGAGAGGCGGCTGAACATCGCGCTCGCTGGTGTTGTGTGCAGGCCGCTATGGCTGTGCGCTGGTTCCTAGAAGGTGAAGGGGCCTACCCTGATGGAGTGAAACCCGGTGTAGAAGATGATGAACTGGACGGCGATGGCAAGGACTGAGATGATGAAGGCGATCCAGTAGGCCCAGGTGAACGTAGCGCCGATGCGCTGTTCGGCTTGCGAGAAGCTGAACGGCTGCTTTTTGGCGAGTGGATTGTTGTAAAGCACTTCTTCCAGCGAATAGGTGCCACGGGTTTTCATCCAGCGCCGCGGCTTACCGGCCTCATCATTGTGCAAGACCAGCGCGCCAGGAAAGACGTCGGGTGGCATCTCGAATTCTTTGCCCGCCTTCCGGTCCTCCTCAGTGCCTTTGAGAGGAGTGTCTACTTCCGGGAAGTAGTTTGTCTTGCGGAGGAGATCCTCGAGCCTCTCCAGGTAGCGAATGCGAAGATTGATGAGCTTGCGGCTCTGCTCACTTAGGCGCAGCCAGGCGCGATTGAGCTGTGTGGTGATGAGGGCGATAGCGAGGAAGCCAATTGAGAAGAAGAAGATGCGCGCGTCACCTTCGCGGGTCTGGAAATACAGATAGAGGAGATAGCCAACGCCGGAGAGGAACAGGGCGTTGATTGAGACGAACAGCGTATTAACCGTCTGGCGGCGGTCGGTGATCTTGGCGGTATCTTCCGCGACGAACTGGTACTCCTGGAAGGCGAGTGTCGCTTGCTTATGCAGGTGATCGTGAGTTGACGTTCCGCCTGGCATGCCCATATGTGACCCCCTTGGCGTGCGCAACCAATCATGCGCGCACTGAGGCCGCTGAGGGCTCGCTTCGCGCGCTGGCGACAGCATACACCCAGTGTCCGCGATCTGTCTACCGTCAATCGCGGACGCCGGGTGGGAGAATGGATGTGATGGAGGCTAGGTGTGTGCGCGAGCGATGCTGGTGATGGCCGCGACGCTGCGGTCCACGTCGGCCTCGGTGGTGGCCCAGTTGGAGACGCTGACACGCATGGCGGTCCGCCCCTGCCAGACGGTGACGCCGCACCAGCAGGTTCCATCTTCTTGGATGGCGGCGATCACGCGGCGGGTGCGCTCGTCGTCGCCGAACGCGAACAGCGCCTGATTGAATACCACGCCGTTGAGCGGCGGGTAGCCTGCCGCGCGCATGCCGTCCGCGAAGTAGCGGGCGCAGCGGCAGGCGCGCTCGACCATCTCCGCCACGCCCTCACGGCCCAGCGTGCGCAGGGCGGCCCACACCTCGACGCCACGCGCGCGGCGGGAAAGCTCCGGGGTGAAGTCTGACGGATCGCGGCGGGTCGAGGGTGGCAGGTAGGCGGCGGTGATCGCCATCGCGGCGCGCAGCGTATCGGGCTGGCGCACGAAGGCGAGCCCGCAGTCGTAGGGGGTGTTGAGGAACTTGTGCGCGTCGGTGGCCCAGGAGTCCGCCGCTTCGGCGCCGCGCATGAGGTGTGACAGGCTGGGCGCCGCGGCGGCCCACAGGCCAAACGCGCCATCAATATGCACCCATGCGCCCGCCGCATGCGCCCAGGGGATGATTTGGTCGAACGGGTCGAACGCGCCGGTGTTGACGTTGCCTGCCTGGAGGATGACGATTGTCGGGCCGCTGATGGATGGGAGGGCGTCCGCGCGCATGCGGCCCTGGTCATCCACGGGAATGCGCACGACGCGGTTGCGCCCAAAGCCAGCCATGCCGAGTGACTTGAAGACGGTTGGATGCGCCTCCTCGCCGATGATGACCGTGACGGGCGGCGCGCCGAACATCCCATCCGCCTCTACATCCCACCCCGCGCGCTGGAGTGTATCGTGACGCGCGGCGAGCAGGCTCGTGAAGTTGGCGGTGGTCGCGCCAGTGACAAAGCCCGCGCCGGTCCCAGAGGGCAGTCCGAGCAGGTCTACCATCCAGCGTAAGGCGACCTCCTCGATACGCGCGACAGTTGGGGAGGCCAGCATCAACGCCGCGTTCTGGTCCCAGGCGGTGGCGAGCCAGTTGGCGGCGACAGTCACAGGGAGCGCGCCGCCGATGACGAAGCCGAAGAAGCGCGGGCTGCCCATCGCCATCGTCGCGCCGGAGTGGCTATCGAGCGTGGCGATGGTGTCGTTGGGATCGCTGGGCCGCTCTGGCAGCGGGATATCCAGCTCCGCCAGGCGCTCGACGCTCGCCGAGTCTGGCGACACTCGCCGGGTGGGCAGCGACTCGATGTACCTCATGGCGCGCTCCGCCGCGCCTTCGAGCAATTCACGCATGGTGGGAATCCTCCACGAACGCTGGATGAGAGATAGGTCAAGCGCTCAGGCGCTCAGGCCTTTTCGGCGGAAGCGCGCTTGACGGAGATGGGAGCGTCGGGATACCATGCGGCGGCGTTGGTAGGGTGATACTCGCTCGCCGCGCCCTGTTGGACTTGATTGTACGCGATGCGTGGAGCGGATATGTCAGATCGCAGACCACCTGGCGGGCGCGGGCGGGACGACCGGCGACGTGATGACCGGCGCCCGAAGCGTCACGAGCGACCCGATACGCGGAGCGGGCGGGATGCGCGCGACCCGGCGCCAGTGAGCGATGTGCCATTCACCTGCGGCCATTGTGGGCGGCGGGTGGGGCCGCTGCCCAGCGGCGGGCGCAATCGCAACCACTGTCCCTACTGCCTCTATTCGCGCCATGTGGACGCCGAGCGCTCAGGCGACCGGGCCAGCGCATGCAAGGGGATGATGGAGCCTATCGGCGTCTTCGAGCGACCCAACGGCGAGGAAGTCATTACCCACCGTTGCCAGGTGTGCGGCTTCGAGCGATTCAACCGGGTGGGCGCCGATGACGATGAAGTGGCGGTGGCGGCGCTACCGCGTGTCGAGCCGCGCCAGGCGCCGCGTGATGGATAGAGCGGACGTTACGCGACCTCCTAATTCATGCGAGAAGGCATCGTACAGGGGCGCTATAACGTATCATTCGATTTCTCGCGTATCATTTCCACTCCTCCCGCGTTCTTGATAGAAGCGCAACCAGCCACTCCATGTGCGAGTGCGCGCCACTAAAGACGCCGAATAGCGCGTCACTGGCGGCGCGAGCCAGCTCTCGGCGTGTGCGCGAGACGCGGCCCTGGTACGATGATGTATATGAGGTGGAATGTGAAGAAGCGGGTTTTCGTGATCGTTGGTGGTGTGGCGGGCATCGCACTGGCGGGTCTCGCGGCGCTGGGTATCGGGATGGCGGCGCATGCGCCGTCCGCGTCGGCGGCGACGAGCTGCACGGCGACGAATTTCTACCGTGATGGCATAAACCTGACGGCGGCGCGCATCAATCCGAGCGGGACGGTGAGCGGCGACCTGGACGCCACGGGCTGCAACATTGGCGTGTTCTACGGCGCGGGCGCGACCGGAATGGTCAACGGCGCCAACATTCACAGCGCGAACTACTTTGGCGTGGTGAATGATGGTGGGGCCGTCACCGTCAAGAACTCCAGCATCCACGACATTGGCGAATCGCCACTCAACGGCGACCAGCATGGTGTCGGCGTCTACTGGGTGTATGGCAGCATGGCGACTGGCGCCATCGAGAATAACAAGATCTGGAACTACCAGAAGGGTGGCATCGTCATCAACGGTGTTGGCTCGGTCGCAGATGTCAGCGGCAACACGGTGACTGGCCAGGGCCCTGTTGACTGGATCGCGCAGAACGGCATTCAGATCGGCTATGGCGCGACCGCGTCCGTGATGCGCAACACGGTGTCGGGCAACTCCTACACCGGGAGCAGCACGGTGTCTGGCGGCATCATCGTGGTGGGTGGCCCTGGTTATGGCGCGGGAACGGCCTACACGACAGGCACCCAGATCGTGGGCAACACGGTGACTGGTAACGATGTCGGCATCTGGCTGACGAACATCGATGAAAACGGCAACGCCCCGACGTCGGCGACGAACGTTAAGGTGGTCAACAACACGATCAGCAACAACGCGGTCAACAACAACTACGGTGGCTTCGGCTATCAGGCTGGCGTGGCCGACCAGGGCTACAACGACAAGATTATCCACAACACTATCTCCGGCGCTGGATACAATCCGGCGACGAGCGCGACAGCGTATCTGGTGGCGATTGACGCCGATAGCAGCTTCACCAATAAGGCGAAGATTCACGCGAACGTGGTCAGCTAGCCTGGCGCGCTGAGCGTGGACTGAAGGGGAGCGGGCGTTTGCTCGCTCCCCTTCACCGTGTTCATGGACAGAGCGGCGAAGGGCGGCGGCGGGATAGGGCGATGGTCTGATACAATGTGTGACGGCCCATATGGCTGGGCCAGGTGGAGAGATGATGCATTAAACCCCATGCGAGGAGCGAAGCTGTGACCGAGGCGTCAGGAGTGCGCGCGCCATTTGTGGAGGCGCTGCGCCGCCGGTGGGAGACGACTGGCTCGCTGGTGTGCGTCGGGCTGGACCCGGAGCTGGAGCGTATTCCGGCCAGCGCGGACGTGACGCGGGTGAGCATGCAGGCGGTCGCGGGGCCAGTCCACGGGCCAGATACAGAGATCGAGCGGCGGCTGATCGCCTTCACGCAGGCCATCGTGCGCGCGACGGCGGACCTGGTCTGCGCGTACAAGCCTAACAGCGCGTTCTACGAGCAGTATGGCGCCGCCGGGATACGCGCGCTGAAGTGGCTGATCGCCTACATCCACGGGCGCTATCCCGGTATCCCGGTGATCTTGGACGCCAAGCGCGGCGATATCGGCAGCACCAGCGCGGCCTACGCGCGCTACGCCTACGACTATCTGGACGCCGACGCGGTGACGCTGCACCCCTACCTGGGCCGCGACGCGCTGGCGCCGTTCCTGGAGCGGGCGGATCGCGGCGCGCTCATCCTCTGCCGCACGTCGAATCCTGGCGGCGGCGAGTTTCAAGACCTGCGAGTAGCGACGGATGACGGCGAGCCGGAGCCGCTGTACCAGCGGGTGGCGCGGTCGGTGGCGGACGAATGGAACGCGCGCGGCAACTGCGCGCTGGTGGTCGGGGCGACGTATCCTGACGAGTTGCGGGTTGTGCGCGGCATCGTTGGGGATATGCCGATCCTCGTGCCTGGCATCGGCGCGCAGGGCGGCGATGTCGTAAGTGTTGTGCGGGCGGGGCGCGACTCGCGCGGGCAGGGGCTGATGATCAGCTTGTCGCGCAGCGTGCTCTACGCCTCCAGCGGGCCGGATTTCGCCGAGGCGGGCAGGCGCGAAGTAGAGCGGGCGGCGGCGGCCATCGAGCAGGCGCGGGGGTAGGCGCGGCCATTCATGGCCGGCGCACGATGGCGCACGATAGAGAAGGGATGACGCACGACGTGTCTGGGGAATCAGCCAGCGGGGGGCTTACGCCCGCGCAGCGCGCCTTCGCGGATGGCTTGCTGACGAGCGGGGCGGTGAAGTTCGGCGCGTTCCGCCTGAAGCTGCATGAGACGCGGCCCGACGCGCCGCTCTCACCGATGTATGTAGATCTGCGCGTGTTGCGCTCGTTCCCGGACGCGCTGGACGCGGCGGTGGCGACGCTGCGGGAGCTCATCGCGGCGCACGGGCTGCGGTTCGACCGCTACGCCGACGTGCCAATGGCGGCGACGCCGATGGTCGCGGTGCTCTCACACCTGACGCGCATTCCGATGATTACGCCGCGCGAGTCCAAGACGCACGGCGCGGGCGGCAATATCAACGGCGCGTTCACGCCGGGCGAGACGGCGCTGGTGATCGATGATGTGGTGACGCACGCCGACAGCAAGATCGAGGCGATCCATACGCTGGAAGCGAACGGGCTGGTGGTGCGCGACGTGGTCGTGCTGGTGGACCGCGAGCAGGGCGGACCAGCGGCCATCGCCGCCGCTGGCTATACGCTGCACGCCGCTGTCACGATCAGCCAGTTGCTCGGCTACTGGCGCGAGACAGGCGGTATCAGCCAGGACGCATACGACCGCGTGAAGGCGTATTTCGCGGCGACGCGGGGGTAACATTCAGTTGTTTTCAGGCGCTTGCTGATCGCCCGCTCGCACGAAAGATGGGCTGAATTGATCTGTGGACTGAGCGTCGGAGGCAGAGCAAGATGGATGGGCCTGACGATGACGTCGATCTGGAAGTCACGGACCTGCGGCCAGTGGGCGAACGCGGGCGCGACGCCGATCGGGGTGGCGATCGCCGCATTTCCCTCAAGCGGGCCTGGCGCTGGGGAGCGCTGGCAGTGAGCCTTGCGCTGTTGGGCGCCCTGATATTGAGCGTCTTCCCGGTAGGTGGCGGCCTCTTGCGCACGCTTCAACGATTTGGCCGGGCCTCGACCCCTACAGTTGTGTCGAGCATACAAATCAGCTCCGAAATTGATCAAACTCCCCTTCCAACGACCGTCATTCGTACACCGCCCGCGCCGCCGCTCGCTCTCGCTCCAGCCAGTTGCGCCGCCACCGCGCCAGCCCTGATGCATGTCGGCCCGCCGCAATGGGGAGCGGCGGTTGGGCAAGCGCCGGTGTGGCTGGCGGGCATGAGCGGCGCGTATCCGACGCTGCGATTAGGGCGCGAGGCCAGCGCCAACGCATACGACTGGAGCGCGCCATACACGCAATTTGGCTGGCCGGCGCCGATCGGAATCGTTCTACGAGGGAGCTTCAACCAGCAAGTGCGCCTCACTAGCTGGAACGTGAGCACGGGTGAGGTCGCCAGCTTTGGCTTAGTCCAGGCAGGCGACTGGGGCGCGCCTTCGCGCGTGGCGCAAACGTTTCTGCTCAATCCAAGCGACCCGGTCATTCCGGCAGGTGGTGAGGACAGCACAGGCGTCTTCTGGTATGGCTACGCTTTCTTCCCACAGGCGGGGTGCTATACGCTCGACGCTACCTGGCCCGGTGGGAGCTGGCAGGCCACGATCAGCGCAGGGCGGTAGGCGCCCCGCTCCACACCCAGCGGCGTATCGCTTGCGCCTTGTGTTGAGGCTTCTAGAGAGGGATTGGGATGATCTACCGCCGGGCGATACGGCCACTGTTCTTCGGGGTCGCGGGGCGGGATGCGGAGGCCATCCACGAGCGCGTGCTCGGCGGGCTGGCGTGGGCTTCGCGCTCGGCGGCGCTGACGCGGGCGGTGGCGCTGGCGGTCAATGTGGCCGCAGGTGAGCAGCCACGCGGTATGGAGCGCGAGGTCTTCGGGCTGAAATTCCCCAATCCCATTGGCCTGGCGGCAGGCTTCGACAAGAACGCGGTGGCGATTCCAGCGCTGGCGGCGCTGGGGTTTGGCTTTGTCGAGGTCGGCACGATCACGCGCCACGCGCAGCCGGGCAACCCGCGCCCACGCCTGTTCCGGCTGGTCTCGGATGAGGCGCTGATCAACCGCATGGGATTCAACAACGAGGGCGCCGAGGCGGTAGCGCGGCGTCTGGCGCGGCAGCGTCCGGGCGGTGTCCCGGTGGGAATCAGCCTGGGCAAATCGAAGGTCACGCCGCTGGATGAGGCGGTCGCGGACTATCTGGGGTCGCTGGACCTGCTCTACCCTCATGGTGACTACTTCGCGGTCAACATCAGTTCTCCCAATACGCCAGGGCTGCGGGCCTTGCAGGAGCGCGACCGGCTAGATGCGTTGGTGGCGGCGCTGGTGGCGCGGCTGCGCGAGCGCGCGGCGAAGGAGGGCCGCGCGACGCCCAAGCCGTTGCTGGTGAAGGTGGCGCCAGACCTGGAGGAGCGTGCGCTGGATGATGTGGTGGAGGTCTGCTTGGATCGCGGCGCGAGCGGGCTGATCGCCGTCAATACGACCATCGCGCGCGATGCGCTCAGCGCCTGGGTCCCGCGCACGCTGGCGGAGCAGACGGGCGGACTGAGCGGGCGCCCGCTGCACGCGCGGGCGGTGGAGGTGACGCGGCTGCTGCACTCCCGCGCGGGCGACCGCCTGCCGATCATCGGCTGCGGCGGTGTCTTCACCGCTGACGACGCCCGCCGCCTCTTCGACGCCGGCGCCAGCCTGATCCAGCTCTACACCAGCTTCATCTACGAAGGCCCCACCATCGCCCGCCGCCTGAGCCGCGCGCTCGCCAGCAAGCCGGTGGCGGCTCGGATGTAAAGACGGCGAGGACTCTAGCGTAATTACGCTGGCAAACCGTTGCTCTTGTCCCAGATCGTCACCACGCCTAGCTGGCTGTCGAGGAGGAGCAGTCTGGAGCCATCTGGGGACCAGCGCAAGATAGGCGTTTGCTGGCGATCGAAGGCGTACTGGGTGTTGGCTTGTGGCGTGAGTTTAGCAATCACCTGACCGGTCGCTGTGTTGTAGACAGTAACCGTGCGAGCGGCAGGCGTCGCTGAGGGCTCATAGGTTGGGATGGTGGCCATCGCGGTCCCGCTGGGCCGCCATGCGACGGTCTGGCCAGTCGTCTGTGGTACTCCGGGCGCTTTTTCGATATCAGCGTACACGCTAGCAATCGCGCTGTCGTGAGGAGCAAGCGTGGGGGACCCAGCATATCCAGTGTTCTCTAATTGGGCTGAGGTTGGCATCAGGCAGCCATTCGCGTCAATGATGCCGCCTGCCAGGGCGGTCGCAATGAGATAACGGCTATCAGGAGACCAGGCGGCGAAGCTACTTTGCCATGTACAGACGGTTGGGCTTTCGCTGCCGTCGAGTTGATTCATGGCCGCCTGTCCGGGTTGCCACACACTGAATGACGTTGTTCCGTCTGGCTGTCCAATTGGCGCAGTAAAGCCTTGCGAACTAGCGGTCGCGGTGATAGCGCCGTCTGCTCCCCATGTGAAGACCTGCCCACCTGGTAGGTTCGAGAGCGTGGTTTGCGTAGTTTGGGCTGTGGAAAGCAGTTTCCCAGCCATAAGATCCCACTCGAGGTACGCGGGATCGCTCGCGGTAGCGATGTGTGTGAAGACGTATGATGATGTTCCACTCGCGCTATTGATGATGGCTACACCGTAGAGCCGGGAAGGCCGGACCGTTGAAGCCCACTCGTTGACCTCGAAGGTGAGCGCGAGCGACTGCCCGTCTGGCGACCAGAGAAGATGCTGATAATTGATGGCGGGATGCGTGACATCACTACCGGAGGCTTGCGGTGTCGCGATTGTCGGCGCGCTGACGCCCGGAGCGCGGTCAATCGCTGAATCTGGTGAAAAGCTCGCGAGCAGTCGTCTCGAGCTGACGGTGTAAATGATGATCCAGCCAGGCACACTGGCGTACGCGCCTACGTCGTCTTGACCACATGAGTTTTGGTAACCCACGATCGCAATGCGCGTTCCATCTGGGGACCAGGCGACGTCCTGAGCGCAATCCAGCCCGTTGAGGCGTGGGGTGATCGGCGCTGTGGAGTGAGCAGTCGTAGGCTTCTGCTGAAGATGTATCAGGACACCAGCGACAATGGATACCAGAACAGCAACCATTGCCAAGGCTGCGACCATGCGTAGCCAGCGCTTCGGTTCCCGGTTCCTTCTAATCTTTTCGTTGCCACCCGAACGCTCGATGTCCCGCTCGATGTCCGGCGTGTCAGACGGTTGGGAGCGGCCAACGTCACGCGCGAGCTTGCGCAGCGCTTTCTTACGCTGATCTGCGCTCGCCTTCGCGGCGTTGCCGTCTTCCATATCGCGTCTCTGCCCTTCCTTCAGTTACGAGAAGCTAGGCGGCTCCATGATATCCCGCGCTGATTGGTAGGCTTGAGGCGGCCCAGTGGCGTTAAATCTCCAGCCGCCATTATTTGGGCGATGTGAGGAGCCTGGCTGACCAGTATCCTTGCCCAAAATTCGGCCCATTTTTGCAGTACATGTGTGTGGGCCAACAATACACCGGGGGGGGTAACGTGTCAACTACCACTGCGCGTCTGGCAGGGCGGTGTCAACGTCATTGACCAGCGCGCGGGCGGCTGAAACCGCGCCTGAAGGGCCGCGGCCCACAACGCCCGCCTGCGCGGACGCCGGTCCACGTGGGACGGGGACCTGCGGAGGCAGATCTGGTGGCGGCGGGAGCCGCCTGGAGGCGCGTTTCAGCCGCCCGCTTGTCTCGCCTGGCGACGTTGACACCGCCCTGCGCGTCTGGGAGCAGGATAGCGTTTACGGCACAATCGTCCAGTCGGGGGAGAGCTGGTAGGGGACGAGGCGAATGCTGAGGAACTTGCCGTTGTGGTAATTGACCTCGCCAGAGGGAGCCAGCGGCTCGTAGGTGTTCTCGATCTGGACGATGCGGCGCGCGGGCAGGTTGTAGAGCACAGCGCCGGAGCGCACTGGGCGCAGGCTGGCCTCGCGGGTGATGGGGTCGAGCACGCGGAAGACAGGGGTCTCGCGCGGGGCGAGGGTCTCCAGTTGCTGGTGGATGACGCTGAGATTGTCGGGCAGGTTGTGCTCGTCGAAGACCGCCAGGCCGTTGAGAACCTTGTCGCGTAGCGCCTTGTCGAAGCGCGTGGAGGCGTCGAGAAGGTCGCGTAGGGTCGTGGGGTTGCTGGCGCAGGCGGCGGTCAGCGCCACGGTGGCGGAAGCGTGCGCGATAAAGCTGACCGTTCCCTCGGTATCTACGATGGTCAGGCGGATATCATCCAGCTTCACGATGTCCATTGGCGCGTCTCCCCGTTTGGCGCATGGTAGCTTGTGTTGTGTTAACGAACCCCCGCCTGAACCCGCGCGGTATGCCTGGCGATGGGTTCAGGCGGGATGGTGAATAGGTTGACGTGGCGGCGCTAGCTGGCGGTGGCCGCCGCCGCCATCTTCTGGATGCTCGCGGCGATGGTGGCGGGCAGGTCGGCCTGGGCGGCCTGGCGTGCGACACGGATGGCGTTCTTGATCGCCTTGGCGTGCGAGCTGCCGTGGCAGATGATGCTGACGCCGTTGACGCCAAGGATTGGCACGCCGCCGTACTCCTCGTAGTCGAGCTGCTTGCGCACGCGGTCGAAGGCGGGCTTGGCGAGCAGCGCGCCGACGCTGGTCAGCGCGCCGGATGTCAGCTCTTTCTTGATCGTCTGGAGCAACATCTTGCTCAGGCCCTCGGCGAACTTCAGCGTGACGTTGCCGACGAAGCCGTCGCAGACCACGACATCCACCTCGCCAGTGACAATGTCACGCCCCTCGACGTTGCCAATGAAGTTTAGCCCGACGGTGGGCGCGGCGGCCTTGATGAGCCGGTGCGCCTCCTGGGTCAGCTGGTCGCCCTTGCTCTCTTCTTCGCCATTGGCGAGCAGGCCGACACGGGGCGACGGGATGCCGAAGATGGTGGCCTGGTGCGCGGCGCCCATTAGCGCGAACTGCAGCAGCCATTGCGGCTTGCAGTCGGTGTTGGCGCCGATGTCGAGCAGCATCACCTGCTTGCCGCCCGCCGCCGGGAGGACGGCGCCGAACGCTGGACGGTCCACACCTTTGGTGCGGCGGAGGGTGAACATCGCGGCGGCCATCACCGCGCCGCTGTTGCCAGCGGAGACGGCGCCGATGGCCTTGCCGTCGCGCACGAGCTCCTGGCAGATCGTGATGCTGTTGCGGCGCTTGGAGCGCACGGCCTCAGCCGGGTGCTCCTCCATGCCGATGACCTCATCGGTATGAACGACGGTTAGGTCGAGGCCGGTGATGTCGTATTTGGCAAGCTCGGCCTGGATGAGCGGCTCCGGCCCGACCAGGATCACGCCAGTGTTGAGCTCGCCCGCCGCCTGGACCGCGCCTTTGACCACCTCGGCAGGCGCGTGATCGCCGCCCATCGCGTCCAGCGCCACGCGATTCGCCGCGTCGCTATCCAGCGCCTGCCCGGCTGTGCTTGGCTCACCCGTCTCCGCCACGCCATGCTCCCTTCACGACTCGCGCCTGGCTCGCCACCGAGCCAGGTATTATTGAGTTTGTTCTCCGATGGTGCTCTTGATGAGCGCCACCAGTTTGTCGTAATCGAATGGCTTCGTCACAATCTCAACGACGCCCAGCGCGCGGTAGTGCTCCGCCTGCTGCTTGGCCTCGTGCATCGCTGTCACCACAATCACTGGGATGACGCGAGTGTTGGGGTTCATCTGGAGCAGGCGCAGCTCGTCCTCGCCCTCCAGATAGGGCATCATCAGGTCGAGCAGGATCAGGTCAGGCTGGTATTCCATGACCGCGTCATAGAACCGAAGGGCCTGAGTGATCTTGTGAGTCTCGTAACCTTCCGACTCGAGTGATTGCCTCAGGAGCTCGGCGATGGCGACATCGTCATCCGCGACGAGGATCTTTTTCATCCGGCGCTCTCATTCCCTTGCGCGTATTTCTGTGGCGCATGTTCGCAGCATATGCCGCATTGTACATCGCGCGCGCATGGCGCGTCCATGCGCGCGCGATGTCGGCGTTATCGGAGGCGGTGTCAAGCGAGCGCCGCTCTCAGCGCGGCGATGCCCCCGGCGACGCCGCCAGGAGCGCCGTAGACCGCCGAGCCCGCCACCAGGACATTCGCGCCCGCGCGGACAACATCGTGGGCGGTATCCGGCGCGATGCCGCCGTCCACCTCCAGATCACACGTCGCGCCGTGCTGCTGGATCATCGCCCGCAGCCGCTCGATCTTGGGGAGTGAATCGCGGATGAAGCTCTGGCCGCCGAAGCCGGGGTTGACGGTCATGCAGAGCGCCAGGTCAATGTCGTTGAGGACTTCCTGGAGCATGACGAGCGGTGTGGCGGGGTTGATGGCGACGCCCACCCGCTTGCCCAGCGCGCGGATTTGCTGAATGGTGCGGTGGAGGTGGGTGGAGGCCTCCTGATGGACGATGATGAGGTCGGCGCCGGCGCGTGCGAAGTCTTCGAGGTAGCGCTCCGGCTCGACGATCATCAGGTGCGCCTCGATCGGCAGGCTGGTGTGACGGCGGACAGCCTCGACAACCAGCGGCCCGACGGTGATGTTCGGCACAAAGCGGCCATCCATCACATCCACCTGGATGCGGTCAGCGCCCGCGGCCTGCGCCTCCTCCACCTGCTGGCCCAACCGGGCGAAGTCGGCGGAGAGGATGGATGGAACGATCAGCGCCATGATGGTGATTCTCCTTGTGCGCGCCAGGGCGCATGGTGGGCGCCCGTGTCAGGCGGTGTGGGTCAATTGGGCGGCGGCGGGCTGGTCAAGCAGGAACAGCAGCTCTCCCTCTGGTGCGATCAGCTGCGAAGGATACTGTTCGGGGTTGCGCTGGCCTTCGAGCACCTGGGCCAGGGCGGAGGCTTTGTCGGCCCCGGCGATGACAAAGGCGATGAGCGCGGCATGGTTGGCGAGGGTCGTGGTGAAGGTGATGCGGTTGGTGTCCAGTTGCGGGACTCGGTTTGAGACCACGAGGCGGTCGGTGACGCTGAGCGCGGCGGTGTGCGGGAAGAGCGAGAGCGTATGCCCGTCGGGTCCCATGCCGGTGTAGATTAGATCGAAGCGCGGGGTCTCGCCAGGCGCGGCGGCGAAGACTGTCCGCAACTCATCCTCGAAGGCGTGGGCTGCGGCGGCGGGGTCGTCTTCGCCGCGCATGCGGTGGATGTGGTCGGGTGGGACCGGGACGGTGTCGAGCAGCGTCTCGCGGGCCATGCGGTAGTTGCTATCGGGGTGATCGGGCGGCACGCAGCGTTCGTCACCCCAGAAGAACTGGATGCGCGACCAGTCCACCTGCTCGCGCAGAGGGCTGGCCGCCAGCATCGCGTGGAACAGGCGCGGGGTGGATCCGCCGGAGAGCGCGACGTGGAAGACGCCGCGCCGCGCCTGGGCGTCCGCCGCGCGCGCGACGAACAGCTCCGCAGCCGCCCATGCGACGGCCTGCGCATCGGGCAGGACGCGGATGGCGCGGTTAGCGGGCGCGCCGGAGACTTCGCTGGCGTTCATCAGTTGCTCCTCCGGGCGGGAGCGCCCAGGAGTTGGGCGGCGAGCGCTAGCGCTTCCTCAAAGACCGGGTCATGTCCGTCGCGCTCGAGCTCGACTCCCAGCGAGGTGGACTCACCCAGCGATGGCATATGGATCGTCTGGGATGGCATCGAGATCTGAGGCGCCTGGCAGCTCGTCGAGGCGTGGCGCATGTCATGCGTCTCGCGGGCGACGGAGAAGGTCGCGTCCGCGCCACCGAGCTGCGCGTGCAGGTAGACAGACATCAGGGCTCCTGAGCCGGCCACCTGGCCATCGGGATCGTGTTGGGAGAGATCGAACCAGGGGGCGGTTGGTGTGCCGTAGCGCGGGTTGATCTCCAGGGAGATTTTGCGCCCCGATATGTCCCGCAGTGTATGCTCGCGCACGCCCTCTACTGGCTGGCTGGGAGTGCCGCCAACGACAGTCCATCCCAGCCGTGAGGCGAGCCAGCCAGCGAAGAGGTAGCTTGGCGCGGGATTGGACTGTTGATTGACTTCGCTCGCTGCGTATTCGATAGAGACGCGATCAATGCCATGGAGATACGGAAGTAGCTCCCGGACGTCGAAGAACTGCGCGACCAGCTCACGCCAAGGATTGAGCCGCGCGAAGCTGAGATCGGTGATGGAACAGCTGGCTTTCTTGCGGCGCACGACATCATCCAGCGCGACCAGTGACTGATCTGGGCGCTTCATCTCGCAAGTGTCCACCAGGAGGCGGTCGAACCCGTCAAGTGTCGCCTCGAAGAGCGGGGCGCGCCAGGGTGGCTCACCCTGCCACCAAAGGAAAGCGGGCAGGCCGGACACGATCAGTGGCAGAATGGCGCCCGCGAGATGCTCCGCCGCGCTGGGTGTCGCGCGCAAAATGATCTCTTCGCCGTAGTTCATGCCGCCGCCAGCGCTCTCAGATCGTGTGCTGATAAAGGCCTCGACATGTTTGCCGTTCCTGGGGGCGTCCAGCGGCGCGATGACGACGCAGCGGGATGGGTGCAGGCTGGTCAGCGCGCGCACGGCAGTCAGCGCGCGCTGCGCCTGCGCGTCGCTATCGCTGTAGATCATCAGCGTTAGCACGCTGGTGCGCGCGGCGGCCTGGCCACCACCAGCCAGCGCGCGCGCGTTGGCTGTGCGCCAGTCCTTGTCCATCTCGGATTCTATCGAATTGGGCTCCACCTGCCGCATGGCGCTGGTCAGCCCGTCAATGTCGGTCATAGCCGCCTCCACGTCCTGCCGTCACGCTCGATCAGCGTGTCGGCCTCTTTGGGTCCCCAGGTGCCAGGTTCGTAGCGCGCGAGCGGTGAGCGAGTCTCGCTCCAGTCATGGACTATCGTATCTACGAGCGACCAGGCCACTTCCGTCTCGTCAATGCGGGTGAAGAGCGTAGAATCACCGATCATCGCGTCGAGCAGCAGCCGCTCATACGCTTCGGGCGGCTCGACGCCGAAGGAGCTGCCATACAGGAAGTCCAGGTTCACCGTGCGCAGGCGCATCTCCTGCCCCGGCACCTTGGCGCTGACTTGCAGCGAGATGCCCTCGTTCGGTTGGATGCGCATGGAAAGGACGTTGGGCGCCAGACCGTCGGCGCCGGAGCCGCGGAAGAGCAGATACGGCGGGCGCTTGAACTCGATGGCGATCTCGGTGACGCGCTTGGGCAGCCGCTTGCCCGTGCGCAGGTAGAATGGCACGCCTGCCCAGCGCCAGTTCTCGATCAGCAGCTTGGCGGCGACGAACGTCTCGGTCTGGGAGCGGGGGTCTACACCCTTCTCCTGGCGGTAGCTGGGAACGCTCTCACCACCCACCAGTCCCGAGCCATACTGCCCGCGCACGGTGTCGGAGGATATCTCGGACTCGACCAGTGGCGGGATGGCGCGCAGCGCCTTGACCTTCTCATCGCGCACCGCGTCAGCGCCGAAGTTGACCGGCGGCTCCATCGCGACGAGGGTCAACAACTGCATCATATGGTTCTGTACCATGTCGCGGATCGCGCCGGCCTGCTCGTAATAGTCGGAGCGGCCTTCGATGCCGATTGATTCAGCGACCGTGATCTGCACATGGTCTATGTAGCGGCGGTTCCAGATCGGCTCGAAGATGCCATTGCCGAAGCGCAGCACCATGATATTTTGGACGGTCTCTTTGCCCAGGTAGTGATCAATGCGATAGATCTGGCTCTCAGAGAAGCCGGTGTTGAGCTGGGCGTTGAGCGCGCGGGCCGAAACGAGGTCATGCCCGAATGGCTTCTCGACGACGATCCGCGACCAGCCTGCGCCGCCGCTCTCCACGCCGCGCTTGGCTATGCCGGATGAGCTGAGCAGCGCGCCGATGTCGCCGTAGAAGTTCGGCGGCGTGGCGAGGTAGAAGATGCGGTTGCCCTGCGTGCCGCGCTCCTGGTCGAGCTTGTCGAGCAACGCGCCCAGCTTTTTGTAGCCCTCTGGGTCGTCGAACTCTGACTGGCAGTAGTACAGGCCCTTCGAGAACGTATCCCAGACGGACTGGTTGACGGGGCGGCGGCGCGAGAACGTGTTGACCGAGTCGAGCGCCTGCTGGCGGAACTCCTCGTCGGTAAATGGACGGCGCGCGACGCCGACGACGGTGAATTGCGGCGGCAGTGGCTGCTCGATGGCGAGGTTGTAGAGCGCGGGCAGCAGCTTGCGGTGGGTGAGGTCGCCGGTAGCGCCGAAGATGACCAGCACGCATGGCTGTACGGCGCGGGCGGAGCGCAGACCCTGTCGTAGGGGATTCGAAGCGGGCGCAGAGGTGTCCATTCGTGGAGTTCCCTTCTGATCTGAACGCATCGCAACGCGAAACGCGGCGCGGCCCGCCGTTGGGACTTCGCGCGCATGACAAGCGCCGGCCCAGATCCGCCCGGGACGGCGCTCGATTGCCTGACGCCAGTGTCAGCGCGGGCGCCGGAAGACGCCTCAGCTTAAGCCTCGTGCTTGACGCCCCCGAATTCGCCGCTCTCCATCTTGACCGCGTGGCCGCCGAACTGGTTGCGCAGCGCGGAGATCACCTTGGCGGAGAACGAGTCGTCCTGGCGCGAAACGAAACGCGCGAGCAGCGAGAGCGTGATGACGGGGGCGGGGACGTCTTCGTCTATCGCCGCCTGAACCGTCCATCGGCCCTCGCCGGAGTCCTGCACGTAGCCCTTGATGTTCTCCAGCGTCGGGTCTTCGTTGAAGGCCAGCGCCGCGAGGTCGAGCAGCCAGGAGCGGACAACGCTGCCGTTCTGCCAGACGCGGGTGACTTCGCGCATATCCAGTCCGAAGCCGGACTTCTCCAGAATCTCGAAGCCCTCGCCGTATGCCTGGAGCATACCGTACTCGACGCCATTGTGGACCATCTTGACGAAGTGGCCAGCGCCGTGGGTCCCCATGTAGCCATAGCCGTTTTCGGGCGCCAGCGACTTGAAGATTGGCTCGCAGTGGTCGAAGATCTCTTTCTCGCCGCCAACCATCAGGCTGTAGCCGACCTTCAGGCCCCAGATGCCGCCGCTGGTGCCGCAGTCCATCATATGCATGCCCGCCGCCGTGACCTTTTGGGCGCGGCGCTGCGTGTCATGCCAGTTGGAGTTGCCGCCGTCAATGATGATGTCGCCGGGCTTGAGCAGCGAGATGGCGTGGTCGAGCGCGTCGTCCGTGACCTGACCGGAGGGAACCATGAGCCAGACGATCTTCGGCGACGCTTCGAGTTTGCTCACCATCACTTCCATGGTGTACGCGGGGATGGCCCCCAGCGTGGCGGCCTCATCCACCGGGCCGGGGCTGCGGTTGGAGGCTACGACGCGGTGACCAGCCTGCACCAGGCGGGTCGCCATGTTGCCGCCCATGCGGCCCAGACCATAGATTCCGAGTTCCATCGCGATTGATCCTCATTTCTCACCAGTGGCGCGCGCCGCTTTCCAACAGGTGGACTCCGGCGCGCCCGCCGGTATTCAGCGATTTACGACTGGATGGCGTCGAGCGCCCGCTCCAGCTCGGCCAGCCCGGCGGCGATGTTGTCACCGAGGTCTATCCGCACGGCGCGGCGGCCATGCGTCAGCAGCGATTGCAGGTCGCCCAGCGCCTGCGCCGCTTTGAGCGCGCCGAAGGTGTAAGGCGCGTCGGGAATGGGGGCGTCTTCGGCGTCGCGGGCGACGAATTGCAGGAAGACGCCCGTGTTTGGGCCGCCCTTGTGGAACTGCCCGGTGGAGTGCTGGAAGCGCGGGCCGTAGCCGAGCGTCGTGGCGACGCGGCGCAGGTCGCGCAGGCGCAGGCGGATGCGCTGGAGCGCGGCGTTGGTCTCCGGCGTGCGCTGGATGTAGGCCAGCAGGGCGAAGTAGTCGCCGGGGCCAGCGTCGCCCGCCAGCGTCGCCATTGCCGCCTGGAGGGATTGCGCCTGGCGCAGCGCGGCTTCGCGCTCGCCCTGAGCGACCAGCGTGACGTGGCCCGTCTCCGTGCGCAGCGTGGGCGCGGGCTCGTGGAGCGCCCTCTCGTGGGCGTAGGCGGCCAGGAGGCGGTCGGTGTTGTCCTTCGACTCCTGGACGTTGGGCTGATCGAAGGCGTTGATGCCGATCAGCGCGCCCGCGACGGCGGTGGCGAACTCCCAGCGGAAGAACTCCGCGCCCATATCGTAGGTATCGCGCAGCGGCAGGCGCACGACGGTTTGCCCCGCCGCTTCGAGGCGGGCGAAGGCGGCGTCCTGGGCGGGATCGAAGCCTTCGTCCGTGCGCAGGTAGACGAAGACGCGGTCCTGGCCGTAGACGGCGGGATCACCCAGCGTTTCGCCCTCGACGGGCAGGATGCCTTTGTCTTCTTTGCCGGTGCTCTCGGCGATCAGTTGCTCCAGCCAGTAGCCAAAGGTGGCGATGGGTGGCGAGACGGTGATGGTGACCTTGTCGCGCCCGTGAATCGCGCCCGCGCCGAAGATGGAGCCAAGCCAGACACCGGGATTTTTCTCGTCAGAAACATCCGCCGCGCAGGCCTGACGCATGGCGTCCGCGCGGTCGAGCAGCTTCGCCACATCAATGCCGATAATCGCCGCTGGAACCATCCCGAAGAAGGAGAGCGCCGAGTAGCGCCCGCCGATGTCGGCCGGGTTGCGGAAAGTGGTCAGGAACTGGCGGTCACGGGCGAGCGCCTCCAGTTTCGTCCCCGGGTCGGTGATGGCGATGAACTGGGCGCCCGCGTCAGCGACGTTCCCCTCGTGCAGCGCCAGGACCTTCTCGTAGAAGTACTTGTACTGCGAGAGGGTTTCGAGCGTGCCGCCTGACTTGGAGGCGACGATGAAGACCGTGCGCGCCAGGTCTATGTGGCGCTCGACGGCGAGAATCGTGGCCGGGTCGGTGGAGTCGAGGGTGAGAAGGTCGGGCAGGCCCTCGCCTACGCCGAACGTCTCGCGTAGCACTTCTGGGGCGAGGCTGCTGCCGCCCATGCCGAGCAGGACGGCGCTGGTGACGCCTGCCTTGCGCAGGCTGTCGCGCAGATCGGTGAGGCGCGGCAGCGCGTCACGCATCGTGTCGGTGACGGTCAGCCAGCCGAGGCGGTCGGTGATCTCGCTCTGTTCGGCGGGGTTGGGCTTCCAGAAGGCAGGGTCTTTGGTCCAGACGCGCTGGGCGAAGCGCTCGCTCTGGGCGCGGCCAAGGATCTCCTCAACCGCGCCCGAGAGAGGGCCCAGGCTGGCCGTCCCTTCCGTCGCGCCACTGGCGGGCTCGCTGGCGGCCATCTCGGCGGTGAGGGTCGCGATCTTTTTGCCGGTGCTCTCCAGCAGTGAGACAAAGGAGTCCGTGAACGACTTGACGCCTTCGAGCTCAAGCTGCTTGGTGACCTGGGCCATGTCTATGCCAGCGACGGCGAGGTCACTCATAGTGGCGCGTGCCGCGTCGAAGGCGTCAGGCGCGCGTCGCGCTTCGCCATGTTCCTGGAAGGAGACGATGGTTTGCGGCGGCATGGTGTCTACGGTCTCCGGGACGAGCAGCTCCTCGACGTAGAGCACGTCGCGATAGGTGGGGTTCTTCGTGCTGGTGCTGGCCCAGAGGCAGCGCTGGGGCCGTGCGCCTGCGGCGAGCAGGCTGGCGAAGCGCTCGCCGTGGAAGATGGCGCCGTACATCTCATAGGCCAGGCGCGCATTGGCGATAGCGGCCTTGCCCTGGAGGGCGCGTAGGTGCTCGCGCTCGGCGTCGCCAGCGGCGGCGGCGATCTTGGCGTCGAGCTGCTTATCCACCAGGGAGTCCACCCGGCTGACGAAGAAGCTGGCGACGCTGGCGATGTCCTGGACGGGCTTGCCTTCGGCGACGCGGCGCTCCAGCCCGCGAATGTAGGCTTGGGTCACGCGCTGGTAGGCGTCGAGGGCGAAGATCAGGGTGACGTTGATGTTGACGCCCGCGTAGATCATCTCCTCGATGGCTGGCATGCCCTCCGCCGTCGCCGGAATCTTGATCATCACGTTGGGGCGGTTGACCCGCGCGAAGAGGCGCTGGGCCTCGGCGATGGTGGCCTCTGTGTCATTCGCCAGGTCAGGCGAGACTTCGAGGCTGATGTAACCGTCGAGATGGCCGCTGCGGTCGTAGACTGGGCGCAAGATGTCCGCCGCCATCTGGATGTCTTCGACCGCTAGCGCGAAGAACGCCTGGCGCGAGTCGCTGACGCCCTGCCTGACCAGCGCGCGTAGGGCGTCGTCGTAGTCGGCGCTGCCGCCGATGGCTTTCTCGAAGATAGTGGGGTTGGAGGTGACGCCAACCACCGCGTCATCATCAATCAGTCGCTGGAAGTCACCTGAGGTGATGAGCCCGCGCCGGATGTTGTCATACCAGACGCTCTGTCCAAGCTCATACACCGCGTGGAGACGGCTCTTCGCCATGCGATCATGCCTCCGTTGCCTGTGTGGATGCCTTTTGTGGAACGCGCCAGACGCGGCGGACTGAGCGTGGTGGGGCGCGCGGTCATTCCTGGCTCTCGCGCGCTCGCTCGCTCGGCGCTCCATGCGCCGCGCGACGATTTCCCGTTACGCGGCGCGTCGCGGCGCGATCATCTATCTCACTCGTATTGTATCCCCAAGGGGGAATGGCCGCTCTCACTCCGTCGGAGAAATCGCCGGATAGCCAGCAAAATAGCCGCTCCATTGACATCTCCCGTTCCACACGTGAAAGCGCGTGTCATCGCGGAAGGCGCCAGGAAGCGGCTTCGTCGCCTGCCCCCGCCAGTGTCCGCTGAACGCCGTGGCCGCCATGGCCAGGTGTGTTCAGCCGCAATCCTCAACGCGGGCGCAGCCTCATACACGGTTCAGTGTAGCAGCCAGCCGGGCGCGGTCGCAAGGGCGACGGCGTTGTGACTTGTGACCCACGAGACTTGTGGAAGATGGGCGTGATACGTCATACTCTAGAGAGGGGAGCGAGCGACGCCACTATGCGTCGCGGACGCCCGTGCGACATCATGATACGGCGCTGATTATTCGGCAATTATCATCATTTCGTCATCATTCGCCGCCTGAATCGCTTTGTTACATGCGGCTCCGCTCCCATCACCCTGGTCGTCCGCGTTAGATGTTGCTCTAACGCGCGGGGTTTGGCTGTGAGGGGAGAGGGCTTTCATTATGCGCGCGCCTCGTGTGAGTGTTCCATTATTATCATTCCCGTTCTCGCGTCTCTCGCGCGTGTCTCCGCGCGAGTCGCTCGCGCATCCTGGCGCGAGCGGACGGCGGCGAAAACGTTCCGCGCGCGGCCCGCACGGGCTTGTCATGCGCTCGCGTTTGCTATCGCCTGTGCGGGCGATGCGCCAGATCGTACGAACTCAGCCAATCTGGCGCATCGGACGCGCGCCGGTAGCCCCGGCGGTCTCGATCGCGCCGGCGGTGGATGTCACGCTGGAGCTGCCCGCTGGCGGCTCGTCGTCACGGCTGGCGATTCCCGCGTTGAGCGGCGCGCGCCACCAGATTGAGCGGCCGGCGACGCTGCGTGACGATATGCCCGACGCCGAATTGCGCCACCGCGTATGGGCGCTCTCAGCCCCAGCGATTGGCGAGCAGTTGCTGGCGCTGGGCGTCGGCGTCTCCGATACATTCCTGTCGGGCCATCTCTCCGCCTACGCCAGCGCGCGGCTGGGCTACGGGCAGGCGACGGCGGTTGCGGCGGTCGGCGCGGCGGGGATGGTGACGTGGATTGTGCTGACGGCGTTCTTCGCGGTCAACGTCGGCGTGACGGCGCTGGTGGCGCGGGCGACGGGCGCGCGCGACCGGGGACTGGCGGCGAAGGCGGCGGGGCAGGGGGCGCTGATGGGCGCCATCGCCGGTCTGGCGATGCTGGCGTTAGCCGTGCCGCTGGCGGACCTGATTACGGTAGCGCTGGGCGTCAACGGGCAGGTAGCGGCGCTGGCGGCGCAGTTCATCCGCGTGTCGAGCCTCGGGCTGCCCGCGACGGGTGTCGCCTCGGCCTGCACGGCGGCGATGCGCGGGGCGGGCGATACCCGGCGGCCCGTGCTGGTGATGCTGGGCGTCAACGGCGTGAACGTCCTCGCGTCATGGCTGTTGCTCAACGGCGCGCCAGCGCTAGGCATCCAGCCGGTGGGCGTGATTGGCTCGGCGATTGGCGCCGCGACTGGCTGGACGCTGGGCGCGTTGCTAGCGGTCACGCTGCTGGCGCGGCGGCATTCGCTCGCGCCGCGACTGAGTCGCGCGGCGCTGACCCCAGATGTGAGTGTGGCTCGGCGGGCGCTGCGAATCGGGCTGCCCTCGGCGGCGGAGCTGATGGTCTTTCAGGCGGGCGTGCTGACCTTCAACCATCAGGTGGTCTCGCTGGGGGCTGTACCCTACGCCGCGAACGTGACGATCAACACGGTGGAGAGCATCGGGACGCTGCCGGCGTTCGGCTTCAGCGTGGCGGCGACGGCGCTGGTGGGCCAGGCCCTGGGCGCCAATAGTCCGGCGCTGGCGAAGCGCGCGGCGATGGCCGCCCTATGGCCCTGCCTGGGGCTGATGGTGGCGCTGGGGCTGCTGGCGTTGGCGATCCCGCAGGTATTGCTGGGTCTGTTCGTGGCGGACCCCAGCGTGTTGCAGGCTGGCGATGTGGCGCAGCGGCTGTCGCTGATCATTCTGCCAGCGTCAGGCGCGACGTTCATCTTCAACGGGTCTCTGCGTGGGGCGGGCGATACGAAGTTCCCGGTGCTAGTGCGCGCGGTGGGATCGTGGGGGCTGCGGGTACCGCTGGCGGCGCTGCTGATCCCAATCTTTGGCCTGGCGGGCGGGCGCATGGCGATGTCCATGGACTTCCTGACGCAGGCGGCGCTGGCCTACTGGCGCTTCCGCGGCGGCAAGTGGCGCCAGACGCGCGTGTGACGCTGGCGCGCGGAATTGACGCGCCCGCGCGGCGCGGGCTATCATGCGCGCATGAACACGAGGTCACAGACCACCATCCGCTACGCGGCGTAGGCCCGGCGCACGACACGCCTACGCTCGCGAGACCTTCCCACCGCGCGGGGACGCGCCGCTGAGACGCGGTAGCGACCCGCGCGCCAAGGGGAGCGCCGGACAGACCACCCCCCCACTCGCGTGAGACGCGCGAGCGGTGAGTGTGTTGTGTCCTCCAGGGCGAATGCTCGTCCTTCCTCTCGCGCCTCCTCTTCCCGTTATCACATCGCGTGTCATCCGCCGGGCCTCCTCATGCGTTGATATTCTTCACAGGTAGCATGATGGAGCCGATCTGACGATGGCTGTTCGCGTGATGCGCCGCCGCTTCCGCGGTCTCTGGCGTGATCTTGATTTTCTGAAGCTATGGGGCGGGCAGACCGTGTCGGTCTTTGGCTCGCTGGTGACGGGGGTCGCATTGCCGTTGGTGGCGGTGCTGACGCTGCATGCTACGCAGACGCAGGTGGCTCTGCTCTATATCGCTGAAGCGGCGCCAGCGCTGGCGCTGGGGCTGGCGGCGGGCGCGCTGGCCGACCGTGCGCGGCGGCGCCCGCTACTGATCGCCGCCGATGTTGGGAGGGCGCTGGCGCTGCTGGTGGTCCCGCTGGCGGCGGCGCTGGGCGGGCTGAGCCTGGGGCTGCTCTACGGTGTGGCGATGGTGACGAGCGCGCTGACCGTGCTGTTCGACACCGCTTACCCAGCGTACCTGGCGACGCTGGTGGGCGAGGAGCGGTTGGTGGAGGGCAACGCCAAGCTGGGCGCGAGCATGTCAGTGGCGGAGGTGGCGGGCTTCGGCGCCGCCGGCGTGCTGGCGCAGGCGCTGACGGCCCCGGTCGCCGTACTGATAGACGCGGTGACGTATGTCGTCTCCGTCGCCTCGCTGGCGCTAATTCGAGCCCCGGAGCCACACCCACAACCGGCGGCGGCGCGCCCGAGCCTGGGCCAGTTGACGCGCGAGGTGGCGGAGGGCTTACGCCTGACGTGGGCGCATCCCGCGCGGCGGGCCATCGCGGGAGCGGGGGCGATCAACGCGCTCTGCGGGTCGCTGCTGGAGACGGCGCTGGTGATCTTCATCCTGCGTGACCTGCGGCTCTCGCCTGTGTTGATGGGGGTGAGCTTTGGGGTTGGCGGAGTGGCGTCGTTTGTGGGAGCGGCGCTGGCGGAGCGCGTGACGGCGCGGCTGGGGCTAGAGCGGACGCTGCGCTGGAGCGCGTGGGTCGCGCGCGCGCTGGGGCTGCTCATTCCGCTGGCGGGTGGGCCGGCGTGGCTGGCGTTCGCGCTGATCACGATTCCACAGCTTGGAGACGCCGCTTATACGCTCTATGACATCTCAGCGACGAGCACACTCCAACTCGTGACGCCGTCCAGCGCGCTGGGCCGGGTGGTGGCGAGCGGAAACACGCTGCGGAGCGCGGGCGCGCTGTTGGGGTTGGGGCTGGGAGCGACGGTGGGCGCCGCGCTGGGGCCGCGCGGGTCGTTGGGACTCGCGATGGTAGGGATGCTGATCGGTCCGTTGTTGCTGAGTCTCACGCCGATGCGCGACGGGCGGCTCGTCGCGCGCGGGATGACGGCGCAAATGGAGGATAGCGCGACCATTACACAAAAGTAGAGCGTATTATTGGCATGGTTCATGCGCTGGTCGCTATGCTTCGGTTGGCGTCGCGCCGCTCGCTGGTAAGCGTCGCGGGGTCAGTAATTATCCCGATTTTGGGGATTAGTCTGTGATTAACCTCACAGAGCGCGAAAGTCGCGTGACTTTCCTCGCGAGTACCCCGTTTGCACTCTATGGAGAAGAGGCCATCGCAATGAGGCGGCGGCATTTTCTTGTCTACGAGTTCTTGCGCAGACCCCCCTTGCAGCCCCACTCACCGGTCAAATCATCAGTGAGTGGAGTGGCTTCCTACACCTCGCCACGTGAACGGCACGACTGGAGCGCCGCTCAACGTAATCCCGCCCGATGGCGTTCCCCGGATGACTGCGCGTCGCTAATTGACGCGAGCGAACCGTTGGACTTCTTCACATCGAGCGACGCTGTGGCATGTATGGACGCCGAAAATGCTGAAGAGCGGGGTAGCTCGCGTCCAGAAGGTCACGATGTCGTTGGCTGGCTGGCTTACTCGGAGATGAATAAGCCAAGGCTATGGCGGCGGTAGCCAATCAATTATGTAGCTCTCTCTCGCGCTCCCTGCTTTACCGAGAGGTACGCGGTGAGCGGAGAGGGCTGAAACCCCTCGGGACGTTGTTCCGAGGCGTTGCACGTAGTCGTAGTTAGTTTCAGTTCCAAGTTCGGATGTGGATAGTGGAGGCGGAAGGTAACGCGCTTTGGCTGAAAACATGCGGTGCGCATGTTTTCCGTAGTCGTGGATGATCGCGCGTGGGGCTGAGTTTTACCAGTTTTACGTGCGCTTTCTTCTCCCTTCTACGTGTAGAACGTGGTTTCGCGCGCGCAGCCTGGCCCGTCTCCTTCTTCCCCTGAGCAGTGTGTATCTGGTTGTGCGGTGGGTGTGGTGGCGCCTGCGAACGTTCCACTACAACGCGATGTGCTCACTCGAGTAGCCGGAGCATCCCACACGATCAGCCTGAGAAAACATTTTCGCCACGGTTCCGAGCGCGGGATTGACGAGCAAGCATGGAATACGCATGGGGGGCAAGATTGAACATTCTGGTGGTCGATAGCGACCGCGACATGGTCGAGATGTTAACAAGCTGGCTGCGTACACGGGGATACACCGTTCATTTCAGCTTCTCGGCGGACAAGGCTCGATCCGTCTGGCTGGAGCGCAAGCCGGATCTGGTAATCGCGGAAGTTAAGCTGGCGGGCGTAGATGTCATGGCGATCTGCCGTGAGCTACGCACACAGCATGATGCGCTCGTGCTCGCGGTGACGGATGAGCCAAGCGCGATGATTGAGACGCATTGCCTGGAGTCGGGCGCCGATGCGTTTCTGCCGAAGCCGTTTCCGCCGAAGCTGCTTCTGGCGCATATCCATGCGCTGAGCCGTCGGGTGCGCTCGACGCTGCAGCGGCAGCCATCCTCGCTCTTCACAATTGGCCCTATCCGCTTCGATGCCTCTCGAAATGAAGTCCACGTGAACGGCAAGCTGGCGCATCTGACGCCAACTGAGAGCAGGATCCTCCAGATTCTGGCGGTCAATGTCGGTGATGTTTGCACCCAGAATCAGATCGTCTCGCACGCCTGGGGCTACGGAGAAGATGGCGACACCTACCTCATCAAAGCGCACATCCGTCACCTGCGCGAGAAGCTCGAGCCGTCGCCGAGCAAGCCGCGCTTTATTCGCACCGTGCCAGGAGTTGGCTATACACTCTCCGCCAGCGCGTCTCCCACGCCACTCGACGATCCCACCGAGTTCGCATCTGTGGAGCTTGACGACCATGCAGGGCAGCTCGAAGGCGCTGACGACGATGACTCTGGCGATTTCAATCATCCGAATGCTCATGTGCGCGACCTGCGGGTAGCTGCCGCTCACACGGCATAATTCGAATCGGACCCACCAGAGATCCTGCAAGTCGCAGGTCTTTTGCCCCCAGCGCGTGACTGGGTCGCACCGTCTGATGAAGCCGCAAAGGCGTCAAACGCCAGCGGCTTCGCTGTCTATGCAGCCCCTGTGGTGAGGACGAGCACGCGAACCCTCACCACAGGGGCTGTGGCTGCGGCGCAATGGCGCTTTTCGTGGTCAGGGCACGGCCAGCGTCCGCAGAAGATCCCGCGGCATAGCGCCCAAGCTTTGCTCTCGAAGTGGTAGTTCGATAAGCTCATGGCAGGGCGGCGCGGGCATGAATACGCGGTATGTCCGGGTGGTTGGTCGTGTGATAATGTCACCTGTCGGTGCGATGTGGCTGGTATTCCAATAATATGTTGGGGATGTCGCACTGCCGCCCCGTAATAATCCAGCCTTCATCCAGATGACCAGCGCGATGCGCTGTTAGCGCATCCCGTGTATTGAGAAATGAGACGCTCCAGTGAAGTTCACGGTCTGCGTACCTACAGTGCGTCCAGCTACGCTTATACACACCGTTCACTCGCTCATCGCGCAGACGTGGCCCGATTGGGAACTTCTCATCGTCGGCCAGGGGCATGATCCAGACCTGGTGCGAATGGGCGAGCGTGTCCAACAGATGGATAGCCGCATACACTACATTCACCTCGACCAGCGGGGGATCTCCAGGGCGCGTAATGCTGGGCTTCGCGCCGCTACCGGCGATATCGTGGCGATGACTGACGATGATTGTGAAGCAGCGCCGGATTGGCTAGAAAAGCTGGCGTCGCTGTTCTCGAAGCACCCACAGGTAGGCGTCATTGGTGGCGCCTTGCTCGCGCCTAAAGTGTCACGCTGGAAACTAGAATCCTGCCTCTCGTTTGTGCCCGCTGAGGTGATCTATGACCCTGCCAGCCAGCAGGGTCCTCCACAAGGCTGGGGGTGGATCGGAGCCAATTTCGCGCTTCGAAAAGCGGTTGTTGATCAGATTGGCGCCTTTGACGAATGTCTTGGCGTGGGCGCTCCATTGTTTCCTGCCGCTGAGGACATAGATTACAGCATGCGCCTCGTTGCCGCGGGCGTTGCCGCGCTGTCTAGCCCCATACCCATAGTGTTCCACACCTACGGCACGCGCCGTGGTATCCGGCAGAACTTGCGCACGGCGCGGGCTTATGCGCGCGGCAATGCTGGCCTGGACGCCAAATTGACGCTTGCGGGAAATCCACACGGTGAGCAGAGCGCGACGCGCGTGTTGCGCCAGGGACTCATCAAGGCGATTCGGTCCGGGAGACTTCATCGTATTCCGATCGCTTTGCTGTATGGGATGACGTATCAGGCCGCGTACCACCAGTGCTTGCGCGAGTTTGTCATCGGCTTAGACGGTTGCCTCAGCCCGATTGACGCCAAAGCGAAGCCCGTTCTCACTTCCTAGTGCATGTCGTAGGCGTTTTCCCGCACGCTGTTCACTCGGCGTGGTGTTTCAAATCAGTCACTATTCGTGCGTAGCGCGCTACTACCCGAGGTGTGACGTTGATGAGACGTCCGGATTCTCCCCCATCTGTGAGAAATGACGCCATTTGGTACAACTCTGCGCCACGCTGCCAGATTGGTCCGGTGAATGTCCAGAGGCAGCTATCTAGCGTGCCGACAAGCCAGCCGGGTTTGTGCCTGGCCAGCAGACGCCGTTCAGCCGAGCGCAGATCGTGGATGTCGTTGATCGTTTCGAACGGTGTCCAGCCATCCCAGCGACCCGCCGTGTAATTCATCGCGATGAAGTCGTCATAAATTGCCAGCACGCGGGGGGGCGCGCCGAAACCAGACTTGCTGAAAACATACCGCATACCAGCCGTGCGCGCGGCTTCTATGATGTCGGGCCTGAGGTCGCCGGGGGCGAAGAGCTCATAAGGTCTATATGGAGCGAGCGTCGCGCCGAGACCGTGGCTGCGGGCCCAAGCGCCCACCCGCCGCTTACGACTGACCGAATCCCCGGCATGCGCTCCTGGCGTGGCTAAAGCGGAAAAGCCATCGTGGCCAGCGTCCCGGGTCGCGGAAGAAGCATACCGAAGGCGAACGAACGGCGCGTGCCGGTCCAGCATTGGCGTGATCGGCAACTTGGGACGAGGGAGCGGTATCATGTCTGGATCCATCGTTGTCCACCAACCGGTTGGTCGCAGATCCGCTGGGATCGCCAGTTCGTCCATCTTTCGATTGGTGGCGGAGAGATACGCGCTCAGCCGGCCAGGTGGCATACGAGACTCGATTGATGCGCCAATGCCACAACTAGCGAGGAGTATCTCGAGGTGAGGATAGACTCCACCGCTTTCGATCGGCACGCGCAGCATTTCGAGCGGCGCCTCCGGCTGGTATTCGATTGCGGGCAGCGTCAGCGCGATGCCCGCATTCAGTCTGGTCAACGCGACGAGATCAATGATTCGGGGAAGATTCTCCAGTTCACGGATCATACCTGTCCAGAATATGATGGATGCGAGTACGCGACCTTCGCGCGCCCATAACCTGAGCTGCTCATCATCCGGCTCGGGCGCGCTCGGTGGCTGTGGCGTCGTGGCATGCGCCCAATCGTAGCCCGCGTATCGCAGGACAGGGAGAGGCGGGCGACCAGGATCAATGAGTTGAAAAGCCACTCCCAGCGCCGACAAGTCGAAGAAGTCAGCGTCCTCGTACTGGCGCCCAAGCACGGCTGCGTCGCTGGCCTGTAACTCCGTACGGAGCCGCCGGATGATATCACCTTGGGGTTTGCCGTACACAGCCAGGCGGCGTTCCCGCACTGCTTCTGGAATCCACGCGGAGACGGTTCGCGGGTCCGCGAGCATCCATCCACCACGGAATTGATCATGCCAGCGACGCGCTATGCGTTCCGTGACCGTTTGGAAGCTATCCGTCGCGCTAATGCTGTCGAGTGCGGAGGCGTTCGTCCTTAACTGCGCGGTCGCGAGAACGTGGCTGACTTGCTCATACTGCCGCGGCCCCATCCAGAGTGTATCGAGCTCGTGAATATTGTGAGTAACCATCCACCGAGCAGTGTCATCGGTGACCGATGAGGCTTCAAGGCCAAGAGCGCGGCGTCCGACAATTTCTGGATAGCTGTAGGCGTCAATGCCAGATAAGGCTGGGTAGGGCGCCGCGTCTACGATGACCGCAGATGTGGGTAGGTCAATGTTCAGCATGGCGAATGTTTGCTGGTAGAGATCCTCAGCGCTGGTCGGGCGTATTCGTGGCGTGTCGATCTGCCGGAGCGCCGCGTCGAAAGCCACATTGCCTTGCGTTATGACCAGCGTGTCAAAACGGTGGAGCAGGAGATAGAGACGTTCATGGTGATGCGCGCCGATGAGCGTGCCTCCAGTGAGGAGGCCCTGGGGCATGGTGTCAGGATCACCGCCGCCATAGTGTTCTCCCAATCGGTATGCGTCGTAGTACACTTCAAACAGCCATCCGGCGGATTGTGCAGCCCACGCTAGAGTGGCCGCCACGGCGTTACGCGCAGGATTGCTATCAGCCGTGATATAGAGCAGTAGTTGTGGTTTCATGCGGTCCTTAGTTCGGGTATCTGTTGGTGGTGACGTATCGCCACTAACTAAACAGGCTTCACTATGATGCCACGGTTGTCAACCTCTCCGCGCGGTGCGTGTGTGTGTGATGGCCTGTGCGCTGCCACGCGACACGGTTGTGCGGGGGCTCCGAACAATCTCGTGATTTGGGTGTGCATGGTTCTAGAGCGAGTCATGTCAATAATACACGGCCTCTACCTCTATAGGCGCCTCTCGTAAACGAGCGGCAGCTAATGTATGTATGTAACAGTATGCGCGCGCGATGCGCATGCTCCGATGAGAGCGCGTGACGGTGGGGAATAGCGTGAAGCAGATGTCTCGTATACAAGCGGGCAATGGGGTGGAGCGCAAGCAAGCGGCACAGGACGCCACCAACGTTCGCCGCATCCTTGTGATGGCGTATGGGCACATTGCCGATGTGCTGCCGACGTTCACCGCCTTGCGCGCCTTGCGCCAGACCTATCCAGACGCGCATATCGCCGTTTTGGCGGTGGAGTATGTGCGTGAAATGTTCGAGCAATGCGCGGATGTAGACGAAGTCATCATCATGAAGGACTTCAAGTATAAAGGTACGCGCCGTGGCAAGCTAGAGCATGTGCTTCGACTGGTACAGATGCTGCCTCGCGTCTACCGGCGGTACGATATGGCGCTCATTCTCCACGCGCGCACCCGGTTTCTGACGCGACTGGCATGGCTGTCTGGCGCGCGTATACGCGCCGGATTCTTAGATGTCGCCTCGCCACGCATGCTCACCAATCCAGCGCGCCCATTAACGGCATATGTGTCGTTTCGGGAAGAGAACCGACGTGTTCTTCAGGCGGTAGGCATAGCGACAATGGGGGCGGGTCTCGAGTTCACTCCGTCGGATCATGATATGGCTGCCGTGCGGCAGCTCCTAGTGGCGCAGGGTGTCACGGATAGAGACCTTCTTATTGGACTTCATCCCGGCTCGCACTGGACGTGTCAGCAATGGGATGTGGCAGAGTGGAGCGCGCTGGCGGATGATCTCGTGACGCGGTTCGGCGCGCGTATCGTCATCTCTGGCGGGCCAGGCGAAAGTGAACTGGCCAGCGCGATCATAAGCCAAATGCGCTCAAACACCGCCGGTGTTATTAACCTGGCGGGTCGTACTAGTATCATGCGATTCGCCGCTCTCATTCGTTCTCTAACGTGTCTCATTTGTGTCAATAGCGCAGCATCTCAAATTGCGCTCGCTGTACACACACCGGTTGTGAACCTCGTAGGGTATGAGAACCCCGTCTGGACCGCTCCGATCGCTGGCGAGCCAATGGCGATTGTGAGAGGGTGCGACGATACGACTGCGCTGGCCAGTTGGTGCCCGTATAATGTCTGGGGTAAGCTGAGCGAGTGCCACCGCGCGGAGTGTGTTGGCATCGGAGGGATGTCACTCATTCGCCGGGATCGAGTGACGCGTGAGGTGGAGAAGTGGCTGGAGAGTGGCCAGAAAGCTTTGGCACGCCAGTAGCTACACTGTTTTCGATTGAACATCTGCTTGGAGCAGGCGAACGGGTGCGGTATACTCGGTGTAGTGTCGCGTGATGCTGCATTCGGCAAGATTGCCGAGCGAACATGGTGAATGAGGAATGGTATGCGATTGCGTGGTAGGCATGCGCCTATGTGGCTGGCGGCTTTGTTAGCTGCCGCTACATCTCTAGTGTTTGGCGTATTTCTGATTGCTGGCGGCATTTCGTCTGGCACTCACTCCGCCTTGCCACAAAAAGCATCAGACTCACCGACTTGCTCGAGTAAATTTAGCGTGTCTCCAGCCTCTGGAGTCGTGGGCGGGCGCGTTACGATTCAAGGCAGCGCATGGCCAGCGGGCAAGTCACTTGGGGTGTATCTGGTTGATCCGACTCACCATCTGCGACCTGCTATTCTGCAACAGCTCAAGATTCCACTGACCGGTGTATGGCATACCAATGTGACAATACCAGGCATGATCGCTTTTCATGCTGTTGGGGACGAGACCACTGGCTCAGGCGCGCCGCAAACGTTTAGCCAAGCAGTGCCGCCCGGCTCGTATTTGATCTACGTCACCGCTGGCGATGCTCCCTCGTTTACCACAACCTCAGTCTGTCCTGTCACGTTTACGATAGTGTCCTCATCTGCCGGCGCAAGCTCACAGGCTTCGATCCCTTCCGCGGGGGGCGCGAGCTCCAGCGCATCTCGTATCAATACGCTGGCTATACCGAATACCACCACCTCAGAACCCTCTCTTGGGCTTGGGATCGTATGGGCATCCTGGCTCGGCGGTGGGATATTCGTGACATTGCTGCTGGTCTTTATCGCGTTGCTGGTTCATCGCCGGGCGACTGGCCAGGCGCCATTGTGGCGTGATCGCCGTGTATTCCTGGCATCCGCGTCGGCGGCATTAGCGCTTTGTGTCGTGGCGACGGGACTTCTCCCTGTGGCCCAGGCAGGCGCGTTAGGTCGCTCATCCGCCGCGACGTTCTCCGCAACATCGCTCTACGGTGACGACTTTGAGGCGGACACGATCGGCGCGCTGCCTGTCGGGTGGGGTGTGGAGGCGGGAACCAATTGGGCCGTCCAGGTGGATGGGACGCAGGCGCTGGAGCAGACGAACACGAGCAACAGCACGTTGTATGGCATCTACGCGGGCAGCGCAAGCTGGACGGACTACAGTGTCGCGGCGAGCGTCAAGCCGGGGGCGGGCAGCACAGCCGCTAACACCAGTGTGGTTGCGCTCGACGGGCGGCGCCAGGATGTCAACAACTTCTATAGCTTGCTGGTGAAGAACGGCAACGCGTGGTATCTGGGCAAGAAGGTCAACGGTGTCTGGACGACGCTGGCTCAGGGCAGCACGAGCTACAACACGACGGCGTGGTATAGCTGGACGCTGACGATGACGGGAACGACGGTCAGCGCGAGCATCAACGGGACAACGCTGGCGACAGTGACCGACAGCACATTCGCGGCGGGCAACATCGGGTTCAAGACGCGCAACCAGTCAGGGTTTGACAACGTCGTCGTGACTGCGACGGGAGCCGCCGCGCCGACTCCCACGGCGACAGTAGCGCCGGCCCCCACGGCGACAGTAGCGCCGGCCCCCACGGCGACGGTAGCGCCGGCCCCCACGGCGACGGTAGCGCCGGCCCCCACGGCGACAGTAGCGCCGACCCCACGGCGACGGTAGCGCCGGCCCCACGGCGACGGTAGCGCCGACCCCCACGGCGACGGTAGCGCCGACCCCCACGGCGACGGTAGCGCCGACCCCCACGCCTATTAGCAACTCGCTCTACGGCGACGACTTTGAGGCGGACACGATCGGCGCGCTGCCTGTCGGGTGGAGCGTGGAGGCGGGAACCAATTGGGCCGTTCAGGTGGATGGGACGCAGGCGCTGGAGCAGACGAACACGAGCAACAGCACGTTGTATGGCATCTACGCGGGCAGCGCAAGCTGGACGGACTACAGTGTCGCGGCGAGCGTCAAGCCGGGGGCGGGCAGCACAGCCGCTAACACCAGTGTGGTTGCGCTCGACGGGCGGCGCCAGGATGTCAACAACTTCTATAGCTTGCTGGTGAAGAACGGCAACGCGTGGTATCTGGGCAAGAAGGTCAACGGTGTCTGGACGACGCTGGCTCAAGGCAGCACGAGCTACAACACGACGGCGTGGTATAGCTGGACGCTGACGATGACGGGAACGACGGTCAGCGCGAGCATCAACGGGACAACGCTGGCGACAGTGACCGACAGCACATTCGCGGCGGGCAACATCGGGTTCAAGACGCGCAACCAGTCAGGGTTTGACAACGTCGTCGTGACTGCGACGGGAGCCGCCGCGCCGACCCCAACCCCGACCCCGACGGCGACGGCGACACCTCTCGCGACGGCGACGGCGACGGCGACCCCATTGGGCTACGGCACGATTAGTGGCCAGGTTACCGACGCCTCCTCGGGGACGCCAATCGTAGGCGCGCAGGTCTCAACTGTACCAGCCTCCGTCTCCACAACGGCAGATAGCAGCGGAAATTTCACGTTCCAGAACCTTCCGATCGGTACCTATGACGTTGTGTTCACGGCGACTGGATACAACGCGAATCATGTCCCCAACGTCACTGTGGCGAACGGCGGAGTCGCTACCGCGAGTAACGCGCTCCAGGGGATTCCTGGATATATGGCGATGGATACCTTTACCCAGCCAGACCAGACGGGGTGGAATCCCGCGACAGATGGTCATACGTGGACAGATGACGCATCCGCGTATCCTGGGGCGTCAATTTCGATCAAGAACAACCTCGGATACGTGGATACCTATACCGCCGCCACTGACCGCGATGAGTGGATGTCGGTAAACTATTCCAACCAGATGGTCTCTGGGGACTTCAACGTCATGCAGTTCGGTCAGGATTCCTACCAGCATGGCGCGAGACTTCTCGGGCGAGTGCAGGATGGCAACAATTTCATTGACTTCGCGATCAACTATGCGACCTCTACCTTGCAGATATGGGTCAACAAAGGCAACAACTGGACAATGATGAGTCAGGTCAGCGTTCCAGCGTTCAAGACCAACCAGTGGTATCACGCCCGGCTGCTGACAGTCGGCACGATGTCCTACGGCAAAGTCTGGGCATACAACACCGCCGAGCCTGGCTGGATGATTTCGGGCAGCCAGACCTTACTGACCACGGGAAGCGGTGGCGCGCGTTCGACCTTCTGCGACATCAACTGGGCCAACTTCAGTGTACAGGGAGTGACAGCGATAAGCGGTGTCGTGATTAACACGAGCGGCGCTGCGATTGCCGGGGCAACGGTGACAGACGGGCAAAACTCCGTGACCACGGATAGCTCCGGTCGCTACACTCTCATCGAGCCGAATGGGAACGCCGCCTACACAGTGACGGTTTCGGCCACGGGGTACACCTCGCAGAGCGCTCCGGCCACCACCACGAGTCTTGGAGCGACGACGCTCAACTTTACGTTATCGTAAGCGTTCCCCACCCCGAAGCAGACGTTGCTCCAGGGATGGCAGATCTCTTTTTCGTGGGGCGCAGTCACAGGAGGTAGCCAGGCCATGGAATCCGCGCAAGAGTTGGGCGTCGGGCAAAGCAACAAGCATATCCAGGGCATTTATGACGAGGCCGCCTCGTATTATCAGCAGTTGCGCTGGTTCAAGACGCGCCTGACTAGGCTGGAGTACGCCCAGACAGAGGACGCGCTTCTGACGCAGTTCCACTTTGTTCCTGAGAACAAAGGACGATATCTGGAAATCGGCTGCGGTCCAGGCACCTGGACGAAAGTCGTGGCGCCACACGCCGCTGAGGTCGTGGCGCTCGACATCTCCGCCAACATGATTGCGCAGGCGCGGCAGTATGTTGCGGGCCTCAACAACATCACATTTGTCCATGGGGATGCCGCTCAATACCAGCCCGAAGGACAGATCGACGGCTTTTTCAGCTTCCGTGTCATCGAATATATTGATGGATGGCAGGATGTGCTGACTCGTGTCGCGGCGCATGTGCGTCCGGGTGGTCGCGCTGTCGTCTGTACGAAGACCCCGCTATCGGTGTATCGTGGCACGGGCCGGGAGCGATGGTTCACAACGGGGATCCGCCATACGGTGGCCCGCGCGTGGCGGAGCGTGCGCGGACAGCCAGAGCCGCCGTCTGACGGGTTCTGGCAGGAATACGTTTCGCCGGACGCGCTTCAGCGCACCCTGGAGCAGGCTGGATTCACTGATTTTGAGCTCGTTCCCGCCATTTACGGATTGCCAGTATTTTGGCGGGGGACGTGTCAGTATCCACTGGTTCCCGCTTTCGCCGAACCTCCGCTGATGTGGGCCTTCGAAAAAGGTCGCCATGCCGCGAACCGTATGCCTGCTGGTTTGCGGCGGCTGAGCCTGATTTTTTCCGAATCCTATGTGCTGAGCGCGACGAAACGCTAGCCACAGGCACGAGCTTGACTTGATGCGCGCTTGCTGGCGCAGATAACCGCGATCACTACCCATGCGAGAGATCCGATGGATGCGCTGGCCGAACAGCCCACGGCTCTCGTCTCTCGCGATCCTGGCTCCGAGATCGCCCTCATGTCGTCAAAACGCGTCGCGGGCATGCGGTTTGCGTGTGACGCCACGCCGGGGCCGCATGCTTCTTAGCTGGCAGAAGTTTAGCCAGCGCTCGTTTGGCGCGGCGCATTGACTGTCCCACGTGTATCGAGTGCGCGCTGTGATGTGCGACTGGCACAATGGGACTGAACTGAGAGACGCATGATGGCATTCTATTCAAAATAGATGTCCGTTTGCGCCGTTTTCAGCGTCTGTAGAGAGGAGCGAACTTGATGAACGTCCACTGGCGTGCGTTTCATCACCGGGTAACCGCTGTCGTAGCGGGACACTATGGGCGGAAGGTAGTCATTATGGCAGGCGCCGCGGCGTTGCTAGCGCTCAGCGCGCTTTCCTTTACCGTGTCGCCCCCTGCCAGGGCGGCTACCCAACTTTTCTCTGATGGCTTTGAATCCGACGCCGTTGGCGCCGTTCCCCTTGGGTGGACTCCCGTCATCGGTAGCGGCTGGTCTGTGCAACTCGATGGGACGCACGTGCTGAAGCAGACAGATCCGAGCACGACTGCGGCGCACGAGGTTATCGCCGGATCCTCGACCTGGACCGATTATACGCTTCAGACGGATGTAAAGCCTGGGGCCAATGATATCAACCAGGCGACTGTGCTCATGGCGCGCTATGTGGACACGAACAACCACTACTCATTCCTGCTCAAGAACCACAGCGAGTGGTATCTGGGCAAAAAGGTTGGTGGTATTTGGGTGACGCTGGCACAGGGGACTTACTCCTATACCAGTGTGTTTTATTCAATGACGCTCTCGGTTCAGGGCAGCACGATCAGCGCTGGCATCAACGGCGTTACCCTGGCCACAAGGACTGATACGTCGCTCGCGAGCGGTGTGATGGGGTTCAGTACAAAGGCGACGTCTGAATTCGACAACGTGCAGGTGACATCAGGCTCCACTTCGCCAACGCCAACGCCGACGACATCAGTGACCGCTACGCCAACTAACTCACCGACTGCTACGCCAACCAACTCGCCAACGCCCAGCCCACCGCCACCGCCACCGCCACCGCCGCGCTCGGAGGTGGCGCTCAGCTCAGCGTGACAACGAGTAGCTCCGGCGTGACTGTCAAGAGCCTCGATGCCAATCTCAACGGCTGGAGCGCATTCTACAAGAGTAGCTCTGGTGGCGTCATCACCAATGATGGTGAGATTGATAATGGCGTGTACACCGAGCTGGAAGCCCAGAACACCAATCATGGACGTGTGCAGATGTACTTCCAGACCAGTGGGAGTGTCTGGCTGAGCAATCTGCAGAGCGCTGGCACAATCACGCTGTTACGCAACACGCCTGATCTCGTGGTGTTGCAGACCGTCTCTACCATTACCAGTTATCACGTGCGGTGGACTACCACGTACTTCATCTGGCCAGATGGAGAGATGTACGTGCAGCTTCAGGCGACAAACATCGGGGCGTCCGCGCTCACGTTGAGCAGCGGAGACTCTATTGAGCTCAACCTTGGGGGCCTGCCGCTCACAAACTACAAGGACCAGGCGCCTAACGCCTGGTATGTCTATGGAGGCTCCGCGACCTCACCCATTCCGACGAGTCGGCGTGGCGTCGAGGCGCAACTCTTCGGCCACACGCCGACAGTCGCGTCACCGCCGAATATGGGGTACCTGCTCGACAAATACACGACGTGGAGCTCACAGGGCGCGACGAGCAATGGCATTAGCGAAAATCAGAACTCGTTTCGGGCCAAGGATCAGTGGCTTGGCCACCTTTCAAATGTGAACCCGGGGCAGACGCTCACCTTCCTGTTCCTGCTGGATCAGCGGCGTTCTCTGACACAGGCGCAGAGTATCGCGATAGACGCTGACTACCGCGCGCCGTCGGTCGTCGTCAATATCGGTACGCTGGCCACCAGCGACAATGAGCCGGCCGGAGCCACTTTGAACAAGGGTTTCAACGTGAATCTCGGCGCCTATGTTGTTGCGGCTAACAACAACCATGTCAACGCCCAACTCTCATTCCCGTCGGGCGTGACAACTCGCTTTGAGCCGCGCTTCAAGATCACCGGCTGGACTGGCGGCGCGCCAAACGTCACATGGGGCGGGCAAGCGCTCACCAGCGGCTATGACTACACATACACGGAGGATTTGGCCTCACATACGCTCTACGTCCAGCTCGCTTTCGACGTAGTTGCGGCAAACCCTCAAAGCGGTCAGTGGGTCAATGCGCCGCTCGACATTGCGTAGCGGCTAACCTGGATCGCCCTGGAATCTGGAGCGTCACCTCTCGTTCCCCCATAAGGGACAAGCAGGTGGCGTTCCGCCTTTTCCGCCGCTTGATCAGCGCACAGGCTGGTTGGAGGCGGAGCGTTTTGTCGTTTATGAAGGTTGCGTAGTCTACACCGCTGAGTCGCCCCCTATATGGCGTCAAAACGCGCCGCGCGCCTGCGTCCGTACTTCGTCCCGCTAGAATGAGGGAAATACCCTGGTGGGTGGTGGCCGCGAACGTGAGCGAGACTGTGGCGCTGCCACACGCGCCGCCGGGTGTCCCACAGGGCTTTTCATCTCGTTCGTCTGCGGATATGCGCTGAGGCCGCCGCAAAATGGTGGATCTGTGGCTCTAAAAGAGAAACGGAGGGAGCATGGGCGTCCTCGATGTGGCGCGCGCCGTCCTGCTGATCGCTGAGGCAGTGGCCGGTCTATTTGTTCTCTATCTGTGTATTTTGGCAGGTGCGGCGGCGGTTGCGACATACGCGCCGTCAAGTCGCACGCGGCGCGGCGGCGATAGCCCGACGCGGGCTGCGACGAATTACGTCATTGTCATTCCCGCGCACAACGAGGAACTGATAATCGAAAATCTGTTGGAGAACTTGCGTGCCCTCACCTACCCACGCGAGCGCTACACGATATGCGTCGTCGCGGACAACTGCACCGATGGAACTGCGGCGATCGCGCGGGCGCATGAACATGAAGGTGTGCGCGTCTACGAGCGGAACGACGATACGCGGCGTGGCAAAGGCTTCGCGCTCCGCTGGATATTTGAGCGGATCGAAGTGGAGCGGCTGAACTATCACGCGTGTCTGGTGCTGGACGCTGATGCTGTGGTTGAGGCAAACGCGCTGGATGTGTTCGCGCAGTCGTTATCCCAGGGCGCCCAGGCTGTGCAGGGGCGCTACCTCGTGCTGAATCCGCGGGCGTCTGCGAGCTCTGCGTTGCGCTGGGTCGCGCTGGCTTTGGCCAACCATGTGCGCCCATTAGGGCGCTATACTCTGGGGGCTTCGGCTTCGATCACAGGCAATGGATTTTGCCTGACGCGTGAATTATTACAGACTCATCCTTGGTCCGCGTTCGGTCTGGCAGAGGACTATCAGTATTACCTGAGTTTGGTGGAATCAGGTATTCGAGTCCACTACGCGCTCGACGCTCACATAGAATCAGCTATGCCCACGACCTTTCAGCAGATGCGGACGCAAGATGTGCGCTGGGAATCCATGGGCGCGGGACAGACGCCAGCGAGGGTGATCGCGTGGCGTCTGTTTGGCGGCTGGCTGCGTACCCGGGATGCAAGACGCTTGGAGGCGTTGATCGAGTTGATCACCCCATCGCTCTCGTTACTTGGTCTATATAGTGCGCTTCTTGTCATCGCAGCCGGATTGCTGCGGGAGCTGCTTCCGCTAGCGGGCGCGCTTGGGCTCATTGTGGGGTTGTGTTTGTATGTCAGTTCAGCCTTTGTGCTGCTGCATCCACCAATCGCGGTGTACCGGGCTTTGCTGTTCGCGCCGTGGTTTGCGCTGCGCAAGGCGTGGATCATACTCGTCGTAAGCCGTCGCAAACGCGAAACCAGCGCCTGGGTGCGCACGAGCCGTGAAGTCCTGAATGGCAAGTGAAGTAACGAGCGAGGAGCGGGTCTCCGATGTGGCCAGCGCGCATGCTAGCCGCAAAGCGCGTGTTCGGGAGCCTTTGGTATTGTGGCGAACACGGCTATGAGGTCTGCGGCGGCGCGTGAGCCTATTTAGGTACACTAGCAACGAGCATAAGGAGACATTCCATGAGCGCGAGCGCTGGCGTCACCCTCCAGATCAATTTGGCGCCCACGGATCTGCCACATGCCAGACACATCGTGCCTCACCAACTGCGCCAGTGGGCTGGCCAGGTAGATGAGGTGCTGTTGACGCTTGATCGGCACCGCAGTCGTGGCCGTTTTTCGGCGGCGTGGGCGGAACGGCTTCCAGGGATGCGACAACTCCTGACCAATATCTGCGCTCGCTATCCTCATGCGCATGTGGCTGACGTAGACTACTCCGAAGACATGCGGGGGCAGATCGCGGACGCGTTTTTTGGCGGACGGCGGACGCCAGAGAAAGACTGGAACGGTGGCCCGTTCTACTCCTATTTTTATGGGCTACACCGCGCCGCGCATAACTATGTGCTGCACATGGATTCTGACATGTTGTATGGCGGCGGCAGCCAAACATGGGTCGCTGAGGCAGTACAGCTTCTTGGCCAGCATCCTCGTGTCGTAGCCTGCAATCCACTACCCGGTCCACCGACAACGGATGGGGCGCTGCGCTCGCAGAGGCTCGATCCGTTCCCGTACTCCTCAGTCGCGTTCAGTGTGACCCGGCTGAGCACTCGTATCTTTCTGCTCGACCGAGCGCGCTTCCATCAGGTATTTCCGGAGCTTCCTCTTCTCCCGCCTCCCACGCGCCTGCGCGACTTGCAGGCGCGCCTGGATGGCAATCCGCCATATGGCCTGCCGGAGGAAATCATTTCGCACATGATGACGAAACTCAACATCCTGCGCGTTGATTTCCTGGGCGATCCACCGGGCATGTGGACGGTTCATCCACCATACCGCACGGCTGAATTCTATGAGCGCTTGCCAGAGCTGATCGCCAGTATCGTAACGGACGATGTGCCTGAGGGGCAGCGTGGCATGCACGATATGAACGATAGCATGATTGACTGGAGCAGCGCGCGTACTCCGCGCTGGCAGCGCGTCGCTCAGCATGTGCGCCTGGCCGCCAGCCGCCCATTCTCGGCCACGCGGTCCACTGGCGCGGCGCACGGTGTAGACGCTGCAGTGGGTACTACTGATGTCGCCGCTGAAAACTAAATCTCGGCTCCGGAAATCCAGGGAATAACGCCAGGCGCCGATTCAGCGAGTTTCGTTTCTTGCGTTGAGATCAGTAACAACAGGGTTTCACAATGAGGCGCGCGGGCTTCACGCTACTACTGGCGAGGTTCGCTCGCCAATTGCGGCATCTGCGAGAAGACAGGAACGTACGAAGTTGGGGTGGGGTGCGATGGGGCTGTGTTCAGGTCTGCGACTGGCGCGCCTGAAAAACATGTGGCGCATGCTCGCGTTCGATTCCCTCAACAGTTTGAGCCATGTGCATGAGAGTCAGGACGGTTGTCTATAATGCGTTGCTTGGTGACAGGTGCGGCTGGATTTATTGGATCACACCTTTGTGAAGCGTTGCTTCTTGACGGCGCTGAGGTAATAGGGGTTGATGCATTCATCCCCTATTACCCGCGTTCAGTGAAGGAAGGAAACCTGGCGTCACTACGACAGCACCCTCATTTTTCATTTCATGAGCTCGATCTACGTGACGCCGATCTCGCTGCTATCCTCGATGGTGTCGAGGTCATCTTCCACATGGCCGCCATGCCAGGCCTGCTTGCGAGCTGGTCGCGGTTCGAGCTGTACATGACCTGCAATCTCCAGGCGACCCAGCGGCTTCTCCAAGCCGCGTGCGCTTCCGGGCAGGTACGGCAATTCATCCATGGCAGCACGTCGAGTATCTACGGCAGTCATGTTCTGGGGGATGAGCAGTCGAAACCGCAGCCCGTCTCGCCGTATGGCATCACCAAGCTTGCGGTGGAGCATCTCGTGCAGGTCTATGGCGTGCAGTTCGGCCTGCCCACGTCCATTCTGCGCTATTTCTCTGTCTACGGTCCCCGTCAACGCCCAGACATGGGATACTACCTCTTTATTGAAGGTATTCTCCATGAACGCCCCATCACGATATTTGGCAGCGGCGACCAACTGCGCGGCAGTACCTACGTCAGTGACATCGTGCGAGCGACGCGGCTTGCCCAGAAGCGCTTCCAGCCTGGCTCCGTTTACAATATCGGCGGGACAGAGGAGTTCAGCGCCAACCAGGTGCTCGAGCTGCTGCAAGAGATCATGGGCAAGAAGGCGGTTATTCAGTTCGGGCCGGCGCGGCCCGGCGAGCAGTCACGTGCGCTGGCGGATATGACTCTGGCGCGCCAGCGACTCGGCTTCATTCCAGAAGTGCCGCTGCGCCAGGGTCTCGAGGCGCAGGTTGCCTGGCAACGCGAACTCGTCAGGGGCGGATAATGCTGGGCGGGATCGGGAGTCGCTGCGCCAACCATCGCCTACGCCGGGTTCGCGACCGAGATAGAGGGGGATAGGCGGAAGGCCGCCGGTCTAAACGCCAGTTCTTGCCGTCATGCAGGATGACGAGCAGAGGCGCCTCAGACGAGCTCGTGCGCAAAACCGCTCGAACGCTATCCGCCTACCAGGATCAGGTTCTTGCCAACCGTGACGGCTTCACCTCCCTGACGCCTCCTCTACGGAGGAGGTCGTCACGGTTGGCAATCCAGCGCTGATGAGATGCTGTAGCGTGTAGAATCCTGCCTTGCGTATCTCACCATCACGCCGCACGAGCCCGTAGCTTCCCAAGACAGTGATCGTGGGTGGACAACACCCCATTGCGGCTTCGTCGCGCAGTGTATACCAATCAGCCTGAGCGATAGGACTTTGTGACGTAAGGACGCCAGTGAGCAACTCTGATTGCGCGGCATCCGTCACCGTATAGTCTTGCAATCCGAACTCACCCAGCCAGAGCGGTTTGTTTGACTGGTGATGGAATGCCAGCATCTGCAGCATATTGCGCGCGCTGGCCACCACGTTGCTCACATTGCCGTACACATGCCATGAGGCAATGTCAAAGCTGTTCCCTCCACCATACGCGTAGATCTGATTTATCCAGTCTCCGCTGGCCCAGCTTGGGCCGCCAAGGATCACGCGCGCGGCGGCGTCCGCAGCCTTGGCCCCTTGGTATCCAGGGATAAGGATGTCTGCGACATACGCGCGCTCGCCTGCGCTCCAATACTTAGCAAGGTCTGGCTCGTTCCAGAGCTCCCAGTAGTGAATGGAGGAATGATACCGCCCAACCAGCGCGGTCATGAAGTCGCTGAAGTCTTGCGGCGCTGGGGCTGAGGTCGGGGAGCCAACCCATGTAGGGGTCCAGACTACAATCGGCTGCAGCGCGACGTGGTAGTAATTCGCTTCGTTCACGATGAGGTCCGCGCGGGTCCAGTCAAACACACCGCGCTGCGGCTCGATAAAGCGCCAGGGAAACTCAACGCGCACGAAGTTCACACCCAACTGATTCGCCAGGCTCAGATCAACGTCTATTCGCGTGCGAGGTGGCTCGTCAGGTGAGCAGTTGGGCGAGACACACCACCAGCTTTCTGGCGCTGGCCCATCCAGATAACGCCAGGGTCGATATGACGGCTCGACATTGATGCCAGCGCCGCGAGCGCCTGGAGGGGCGGGTGTGTGCGTGACCGGCGCCGGAATGGTAACCGTTCCGGCTGGGGCCGCGGGGTTGTTGATAGCACTATTCTGGGCGTTGTTTGCGGCGCACGCGGATAGCATCATACCTAAAAGACAGACTGTGAGCGCGAAGCGTGCTGGCCCTGCGCTCTGATGTACGGCCCGTCTGATGTTCTGCCGAGAAACGAATTCCGAGGTCCATGTGTGGCGCATGTGAGCACTCTCCTCGAATCATGTTGAATTATGTATCCAGCGCATCCTTGACAGACGCATCAGGCAAAGCTGTTCGTCACTAGCGTTTCGATACGGCGCGGCGCTAAACACATCGGGCCGCACCGTATCGCGTGGCTCCTGACAAGTGAGGAGAGCCAGCGCGAGCGCCGTATCACAGTTGCGCTGTTGACGGCGGCTGCGGGCGACGGCTTGCTACCGCGAGGTTCCATTTGGGGCAGATCGCCGGCCCGTAGTGTCGCTCTTCCTGTACCGTGAAGCTGGCTACCGAGAGCATGTGGAGAAACTCGGCGCGTGTGTGATGATGGACGATGCCCGCCCACTCTGGGAGCACTCCACCGGCGCGGAATGTGCGTAGCCAGCGCGTTGGCCGCCGGCCTACATATCGTGGGTAGAACAGCGTCCAGAGTGGGATGCTGTTCGAATTGTCAATAATGGCTTTGCCTCCCGGCTTGAGCACACGGAAGAGCTCACAAACCGCAGCCTGGGGATTGGGCAAGTGTACCAGGAGATCGAGACACACGATCAGGTCAAAGCTTTCATCATCATATGGGAGAGGCTGGGAAGCATCAACGAGCTGGGTCTGCAGCTGGGTGGCTGTGGGCGACTTCGCGGCAGCCGCCCGCGCCAGACTGAGCATGGAATCCGAGACGTCACAGAGAACAACATCGTAGGTCGTGGCAAGTGGCACCGCAATCCGACCCATGCCACCGCCAATATCTAGCACGCGAGCGGCGGACTGATTCCCCAGGATGCTCCGCGCGGTGGAAATCACCTCCACGCGCTTTTGCTCGTAGATCTTGTGGAACGGATTGCTTGTATCTTCGGGGTGAAACCATTCTACATATTCACCCGTCTTGAACATGCCCCGATCGAATGAAGCGCTCATGGCGCGTACCTCCTGTTTTTATTCCGTTCCTGGTTTCGCGTTATGCCATCGGACTGAGGAATGGCGCCGGATGCGCGAATCTATCAGTTGCTGGTAATAGTCAGCCAAACGGGTCGACATGGCGTCCACGCCGAACTCGCTGGCGCGTTGTTCAGCCGCCTTGCCAACCTGTTCCGCGTATGCGCTGTTCTCGAGCGCGGCGAGAATGCGCGTCGCCAGCGCCTCTGCATCTCCTGGCGGCGCCAGAAACCCACTCACGCCATCCTCGATGACTTCCTCGAACCCACATCCCCATGTAGCGACCACCGGACGACCGAGCTGCATTGCTTCGAGGCATGTATTGGCCAGATTCTCCCAGAGCGACGGTAGCACAACAAGACGCGTTGCGCGAATAATCGGAAACAACTCACGCTGAGCCATGCGCGGGAGAAAGATCAGCCGGTCAGCGTGCGTTGCGCAAAGACCTCGTATGACATCAGCCATGGGCTGGCCTTCATATGTCAGGTCTTCGCCGACGAAGACGGCCTTCAGTGTTGGGTGAGCATCCAGAACCGCAGGCAAAGCTGCGCCCAATATGTGCACCCCTTTGCGCCGCTCCAGCCGGCCAAAATAGAGGAGATACTCGCTTCCTCGCACTATGTCGGGAATAGGCGCCTCATCGGGAATTTCCGTCAGTCCTAGGCTTGCGCCTGTCGGAACGACAGTGACACGTTCCGGCGGGATATGCCAGCCCTCACAGACAATCGTCGCTAGCGCGCGTGTTGGTGAGATTATGCCATCGCTGCGGAGCGTTTGCGCGCGCTCCATCGCGCTGGTCAGCAATCCGCGCCTGAGTGTGCGCTGGGATCCCGTCTCGTTCAGTTGTCGCACCACAAACAGCGGCGTCGCGAGTCGAGTCACCAGAGGCGCCCGGCGATGGGGAGTGAGAGCATACCAAAACGCTTCAGCTCCCCATTCACAGGCTTGGACGATATCCAACTGGCCAGGAATACGCGCAATGGTCGCGGCGACCTCGCGGGCGTGGGTCAACGAGTACGGCATACGCCGCTGGACATCTGGATCGCGCATGCGGTGGATGAAGACTCCGTTGTCGATGTATTCCGCGGCAGGCTTGCGCGCCGCCGTCACCACATGGACCTCATGCCCCAGACGCGCAAGCGCCGCCGACGTTTTATAGGTATAGGAGCCAATACCACCAGTATGCGTCTCGGGGGGGAATTCGCGCGACACCAGGCAGATTCTCATGCTGTTGTTTGCTTCTCCTCATGCCGGCGCGCTGGCGTCGCACACATGCCGCCTTTTCAGGACTGGGTGTGAGCCCCATTCGCCGCTCCGCACGAGCGAGCGGCGTCATTATCAACTTGCGGCTTCCAGATCACCAGAAGCGGTCGCCAGTTCAGAGATCCCTTGGGGCAGCGCCTGGCCGCCGTCCGAACCGCGCCCGCCGCGTGGCTTGAACCGTAGCAGGACGGCCTCCTTCAGTTGCGCGAAATCTTCACTGGGCAGCACGCGCAGAACAGCGATCATGGCAATGTAGACAGCGGTAGCCACTGGAATGATGACCACAATGGTGTGGGTTGCGAGCGCATGCGCGACGAACGCCATCGCGAGGGTCGCCAGCACGATCTTACCTGCGGCGCTCCATAGCCGCACAGGGATCAGCGTTCGATCAATCAGTACAAGGCCGATACCTAGCAGGAGTATCTCGGTAAGTGAGGTCGCCCACGCTGCGCCCAACCCCATGAATCGGGGGATCAGCACCATATTGATTACCACATTGAACACCAGCGCCACCGCTGCCATGAGCGGAAGTTTGCGCTCTTGTCCCGTGCTGACCAGGACGGTTGTAAGGACGGTGTTCAAGTAGAGCGCGATCAACCCAACCGCCAAGGCCTGCAGCACAGCCGCCGAGGCCACAAAATCATGTCGATGATATACCCATCCAATAATGTTGGGAGCGGTCACGATGAGTCCGGCAGTGGCTGGCACGGAACACAGCAGCATCGCGAGCGTTGACTTTTCTACAGTCAACCGTAACTTGCTGATATTATCAACAAAGTACTTCGACATGATCGGTGACACAACTGCGCTGATGATGATTCCAGGAACAAACATCAACGTGTCGAGTAGTCGGTAGGCCGCGCCATATACGCCCACAGCGGCATCTGTACCGAACACGGAGAGCAGGACTGTATCCACCCGATAGTAAATAACACCCAGCACTCCATAGGCGAGGAACGCCATGCCAGACCGTATAAGCGCTCGCGCTATCCGCGTATCCCAGACGAACCGGATACCGATAATTCGCGCGACACGCATAATCTGCCACATCATCCCGACGACCGAGCCACACAACAGGACCAGCGCGACCGTCCGTACTCCCGCGCCTGAGCGGAGAAGCAGGACCGCCGCCGCCATATCAAGAACTTTTTCCAGCACGACACCGAACTTGGCGAGTCCAACCTGCATGTACGCGGTCTGGATGGAAATGAGTGTGCTTGATACCGCCGTGCTGACCAGCATGAGGCCGCAGATGGCGATCAACCACCGCTGCTCGGGGGAGTATCCCAGCACCACGGAGAGAAGCAATGCGAGCGTGTATAACGTCACCCAGAGCACGCCTTTGAGCGCCAACGCCGTGGTGAGATACCGGTGCGCGGCGCGCGGCTCCTGGGCGACATCCCGGACAAGTTGTTGATTGAAGCTAAACTCGATGGGAAACCCAACAAGCGCCGTAAATGTTGTCGCTAGGTAGAGTTCGCCAAATCCTGTGGCGCCGAGAAAGCGCCCGTACGCGGCGGCGAGTATGAGGGTGCTTGCCCAGGTTACGAGCTGGCCAGATAGCAGCATGATGGTATTGCTAGCGGCGCGTCCTAGCGTACTCCCGTGCTGCTCCCGCGTGAGCGTGGAGGAGGAGACGGGCATCCCTGCAACCTGTTGGGAAGGTTCCGCCCGCGTGTCACGCTGCGCGTCACCCGACTGGCTTTTGCGCTCAGACTCCTGCTCCACGGGGCGCAACAGAACCACACCCGGAGCCTCAGCCCGCGGCGCCTGATTCCGCACGGGCGCGCGCCGTTTGGGCTCATGCCTGGTGACGGCAGGCGCGTGGGTCGCGACGAGACGGAGCGCTTCGCGCTGCCGTGGCTGGCTGAGCGCGGGCGCGCGCCGCTTGAGCTCGCGCTTGGTGATAGCGGGCGCATGGGTTGCGATGGGACCCGATGACGAGCGTTTCCGAGCTTTCCCGAGGCGTTCCGTCTCGAGCTCGTCAACTCGTCTCAGCGCGACCGCTAACTGCTCGCGCAGCGTCGCGTTCTCCATCAGGAGATCGCTGTTGTACACTTCGTCACTGATCATGCGTCTCGTCCATCTAGAACCGGGAAGTTTGCGCGATTACTCAGAGGGAACGGCGTACTCGTTCCCATGTGGCGCGTTCAGCAAAGCGTCGCGCGACCTTTGTCCGGGGACGGGCAAGTGCGCTGGGCAAGTAAATCCACACTGGTACGCTGACATGGATGATTCAACGACTTTATGCGGGCGCCAGTTACGTTCCGTGTCTTTTGGGGCGCCGCCTGATGGCGGAAGATTGCTCCACGCGCTCATCCAATCTTCTCACGCGTCAGTGTATGGCCGATATCCGCGCAGGTTTATGTTTGGTTATCCAGTAGCGAAAGGAGGTGCAGATTTGCACGTGTTCCACACACTCTCAGGTTCCACATGCTCTCAGACGCCACGGAGCCGGATGGAGCCGGATGCGCGTATCTGTGGAGATACAGGCATTCCCAATTCAGCACTGCCGCTACTGGATATCGCCATCGGAATGGGTGGAGCGGCGAGGTGTGCGTTTCGCGGAGGCGCACGCGCCTCGCGGTCGCCATGACAGGCGTGGCGACTGATAGCCATGCCCCAGGCGACACGATGCCACGGCGAGATCTGGTGAGGCTCACCAGCGCGCCCTGTAGGAGTGGGATGAGCGCGTTGGCCGTACGGACCATCGCGGATGCGCCCACCCTAGCGAGCGTTATGCCTTCCCAGGCTGGCAGCGCCTGGGAGCGTGAGCGCACCGCTTTGATGGAGTCGCGATCGGTGGGGACGTTCGTGCCATTCTCAATCGCCTGCGCGGGCGTATCCAACGACGGCAGGCGCATGAGTGCGCCCATGAGCAAACCCAAATAGAAAATGTTGCGGTAGAAGAAGAGCTGGTAATCGCCATAGGCCAGGGGTATCTCCATCAGCATCGCGCCGATACCGAAGATCGCTAGGAGCCGCAACTGGGGGTCGCGCAGGTTGCGCGCGATGACGCCAGCCCGGATGATAAACGATCCCACCAGATACCAAAGCGCCATATAGCCGAGCGGGCCGAGCCGCATCCAGACCCAGAGCAACGTGTTATGGGGGATATAGAGATAGTAGGGATCGAGGCCGATGATGTTCGGCAGAGGCGTTGGCTGGAGGAATGGCTTGCCAAACCCATATCCGATAATGGGACTCTGCTTCTCGGTAAATAGAAGATCGAAATTCTCGATATATCGGTAGGCGTTTGAGGAAGCGTCGCGCAGATCGTTCGCTCTGGGATGGACGACCGAGACGACGGCGGTGGCGATCGAGCCGAACCCGCCAGTGGAGTTCTGGAACGCCAGCACATAGCCGCTGAACAGGACACCTACGATGACCGCCGCTACGATGAGCAACGCGCGCTGTTTCGGGCGCACTATGACTGCGAACAGCCACACGCCCACGGCGCCGATCAGGAAAGCGACGTAGTCCGCGCGGCGGTTGTTCGCTACCAGCGCGATCAGCAGGAAAGGTGTCGAGATCAGCGCTATCCACATCAGCAGGCGCATGCGGCCCAGAAGGATGCAGAGCAGGATGATCAGCAGCACCAGCACGAAGAAGAAGGACTGCTCGTGCGCCATAATCTCGTTCTGGCCTGAGATATGGCCCCCCAGCTTACCAAACACGATGTAGGTTCCCTGAAGCGCCTTGATGAATGTGCCGAGGACTGTGATCCAGAGCAATGCCAGAGCATGACGCCTGTGCGAGATGAGGTTATAGGCGAGCGTGTAGCACAGGAATAGATACCAGAAAGGTCTGACCTCCAGTACGATGACCTTCGGATCACCCCCGCTGGTGAGGCCATGCGCCACGCCGATCGCGACACAGACCAGTAGAGCGGCGAACGGCCAGAAGAGCGGGCCGAGCCTGAGCGGCGCTCCCATGCGCCCAATGAGGCGGCGCGCGATGATGAGCAGGAGGATAAACAGCGCCAGAAAGCCGATTGGGCGCTCAGGGAGTCCCTGGAGTTGCGCGGGCCAGTAAAAGATATAGAGATGATCGGTAAAGATCGGATAGGACAGTGGTCCCTGTTCTACAACGACCGCGCAGAACGCCAGTGTATAGATCCCTACAACAGGCCAGAAGACCATGAGGATTGTGAGCGTGACCGCGATCAGGAGCCCCATGGTGAGCCCGAATCCCAGGCGGAGTTGGAGGAACGCCATAGCCGGCGTCAGGGCGACCGCCAGGACAATCGCCGCGAGAAAATACCAGCGATCCGCGGTCCGTCTCGCGCCTCTGATTCCGGCCACCGACAGGGAGGCTTTACCGGGGAGCGGGACTTGTAGATTCGTGGTTCTCACGTTCTCTCCCTCGTGTTCAGGCCGGCTGATCGTTAGATGTGATTGACGCGATGCCAGGCTGAATCCTGACTGGCGATCGCATTAGCGACTGAGGTTAATCACCATGACAACGAGCGCGCCGAGGAGAAGCGCTCGCGCGCGCCAATCAAATTTACGTGTGGACAAGGCAATGACAAGAATGCCCCCAAGCATGAGGGCGATTGTCTTCATGACGTTCCTCCCACTGTGATGCGGCGGCTACAGTAGGCGTAGCAGCCAGCGCGGGATGGAGCTATGGGTGGCATTGAGCACGGCTCCTTCCACCGCAGCGTCTGAGAGTTCTCGGTTCGCTTCGGCGATATACGCTTCCTGGGTCACGCCAGCTCGTACGACCAACAGCACGGCGTCGAGCGACGCTGAGACTATCGCGCTGTAGTCAGTGGTCAGCACGGAGGGGAGATCAACGATCATCAACTCATCGGGCGAAGTCAGGATAGCGCTGGAGCCGATGGCGCGGAATCGTTCGGCCAGCGCCAGCGAATCTTGCAAGTCGTCACCGCAAGGAATGACGGTCAAGGAGGGAGAGACGGTGTGTCGTATCTCAGCCAGATCGCACTCCCGTCGCAGCCATTCCGCTAGTCCTGGTGAGTTGGGAACGCCAAAACGCTCATGAACCTCAGGATTCTCCCAGTTACAGTCTACCAGCGTCACCGGGCGGTGACTACGCTTGGCGAGTGTTGTAGCGGCGACGGTGGCTAAAAAAGTCTTCCCCTCGCCAGGGATAGCGCTTGTGAACCCGAGGCTGCGCGTGTGGCGCTGGGCGCGATTAAAGATGTTGAGACATAATTTCAGACATTGATTTTGAACCAGCAGCGCGCGCGGATCACCAGCCGCGCCATTCTGGCGGCTAAAGGCTCCGGATCGATTGCGCGCGGGTGTGAGGCGTCGCTCCTGCGCGCCGCTCGTGGAGGTATTCGGTGGGAATGATGCTAGAGCGGTTTCCGCGACCTCGCCCTGATTCTGGTCATCGTGTGGGTCATCAGCCCGATACGTCGCGAGAGCGTCCGGAGGCGCCTCTTGCGCAAAGACGCGCGCAAAGACTCGCGCGACGCGCGAAATTTTTAACACAATGTTCACCTTCTCCCTGTTGGATCACGCCAATGGTTCCATGATGGCGCGCTGCATCTGTGTGTCAGGTGGCGTACTGTTAGCTTCGCACTCCAACACGCTCACCGAGCGTGAAACGCGCCTCTGCTTCGAAGGCGACGGCAGCTAGCAGTTCTGGAAGCTCTAGCGCCACTGGGATCCCAATAATCCTGTGCAAGTCATCCAGCGAATAGACCGAACGATCTCGCCGGCTGAACGCCACGAGCAGAAGTGTAATGGCGAGCAGCGCGACCGCAAGGCCGATGCCACCACCGAGCTCGATCGTCTTCGTGCGCGAGATTGGCTGGTTACTGACGAGTGGGGCGTCTACGACTTTATACAGGGAGGCGCTGCCGCCGTTGGTGGCGAGTTGCTGGTTCAGTGTGGTTATGTGTCCTTGCAGACTTGCCACGTTCGCCTGCGCCCCCTGAACCTGCTGGAGCAACTGGTTGTAGATTGGATCCGTCTGCGCTGTCGCGCGGGGGTGAGCGTTCACGTAGTCTGCGGCGGCCTGAGTCGCGGCGTTGGCGGACGTCTGCGCTTGCGTCAACTCGTTCCCATAAATCTGGAGGAGTTGTTTCGCCTCAACGACAGAAAATCCGGTCGCTGCCACTGCAAATTGGTCCACTACGGCGCTGATCACCTGCTTGGCGATCTTCGGACTCTTGTTATCGTATGTGATCTGGTAGAGAAACGTACCGACCGCAACTGGGATGACTTTGGTCGAGAGTTCCTTTACGATGGCGTCGTCGAGATTGTTGGTGTCCGCGCGTGTGGCGGCGTCGAAGGTCTTGGCCAGGTCAGTTTCTTGTGCGATGGCGAGATCGAAGGTGCGCGTCTGAAGCAAATCCGTCAGGGCGGTCGCCTGGGTAGAGGCGGGCGTCGCATAGAGGTTCGCTTCTGGACCTGTGGCGCCAATCACCGAATAGCGCTGGAGCGCCCAGAGAGTAGTCGAAGCCTCATACTGGCGCGGTTGAACTAACACGATGGCCAGTGCGATGATCACGGGTATGATGAGCAGCCCGAGGATTTTCGCCCAATGGCGGAAGACCAATTCCAATACTCGCCGCATGTCAGCCCGTCTCCTTAATTGATTGCGCTTCCGCACCACCTGAAACTGAAATGTCGAGACTTGCGCCACAGGACGGAATAGCTCCTATATAGCTTATCGTCCAGTCCCGTTTAGTGAGGTGTCATCCCCTGTGCATAACGCGTATCGTCGGTTATGGCGAGGTGCACGCGTGGTAGACGCCTGAAACAGGGCCCCCACACAGCCAAGGTCCCACGGCTTAGGAGCTACTGGCGGAGCGCACGCGCTGATCACGCCGGATTTCGGGAACTCTGCACATGAGAGCGCCGCCGCGACGACTTTTCTACCCCAGTCGCAATCAAGCGTCCACACCGGCCTTATACACTCATCTGTAAGAGTCGCGCTCCCCGTCATGGCGCCGCCTTGGCTCCCGAATGAGGCGCTGGTATCTGACGCCTCTACCACTCGAGACGAAAGACAGCGGCTGATGCGCGCGGATGTCACACATTGTGTGACCAGTGTCGCGTGGGAAGCGTGCGCTTCCCACGCGAGTCAGCGCGCCATTAGAGAGCCAACAGCCGCCGACGGCTGGCCGCAGACGGTCACTGGCCTGCCTGTATGTCTGTGTGCTGGCTAGTGAATCTCGCCGCGCAACTCTGGATTTCCGCCAGTGTGGAGGGCGCGCAAATGGTCACAGAACAGCGCGATACACCAGCCAGCGCTACCGAAAAAAAGCCACCTACGGCGCTCTCGATTGGCGCGCGGGCGAGCGATGTGGCCCGCGGCGCGATCAAGTATGCGACGAACCATGTGATCGCGCATATCCCGTCCTATACGCTGCGGCACTGGTGGTATCGCCGGGCGCTGGGCTGGTCGCTTGAGTCGACGGCAAGCATCCTGTTGGGGCAACGGGTGCAGATGGCGGGGCTGCGGACGAGCGGGGCGCGAGTCTCGATTGGCGCGGGGACAGTCATCAACGCGGATTGTCTGCTCTATACGACCGGTGGCCTGACGATCGGGCGGCAGGTCAGCGTGTCGGCGGGTGTGTGGCTGGTGACGGGCACGCATGCGATGAATCACCCAGACTTCCCGGCGGAGTTCCACCCAATCGTGATTGGTGACTATGCCTGGATCGGTTCGCGGGCGATCATCCAGGCGGGGGTGACGATTGGCGAGGGCGCGGTGGTGATGGCGGGGGCGGTGGTGACGCGCGACGTGGCGCCCTACGCGATTGTGGGCGGCATCCCGGCGCGGCAGGTCGGCGAGCGGGCGCTGCGCTCGCCCAGCTACGAGCTGCGCTACCGGCCACTGTTCGAGTAGCGCGCGGACTCCGCTCCTTGCATCCGCTCCTAGCGGGGCGAGGGGCAAGTCGTTCGAGCGGGCGCGCGGGAACTGGTGGTGTTTGCGGTGGTGGGGCGCTCTTGCCTGGCGGAGTGATGGATTATCCAGCGGCGCTTTGGGGTCGCGCGGCGTCGGTGTGGAGGAGTTGGCGGCATGAATCTGGTGCTGTATTCGATGAAGACGAAAGGCGGCGCCGCGTTTGGGCGGCGGCTGTGGACAGTCTTCACGCGCTTCGGGTTGACGGAGGGGCGCACGCGTCGCTCCTTTCAGGCGATGATCGAGGCGCTGCGCCCGTATAAGAGCGCGCCGACGTTCTTCATCCCGGCCACCGTGCTGGAGCGCAGCCCCAGCCTCATCCGGCGGGTCCAACGCACGGGCGCCGAGGTTGGCATCCACGGGTACGTGCACAACGATTACCGTGCGTTGCCCAAAGACGAGCAGATGACGCAGATCAGCGAGGCGATGGCGCTGTTTCGCCGCCAGCGGGTTAAGTTCGAGGGGTTCCGCAATCCTTACCTGGGCTGGAATGAGGACTCATTGGCGGCGTTCCGGGAGCTGGGGTTCGTCTACGATAGCAACGAGGCTGTCATCCACGATGTGATTGACCCGGCGACGCTTCCGCCCGCGCTGGCGGATAGCTTTCGCCGGTCGCTGGATCTGTTCCAGGCGATCCCCTCGACCGAATATAACCTGCGCCCGCACACCGAGGATGGGCTGCTGCGCATCCCCACCAGCATCCCGGATGACGAGATGCTGTTCGACCGGCTGCGGCTGCCCTCTGACCAGCTTGGGGAGCTCTGGAGCGAGGTGATGCGGCGGGTGTACGCGGCGGGTGGGGTGTATGTACTGAATCTGCACCCAGAGCGTGGGGCGCTGGCGCGCGAGGCGCTGGCCCGGCTACTGGCGACGGCGAGTGGACAGCCACTGCCCGTGTGGGTGGCGCGGCTACGCGACATCGGCGCCTGGTGGCGCGAGCGTGCTGCGGCGTCCATCGAGGTGGCGACGGCGGGTGTGGGGCGCTGGCTGGTGTCGGTTGCTGGATCGCAGCGGGCCTCGCTGATCGTGCGGAATGGCGCCGTGTCGGATGCGGATGTGACGGAGTGGCCTGACGGCGACCGGCTCGTATCGGGCCAGCGCTGCGTGGTGGCGTCGGCGGTATTCCCTGGGGTGGCGGTCTCACCACGCACTCCGGCCTGCGTCGAGGAACTGTTGCGCGAGCAGGGCTATCCGGTTGTGCGGGCGGTGGCCAGCGAGGCGGCGGACTACGCGGTGTATGTGGACCGGCCAGAGGGGCTGGGGCAGACGCGATGTGAGCGACAGGAGGCGGCGAGCGCGCTGGTTCACGACATCGAGCGCGGCGAGACGCCGCTGGCGCGGATCGGGTTGTGGCCGAACGGAAAACGGGCGGCGATCTCAATCACGGGCGATGTGGACTCGGTGACGATTCAGGATTTCTTCCTCCGCATCGTCGAAGTGCGGCGCTACACCCCAGCGCGGCGGGAGGCGCAGCGGGAGGCGGTGAGCTATGGCGCATGGGCGCTCGCCGTTAGGGGCGTGTTGGGGCGGTGGAGGGTGTGGCTGCGGCGATATGCCGGTCAAGCCACTCATCTCTATCGCTGAGGACCTCACCGGAGACGCTGTCGCTCAGGAGATTGGTGTATGCTCTGGGGCATTCTTGGAGCTCTTTGTCGGGCAGCGCCACTCCCTCGTAGAAATCACGATTCGCCTGGAGTGGGGTGATGCGATCATCTCCACAGAGCAGCATCAAGAGTGAGACGGGAAACGTTGCCGCCTGGGCGCTGACGCGCCGCATCGCCGCGCTGGACTCCATGAGCCAGCGCGGTGTTACTTTGGTGTTGCGCAGGGTGTCTTCACGTGCGAACTGATTGAACTGGGCGTCATGCGAGATGCGGTTCCAACTCTTGTCCGCCTGGCGCGTCACATTGAGGGGAAGGCGCGGCGCTAGAGCCGATAAGATTTGAGCGAGCAGTCGCGCACCCGCTGGGAGAGCCGCCACGTTTAGGACGGGCGCGATACAGCAGACGCCGCTCACCTCGATAATCGGGGCTTTCGCGGCGGGGTTACCTCTTGGCGCTGAGTTTCGCCGCTTCGGATGTGGCTGGCGTGGGAGGGTGGCTGGTGGATTTGCGCTTGGGGGCAAGCGCGCGGACGGCGACGCTGCCAGCGTCCATCAGCGCGGGGATCGGGTCGCGCCAGTCGAAGACGGAGAAGGTGGTTTTGCCAGCGACGAGCGTGCGCAGGTATGCGAGTGGTGTGGTGAGTCCAGCGCGTGTCTCTTGGAGGCCGGCGGGGATGTCGGTGACGACGCGCAGCCAGCGGTAGTCGTAATGGGGCGTGGCGTCTGGCATAGGCAGGCCCAGCGTGTCGCAATACTGCATATAGGGGAAGTCGAGACCGCAGGCGATGGTGAGGGTGTGCCAGCCCCAGGGACGGACATTGATGTCGAGCAGTTTGTTGACGCCGTTGCGCGGGTCGCGCTTGAACTCGACCTCGACCATGCCGGTCAGACGCATGTAGGCCAGCAGCTTGCGCGCGTCGCCGAGTATGTCAGGAATCTCGCGCGCTTCAACGAAACTGCTGCCGAGGCCATAGTCTATCGGGTACTGGCGGGTACGGCGGGCGGTCATCGAAGCGATGATCTCGCCATCATGCACATAGGCGGCGACGGAGAATTGCTCTGAGCCGCCACCAGGGATGATCTCCTGGATCATGATCTCGTCTGGCGCGGCGACGCGCAGCGCCAGTTGGTACTGCGCGCGCATCTCCTCCAGGTCATTCGCGGGCAGGGCCTTGAGGCGCAGGGCGTACTGGAGGCGGGTAGAGACCGTGGGCTTGATGATCGCGGGGTAGACGATGTCGAGCGCGGCGAGGTCGTCCTCGTCGCGCGGATACCAGGTGGAGGGGATGGCGACCCCCGTCTCGCGGGCCATCTGGTTCATGTGGCTTTTGTCGCAGGCCCACTGGAGCGTTTCCCAGCCCTGGGTGACGAGGGTGAAGCGGGTGGCGAGCGCGTCATGGTGTTTGGCGACCAGCTCCACGACCTCGTCCTGGGTGGGAAAGAGCAGCCAGCCCGTGTAACGCGGGTCCTCACCAAGCGCGAGGAGGTATTCGACGAAGCGCTCGCCCTCCATCGGGCCATGCCAGCGGCGGCGCTCGACGGCGTAGCGCGAGAGCCATGCGGCGCGTGGGGTGTTGTCAATCACCACACTGCGCGCGCCGCGCCGTCCCAGACTGCGGATGACGCCGAGTGCCTTGAAGTCGCTGCCTAGCATCACGACGCCGGGCAGGCGCGACGTTCGCTCCATTCAGACCATTCCCCTTCACTCGTTCGACGTCGCTCAGTTCATGGCCGCGCGGCGGGCGATCTGGCGGGCGGTGGCGCCCGTGCCGGCGATGAATCGGCAGATCGGGCCGAAATTGTATCCCGCGATGGCGCCAGTGAAGAAGAGGCCTGGAGCGGACGACTCGAACCACTCATTGAGGACGGTGTAGCCGTCGTTGGTGGCGATGCGCTTGCGCAGGCCCGCATCGAGGAAGGTCAGCTTCTCGACATTCGGCGCGTAGCCAGTGCCGAGGAAGAGGTGGTCGAGGTCGCGCGTCGCTCCGCCGCTCAACTCCAAGCGCAGCCCGTCGCCGCGCTGCTCCGCCCGCAGGACCTCGGTGCGCTCGGTGATGTTCACGACGCCATCCACACGCGAGCGCAGCCATTGCGCGCCGGATGCGCGCACGCAGCGCTGGTCTATGCGTGTGCGCGCCGCATCGGGCAGCAAGCGGAAAACGCTTGGGTAGTGGACGAGCCAGGCGACGCCAGCGGGGCCGACATCGCTGGGTGGATAGAAGATGCGCCGCGTCCGGTCGTTGGCCAGGCGGCGGTCAATCCAGATGACAGGCCCGCGCGCGATCACCTCGACTTCGGCGCCCGCTTCGTGGAGCAGCGCCGCCGATTCCAGCGCGCTCTCGCCGCTGCCGATCACCGCGACGCGCTTGCCGCTCCAGGGTGAGAAGTCGCGGTGGTCCTGTACGTGGGTGACCAGCTCGCGGGGTAAGTCGTGGGTGTAGTCGGGGAAGCGCGCGAAGTGGGCGACGCCGGTCGCGACGACGACCTGGCTGGCCTTGATGTCGCGGCCATCCTCCAGCGTCACGCGGTAGCCCGCGCCCTCACTGGTGACATGCTGAGCATAGAGCGGCAGGATGTCAGGTGTGTTGTGTTTCTGAAACCACTCCGCGTAACCGAGCAGGAAGTCGAGTGGCACCGGCTCCTCGATTTGGCGCCCAGATGCCGCCGCGTAGCGCTGCTGCGTGTACTGGCGCTCAGGGTCAGAGATGGTGATGGAGCTAAATGTGGACTTGAGATGCATGCTGGGCGGCATAGTCTTCCAGAACTCCATCGGTTTGCCAGCGATCACCGTCTCGATGCCGCGGGCGCGCAGATGCGTAGTTACCGCCATTCCGTAGGGGCCAGCCCCAATTACCATTACTGGATCGCGTCTCGCCACAGCCTCGCTCCATTTCCGTGGTTGTACCACCCTGGCGCGCCATAGGGTGACACGCCGTTTCCATCTCCACCCGTACCATGATAATGGGGCGGCGTACAGAGGCAATGGACGCGAGGGTAAAGACCGGGCGCCGAACATGGGGTGGGTGTGTAGAACACCGCGCCGAAGCTGGTCTGTCATGCTATACGCCTCTCCCGCTTCTCCACCCCGCTTCTCCACCCCGCTCTGTACCTTGCCGTTACCCTCCTCGTGCTACGCTTGTCGCAGCGTGGGGTACGTGTAGGGCGGCGCGGGATTGAAGCGCGCGCGAACCAATCGCCGTGGAGGGATGGAGATGGCTCAGGTGGCTGAGCGCGAGGACGAGCTGACGCTCTTCATCGAGCGGCATACCGAGGAACCGTTCTATTATCAACGGGCGTGGCTTGATCTGTTGTCGCGGCTGTATGGCTACCCGGTCTATACCCTGACCTCCCGCGCGCCGGATGGCTCGCTGGCGGGGTTTATGCCCGCGCTGGCCATCCGCAGCCCGCTGACGGGGCGGCGCATCGTGTCGCTGCCGTTCTCCGATTGCTGCCCGCCACTGGTCACGAGCGATGAGGCCGCACGCGACCTGGTGGATCAGGCGCTGGCGCTGGCCCGGGATGAGCGCGCGCGCTATCTGGAGCTGCGCTCCGGCCAGATGGATGCGCTGGACGGACGGCCTGGCCTGGCGCGCAACGATCTCTACGCGCGTTGGGTCGTGCCTCTGGAGGCGGATGCGCGGGCGGTCTGGAAACAGGTCAAATCGCCCGCGCAGCGCCAGGTGAAGAAGGCCGCCAAACAGGGTATTAAGGTACGCGCTGGCTCCGGCGCCAGCGATATGGACGCCTACCACCGCCTGCACCTGCTCACACGTTCACGCAAGCATGGGATGCCCGCGCAGCCGCAGCGCTACTTCCGCGAACTGTGGGAGACGTTCGGCGAGGTGGGTGGCGTGCGGGTGCTGCTGGCCGAGCATGAGGGCGCGGTGGTGGCTGGGCTGGTGTTGCTGGTCTCCGGCTCGACCGTGCGCTACGCCTATGGGGCCTCGGACGAGCGCTTCCTTCGTTTGGGCCCGAATGACGCGCTGATGTGGGAGGCGATCTCTTGGGCCAGCTCAGCGGGGTATACGCGCTTCGACATGGGACGCACCGCGCGGGACAATCTGGGGCTGTCGCAGTTCAAGCGCAACTGGGGCGCGGCGGAAGAGCCGCTTCCTTACTATTACGCGCCGGAGGTGGCGGGCCTGGCTTCGACCTCTGAGGAGAGCTGGAAGTACCGCGCGCTGACGGCCTGCTGGCGGCGCTTGCCGCTGCCTGCCGCGGAGCGGCTGGGCGATGCGCTCTACCGGCATCTTGGCTGAGGGCGCTGGCTTTACGGCGCTGTGGCTGATTGGGAAGGATGCGACGATGCGAGAGAGGTCTGGGGTGTGGATCAACGAGTTGTTGCGCTATCCGCTGGCCCAGCGGGCGCGGCGGGTCTGGGCGCGCTTTATGCTCTTCCCCTGGGCACGCTACGCGCTGGCTAGCGCGGGAGTGGTGGTCGTGCTGGTGATCGCGTTCTCCGCCATTCACGCACGTCGTGCAGTGGACTCTGTGAGCGGGGCGCAAGCGGGACAGGGCAGCGCGACGTCTAGCTACGGCCCGCTTGTCTCGCGTGGCAAGCATGTCGTCTGTTCGCCGAACGCCTCTAACGTCGGCGGGGCGGACGCCATCACCAGTGGCAAGTATGGGGCTTGGTCTTTCTGGCAGACGGGCGCACATGATATGCCGGCATGGTGCGCGATCCATATTGGCACTGGACCGGCGCGGCTGCTGGTCGCGTGGAGCAGCGACTATATCTTTGACTATATCTCCCCTTACGGCATGACACCTCGTGACTATACACTCTCGGTATCGGGTGACAGCTTGGATGGCTTTAATGGCCACTGGCAGACGTTGGTAACGGTGACGGGCAACGAGACCCGTGTGCGTGAGGCGGTAATCCCGTTCGCGGGGATGTCGTGGGTCAAGATGACGGTAACGCGTGGACAGTCGCAGCCCTCACAACCCTTCATTAGGATTGACCAGATAGATTGTTATGATGTCAGCGCCACTCTGAACAATACTGCCATCTTTGAAGGTGACTCGATTTCAGTGATGGCCTACAACCGCTTCGACGGCTCTCACCCGACGTTCGACGAGTTGATTCATCAGGCAGACCCGAAGCTCTTTCCCACCATGCTGGATGAAGGCATTGGTGGGTGGGATTCGGGCGGCGCGGAGCACAATATCCAGACCTGGCTGGCGCTGAATCCAGATATTCACTACTGGCTGCTTGGCTGGGGGACGAACGACGCTCTAAGCATGGAGAACCCCAGCGTGTTCCACGACAATATGCAACGGGTGATAGACCTGATCAAGGCGGCGGGACATACGCCCGTGCTAGCGCGCATTCCGGCGACGCATCTACCGGGCGCGCGTGGCGAGGCGGTCAATGGGGAGATTCAGGCGCTGAACGCCCAGATTGACGCGCTGACGAAGGCAAATCACCTGATTCCGGGTCCCGACCTGTACTCACTCATCAACCAGCATCCGAACCTCTACCTCAATTCCGATGGCATTCACCCCACGCCAGCGGGCGCCGCTGCGATGAACAAGGCCTGGTATCTGGCGATGCGCGGCGCGTTCGCGGCCAGCGCTGGATGAGTGGGGAGAAACCGGTGTTGAAAGTAGCGCCACAATGAAGATACTGGTCGTGACTCGCGACGCGCCCGCGCTTACAACGGGTTTCCCCAAGCGAAACGCCTACCTGTTGCGAGCGCTGTGCGAAGCGCATCGCGTGACACTGCTGATCGTCACGGAAGATCCAGCGGGCGCGGAGCGTGATCTGGCGCCGCTGGCCGCCGGGCTGGAGGCCGTGCGCATCGTGGATGCGCCACTGAGCCGCTACAAGCGCGCCTGGCAGGTGGTATCCGCCGCGCTGCGACAGCCAAGCGTCACACTGCGGTTCAGTACGCCAGCGGTGGGGAGGGCGATGAGTTCGCTGCTGGCGAAGGATCGCTTCGACGTGGTGGTGTATCAGAGCATGTTCGTGGCGGACCACCGGTTGCCTCCTGGCCCGCGTGTGGTGATTGATGAGCACAATCTCGAGTTCGAGTTGATGGAGCGATCGGCGGTCCAGGCTGGCTCGACATCGCGCCGTCTGTACTACACGCTGGAAGCGGCAGCGCTGAAGCGGGTTGAGCTAGGGCTGCTGGCGCGGGCTAATCTGGTGTCCGTGACGAGCGAGCGCGAGCGGCTGCGGCTGGCGGAGATCCTACCGGCAGCGAGCGTGGTGGTGACACCGAACGGTGTGGATACGGAGGCATTCGCGCCGGACCCGTTGCGGGCGGAGACGCCGGGGCGGGTGATCTTCACCGGCTCGATGGACTACCATCCGAACGAGCAGGCGGCACACTACTTCGCGAATTCGATCTGGCCCCGCGTGCGGGCGGAAATTCCCGACGCGACCTGGTACCTGGTCGGCGTGCGCCCGCCAGCGTCGTTCGCGCGGCTGGCCGCGCTGCCAGGTGTGACGGTGACAGGACGCGTGCCGGAGACGCAGCCATATCTGGCGGAGGCGGCGGTAGCGATCGCGCCGCTACTGCTAGGCGGCGGCACGCGACTAAAGATTCTCGAGGCGCTGGCGATGGGCAAGGCGGTCGTCACGACCTCGCTGGGCTGCGAGGGGCTAAACGTGATCTCCGGCGAGCATCTGCTGGTCGAGGACGATCCTGGCGATTTTGCGGTGGCGATCGCCCGGCTGATGCGCGATGACGCGCTGCGAGCGCGACTCGGCAGGGCCGGGCGATCGCTGGTGGAGCGGGAGTATAGCTGGGCACAGAGTGGGCGCATGCTCGTTCAAGCGCTGGAACGCTGCGTTAGTGAGCGGGAGGAGGAGCGCCATGTCGCTGTTGGCGATTAAGTGGCTGGTATAGTGACTTTCGAGGTGATTGTGGCGGTTCCGGCCTTCTCACATGAGACGGTGGCCCTGGCGGCGATCACGCGGTCGTTAGGGGCGTGGCGCGTAGCGGGAATGCTACTGGAGAAGCGACTCTGCCACGCTTCGCGGTCGCCGTCCCGGCGTATGATGCAGAATCGATCATTGGGACACTGCTCGCCAGCTTGGGTGCCCTGGCGCGCCCGCATGACCGCTTCGATCTCTCTCTGAGGTATGGCCGATAACTGTGGGGATGCAGCGACGGCTTTCGTCGAGCGATCGGGTGTGGCGTGGGCGCTCGTTCGCGTGGATACCGAGCGGCGTAGCAAGGGCTACGCGCTGGCGTGAGCGTTCGACCAATTGCGGGAGCGCGCGCCAGCGCATGACGCCTACATGGTGATTGACGCTGATTGCATGGCGGACGCCTTGTATCTGAGGGTCTTCGCCCGCGCGCTGCGAAGTGGTGTGGCCGCTGCCCGGGCTTCCTACGTTCGCTGGCGCTTGCGGGTCTGCTGACGTTGGTGCAGGCGTTGTATGTGGCGTCGGCCTTTATCACGCTGCGCCCATCGTGGCCAGTCTATCGCGCGCTGCTGAGCGCGCCAGGATTTCTCGTTTGGAAGCTGTGGGTCACACTCGTCCTCCGCAGACTGCATCGCACAGGCGACTGGGTGCGCACGGCGCGCGCGCAGCGGATGTAGGCGCTTGCCGTGTTTGCGTAGGGTACTATTCGGCGCGCTGGGGAGGCGCGGGAAAAGGAGCGCATCATCGTGGCGGGAACGCGCGTAGCCAGCGTCACTTACGACTATTATCCCTTTGATGTCCGCGTGCGGCGGCTGGCGGAAGCGGCGGTGGACGCTGGGCATGAAATGGATGTGATTTGCATCCGGCAGGAGGGCGAGGCCGCCCGTGAGGTCTATCACGGTGTTACGATCTACCGCTTGCCGATCACCCGCGGGTTTGGCCAGTCGCTCGCGGCGACGGCGGTCAGCTGGGCGTGGTTCACGCTCCTGGCGGGGATGTATCTGGCCTGGCTGATGCCCCGCCGCCGCTACCAGGTGATCCACGCGCACAACATGCCGGACTTCATCGTCTTTTCGGCGCTGATCCCGAAGCTGTTTGGCGCGCGCGTGATTCTGGATGTGCAGGATGTCAGCCCGGAGTTGCTGACCGCCAAGGCGGGTGGGCGCGAGCGCAAGCTGACGCGGCGTATCGCGGAGCTTCAAGAGCGGCTCTCAACGTGGTTCGCGGACATCGTCGTGACGGTGGGGTGGCCGTTCGAGCGCAAGCTGCTGGAGCGTGGGACGCCGCAGGAAAAGCTGCGTATCATCCTCAATAGCGCCGACCCGAAGATCTTCCCGGCGGCGAAACGCTTTGCGCCTGATGAGGCGCTACGGCCAGTGACGCCGCCGCGCGACTCGTCGGCGCCGTTCATCATCATGTACTGGGGAACAATCGCGCAGCGCAACGGGCTGGCGACGGCGATCCGGGCGCTGGCGCTGGCGCGGCGCGAAGCGCCCGCGCTGCGGCTCGACATCATGGGGCGCGGCGAGGAGATTCCTCATCTGCAAGCGCTGGCTGAGGCGCAGGGTGTGGGCGACGCGGTGCGCTTCTCTGGCGCTGTGCCGGCGGAAGAGATTGTGGATTTCATTGTTCATGGCGATGTGGGTGTTATTCCCTACACCGTTGACGGCTTCGCTGATCTGGTGCTGCCAACCAAGGCCTACGAGTTAGCCTGGCTGGGGCGACCGATCATCGCGTCGGATACGCCCGCAATCCGCTCGATGTTCCGAGCTGATTCCATCATGCTCTGCCAGCCCGACCAGCCAGAGGAGTTCGCGCGTGCGTTCGTGGAGCTCTACCAGCAGCCGGAGAAGCGGCGCGCGCTGGTGGCCAGCGCGACGGAGGACTACGAGCCGTACCGCTGGGAGATGATGGCGGCGCGCTACTCCAGCCTGCTGACGTGGCTGGCGACGGCGCCGCGCGTGGCGTTGCGGGTCAAGCCGGAGACCGCGTAGCGCGAGATGGCGAAAAGCCCGCTTGACGATCTCGTATCGCTGGGCGGGCTTTTCTCCATCTCGCGCTTGGCGCTGACGCGCGGTGAGCTAACGCGCTAAGCGCCACCGAAAATGGCGATGGGCGCGGTCAGCGCGATCAGCTTCAGGTCATGCAAGATCGAGCGTTTCTCGAAATAGGCGATGTCCATCTCGATCATCTCGTTGAAGGTCACTTTGTTGCGGCCGTAGACCTGCCAAGGTCCGGTGATGCCAGGCTTGCCCCTGAGCCGCTCCATCGCGCGCAGGTCATACAGTTTTACTTCGTAGGGGACAGGTGGACGCGGTCCCACCATAGACATCTGGCCTATCAGGACGTTCCATAGCTGGGGCAGCTCGTCAATACTGGTCTTGCGAATGAACCTGCCAACACGCGTGATGCGCGTATCATTCACAAGTTTGTAGGGTGATCTGGTGTCGCTGGTCTCGTTCAGCTTCCCTCCCGCCATATAAATCTTGACGGCGTCTTCGTGCTTCTTGGTGCTGACGTTGTGGCGCATCGAGCGGAACTTGAGGATCTCGAACTCTTCGCCGTTCTCCCCGACACGCCGCTGGCGGAAGAGCACAGGCCCCGGTGTATTCAGTGAGACTGCCGCGGCGGCCAGCAGCATCACCGGGCTGGCCAGCGCCAGCAGCGTTGCCGAGATGACCACATCCGCGACGCGCTTCCAGGCGAAATAGCTGGACGCGCTGGACGCGCTGGACGCACGCGACTCCAGTGACGCCCGTGAAGCGACCGCGCTCGCGTTGAACGCTCCGCTTGCGGAGCCTGGTGTGGCTGGCGCACGAACCGCCATGCGATTCTCCTCCTCCTCATATTCCCGATTAAGGGAGCGCACGATTCCTACCCTAGTGAGAAATGCTACAAGTCGCGAATTGAAACCGTGTGGAGAAGCGCGTTGCGTTTTCGTGCAGAGAGTGCGGGAAGAGTGGGGAAAAATCATACGCGCGCGAGCGCTCACGCAAGCGCCCATGAGATCGGTAATCGTGCCGCCCGCTTCATGTTAGAATATCTACACCTCGCGGCAGCGAATGCGCCTTATCTGCACAGGCGATTTCACAGTCAGAGCACGAGTGGCTGCTACGCTTGCAACGTATCACCGTCCTGGTGGATCGGGACGGGCGCCGCTGTGATGCCCATATGTGATCGGTTGCCACTGGAGAAAACGCGGACTTCGTCCCAGGGACGAGTCACCAGGCGACCGGCTTAGGGATGGTGGGATGCGGCGCGACCGAGTGTATTCAGACGAATGAATCAGAGGGGAGCACCATGGCGCCCATTCCACTGCTTGACCTGCGCGCACAGTTCCAGAGTCACCGCCAGGAGTATCTCGACGCGATCGCTCGCGTGCTCGATGGCATGACGTTGTTCCTTGGCCCAGAGCAGGCCGCTTTCGAGAGCGAATTCGCCGCGTATTGCGAGACGGCGCATGGCGTAGGGGTATCGAATGGAACGGACGCCCTCAATCTTGCGTTGCGCGCGGTAGGCGTTGGACCGGGTGATGAGGTCATTACCGTCTCCAATACCTTCATCGCGACGGTGGAGGCGATCAGCCTGGTAGGCGCGCGCCCGGTGTTCGTCGACGTGGATCCTGAAACCTACAACATGGACTGGCGCCAGTTGGAACAAGCCGTCACGCCACGCACACGCGCCATCATGCCGGTGCATCTGTTTGGTCATCCGGCGGATATGGATCCGATCCTGGCGTTCGCCCGCGAGCGCGGCCTGTTCGTGATCGAGGACGCCTCGCAAGCGCACGGCGCGACCTATAAAGGCAAGAAGGTTGGGTCGCTGGGCGACATTGGCTGCTTCAGCCTGTACTACAGCAAGAATCTTGGCGCGTATGGCGAGGCGGGAATCTGTGTCACGAATAACGCTGACTACGCCAGCGCGATGCGCGTCTTCCGCGACCACGGCTCACGCAAACGCTACTATCACGAGATCATTGGCTCGAACGCCCGGATGGACGAAATTCAGGCGGCGATTCTGCGCGTAAAGCTGCCGCACCTCGATGAGTGGAACGCGCTGCGCAACGCGCACGCCGCCACCTATACCGAGGCGCTGCGCCCGATCGTGGCGGCCACGCCGCTGGTCGCGCCCTGGGCCGGCCACGCCTTCTATGTCTATGTCGTCCGCGTACCGGAGCGCGACCGTGTCCGGGCGGAGCTGGAGGCGCAGGGCGTGTTGACGGGGGTGCATTACCCGATCCCCTGTCATTTGCAGCCCGCCTGCGCTGAGTATGGCTATACCGCCGGCTCCCTGCCGGTGACGGAAGCCTACGCTGACCAGATCCTCTCGCTGCCACTCTACCCGGAGCTGACCAGCGAGCAGATTCACACGGTCGTCACGGCGGTAGAGCGAGCATGCGCCGTCGCCGTCCCTGAAGCCACCCTCTGATAACGCTGTCTAGCATCACACCTCACGGGGGAACTGAGTCATGGAAAACGAGCTGCGTTTTGGAATCATTGGATGGGGCTACTGGGGTCCTAAGATCGCCCGCAACCTCGATGGGCTGCCACGCGCCGCGGTAACGTTCGTCGCGGACATGGACCCAAACCGCGTCGCGAGTATATCGCTGGGCAATCCAGCGCTGCGCTTGAGCGTTGATCCCGCTGAGGCGCTGGCATCCGATGTGGACGCGGTGGTGATCGCGACGCCGGTGCGGACACACTATCCGCTGGCGAAGCAGGCGCTGCTGGCGGGCAAGCATGTGCTAGTGGAGAAGCCGCTCGCGGATAATCTCGCCCACGCCGAGGAGTTGGTGGAGCTGGCGGAGCGGCAGGGCTTGACGCTCATGGTGGGGCATACATTCGAGTATAGCCCCGCAGTCAACGAGGTCCGCAAGATGGTGCGCGACGGTGAGCTGGGGCGCATCTACTGCATCGAGATGGAGCGCCTCAATCTGGGGCTGTTCCGCAACGATACTGATGTGATCTGGGACCTGGCGCCGCACGATGTTTCTATCCTGAACTATGCGTTAGGCGAGGAGCCCGTTCGCGTCCGTGTTTCGGCGCACAGCCACCTGCGTCCGACGATTTCGGACAACGCCCACCTCGATCTGGACTACGCATCCGGGACGCGGGCGCACATACACGTGAGTTGGATGCACCCGACGAAGGTGCGCCGGGTGACGTTGATTGGCGATAAGCGTATGGCCGTCTACGATGACACGAACCCGGCGGAGATGGTGCGTGTCTTCAACAGTGGCGCGGACGTTGGCGCTGATCCTGTGGTCTCGTATCGCTTCGGCGCGATCACCATCCCACATATCGAGTGGATGGAGCCGCTGCGGCTGGAGTGCGAGGACTTTGCGAACGCGATCCGCTTGGGGACGCCGCCGCGCGCGAGCGGTCGGACCGGAGCGGCGGTCGTGCGCATTTTGGCGGCGGCGCAGCGCTCTTTGCGTGATAACGGCGCGTGGATTGCGCTGGAACGCTCTGTCGCGGGGGTCGGCGTTTTGCGTGAGACGGACCCGCAATGAACATTCTGGCGCGAATTGGCCCGGATGGGCATGATGTATTAGACAGGGATGACAACGCGGGGAGTGATGACGTGAAAATCGGCGCGCCGCAAATTCATCCCACAGCCGGGATATCCGAACAGGCGGAGATTGGCACTGGCACACGTGTCTGGGCCTATGCGCAGGTTCGGGAATACGCGGTGATCGGGGACCGCTGCAACATTGGCAAAGGTGTCTATATTGACGCTCATGTGCAGATAGGCTCGAACGTCAAGATACAGAACAATGTCTCGGTCTTCGAGGGGGTGACAATCGCGGATGGCGTGTTCATCGGTCCGCATGTCTGTTTTACGAACGACATGTTTCCGCGCGCCATCAATCTGGATGGGACGCTGAAAGGCGCGGAGGACTGGCAGATCACGCCGACGGTGGTCGAGTATGGGGCGTCTATTGGGGCCGGCTCGATCGTGCGCTGCGGCGTGACGATTGGCAAGTTCGCATTGATTGGGGCTGGCTCGGTGGTCACCCGCGATGTCGCGGCGCATGCGCTGGTGGTGGGCTCTCCGGCGCGCCACAAAGGGTATGTCTGCCGCTGCGCCTACCTCCTGGAGCGCGTTCACGAGGAGGACGGCCGGCTGGTGGGCTTCTGTCCACGATGTGATCAGCTGCGTGATATTACCCCATAGGCGCGCGATCGCGTGTGTGCGAAGGATTGCCGTTGATGCGTCGCGCGCATAGTTTGACACGGACTTCCGGCGCCCGGCTGGCGCTGCGGGCCTGCTTCATTTTGGGGGTGGCGCTGGTCGCCACCGGAGGATGGCTGGCCGCGTTCGCCGTCGGGCCGGGAGTCGCGCCCGCGGCTGAGGGCGCGCTGCCGGGCCTGCAAATCTGGCGCGATGGGGCGTCATCGCTGGTGTTCGGCTCGAATGACACCTATGAGTACGCGCCCAACAACTTCGAGACACAGCCGCTGATCCAGGAGCAGGTCAAGCGGGCGGGGATCACAGTCATCCGCACGTTCATCAAGGACCCATCCACGGACGCGGAGGTTGACCAGCGGGTGGGGGCCATCGAGCGGGTGGGGGCGCGTTGCCTGGTTGTGCTGACGAACATCCACGATCTGGCGTTCAACGAGCATCTGGTGCGGAGCCTCGGCGCACGCTGTCTGATGTATGAATTCGGCAATGAGCCTGATTACAATGGCATTGGGGTGGATGAGTATGTGGCGGCCTGGAACGCGGCGATTCCGGCGTTGCGGGCGATCAATCCGCATGCGCGCTTCTTCGGGCCGGTGATCTCGCAGCCCGGCCCGTATCTGGGTGAGTATCTGACGCGGGTGAAGCTGTCAGGTGTTCTCCCTGACGCGGTAACGCTGCACTGGTATCCTTGCTACAACGAGCCCGAGCAGTCGTGCCTGGCGAAGGCGGGCGGCATTTATGACACGGTGATCGCCGTACGCGCAGAGGTCCGGCTGATTCTGGGGAAGGATCTGCCAATCGGGGTGACGGAATGGAATTTCGACCCTGGCGCTCCGCCTCCCGCCTATGGCGCCGACGCCAGCTTCATCAATCAGTTCACGACGACGGCGATCACGGCGATGATCCGCGCGGGCGTCAGCCTGGCGTGTCAGTATGATATCGCCAGCTACGCGGGCTATGGTGGCTTGGACATGATTGATGTCGACACGAATCAGCCCAAGCCGCAGTTCACCACGATGGCGCGACTGATCGCGCAGTACCGGCCATCATAAGCGGCGCTACGCTCATTGGCGTATGTTTTTACACAAACCGCTTGACAGCCACCAATCAGGCTGATAGTATTGTCGCCACATCGCCTGGCTTTCCAGCGTGACAGCGCTTCTGATTCTCCTCAAATAGTCACAGAGGCCAGCGACACCGCGCTCCCGTTTTTGTGTTTGTTGCGCGCTCCGGCGCGCTCTCACCCCCGCGCTCCTTATCGCATCAACTGGTCGTCACCACCGGTATTTTCGCTATGATGGCGCCGGTGGTTTGTTGGTGGGTTATGCGCAGTATGCGCTCTCCCTACCAAGGAGGCATCTCGCGGTGAAACACAAAGCGCTCATTAGCACGCTGGCTGGCGCCGGCATCGTCGCCGCCGCCCTCGCCCTCGCCATGGGCCCGCTCGCTCCGGCGGCGTCCGCGGCAACCGTCAAGCCCTCGGGCATGGCGACGCACAACATGGGCATCAAGGGCGCTGCCAAGAATGTCAAGGCCGCCACAGCACCGCTGACCTACGGCGGTGGCCCGGTCGAGACGACTCCGGCTGTTTACATCACCTACTGGGGCGCGCAGTGGGGTACCGGCTTCTCGACCGGCGGCTACACCAGCGCGCAGGCGCAGACGTACATGCAGGACTTCTACGGCAACGTCGGCGGCAGCTCGTGGGACAACATCGACACCCAGTACTGCCAGGGCGTGGCGACCGGCACGATCAACTGCGGCACGGCGGGCACGCACGTCACCAACCCCACCGGCCAGCTCAAGGGCGTCTGGACCGACACCTCGACGCTGCCCAGCCGCATCACGCAGACCAACATCGCCGCTGAGGCGGCGAAGTCGGTCACGCACTTTGGCGCTTTCAACCCCAACGCGACCTACATCGTCTTCACGCCGACCGGCCACTCGATGAGCGGCTTCAAGACGCAGTGGTGCGCCTGGCACTCCTCGACGACTTCGGGCGGCAACACCATCGCCTACGCCTACATGCCCTACATCCCCGACGCGGGCGCGAACTGCGGCATGAACTTCGTCAACAGCACGAACAACTCGTTCGGCAATGGCTACTTCGACGGCTTCTCGGTCGTCGGCGGCCATGAGTACGCTGAGGCGATGACTGACCCGCATCCGTCGTCTGGCTGGACGGACAGCTCGGGCGCGGAGAACGGCGACAAGTGCGCGTGGAACGCGGCGTCCACGAACATCACGCTGGGCAGCAACTTCTTCGCGGTGCAGCCGATCTGGAGCAACGCGAACAGCGGCTGCGTGACCTCCTACTAAGCCAGGCGGTCAGCACAGCTACGAGCATCTGAACCTTCGCGAAACGGGAGCGCGGCGGGGTGGGGCGATGACGCCTCACCCCGCCGCTTTGTGTGAAGTCGCGTGTTTCACGCTCGAATTTTTCAGGGCTGGTATAGCTTGGGACGACGATCGTAGCGAGGTTGTTGTTCGTGATTTATTGCTTTACGAAATGTTTTACGCAAACCGCTTGACATGGGATAAATTGGCTGGTAGTATTGGCGCACGCCGCAACGTCGCTTAGGCAGCGACGAGGTTCCTCAGTGCAAGGTTGATGAGGATCGCGGCGCCCCCGCTCCCGTTTTTGTGTCTGTTGCGCGCTCCGGCGCGCTTTCACCCCCGCGCTCCTTCGCAATAACTGGTCGTTACCGCCGGCGCGTTTCGTACAGCGCTGGTGGTCTGTTGGTGGGTTCCGCGCAGCAGGCGCGCGCCCGCCAAGGAGGAAATTCGCGGTGAAGCACAAAACGTTTATTAGCATGCTGGCAGGCGCAGGCGTCGCCCTGGCTATCGCCTTCGGCCCGCTCGCTCCAGCGGTCTCGGCGGCGCCGGCCAAGGCATCCGGTGGGGCTCCGCATTATATGGGTATCCACAATGGGAAAGCCGCTGCTATCAAGGCTGCGAGCACCCCATTGGTCTACCAAGGTGGCGCGGTCGAGACGGCGCCGAAGGTGTACATCAGCTGGTGGGGAACCCAGTGGAATACTGGCTTCTCGACTGGTGGCTATACCAGCGCCAAGGCCCAGACCTATATCACCAACTTCTTCAGCAATGTCGGCGGCAGCTCCTGGGACAATATTGATACCCAGTACTGCCAGGGGATAACGGCTGGCTCAACCAGCTGCGGCGCCTCGGGTACGCACATCACCAATCCGACTGGCCAGCTCGCGGGCACGTGGGTGGACACCACCTCCGTTCCTACGCGCCCCACGCAGGCGCAGATCCAGAGCGCGGCATCCCGGCTCATGAGCCACTTTGGCGGGTACAACGCCAACGCCACCTATTTCGTCTTTACGCCCCATGGCCACTCGATGAGTGGCTTTGGCACGAGCTGGTGCGCGTGGCATGATGAGCCGACCAGCGGGACGGACATGGCCTATGCCTACATGCCCTACATCCCCGACGCGGGCGCGAGCTGCGGCATGAACTTCGTCAACAGCACGAACAATAGCTATGGCAACGGCTACTTCGACGGCTTCTCGATCGTGGGCGGCCATGAGTACGCCGAGGCGGTGACCGATCCGCATCCTGAGCGCACCACCTCCAATTTCGGCTGGATCACCAGCACGGGCTCCTCGGGCGCGGAGATTGGTGACCTGTGCGCCTGGGTGAGTAACTCTACGAATATCACCCTTGGCTCTAACTACTACGCGACACAGCCGCTCTGGAGCAACGCCAGCAACAGTTGCGTGAACTCCTACTAGCCAGGCGGTCAGCGCAGTAAGCACTATCTGACCTTCGCGAAACGGGAGCGATGGCGGGGTGGGGCGATGGCGCCTCACCCCGCCACTTTGTGTGTTCGCGCGTATACTGGTGGCAGGCTATCGGACGCACAGACGATCAGGAGTCAACGATGACGAGTGAGCGGGCGATCACGGCGCGCGAGGATACGTTGGGGCTTGGTGGGCTCTCGATCCACTATGCGACCTGGGGGACGATGACCACGCCGGACCGCGTGGTGATGTTGATTCACGGGCTGACGGCCAGCCACCGGACGTGGGCGGAGCTGGGGCCACAGCTAGCGGCGCATGGGTGGTACGTTATCGCGCCTGATCTGCGCGGGCGCGGGCTGAGCTCGAAGCCCAAGCGCGGCTATAACGTGGGCATTCACGCCAGCGATTTGCTCGCGCTCTGCGACAAGCTGGGGGTGGAGAAGGTCTCGCTGATTGGCCATTCGCTGGGCGCGGTGATCGCGATGTATACGGCGGCGCTCTTCCCGCAGCGGGTGGCGAAGATCACGCTGGTGGACGCTGGCGGGAAGATTCCCGATGATACCGCGCAGGCTATCGCCGCGTCGCTGGCCCGGCTGGGGGCGGCCTTTCCGTCGCTCGACGCCTATCTGACCGCGATGAGCGGGCTGCCGGTGCTGACCTGGAGCCCGTTCTGGGAGCAGTATTTCCGTTACGACGCGGAGATACAGCCGGATGGGACGGTCGTGTCGCGGGTCCCGCGCGCGGCGATTGATGAAGAGAGCGCCGCGCTCTACTTCACCCGCAGCGAGGCGCTGCCCTCGTTCGTGAAGGTCCCGACGCTGATCGTGCGCGCGGCGCTGGGCACGCTCGGGCCGGACAAAGGCGTGGTGCTGCCACGCGAGGAGGCGGAGCGGCTGGTGAGCGTGATTCCCGATGCGCGGTGGGTAGAGATACCCGACACGAACCACTACACCGTCACGCTCGCCCCAGCCTTCGTGGAGGAGGCGCTGGCGTTTCTCGGCTGACTCCAGGCCGCTCCTCCGCTCGCTAGCGATAGTTGATGAATTGCAGCGGGACGGGGAACTCCTTGCCCTTGAGGAACTGAATCACCTCCTGGAGATCATCGCGGCTCTTGCTGGTGACGCGGATCGCGTCGCCCTGAATCTGCGCGCGCACCTTGGGGAAGCTGTCACGCAGGAGCTTGGTGATCTCGCGGGCGAGGTCCTGGCTGATGCCCTGCTGCAACTCGATGTGCTGGCGCACCATGCCACCGCTCGCTTGCTCCAGCTTGACATCTTTGAGGATCTTGAGCGAGAGGTTGCGGCGCACCAGCTTCGACTCCAGCACGTCGCGCACGCTCTTGAGTGTGAACTCGCTGGCGGTCAGGATGGTGATGTTCTTCTTGCCGTCATACTCGATTTCGGTCTTCGTGTCTTTGAGGTCGAAACGGGTCGCGACATCGCGCCGCGCCTGGTCGAGCGCATTGACCAGCTCCTGCTCGTCGTACTGCGAGACGACATCGAACGAGTTATCAGCGGCCATTCTGTATCGCTCCTTCCGGTATATCTGGCTGTGTCCGGTGAGAACCGCGCCATGCCTCAGGCATGCGCCGCTCACCAGTGGGCGCGTTCGCGCGCGACGCCCGATATTCTATCACCAGGCGGCGGCGCGCTGGCTCATGTCGGTGAGATCGGGCGGCGCATGGAGCGGAGCGCCGAGGGGGATGATGGCCAGTGGGGTATAGCGCGCGCCGGTGTGTGAGAGGTCGCTACGCATCACGCGCAAGCCATCCACTCGCCAGGATTCCGCGCGTGGGGGCGGCTCGCTCCTGAGTTGGTGGAGGCGAAGCGCGGAAGGCTCATCGAGCGGGGCGGCGAGGCGCGCGAGGGTCAGATGGGGAGCGAACGGCTTGCTATCCAGCGTGAAGGCGCGCGCTTCGAGCGCGCGGGTCAGGCGCCGCTGGAGCGCGCGCAGCCGGCCTGTCTGGCCGTCAATCCCGATCCACACAACGCGCGGCGCGTGATCGGGGCCGAAGACGCCGATGCGCCCCGGCGCCAGCCAGAAGGGCGCGACGCCCGCCGCCGCCTCACGTGTGGCCGCGATGGCCTCCTCGACGCGCGGGTCATCCAGCTCGCCGAGGAAGGCCAGCGTCACATGGAGCGTCTCCGGCGCGATAATCCGCGCGGTGGGGAGCGCGCGCGCCACGCGCCGCACAAGACGGGCGATAGTTTCACGCGTGGCGCCGTCCAGGTCCACCGCGATGAAGGCTCGCGTCATGGCTTTGCGCTCCCTCCTTTCGTCGCGTCGCGGCGGCTATTTGAGCGCGACGTAGGTGTCGGGCAGGTCGTTGGCGAAGAGCGCGACGTCGCCCGGCCCGGCGATGGCGCCGAGCGTCGTGGTGACTTCATCCAGCGTTTCAACCACATGAAGATGGTCATCGCTGAAGCCGCCCGCGCGCAGACCCTCGGCGATGGGCTGCGTCTGCTTGGCGCCGACGAGAATCACGTAGTCGCAGACCTTCGCCGCATGCTCGCCGTAGCGGCGGTTCTCCTCCTCCTCGACGGCGCCAAGCTCGACCATGCCCGGCGTCACGAGGATCTTGTGGCGTCCGCGCATCTGCTGGAGCGCGTCGAGGCCGTTGCGCATACCGACCGGGTTGGCGTTGTAGCTGTCGTCAATGATCGTCATGCCGCCGGGGCTGTGGATGAGCTGGAGCCGGTGGGGCGCGGCCTCCAGCTTGAGGGCGTCGCGCGCGGCCTCATCCACCGGAATGCCGAGCAAGTGGAGGACGGCCAGCGCGGCGCTGACGTTGAGGATGTTGTGCTGGCCCAGCAGCGGGATGGCGACGCGCTGCTCCAGCCCTTCGGCGGGCCAGCGCCAGGTGAAGCGGGTGGCGCGCTCGTCCACCTGAATGTCAGTGGCGATGACATCCAGCGGGCCGGCGTCCTCGCCCTCCATGCCGTAGCGCACGGCGCGATAGCCCGCGGCGGCGGCGCGGTCAGCCAGCGCGGCGGAGAGCGCCTCGCCGCCGTAGATCACGGCGGGCGCGCCTTGTGGCAGCGCGGCGATCAGCTCGAACATCGCGTCGCTGATCCGCGCGATCGTGCCGAAGCGCTCCAGGTGCTGCGGGCCAACAGACGTGACGACGGCGATGGTCGGGTCTACCAGGCGGCACATCGCGGCGATCTCGCCGGGGCCGTAGGCGTCCATCTCGACGACGAAGGCTTTGTGGCGCGGCTCCAGGTTCTCGTTGATCGTGCGGGTGATGCCCATCAGCGTGTTGTAGCTCTTGGGCGTCGGCAGCGTCTCCATCGCCGGACGCAGCAGCGCGGCGAGGATGTGCTTGGTGCTGGTCTTGCCGTAGCTGCCCGCGACGCCGATGGTCAGCGGCGCGATGCGGACGTACTTCGCCCGCGCGCGGCTGACATAGCCCGCCTGGATGCGCGCTTCAACGGGGCGCAGCAGCCAGTTGGCGGCGATGAGGATGGGCAGGGCGAGGAGCGGACTGGCGGCGAGGATGATGCCGGGAGCGCGTTGTTGCGCGGCGGATATCACGAAGGCAAACAGTACGGCCAGCGCCACACCGAGCGCTAGCGCCACTGCGAGAATGCGCCGTATGCGCGCAGTGTAGACGAGGGCTTTTTTGGCAGGTAGGGGACGCCAGAGCGCCAGCGCCAGCTGAAGAACCGGCCAACCAGGATAGCCCAGCGATCGCGCTGTCCCATTCTTTGGGTATCGCGAGAAGCATAGTCTGGGTGACCCAGCCAAGCTGCCCGATCGCAAACGCAAGGATCGCGCCTAGCACTGTGGCGTTGGGAATCAACCAGGCGCTCTGTTTGCCCCAGGCGAGCAGGCGCTTGCCCTCATATTCCTCGATCTGGTACATGCGCGCGCCCATCAGGCCCATCCGCGCCATCAAGCCCAGCCAGACCAGCGCCGCCGCTATCAGGGCCGCAATCCCGATTCCACTCGACACGTTCGCTTCTATCCTCTATCTCTCAGCCGCGCAGGAAGGTCTTGACGATCACGTTGAAGCGCGCCGCCTGCTCGATGTAGGCGTAGTGGCTGGCGCCCTCGAAGAGCGACCAGCCCGGCGTCGGGTATCAGCCGCTCCATCAACTGGCCGTCGGCGAGCGGGGCATCCTCGTCGCGTGAGCCCCAGATCAGCAGTGTGGACGCCTGGATGCGCGGCAGGTAGTCGCGCAGGTCTTCGTTCACCACGCGGACAAATGTGCCGCGTATCGTGCCACTGGCCGCTTTATAGTCGGATGAGCCCTGGTTCGCGACGCGAGCCGCCGCCCAGGCCCGCAGCGGCGCAGGCGCCAGCGGCGCGCGCGAGAGCCAGCGCGTGGCCTTGAAGGTCGCGCACACGCACATGATAGCCCAGCGTGCGCTTGGGACGGATGCCCGCCGCGCCCGTCAGCACCAGTTTCGCCACTCGCTCAGGATGCAGCGCGGCCAGCTTGATGGCGACGCGCCCGCCGAAGGAATGGCCGATGACGCTGGCGCGCTGGATTCCCAGCTCATCCATCAGCGCGAGCGTCCACTCCATATAGTCGCTGACGGCCCAGGGCGCGGGCGGCGGCTCGGTGGCGCCGAAGCCGGGGAAGTCGGGGGCGATCAGGTCGAAGTCCCCCTCCAGGCCGTCCATCGTGCGGGCGAAGAGGTCGGCGCTGGCGCCCCAGCCATGCAGCAGCAGGACGGGCGCGCCGGAGCCGCGCCGGATGATGTGCGGGCGCGGGTTGGGCGCGGCGGTAGAGGCGGTGGTGGGCATCGGCGCGCGTTCGTCGGTCATGAGGCCGCGCCTGTCAGCATACGGCGCGCCAGGGCGATGACCTGCTCTGGGCGCTCCGCCAGCAGGTCGTGGCCCGCGCCGGGGAAGGTGACGAGCCGCGCGCCGGGGATGCGCGCGACCAGCGCCTGGGTGGCCGCCAGCGGGTTGAAGGGGTCGTGTTCGCCAGCCAGAATGAGCGTGGGGCAGGCGACGCGCGCGGCCTCGGCGTCGTTGATCGCGCCGCCCTCCGCGCGCAGGTCCTCCATCGCGGCGGCCCACGCGGTGAACATAGGCAGCGTGGCGCCGGGGCCATGCAGACCGTCAAGCTCCGCCTGGAGCGCGGGCCACGAGCCGATGCGGCGCTGCGGGTCGGCATAGACCGCGACCACGCGCTCCGGTGGCGTGCGTCCACTGACGCCCCAGGCGGTCAGTGAGCGCGCCCGGTCAGCTAGCCGCGCCGCCAGGATGATCGCTACCTCGCCGCCGTCGCTGTAGCCGATGAGGTGGACGTGGTCGAGCGCGAGATGGTCCAGCAGCGCCAGCAGGTCAACGGCGTCGTGGGAGTGCAGGCGCGCGTCCACCTGGCGCGAGACGCTGGCCGAGCGCCCCTGGCCGCTGAGGTCGGGCGCGATCACGCGATAATCCGGCGCCAGCGCGGCGATCAGCGGGGCGAAGTGTGCCCGCGCGGTCCCCGCGAAGCCGTGGATGAGCAGGACAGCGGGGCGCGCGGGATCGCCAAGGTCTTCATAGGCCAGCAATGGTCGTGGCGATTGCGGCACGCGCCTACCCTTTCGCTCGCTTCTCTTATCCCTCAGGGAGCTATGATGTCCTGTGGGGGAAACCGCCCCGCATTATAACATGCCAGCGCGCTCTCCCGATTTTTCCCAAGGATGTGGATTTCATGACGCAACGTCACTTGCGGTTGGCGAAGCGTGTATGGTATACTCGTCCGCGGAAGGGTAGAGCAGGCATAACAATTCTCATCTCTTCCATAAACCAGATCAATCTCGGGGTGTAGCGCAGGTGGCTAGCGCGCAGCGTTCGGGACGCTGAGGTCGGAGGTTCAAGTCCTCTCACCCCGACCAGACCGCCAATCCGTGTCCTTCACAGGACAACGGATGACGGGTCCCGCTTGAGGAGCGCGCCATGCGAATGGTGGACTGGCGATTTACGGGAGCGTATGAACGTCCCGTGAGCGCCGCCATTCGTGCGGCGGCGCTCCTTTTTGCGTCTCGCTTCCCACATCTGGGAAGCGCTACGGCTTTCGGGGCTGAGCGCGGTACGCGCGCTCTCTACGCCCCATCGGATGGTTATCACAGACGGCGGAGATAGCGGCGCCCTGCCGCGCCTGGCTTGCCTGGCTGGCGCGCGCCTTCTCCTCTGTCACTTACGCAGTACGGCGACGTGACGTGAGATGGAAGGGGGTCGCCAGTGTCAGTGCTTGTGCTCAACGCATCACTCCAGCCGCTCTCCGTCATACCTGAGCGGAGGCTCGTTGTGCTCCTCTCCAAGCAAAAGGTCGCGTTCATTGACGACAACGTGCGTCGCGCGATCGAAGAGGGCATTGATACGCGCCGCCTGCCGATGGATGAGCCGGTCATCGTGCAGTTGCTGGCGAATGTGCGTGTGCCGCGCATGGCGTTGCGCCCGACACGCGCCAACATCATGCTGCGCGACGAGGAACTGTGTCAGTACTGCGGCAAGCACAGCCGCGAGCTGACCCTCGACCATGTGATCCCTCGCTCGCGCGGCGGGCAGAGCACCTGGGAGAACCTGGTCGCCTGCTGCCGTCCCTGCAACGGGCGCAAGGGCAACCGCCTGCCGCTCGAGGTTGGCATGAAGCTGCTCAAGCAGCCGCGCCCGCTGCACAACGAATACGCCGGATTCTTTCTCTTACGCTACCCGCGCTTGCGGGAGGCGTACGAGCAATTCCTCACCTCGGCTCAGGTCAGCGCCCCCATGCCGGCCTGAGCCGGGTCCGTGTGTCAAGCAGCGCCCGGCGTTTCCTCGCGCAGCCGGGCGATGATCTCCTCCGCCGTCATCACGCTGGCGAACTCTGTCATCACCGCCAGCGTGGCCTCGTGGATACGGTCATGCGTGAGCGTGACGCCGTTCAGGGTCAGGTCGCGCGCCGCTGTAGCGTCGCCAGCAAACAGCGCGCTAAAGCCATGCTCCTCCGCCGCGCGGGTCGTCGTGTCGCAGCAAAGCTGGGTCATGTAACCGCTGACGATAATTGTATCCACCCCCGCCTGCCGCAGATGCGCCTCCAGCGGCGTCTGCGCGAAGGCGTTGGGGAAATGCTTGTTGACCACTATTTCACCCACCGCTGCGACGAGCGATGGATGGAGCGCGACCCCGGCGCTGCCCGCGCGGAACACGGGCGAGTCCGCTTCCAGGCTCTCATGTGTGATGTAGAAGACAGGAATATGCGCCGCGCGCGCCGCCGCGATCAGCGCGTGGATGCGCTCCAGCGCGCGCTCGCCATCCGGCAAGACCCACTTGCCGTGGGGCGCGAAATATTCCTGTTGCGCGTCAATCACGAGCAGCGCTGGCTTCATGGCGTTTCCTCCAGGGTGGTTGTGAGATGATGCGCGCCCGCGATGGTATGGCGCGCTCGTATTGTAGCGCGGACGGGCAGGCTGGCGAAATAGAGCGCGCGTATACTATCCACGAAGGGCTTCCCAGGGGCTATGCGCTTTACCTTTGCCCTGATCTGCCAAGAAAAGTCTTTCATATCCCACCCCCACGTTCATGTGGGCGCCCAACAATACGTACAAGGGAGGAACCCGCGCATGGATTATCAGTACGACCAGGCGATTGTGATGCTACGGCGCACGCCAGATACCCTGCGCGCCCTGCTGGCCGGTCTGCCCGACGCATGGACCTGCGCGACCGAAGGCGCCGGGACCTGGAGCGCCTATGATGTGGTGGGCCACGTACTCCACGGCGAGATGACCGACTGGATACCGCGTGTGCGGACTATTCTCGAGCACGGCGAGCGGCAGCCATTCGCTACTTTCGACCGGACAGCGATGTTCGAGGAATCGCAGGGCAAGACGCTGGAGCAAATGCTGGACGCCTTCGCCGAGGCCCGCGCGAAAAACCTGGCGACGTTGGATACATTCGGGATCACTGCGGAGAAGCTCGCCCTCACTGGCGTTCACCCCTCGCTGGGAACTGTCACACTGGGGAACTTGCTGTCCACCTGGGTCATCCATGATCTGAACCATCTGGGACAGATCGTTGAGGTGATGGCGCAGCAATATATCACTACGGTGGGGCCGTGGAAGCAGTATCTGGGCATCCTCAATCGCCCCATTTTGACGGAGTAGATCGAGAGACGATCCAGATCTGGCCAGAAAGCGGAACAAGCGTTCGCTGACCCCTTGCGCGCGCGCGCGGGTGATGGTACGCTGAGAAGCGACAATAGAAGATAGACCAGAGCGTGATACGCGAGGAAAGTAAGCGTCGCGGCGTCTTCCAGAGAGCCGGCGGCTGGTGCGAGCCGGTGATGACGCGCGCTGAAGCTCCCTCGCGGGCCGCGCCGGTGAATCGCCTTACGCGCTGAGATGCGCGCGGCGGCTAGCTGGCGCCGGGAACTCCCGTTACAGAGTCGGGGCGTGATGGCGCCCTCAGAGGCCGCGACCGCGAGGCTGCGGCGAAACAAGGTGGTACCGCGAACCGTGCTCGTGCGCGCGTCGTTCGCCCTTGTCGGGGGCGAGTGGCGCGTTTTTTGTCGCCTGCGCGTCAATCACGTCAATCGCCCCTCTCTGCGTTCACTCATGGATTACACAGAGCCAGAGCGCTCCCCTGGATGGGAAGCGAGAGAGGACGGACCAGGAATGGCGCGAACACATACCCCGGCGGCGCCGGAGCGACCGCGCGCGGGCCGGAAGCGCGACAGCGACGCCAAGCAGCGCGAGGTGAGCCCGGAGCCACATCCCATCACAACCGCCAGAAAGCGCAGCGTCCCCCCACTGAAGCCAGCGGCCCCGCCGCGCCGTACCCACGCGCGCCCGCCGCGCTACGACTTCGCCGCCTTCGAGCGGCGCTGGCGTGAGGAGTGGGAGGCGCGCGGGCTGTATCGTGTGGACATGGATCACCCGCGCAAGCCCTACTTCAACCTGATGATGTTCCCCTACCCTTCGGCGGAGGGCCTGCACGTCGGCAACGTCTACGCTTTCGTCGGCTCCGACATCCACGGTCGCTGGATGTCCATGCGCGGCTACGACGTGTTCGAGCCGATGGGCTTCGACGCCTTCGGCATCCACAGTGAGAACTTCGCCATCAAGCGCGGCGAGCATCCCGCCAAGCTGACCGCGCGCAACGTCGAGCGCTTCCGCGAGACGCAGCTGAAACGCATCGGCAACCGCTTCGACTGGTCGCACGAGGTCAATACCACCGACCCCGGCTACTATCGCTGGACGCAGTGGATTTTTACCCAATTGTTCAAGATGGGGCTGGCTGAGCGCAAGGTCGGGATCGTCAACTGGTGTCCCAACGATAATACGGTGCTGGCCGATGAGCAGGTCATCAACGGCCACTGCGAGCGTTGCGGCGCGCTGGTCGAGCGGCGCTCGCTGCCGCACTGGGCGCTGCGCATCACCCACTATGCTGATCGCCTGCTGGATAACCTGGACACGCTGGACTGGTCGGAGCGCGTGAAGGCCGCCCAGCGCAACTGGATTGGGCGCTCCTATGGCGTCGAGTTCAGCTTGCCGGTGGCCGGGCGCACGGAGACGGGCGTCGCCGTCTTCACCACCCGCCCTGACACGATCTTCGGTGTGACGTTCGTCGTCCTGGCCCCAGAGCATCCGCTGGTGGATGCGATCACCGCGCCTGAACGCCGCGCCGCTATCGCCGCCTACCGCGCGGAGGCCGCCGCCCGCCGTGTGGCCCGCCAGCAAGCGCGCGACCGCGACGAAGAGGAGACCGCCGCGCCGCCCACTGGCGTTTTCACCGGCGCCTATGCCATCCACCCGATGAGCGGCGAGATGGTCCCCATCTGGGTCGCCGACTACGTGCTGATGGAGTACGGGACCGGCGCGATCATGGCCGTGCCCGCGCACGACGAGCGCGACTGGGCCTTCGCCCGCGCGATGGGCCTGCCCGTGCGCTTCGTCGTCCGCCCTGCTGGCGAGATTGACACGCCCGACGCGCCCTACACCGGCGAGGGCGCGCTGGTCGCGTCGGAGGGGTACAACGGCCTAGCGTCACGCGCGGCCAGTGAGGCGATCGGCGCGTGGTTCGAGGAGCAGGGGACAGGGAAGCGCGTGGCGCGCTACCACCTGCGCGACTGGCTGATTAGCCGCCAGCGCTACTGGGGGCCGCCCGTCCCGATCATCTACTGCCCGGAGCATGGCGCGGTCCCGGTTCCCGACGACCAATTGCCCGTCGAGTTGCCCGACCTGGAGGACTACCGACCCAGCGGCACGGGTAGCTCGCCACTATCGCGCATCGAGCGCTTCGTCAACACCACCTGCCCAATCTGCGGCCAGCCCGCGAAGCGCGACACCGATGTGATGGACAATTTCCTGGACTCGGCGTGGTACTTCCTGCGCTACCCGTCCACCGATGACGCGGCGCATGCCTGGAACTCGGAGCGCACGCGGACCTGGCTGCCGGTGAATATGTACATCGGCGGCGCCGAGCATAGTGTGCTGCATCTGCTGTACGCCCGCTTCATCACGATGGCGATGCATGACGCGGGCCTGCTGGACTTCGAGGAGCCGTTCACCCATTTCCGCGCGCATGGCATCATCACGCTGGATGGGAAGAAGATCGCCAAATCGCGCGGCAACGTCGTCAACCCCGATGAATACATCCACACCTACGGCGCGGATACGCTGCGGCTGTATCTGATGTTCATGGGGCCATACGAGCAGGGCGGCGACTTCAGTGACAAGGGCGTGGCGGGCGCGGTGCGCTTCCTGGAGCGCGTCTGGCGGCTGGGCGAGCGCGAGGCGAAGCACGGCGCGCCAGCCCGCGACGCCAAGCGCGCGCTGCACCAGACGATCCGCAAGGTCACTGACGATACCGCTGGCCTGCGCTACAACACCGCTATCGCCGAGCTGATGCGCTCCTCTGGCGAGCTGGAGGAGCGCCCATCAATTACGCGCGTGGAGCTGAAGACGCTGCTGCGGTTGCTGGCGCCCTACGCGCCTTACATCGCCGAGGAGGTCTGGAGCCGCATTGGCGGCGTCGGGTCAATCCACGAGCAGGCCTGGCCAGAGGTGGACGTGGCCGCCCTGCGCGCTGAGACAGTCACGGTCGTCACGCAGGTCAATGGCAAGGCGCGCGGCGTCGTGACGCTGCCCGCCGGGGCGACCGAGGCGCAGGCGTTCGAGGCGGCGCAGACGCTAGAGTCCGTGCGGCGCGCGCTACATGGACAGCCACCTATTCGCGCCGTCTACATCCCTGACCGCCTGATCAACTTGGTGACGGGCTGACTCTTTGCTCATCGAAGGCAAGTGATACGACGGCGGCGTCTCTCTCCCCATGGGGAGAGAGACGCCGCCGCTACCTACTGGCCCCAGCCCGCTGGCAGCGGGAAGCCCGCGTGGATCCACAGGGCGAACGCGAGGGCGATCACCAGCACGATCACCAGCACGACCGGCCCGATAGCGCTGTTCCATTCTGGTTGGGGCTGCGAGTGAGCGGTAGACGCGCGCTCTTGCGCCACCTGATCCGCGCGAAGGTTCGCGACTACCGCATTGGCTGGCGCCGCTGGCGCGACCTCAGCGACGGGAGCGGCCTCCTCAGCGGTGACTGCCTTCATCGCGGGCGCTGTTTCAGCCATTGGCTCCACAATCATAGGGGGGGCTTCGGTTGGAGTCACTTCGGCCTCTGGGACGGGGGCAGCCTCGGGGACGGGAGCGGCTTCGGGGATGGGGGCGACCTCTGCCGCCACTGCCGCGACGCTCGCCGCCGCTACAGTCACTGCGGCGACTTCGACGACGGGAGCGGTTTCCTGCTCTGCGGTAGTTTCAGCCACTGGCGCGGGAGCGGCAACGGGCTCCGCTATCGTGGTGGGTTCGGTATACTCGCCAGCGGGCAGCGCATTCAACGATCAGCCGCGCGGCGTCATCGGGGTTGAGGTCGCGCGCGTCCACTGCTTGCGCGCCCGCCATAGCGAGTGGTGCGCCTGTCCGGTCCAGGTGGGCGACGATCAGCGCGCGTCCTGGATCGCGCGCCATCAGCGAGCGGAACATGCGCGTCTCATCCTCGACCCACGCCGAGGCGAGCGAAGCGGCGGAGACGAACACCAGCAGATTTCGCGAGCCTTCTAGCGCGTTGCGCACGGTCTCGACCCAGCTTGCGCCGCCGTGGACCGCGTCGTTGTCATACCAGAGATTCGCGCCCCGCGCGCGCAACGCCTCGATGATCGGCAGCACGCGGTCGCGGTCGGCGCGCGCATAGCTTACGAACACGCGCCCGCTGGCGACCGGCGCGACCGCGCTGGAAGGCATTGGGGCAGCGGGTGTCTCCGGTGGAGCGGGCGCTGGAGCCGCACTGGCGACCGGCTGCGGCTGTGGCATCGTTACAGCGCCGTCTCGCGCCAGCGCGGTGTTGCCGAGCGCGTTGGCGATCAGGTTCACGGTGTCATCGGAGGCCATCTCGTGCGCGTCCACCGCGCTCGCGCCAGCCAGCGACAGCGGCGCGCGGGTCTTGTCCAGATGAATCACCAGCAGTTTGTGGCCAGGCTCGCGCGCCATCAGCGAGCGGTAGGCGCGTATCTCCTCAGCTACCCACGCTGACCGAACGGAGCTGGTGGAGAGGAAGACCAGCATCACGCTGGTTCGCCGTAGCGCGCGCTGCGACGATTCCACATACGATAAACCGCCCGCGGTTGATTCTGCGTCATACCACACGCTAACGCCGCGCGCGCGCAGGACGGCGGCGACCGGCTCGACGCGGGCGCGATCAGCGCGCGCATAGCTGAGGAAGATCAGATCAGACCGGACCCTGGATGAAGCGCTGGAAGAGATGGGTTCGGCGGCCATTGCGCGCCTCCTCATTTTCATCGTAACGCGACACTGCATCTACTAAGCAGTGTAACATAACGATGCAATGCTCCATGACATCTTTCTGAGAGCGCCCTTAGCGCTTGCCTCATTGCTGAGATTGCCTGGATTCTATGCGGCTCATCTTGCCCTGTCGCCTCGTACCGTCCAGCGCTCGTCGCGGATGAAGAGTGATCGCCAGGAGTGAGAAGTGACTCACTACCATTCGCTCTCATTAACCCTGTAATCAATACGTATTGCCGGAGTGGCGCTGGTTACGACAGAATAGAGTCAGACTGTTTGCCGTAGCGCGAGGGGCGTTCCATCCGCGCCTGGCGAGTCAGGCGCGCTCAATTCCTTACGCGGCGTTATGAGGTCAGGATACGCTCGTTACGCGCTGGACAGCTTGCCATCTCAAAGGAGGCTCCCATGAGCGCAAACTATCCCCTGGATGACAACATCCCGCCGCGTTCAGCCTACCCGCTGACCTCCGGTGTCCGATCGCGCACTGTCGCCACCCATCGCCTGCGTCAGCACATCTACACGAACAGGACGCAGGATGGCGAGCGGCTCCTGCTCGTTCATGGCAACGCGTCATCGGCGCGCTTTTTCGAGAACCTGATCGCGAGTTTTCCAGAGTACACTATCGTCGCGCCCGATTTGCGCGGCTACGGCGCGAGCGAGGGGCAGCCCGCTGATGCGGAGCGCGGCCTGCGTGATTACAGCGATGACCTGGAGGCGCTCGTCGAAGTCCTCGGCTGGGATCAATTTCATCTGCTGGGGTGGTCGCTCGGCGGGAACATCGCCATGCAGTATGCGATTGACCATCCAGAGCGCGTCAAAACGCTCACCCTGCACGCCACCGGATCGCCCTATGGTTTCGGTGGGACGAAGGATGAGCGGGGAACACCGAATTTCGACGACTTCGCGGGCAGCGGGGGCGGACTCATCGCGCCCGCTGTCATCGAGCGCTACCATGCCAAGGATTCGAGCGCCAATTCGCCATTCTCACCGCGCTCAGCCTTGCGGAATCTGATCGTCAAGTCGGGGTTCACCTTCGCGCCCGAACAGGAAGACGCGCTCGTCGAGCAGATGCTGATGATGGTGATCGGCGAACAGCATTACCCTGGTAATTCACAGCCTTCAGAAAACTGGCCGTTCAGCGCGCCGGGTGATTGGGGGCCAAACAATGCGCTCTCGCCGAAATACTGCGATCAGAGCGGACTTACGGCGATCAGGCCCCAGCCGCCGGTGCTTTGGGTGCGTGGCGCGGACGACGCGATGGTCAGCGACAGCGCCGCCGTAGACCCCGCGACGCTGGGCAAGCTGGGCGTCATTCCCGGCTGGCCAGGGGAAGACATCTGCCCGCCGCAACCGATGCTGCGGCAGATACGCGCAATGTTGGACGCCTATCGCGCCAACGGTGGCGTCTATCAGGAACTCGTCATCGAAGACTGCGGCCATGCGCCAATGATCGAAAAACCCGCGGCGTTCCACGCGGCGTTCCGCAATTTCCTGGCTGGACGCCCGCTCGAAGTCCCAGATATCACGCAACAGGCCCCGGATCAGGCGGGTACGGCAGACGCCGCTTCAGAAACATCGCCGGCGCCCGCCTCAGAGGAGCTGTCAGAGCAGCGGCGCGGACCGTTCGGCTGGTTCCGGCGGCACTCATGAGGGGACGCGTGTGAGGAGTGGCGAAGACTGGCGTACGATTGGCCTGGTAGGGCTCACGACCTATCAGGCCAATCGTACGCTCTTCGCGGACGCCACGATTGTGACGGGCGGCGCCATGCCGCCCGTCTCGCTCGCGACACTGCGCCTGGCGCGGCGCAAGCGCATTGGTCACTAGCTGCGCCCGCTATTTCGTGGCGAGAAACTCCCGTAAGCGCGCGTTGATCAGCGTCGGGTTGTCGGTACACATGTTGTGGCCGACCCCACCCACTTTCTCCGCCGCGACGACGTTGGGCGCGAAGCGATTGACCCGCCCGATTACCTCATCTACATCAAAGAACTTCTCATTCTCACCCATCAGCAGGAGCGTCGGCGCGGTGAGCGACTTGAGTTCCTCATCGGTCACCGGTCCGGGCGGAAAGCGGAAGCGGTAGTGCTTCGCCAGCAGATAGAACCACTCAATTTCACTGGTATCTATCTTTTCATCCGCCATCGCCATCCGTGTCACAGCGATTCGGACCATCTCCGGCGTCAGCAGCGCTGAGGCGAGCACATCTTTCGCGGCGCGCACGGCGGGATAATCCATCAGGCGCGCCAGGCGGTAGGGGAACCGGACAGGCATGATACCGTTGGCGCTCATCAGCGCCGCCCGCTCGACCCGCTCTGGAGCGTATGCGGCGAACTTGAGGATCAGCCAGCTTCCGTTGGAGATTCCCACCAGATTCGCCCGCTCCAATCCAAGCTCGGTCAGCACATCACCGAGCCAGGCGCCGTGCTCGTCATTCTCATGCGACAGGCGCACGGGCGCGCTTTTGCCTGCCGAGCCGATGACGTCCAGCGCATACAGCCGGTAGCGGTCCGCCAGGCCAACAAACTGGTGACGCCAGCTCGCCGCGTTGCCCTCCATCCCGTGCAGCAGGATGACCGGCGGCGCGGATTTGGGACCGGTGGCGATCATGTGCGTATCGCCGTAGCGCGTGGGTACGGTGATGGACTCATACTGAAGACGCGTATGCTGAAGAGAGCGGTCATACCACTCCATCATCGCGGTGTGACCGTGAGGGGTGCTGTACAAAGAGGTGGCGTCCGCGAACACGAAGTGACCCTTTCGGTGATGACGCGCGGCCGATCGCTCTGGATGCGGGCCGCTTTGCGGCGCGAGCCGTCGCTCGCGTGAGAAAAGTATCTGTTATGTCGTGTACGTTACATAACACAGAGAGTTGCGCACAAGGGCGTCATCACCTGATTGGGCTATTCGCGCGTTCGTGCGCGCGGGAAACACTCACAGCGGCGCTCCGCAGGTCAATGGGGGCAGAAAACAGATTACTGGTCATTATGTGGCTTTACCGTCTGCCTCCTGGTCTTTGGCGCTCGCTGCCTCCGATTGTGCCCGGCGCCACAGGTCTAAAAATACCTCCAATGCTTGTTGCTCATTCGTGACGGGCATCGGTTCGAGAGCGCTGTCCGCGCTACCACCGATGAGAAAACCATTACCACCTGCCTGCACGCGCGCATCGAGTTGGAAGAATGTGCTGGAACCGGGCGTGCTGCCGCGCATTGTACGACGCATCGGAAAGCTCTCGAGCCATTTTGGATACTTCACGCGACGACCTCTTTCTTGGTTAGGTCAAGCTTCAATGCTTCGTAATTGACGCGCTGGATTTGCGTGTGCTTGGCATACCACATATCCCACCACTGCTCCACGCCAAGTCTTTATCAAAACAGGCTCTGGAGCGATACGGCAAGCAGCAAAGCGCGCTGGACGCGGCCCTGGGGTCCATCGCCCTGCCACATCCAGCGCGCGTTCGCCGTTGCGCTATCGCTTGCTCTTCGCCGCGGTCTTCGTCCGGTCGCCATTGGGGCGCGCGTGGCGCGTGGCGGCTACCGTGTCGAGCGCCTGGCTGAGGTCGGCGATCAGGTCGTCCACGCCCTCGATGCCGACCGAGAGCCGCAGCAGCGTCTCGGTAATGCCGCGCTTCTCTCGCTCCTCCTTTGGAATCGAGCCGTGCGTCATCGTGGCGGGGTGGCAGCAGAGCGACTCGATGCCGCCCAGGCTCTCCGCGAGGGCGAAGATACGCAGGTTGCGCACGAAGGTGTCTACATCCTCGCGCTCGCCCTCGAACGCGAAGGAGACCATACCGCCGAAGCCGCGCATCTGCCGCTTTGCTAGCGCATGATCGGGATGCGAGGCCAGGCCGGGATAATAGACGCGCCGCACGAGCGCGTGCCCCTCCAGGAACGCCGCGACCCGACCCGGCGCTCTCTTCATGCTGGCGCATGCGCACCGCCAGCGTCTTCACTCCGCGCAGCGTCAGCCAGGCGTCGAACGCGCCCGGCACGCCGCCAGCGGCGTTCTGGTAGAACTTGATCGCGTCGTAGAGCGCGTCATCCGAGGTCAGGACCGCGCCGCCGACGACATCGCTATGGCCGTTGATGTACTTCGTCGTGCTGTGGACCACCACATGCGCGCCCAGATCGAGCGGCGTTTGGCAGATAGGGCGTGGCGAAGGTGTTATCCACCACCAGCGTCACGCCGCGCGCGCGCGCCAGCTTGCCCAGCGCCGCGATGTCCACCAGCGAGAGCAGCGGATTGGTCGGCGTCTCGGCCCAGATCATGCGGGTCTTCGGCGTGACGGCCCGCGCGTAGGCGTCCACATCGCGCGCTTCGAACGTAGCTGAAATCCACCCCCATCGGGCGCAGCACGCGCTCGAAGATGCGATACGTGCCGCCGTACAAATCATCGCCCGCGATGACGTGATCGCCAGGGCGCAGGATGCTCAGGACGGCGCTCGTCGCGGCCATGCCGCTGCCGAATGCCAGTCCGTGCGTCGCGTTTTCCAGTGAGGCCAGGCAGGTCTCCAGCGCGGCGCGGGTGGGATTGCCGGTGCGCGAATACTCGTATCCCTTGTTCTCCCCCAGCCCCTGCTGTGTATAGGTAGAGGTCTGGAAGATTGGCGTGATGGTCGCCCCCGTGCTGGGGTCCGCTGGTTGTCCGGCGTGGATGGCGCGTGTGGAGAAATCCATAGGGCTCACTCCCTTGTGGTTGTAGCGCTTGGCGACGGCGTCCAGCCTCATCGCTGGAGACGCGCGCCTCTGGAAGTATAGCATGGCGTCTGGCGGCGAGCGCTCCGCGCGTGAAGTCTCCGCCCTGCGCGTGGTAGACTGCTGCGAACGAGCGTTCCAGCGGCGCTGATGGCGCGCCGTACAAAGCAGAGCGGAAGGAGCGGGCCAGTGACGCAGCGTGACCGGGGATTCAAGCTACGCAGCCGCGATGGCCACTTCGAGATGGCTGAGTTCGATCTCAAGCGTGTCGAGGGCGGCTACTGGATGTGGATCGAGTGCAAATTCGACGGACACAACGGCGGCCACTGGCTGGCGCCCGATCCCACCACGCCAGGCGCCATCACGATGATCTACGATCCGTATCTGTGGCCTGACCCAGTGGAGGCATTCACCGCGCGTGACCGCTGGGAAGCCCAGCAGAGCCGCGAGAGCCGCTAACGATGGAGCTACCAGATTCGTTGCGCCTCGCCATCGCGGAGGTGGCCGAGCGCTATTCGCATCAGGCGTTGGAGCGCGCCGCCACCGCGCTTTCCGCCGCCTACCGCGCGGATGAAGGCGGAAGCACCGCGCACGCCATGGATTCTCAGGCTGGTGTGGTGGCCTACGCGGTGACGCGTCTGCCCGCCACCTTCGCCGCGCTTGCCGCCGCCCTGGTGGAGGCCCGCGAGCGCCTGCCTGAATGGGAGCCGCGCACGCTCCTCGACACGGGCGCCGGGCCTGGTGGCGGAGTTTGGGCTGCCGAAGCCGTCTGGCCTTCGCTGCGCCAGGCGACGCTGCTGGAGCGCGACCAGCGGATGATCGCGCTGGGAAGCGAGTTGCTCGCGGCGTCCCCGCCTGGCGCTCTGGAGGTTGAATGGCGCCAGGTGGATGTCGAGGGCCCCTGGGGTAAACAGGCGCCCGCGCCCGCTGATCTGGTCACCTGCGCCTATACCCTCAACGAATTGCCCGCGGCGCGTCGCGCGGATCTGATCACGCGCCTCTGGGAGGCGACCAGCTTCGCGCTGGCGCTTGTCGCGCCAGGCACACCGGCGGGTTTCGCCGCTATCCGCGCGGCGCGCGAGCAGTTGATCGCGGCTGGCGCGCACATTCTCGCCCCTTGCCCGCATGACCATACATGCCCGATGCCACCCGGCGACTGGTGCCACATGGCGCAGCGTTTGGCGCGCTCACGTCTCCACCGGCAACTCAAAGGCGGCGAAGCGCCATTCGAAGACGAGAAGTTTTCCTACATCATCGCGGCGCGCCAGCCTGGGACGCCGATCGCGGCGCGTGTCATACGCCATCCGCTCATCAGACCCGGCCGCATCACGCTCGACCTCTGTGGACCGGGCGGGCTGGAGCGGCGTGAGATTACCCGCTCCCGCCGCGCGGCCTTCCGCCTGGCGCGTGACGCGCGCTGGGGATCCGTCTGGCCGCTCGCGCAAGAGAGCGCGGACAGCGCCCCGGACAGCGATCCGGACAGCGGGGCAGATGCCGGAAGCACGGGCGCATCCTGACGAGATGGCTGTAATTGCGACGTTGGCGGCTGGCGCGTCACGGCGGTCGCGCCGCGTTTTACAGCGCGCGGTTGCATGGAAGCCAGGCTGTGATACAATGTCGGCGTTTACAATGGCTGGTTGTGTACGCGCGTGGAAGGGCGGTGTCCGCTCTCTCCCGCACTTCACAGATGAAGCCCCACAGCGCTGGGCGTTGATGGGGGTCTGCGCAGCCGCCCCCCACCATGTGGTGGGATGAGCAGTCAACATCAGGAGGCGTCATGGACAATCCATTCGAGCCCAACATGCCCATCCCTCCGGCGGCTGGTGACGCGACGAACGAAAGCGCCGTAACCAGTCCCGAGGAGGCTGCGCCCACCACTGAGGGCGTATCCACGGAATCTACCCAGCCAGAGCCGGAAACGACATCGGTCGCCGCGACCACGGAGACGACGAGTGAGACAGCCCCGGTCGCCAGCGAGACCGCGCCCGATGCGGCTCAGCCTGTAGCGGAGGCGGCCACTCCCGTTTTCGAGGGAAGCGCCGAGCCGTCCACTGACGCCGCTGGCGCAGCTGAGCCAGCCGTTGCTCAGGAATCCGCCCCTGAGGCGCCCGCCTCGCCGGACGCAGGCGCCGAAGAGGAGGCGAGCGCCGCGTTCAGTCCGCCCGCGCCAGAACAGGCGCCAACCTATGAACCCGCGGGAGATACCGCCGCTTTCGAGAGCGCCAGCGTTGCGCCAGAAGCGCCTGCGTTCACTCCTGGCCCGGAGGCGGACGCCACCACGTCAGTTGAGCCAGAACCAGCGAGTGAGCCGGTTCCCGCGGTAGCCAGCATGACTCCTACCTATGACGCCGCGAGTTATCAACCAGCGCCGGTGGAGGCAGAGGCTCCCGCAGAAGCAGAGGCCCCTGTCGAGGCAGAGGCCCCAGTCGAGGCCGTGGCGCCAGTAGCAGCCGCAGAAGCCGAAGCGTCCGCTGAAGCGCCAGCAGCGGCCGCAGAGACTGAGGCGCCCTCCGAAGCGCCAGTAGCGGTCGCTGAGGCCGAAGCGCCAGTAGCAGCCGCAGAAGCAGAGGCCCCCGCTGAAGCGCCAGTAGCAGCCGCAGAGGCTGAGGCGGCCGCAGAAGCAGAGGCCCCTGTCGAGGCCGAAGCGCCGGTTGAAGCCGAAGCGCCGGTTGAAGCTGCGGAGCCGGAGGCTCCCGTCGAGGCTGAGGCTCCAATTGAAGCGCCTGTAGTGGCCGCATGGTCGTCGGAGGAGGTTACTTCTCAGGAGTCCGCCGCTGGGGAAACCACCTCAACGGAGACCAGCCTGGATACCGCTGCGTCCGTTGCGCCGGAGGCAGTCGCGGATGCTGTGAATCCAGTAACAGCCTCCGCTGCCAGTGAGGAGCCCGTGGACGCGGCGCCTGTGGTGGAACCGTCCGCTCCTGAAGTCCCGGCTGAGCCGCCAGTGGAAGCCGCGCCAGTGGAAGCCGCGCCAGTGGAGGCCGCGCCAGTGGAGCGCCAGTGGAGGCCGCGCCAGTGGAAGCCGCGCCAGTGGAAGCAGCCTCTGCGCTGAGCGTTGCTCCAGCAGCGGCCATGACTCCTGATCAGCCTGTCGCTCCCCCCGCGCCAATCTATTCGGCCCCACCGCAATCACCCGATCAGCAGCCGTACATTCCCATGGCCCCGATGGCCCCGATGGCCCCGATGGCCCCGATGATGGCGGCTCCCCGGCGCGAGAAGACCGTGCCGATCCTGCTGGAAGTCATTCCAGGTCTGTTCGGTCTCTATGGTATCGGCTGGCTGGTGAGCGGCTTTACCTCCACTGGGCTGTTCCTGTTGATTGGTGGCATCGTCTTCGGTGTCATCATGGCCATCGTGTCAATCGTTACGTTTGGCATCGGCCTTCTCTGCTGGGGTCCTATCAGCCTGGCTGTGATGATCACCTCGACGATCATGCTCAATAAACGCCTCGATTCGGGCATGTAACCCGTTCACGGCGTAACGGCGCCCACACGAGAACGGACGCGGGAGCGATCGCTCCCACGTCCGTTCTCGTATGGATGGCTAGGCTAATGAAACCTAGCGCGCTATTAGAGCGCGCTGTTGATCGTGTCGAAGATGGCGGCGATCTGCGGGCCAAGCAGAATCAGCGCGCCAATCACGACGACCGCGACCAGCGCAATAATCAGCGCGTACTCAACGAGACCTTGGCCACGTGTCCGCCTCACCAATTGCCGCATGGGTACCTCCTCTAAATGATCCACTCACACCATGCCATGGCCTGCGCCAAGGCTGAACTGGCGGACTCTTTCCTGCCTATCGAAGCGCGATATCCACCAGATATACAAGTATAACGATGACTGGAAGGTTTAGATACAGTGGATTTCTTCTTTTGCCCGAATTGGCTTATGATCCGAGACAGCAAGTATAGAGATATCACATCTCACCAGTCATGGCGCTCCTATCCCGATCGGGAAATTACGCCCTCTTTGTGGCGTCTCAGCGCTATGCGCGTTATACTGGTCAAGGCGTATAACGTCGCGAGCGCGTCGCGGGCAGGCGTCGCCAGCGCCGCGCCACCATAGCTGACCGGACGCGACGCCCAAATGCGCTACCTCCGCCGATCATCGCCGATCACCTCCCATTCTGCCGGGAAGCAGATTTCGAAATTATCGGTATAGCGATATAGACGCCATTGATCGCGCGGGCCAGTCTTGTAGGATGACGCGCGACGGGCGAAGCATAGAGGAGTCTTTCGCATGCGCGTGGAAGGGACATATACATTCCCGGGCGCGACCAGTCGTGTATTCGAGGCGCTTACCAACCCAGACGTCCTGGCGCGCGCCATCCCCGGCTGCGAGCGGTTTATCCAGTTTGGCCCGGCTAACGACGACGGCCAGGCAGCGTATGAAGCGCGCCTGCGGCTGGGGCAGCTCCGCCAGCCATATGTCATCACCGCGCGGGTGACCGCCGCCCGGCGTCCCGACTACCTCGGGCTAGAGCTGCGGGGCTACGGCCCGTCCGGCGCCATCACTGGCGTCGGCTCGCTCGATCTCGTCGAGCAGGACAGCCACACGGTCGTCGCCTACCGGCTGACACTACGCGGCCCTGACCTGCCGGAGGGCAACGACGCGGTATCGCGCGCGGCAACCTTCATGGCGCGCGCTACCTGCGCCCATGTGGCTGATGAGATCTATGCCGAAGCTGGAGACGAGCCGGTTTGGCTGCCCGGCTCCGCGCTTGCTGCGAAGAAATCAGGGTCGCTGGATATCCCCGCCATCGCTGGGGCGCCAGTTTGGGCGGAGCGCGCCGTCTGGATGGGCGCTGGTCTGGCGCTTGGCCTGGGCGTGATCGCCCTGACCGTGGCTGCCGTCCGTCGCCTGGGCGAGCGCGACGACATCGCCAGCTAATCGTCTTTTCATCCCCTTCGCGCCCAACGTGTCCCCGCTCTTGCCGGACGCCGGGCGTCTGTGGCTTTATGTTGGCAGCGCGAGTGGCCCACGGCGCGCTTGTGGTGGCTTGTGGTGTCCCGCGGGCCAGATATGACCGGGTATGGCGTCAGAATCCACGAGCGTCATCGAGCGCGTCAAGAGTAAGCTCGACATCGTCGAACAGATCGGCGCTACTGTCCCGCTCAAAAAGTCGGGCAAGGCATGGCGCGGGCTGTGTCCATTCCACGGCGAGCGCACTCCCTCTTTCTATGTCTACCCTGAGGGGCGCTGGCACTGCTTCGGCTGCGGCGAAGACGGAGATCTGATTACCTTCATCGAAAAGACTCAGGGTCTCGACTTCATGGAAGCGCTTGCGCTGCTTGCCGAGCGCGCGGGTGTCTCCCTCGATCGCGGCTTCGGTGATGACCGCCAGGAGAGTTCCGAGAGCGCCAGCCGCAAACGCTTGCGAGCCCTCAATGAAGCCGCCGCGATCTGGTACTATCACCAGCTTCTCCAGGCCAGCGCCGCGCAATACGCCCGCACCTACCTCGACTCGCGCGGCGTCAGCAACGACTCCATCAGTCTCTGGCGGCTCGGCTACGCGCCCGATGGCGACGCCCTCTCGCTCTACCTCCAGACGCAGGGCTACACGCCAAAAGAGTTGATCGAGGCTGGCCTCTCGCGTGAGCGTGAGCTGGGCAAAGGCGGCGGGCTCTACGACTACTTCCGCAACCGGCTGATCTTCCCGATTCGCAATCTGGCGGGCCAGACGGTCGCCTTCGGCGGCCGCGAGCTGGGCGGCGGCCACCCCAAGTACCTCAATACGCCGCAGACGGCCCTTATTCGACAAGAGCGCCACCCTTTATGGCATTGACCTCGCGCGCGACGCCATTAAGCGCGCCGACCGCGTCATCATCGTCGAGGGGTACATGGATGTGATCGTGCCCAGCCAGCATGGCACGCGCAACATCGTCGCCGTGATTGGCAGCGCGCTGACCGAGAAGCACGTCCACATCATCAAGCGGCTGACCCGCCGCGTGACGCTCGCGCTGGACCCCGACGCGGCGGGCGAATCCGCTACCGTGCGCGGTATCACTGTCGCCCAGCGCGCCTTCGACCGTACCGTGGCGCCCGTCCCGCTCGCCGCTCCTGGCGCCCCCACGAGCCGCCGTGGGGAGCCGAAGGGGCTGGTGCGCTTCGAGGAGCAGGTGGATGCGGAGATTACCGTCGCCCGTCTCCCTCCGCACGAGGACCCTGACGAATTCGTCCGCCGTGACCCCGATGGCTGGCGCGCCGCGATCGAGCGCGCACAGCCCTTGATTGATTTTCTGCTCGATGTGGAAACAGCGGGGCTGGCGCTGGACACACCGCAGGGCAAGCTGGAGGCCCGGCGCCGCCTGCTGCCGGTGATCGCCGAGGTACGCGACCGCACACTGGCCGACGAATATGTCGGACGGCTGGCGCAGAAGCTACGGCTGGACAAGATCGAACTGAGCCGCGACTTGCTCAACGCGCGCCGTCAACTCGACCACGATCTGCGGACCGCCCACCAGCGTACGCGCGACGATGAGGCGAGCCACCGGTCCAGCGCTGGCCCGCTTGATGGGACTGATAGCGGAAGCGAGCGAGTTGATGGCGCTGAAGCGTTAGGAAGTAAGTACGGGGAAACACCCTCACACCACCCCCGTCAGGGGTATAGTTCGTCCAGCGCCATAGGGGATCATGAGACCGGCGCGATCGCCTCTGGGCAAACGCCCGAGCAAACGCTCGAACGGTATTGCTTTGGGCTCCCGTTGGTCCATCCCCGCGTCTGGGAGGATATCTCCGCGATCCTCGACGAGAGCGACTTCACCTTGTCAGAACTGCGCGCGCTCTACCACGCGCTCGCACGGGCGGTGAGCGATCGTTCGTTCGTGAACGCGGAGGCATTCATCGCCGAGCAGGCGCCTGTCCTGGGTGAGGCCGCCGGGCAGGCGCGCGACCAGATTATCGCGCAGGCGCTCGATGAGGGACGAGTGGTGAAGGTGGCCCGTGACGCGGCCTACCGGCTCAAGCGTATGCGCCTCAATCACGAGATGGCTGAACTTGACGCCCTGCAGCGGGAAGCCGAGCAAGCGCGCGATGACGCGACCCTGCGCGCGCTGCTGGATCGTAAGGCGTGGCTCCTCAACCAGATACATACCATTGATGCGGCGGTGGCGCCCAAACAACCGCTTCAGAAACAACGCAAACGACCCGTACGGACGGGCCCAGCGAGATAGACGCCCTCGGGAGGTTAGCGACAGGATGGTCAAGCGGAAACGGGACGCGCGAGACGCGCGCGGCCAGGGCGAGGGCGTCCTGGAGGCGCCGGGCTATGGCGCCGGCGCGCATGATGCGATCGAGAACACGCCCGCGCGGTCACGCCGCGTGAAACGGAGCGTGAACACCAATGGAGCGGACGTATCCAGCCGCGGTCGGTCTGATCTCAGTCATGCGTTCGCGTCCGCCACGCTGGATTTACCCACTCCAGACACAGATATCCTCCCGGAAGCGATGGAGGGGTGTTCTCTTCTAGCCCTCAGCGCGTTACATACAGTAGATGCTGTAGAGATTTCCGGCGCGCGAGGCGAGCGAAGGCCGGCGCCACCGGCGCGGTCGGGATCTGTGGGGCTCGCGACGCCAGACCGTGAGGCTGGGCGATCGCGCGGTCGCCGTAGTGACCTTAGCTCCCAGGATGGGCGCGACGATGAAGACGATCAGGATGGCGAGCCTCGCCACCTGGACGCCGCGGACGATGCGCCGTTCGGTGATGTATCGCTGAAGCTTGGTGGTTTAAACCACACAGATGACGCACTCGCGGAGGAGGACGTGTCGTTCGACGACATGTACCTACTACAGGAAGGGCCTATGGCAGTTGACCCGTTGGACCCGACGAAAGACGCCTGGAGCGTCCCCGTTCCGGTAGAAGAGCTTGACCCTGGCGTCAGCTCCTCGAAGTGGGAAGACCTGCGTGGCCTGACGGTCCTGGCCGCCGAGCTCGACAGTAATCTCGATGATCCCGTGCGCATGTACTTGCGCGAGATTGGGCGTGTGCCGCTCCTCTCAGCCGAGCAGGAAGTGTCGCTCGCCAAGCGTATGGAGCGCGGCAAAGAAGAGCGGCAGAAGCCCCGCGCTCAGCAAAGCCTGCGTATTCTCTTCGATGCCGAGGAGGCCCAACGCAAGCTCACAGAGGCCAACCTGCGACTGGTGGTCAGCGTCGCCAAGAAATACATTGGGCGGGGGATGAACTTGCTGGATCTCATCCAGGAAGGCAACATCGGCCTGATTCGCGCCGTCGAGAAATTTGACTATACCAAAGGCTACAAGTTCTCGACCTACGCCACCTGGTGGATTCGCCAGGCCATCACTCGCGCCATCGCCGATCAGGCGCGCACCATCCGTATCCCCGTCCACATGGTGGAGACCATCAACCGCCTGATCCGCACCAGTCGCCGTCTGCTCCAGGAGCTTGGGCGCGAGCCCGCGGCGGAGGAGATCGCGGCGGCGATGGAGATTACCCCTGATCGTGTGCGCGAGATCATCAAAGTCAGCCAGGAGCCGGTCAGCCTGGAGACACCCATCGGCGAGGAGGATGACAGTCACCTCGGCGATTTCCTCGAAGACCACGCCGCGCTGGCGCCTGCCGAGGCCGCCAACCATCAGATGCTGCGCGAGCAGATGAAAGACGCCCTGGGCAGCCTGACCCAGCGCGAGCAGGAAGTCATCCGTCTGCGCTACGGCCTGGACGATGGCCGCAGCCGCACGCTGGAAGAAGTCGGGCGCGAGTTCAACGTCACCCGTGAGCGCATCCGCCAGATCGAGGCCAAAGCCCTGCGGAAGCTGCGCCACCCTAGCCGCAGTCATCGCCTCCGCGACTACCTCGACTAGTCATAGAGAGCATCCAAACAACCGCATTCATCCTCATCTCGCCGCTCCCGCGCTCACGCCGGGAGCGGCGCTGTTTTGCGCGTAGCTACAAGGTCGTGGCGCCTGGGTCAAACAAGCCAGCGGGGCTGGCATACCAGAAGTGCGCCAGCCCCGTTGAGAGATGCGTCGGTCGCCTGTATCTGGCGGCTAATAGAGGATTATCGGCTCGTTCACATCCACCATGCTGTAGACCTTGCTCATGTTGCTCAGTGGGAAGTTCACGCAGCCGTGCGAGCCGCCATTGAAGGCTGCGGGGTCCCAGTGAGGCAGATTGGTGTAGGGGCCGAACTCCGCGCGCCACCAGGCGTCGTGCAGGAAGTAGCCGCCGGGAGCGTAGGCGATGGCGAAATTGATCGGCGTCGGCGCGTACCATTCCGGCGAGCCAGGCGGATCAGGCGAGATGAAGGTCGTGTGCTGAAGCTTGTACATCGCATAGTTCAGTCCTGGCACGGACGGTGTGGTGATGTTGCCACTCGTCACGTAGGACCAGTACACCAACTTGCCGTTTTGGTAGAAGCGCGCGGTTTGCTCGCGCAGCGACACGACGACGACCTTGCCGGTCAGACCGAAATTATTAATCAGCGTCAGGTCAGCGGCGTGCGGCAGGTAATGAGGCGTCTTGTCGTTCAGATCGTCCTGCAAGGCAAGGATGCACAGATAGAGTTGATGGGCGTAATTGAAAGCGTGATAATAATCGCTGAGTGTTTGGGCGTTATTGAACACCTGCTGCGCATCGGAAAGGCCCCAGAACGGACTGGAGTATTCGTAGGCGTCCGGGTAGTAGACGCCATTCGCAGGATCGAGCATCAAGTCATGCGTGTTGACATACGCGACTGATGTTGCGAGCAACTGGAGGAAGTGCTGCGCTCCTGCGCGATTGAGGGCCAGCGCCATGCTTTCGGCCTGTTTGTTGATCGTATGGGAGAGGGCCAGGTAGTCGGCCAAGGAAGTCGCTGATTTGAATTGAGCGACGTCCTGATCGTATTCCGCCTGGAAGGGGGAAGCGTTTCCACCGTACGATTTCAGCAGGGAGATTTTTCCCTGGAACAAGTCGAGCAGCGTCGAGCCGATATACGGCAGCGCTTCGGTCTGATCGGCCTCCAGTTGGGTGATCTGGCCGTCAATCGCATCCACGAGCGCATTATAGGAAGATGCGGACAGCGCGGCGGTGAATGCGGCGACATCCGACTGGTAGAGGTTCTGGGCCAGGATCGAGGAGTAGCCAGCGCTGGCGATGACCAGGATGATCTTGTGAAACTCCTGCAGCTTATCATAGGCCGGCCCCATCGCGTTCAGCGCCTCGGTCTGCTGGCGCGCGAAGGTGTCAACGCGGGCGAAGTCACCGGGCTTTTGCGCCGCGTTGAAATCGTTGCTCGCCTGATCGAGTCTGGTTTGATAGACGCCGATGATCGCCTGGTCGAAACCGTCCGCCCGGCGGCTGGTGATGGCGATGGAAAAGGCCTGGATGTCGTCGGTGGCCTGCTGCTTGAGCGTTTGCCCCGCCGTCTGTTCGACGCCGACGAGCTGGGTATAGAGCAGCGTGTAGTTCGAGGCGGCGTCTTGATAATTGTAGGACCAGCCACCTTCTCCGGAGGAAATCTTGGTCTCTTGCGCTTCGATTGGCTGGAGCAGCGCATTGGGGATGCCCAGGTCGTTCTTGGCATGGGTCAGCTCGCGGTCGAGCTTCGCCTTGTTCTGGTCCGCCTGCGCCTGGCCCTGCGACGGGCCGCACGCGGCCAGCAGCATCGAGACGACGCTCACGCCTATCACTGCGGTTAGCGCCGCGCGTAACCGCCCGCCTTGCCTCGTCACCGTTGGAACCTCCTGAGTCGCCTGTGGGCTCATCCGCCACCCACGCCTGCCGCACGCCAGCACAAGCGGCGCCGGGGGGATCTCCCCCGGCGCATGATGTCGCTCTCGTTAAATCTTACACGGCCACCAGGCGGCGCCAGTAACGCGCGGGACTAACTGGCGTACCAGGTCTCAGTGGGCGCTCAGAAGCCGAAGGGCATGCCACCACCCATGCCGCCACCCAGAGCGCCCATGCCGCGCCGTCCTTTGCGCCCGCCCACGCTCTTCTGCATGCCCATCATCTGCTTCATCATCTTTTGTGTCTGCTTGAAGGAGTTGAGCAACTGGTTCACGTCTTGTACGGTCAGCCCACACCCCTTGGCGATACGCTTTTTGCGGCTGGCGTTGATGATGTCGGGGTCGCGCCGCTCCTGGGGCGTCATCGAGAGGATGATCGCCTCGGTGTGCTTCATCTGGTCGCCTTCGAGCGCCTTTTTGACCTCCGGGTCGCGTAGCGCCGAGCCCATGCCCGGAATCATCTCCAGCAACTGACTGAGTGGCCCCATCTTCTTGAGCTGACGCATCTGGTTGAGGAAGTCTTCGAGGTCGAAGTTTCCCTGGCCCATCTTCTTTTGCAGCTTGACGGCTTCCTTCTCGTCAATCTGTTCGCGCGCGCGCTCGATCAGCGACATCACATCGCCCATGCCGAGGATGCGCGTCGCCAGCCGGTCGGGATAGAACGGCTCTAGCGCGTCGGTCTTCTCGCCCGTGCCCATGAACTTGATCGGTACGCCGGTTACTTCGCGCACGGAGAGCGCCGCGCCGCCGCGCGCGTCGCCGTCCATTTTGGTCAGGATGAGTCCGGTCAGCCCGACGGTCTTGTTAAACTCGTCGGCGACGCGCACCGCATCCTGGCCGGTCATCGCGTCCACTACCAGCAGCGATTCGTTCGGCTGGACGCGATCGCGGATCGTGGCGACCTCGCGCATCAGGTCTTCGTCAATATGCAGGCGGCCCGCCGTGTCAATCAGCAGCAGCGTGACCGCTTGCTCTCGCGCCCACTTGACGGAGCGCTGGGCGATGTCCACGGGCTTCGCGCCCGCTGGCTCGGAATAGACGGGTATGTCGAGCTGGCGGCCCAGTTGCTTGAGTTGCTCAACCGCCGCTGGTCGCTGCATGTCGGCGGCGACCATGCCAGGCTTCTGGCCATTCTTGCGGAAATAGGCGGCCAGCTTGGCGGTATGCGTCGTCTTACCGGAGCCTTGCAGGCCGACCATCAGGATGATTGTTGGCGGCGCCCCGGCGAAGGTGATCTGCGAGGCTTGTGGCCCGGCTTCGCCGCCGAGCATCTTCACCAACTCGTCATGTACGATGCCGATGACCTGCTGTGCGGGCGAGAGGCTCTCCAGCACATCAACACCGACCGCCCGCTCCTGCACGCGCGCGACGAACTGCTTCACCAGCTTGAAGTTGACATCGGCCTCCAGCAGCGCCTGGCGCACCTCACGCATGGCCTCGGTAACGTCCTGCTCGGTGACCTTGCCCTTGCCGCGCAGCCGGTCGAATACGGACTCCAGCCGCTGGGAGAGACTCTCAAACATATGGCGCGCGCCTCCTGAAAAGGCCCTGATGGATTGGTGATGATTAGCTCTGCCCGCGCCTGTTTATTCCTGGCGCGCAAGGCTTGTGGACCCGAGCGTAGTATACCACGCGCCCCACGCGCGACCTTACCGCGCGAGCGATTTCGCCATCAGGATGTCAGGCTTGCCCAGCCCGTTCGCGTCGGGGACAACGCCGGTGATGACATAGCCCAATTTCTGATAGAACGCATAGGGATGGCGGCGCAGGTTTTGTATGCGCGCGATGTGACCCCAGACATCGGGCAGCAGGTTGACGCCCGAAAGCGTCGTCTGGCCTGTGACATCGTCCGTGCCGAGGGTGATTGTCAGGCCGCTGCGCTCGTGCGCTTGCTGCTCCAGCGCATATACCAGCGCCCGTCCGATGCCCTTTCCCTGGTGGCTGACCGCTACGACCAGCGGATGTAGCTCCCACACATGGCCGCTGTACTGGCTGATGCCGCCAATCCAGCCCAGCGCTGTCCCATCCTCAGACAGCGCCACCAGGCTGATGCGACCCTCGCCGAAGGACTTTCGCACCTCACGCAGCGCCGAGTCCATATCAGGCAAATATTCTGGCCAGTTGGCGGAGAAGCCCTCCATGAGCAACGCCGCCACTTGCTGGATGATCTCCTCATCGCTGGGTCGCAGGTCGGTGATGCGCATAGCCGCGCTTCCTCACGCCAGGTTCAGCCGCTCGCTCACCGCGCGCCAGATCTGTTCCGCGAGTGCGCCGGGCGCGGTAGTGGCGTCGAGGATGGCCCAGCGGGAAGGCTCTTCACGCGCCAGGGTCAGGTAGCCGTCGCGCACGCGCTGGTGGAAGGTCAGCGCCTCGGTGTCCAGGCGGTTCAGTTCGTCGCCGTCCTCGTGGCCCGCGCGCTTGCGACGCTGTCCCTCCTCAACCGGGACATCCAGCAGCAGCGTCAGGTCGGGGCGCAGACCGTCTGTCGCCAGCCGCTCCAGCGTCCGCAGCGCGTCGAGGTCATAGCCGCGTGCGTAGCCCTGGTAGGCCAGCGTCGCGTCGGCATAGCGGTCGCTGATGACGGTGTCGCCCACATCCAGCCATGCTCGGATGCGCGCCACATGCTGCGCGCGCGCCGCCGAGAGCAGCAACGCCTCTGTCAGCGGCAGCATTGGCTCGGCAGTCTCCTCGCCAGCCGTCAGGTTCGCGTGCGCCAGCGCCTGGAGGCTCGCTTCAGGGTGCAGCAACAACGCGCGCATCGCCCCGGCCAGCGGCGTGCCGCCCGGTTCGCGCGTCAGCCGGACGGCGCCGCCCGCCGCCTCCAGATGAGCCGCGAGCAGACGCGCCTGGGTGGATTTGCCGGAGCCGTCGCCGCCCTCGAAGGTGATGAAAAAGCGTGTCATCAGCGATCAGACCTTCTGGTGGCTGGAGCGCACACCCTCCGAGCCGTCGGGCAGGCGCACGATTTCCATATCACCGAACAGCACTGGCGCTTCCTCGCGCATCACGCGCGCCAGCTTGACCGCGAACCGCCGGATCTCCGGCTCCGCGCCCTCGCCGCCGCGCAGCGTCATGATCCAGCGCAGCGCGCGGGCGTTGGCGGAGAACATCAGCTTCGTCTCGGTCGCGTTGGGTAGCACGCTGCGCGCCGCCTCGCGGGCCATTTTCATACGCGCTGTCCGTCCCAGGTCGGGATGCTCCGCCTGCACCTTCGCCGCCAGCTTTTCCACGAGCGTCTTGTACGACTCGTGCATGCCCTCAATGGCGGCTAGCCAGGTCGCATGCAGCTCAGGATCGGCGGCGATGATCCCCGGCTCGACGAAGTCGGCGGTGGACTCGTCAACGTACCGCTGACTCAACTGGGAAAACGCGGTGCCGGCGCGATGTCGCACCAGCTCGTGGGTGAAGCTGCGCGAGACGCCGGTAATCAGCAGGTCCCACACGGCGTGCTCTAGCACTGAGCCGTGTCCCTGACCGACCAGATTGTTGATATAGTCAGCGTTCGTCTTGCGGAATTGGTGACTGCCGAAGCTCATGTAACAGGTGCGCCCGGCTAGCTCGACGATCAGCTCGGAGCCGCGTTCGCTGTCCGTCTCCCAGGAGGTTTCGTGGTCGGTCAGGAAGCGCTGGACCGCCTCGCTATCTATCGTCTGCCGCCCAACAATGTAGATTTCTGGCTCGGTGATGATATGCATCGTGACTGGCTCCCCTGACTCGCGCGGCAGGCGTCCGCGCCCTGCGCTCCCTCCATCCTACCATGCGGCCCGCGCCTGTGGCGGACCTTCGCCCGCCGTGGTGGGCTATGATAAAGCCAGGCGGCGCGGGCCGCTCACTGGCTGGAGGAGGCGCGCGATGCGGGAGAGCGGCAACCGCGAGGCGGTGATCGGGCTGGATCTAGGCACTACCAGCATCAAGGCCATCGCCTTCGATGTGTACGGCCATCCCCTCGCGCGCGCCGAGCGGCCTGCCAGCCTGTCGCGCGGCGCGAATGGCGCGGCGGAGCTTGATCCGGAGCGGGTGGCGGACGCGGCGGAGGAAGCGCTGGCGGAGGCGGCTATGGCCGCTCGCGGCGAGGGCTACACCGTGCGCCGGGTGGGCATCAGCGCGGCGATGCATAGCCTCATCCCCATTGGGCCGAATGGCGCGCCGCTGGCCCCGGCGATGACCTGGGCTGACCTGCGCCCGCAGCCCGACGTTGAGGCGCTGTGGCGCACGCCCGCTGGCCCGGCGGTCTACGCCCGCACGGGGACGCCCGTTCACGCCATGTCGCCGCTCGCCAAGCTGATCTGGCTGCGGCGCGCGCGGCCCGATCTCTTCCAGCGCGCGGTGATGTTCGCCGGGCTGAAGGAGTGGCTGTGGCGCCGCTGGTTCGGCGAGTGGGCGGTGGACGCCTCACTTGCCAGCGCCACGGGACTCTACAACCTTCGAACGGGCCAGTGGGACGGCGAAGCGCTGGCGCTGGCTGGCATCACGGCTGACCGCTTGCCGCATATCGTTCCCACGACCTACGCGCGACAAGACCTTCCGCCAGCGACAGCGCGCCGCCTGGGGCTGGACGCCGGAACACTGTTCGCCACCGGCGGCTCGGACGGCGCGCTGGCGAACCTGGGCGCGGGCGCGCTCGATGAGCGGCGGTTGGTGTTGACGATTGGCACCAGCCTCGCCGTCCGGCGCGGCGTGGCGCAACCGCTCACCAATCCCGCCACCCGCGTCTTCTGCTACGTCATGGGGCCAGGCCGCTTTGTCGCTGGCGCGGCCAGCAACTGTGGCGGAGTCACACTGGAGTGGATGTATCACAACCTGCTGGCGCGCTGGTCAGGCTCCGCCGCGTCCGCTGGCTTATCAGACGCGCTGGAGGAAGCTAGCCACGCCCACGCGGAGGGGCTGCTCTTCCTGCCCTACATCGCGGGCGAGCGCGCCCCGCTCTGGAGCGGCGAGACGAGCGGCGCGCTGGTGGGCCTGCGCGCGGAGCATACCGCCGCTGACGCGCTGCGCGCCGCTGTGGAGGGCGTGCTGTTCAACGCCGCCTGGCTCGTCGAACAGGTCGTGGATGGCGCCACATCACCAGAAGCGGTGATCGCCACTGGCGGCGTGTTCCAAAGCTCTGGATCGCCCAGCTCGCCGCTGACATCCTCGGCATACCGCTCATCCCGGCGAGCGATGTGGACGCCTCCGCGCGAGGGGCCGCGCTACTGGCGGACATTGCCGCTGGCTCCCGCACGTGGGAGCAGGCTGGGGAGGTCGGAGCGGCGGAGCTTGCGGGCGCGCCGCGCATCGAGCCACGCCCAGTTGAGACAGCTCGCTACCAGGCGAAGTACCGCCGCTTCCGCGCGCTCGCGGCGTCGCTCGCTGAGGACAGCGCGCATTAGCCGCCTGGTACGCCCTCATGCATGGATGCGCCGCGACACAATAGGACCTTCTGGATCATGAATCTGTCCACTTAGGCGCATGCGTCACCCACCAGAGTGCGCTTCGTGATGCTATAATCTTGGGGCGCGTCGCTAGAGTACCGCGCCCGGCCCGCGCGCTCTCAATGGCTGAGAGGCGCCCGGCGCGACGGATCATATGGACATCGTATGTCGTGGAAAATCCTGATCGAGCGGGGCAATCTCGGATTCTCCGCCGCGCATTTCATCACCTTCGCTGGCGAGTGTGAGCCGCTTCACGGCCACAACTACGGGGTGCGCGTCGAGGCTTCCGGCCCATTGACCTCCGATAGCTATGTCCTCGACTTCGTGCTCCTGAAAGACATCGTTCGCGCGCTCTGTCGCGAATGGGACCACCGCTTTCTGATGCCTCTGCGCAATCCCCACCTGCGCGTCACCCAGCTGGAAGACACCTGGGAGATCGAATATACCGGCGACCTCTCCCGGATTCCCAATGCCCCTGCTTCGCCCATCCGCTACGTGATGCCCACCTGGACCGTCGTGCCGCTTCCCGTAGACAATGTGACCGCCGAGCGGCTGGCGGAGCGGTTGGCGCATGACATCGTGCGCGAGCTGCGGCGGCGAGGGGCTGGCGAGGGGCTGACGAGCCTGTTGGTGGGAATAGAAGAGACTGAAATGCAGGCCGCTTTCTACAGGCTCGATTTAACAAGCGGCCAAGGTTCCGAGCCAGATGAGCGCGCCGACGCGGGCGCGGGATAGGGCAGCGGCGCACGGCGCCCGATGGAACGCTGGACGGAAGTCATAGCTCGGTCATCATCTGAGTTAACGACGCCAGCTCTATCCGTCACACTTGGCGATGGCCCGAAAAAAGTGTAGCTAGCTGCTTAATAGCTCACGTCTTGCGTTGAATACAACACTGCAAAGAGTCCATCGCTCGGCGCGCGTCAGAAACACTCGCACACTGATGGTCGTACATCAATTGTTCGCCGTTCGCGGGCGCCTGGAGCGCTCGCCTAACATGGGGTCAGTGAGTGACCTCGAACAGAGCCGGCAGCGGCATGGGGCAATGGAGCTCCAGGGCCAGCGCAGGTCAGCTGCTCAGGAGGATATGGAGTCGTGGCGATCAAGCAACCGAAAGCGCTCAATCCCTTCGCTGAGGCGGTCGCCCAGTTCGATGTTGCGGCGGAGCGCTTGAAGCTCAGCCAGGAGTTGCGCGCGATTCTGCGCGCCCCCAAACGCGAACTGACCGTGAATTTCCCGGTACGGATGGACGATGGCCGTGTCGAGATGTTCACCGGATACCGAGTGCAACATAACATCAATCGTGGCCCCGCCAAGGGCGGCATCCGCTATGACGCCAACGTCTCGATTGACGAAGTGCGCGCGCTTTCCATGTGGATGACGTGGAAATGCGCGGTCGTAAACATCCCGTTCGGCGGAGCCAAGGGTGGTGTCATCGTAGACCCACGCAAGCTTAGCCGCACCGAGCTCGAGCGGCTTACCCGCCGCTACGCGACCGAGATTGCGGGCGTCATCGGGCCGGAGAGCGACATCCCGGCGCCCGATGTGAACACGAACCCACAGATTATGGCCTGGATCATGGATACCTACTCTATGCACAAGGGCTACTCTGTCCCCGCCGTCGTCACCGGCAAGCCGCTCTCCATTGGCGGGAGCGAGGGCCGCATGGAGGCCACCGGTCGCGGCGTCTACGTGGTGACGCGCGAGGCGTGCAAGGCGCTGGGCATCGAGATGAAGGGCGCCAGCGTCATCGTGCAGGGCTTCGGCAACGTCGGTTCAGTGACGGCGCGCCTGATGCATGAGGCTGGTTGCCGGGTGGTTGCGCTGAGCGACATCTACGGCGCGATTCACAACCCTGATGGCATTGACGTGAACCTGGCGCTCCGCTTTGTGCAAGAGCATGGCACGCTCAAGGGCTTGCCCGGCTCGACGCCGGTAGATGGCAAGGCGGCGCTCGAGCTGCCATGCGACATCCTCATCCCGGCGGCCACCGAGGGCCAGATCACTGAGCAGAACGCTCGCCGCATCAAGGCGAAACTGATCGTCGAAGCCGCCAACGGCCCCACGACGACTGAGGCTGACGCTATCCTCCGCGAGCGTGGCATCCCTGTCATCCCCGATATTCTCGCCAACGCCGGTGGCGTGACGGTCAGCTATTTCGAGTGGGTGCAGGATCTCCAACACTTCTTCTGGGCGGAAGACGAGATCAACATGCGCCTGGAGAGCATCATGACGCGCAGCTTCGCCGCCATTCAGGCCAAGCGCGATCTTGAGAACTGCGACTACCGCCTGGCCGCTTACCTGCTGGCTGTGGCGCGCGTCGCCGAGGCCACGCAGGTGCGCGGCATCTACCCGTAGCCGCTACCTGTCCCACTGGGGAAAACCGGACGCCCCCGGCCTGCCTGGCCGGGGGCGTCGTCGTGCCGCGCATCTCGTATCCGCTGTATCCGCCGCTATACGTCCAGATTCTTGACACTGTGGGCGTGCGACTCGATGAACCGCTTGCGCGGCGCCACCTCATCACCCATCAGCATTGAGAATGTCTCGTCCGCCTTGATGGCGTCCTCGATCGTTACCTGGAGCAACGTGCGTGTGGCGGGATTCATCGTCGTCTCCCACAACTCCTCCGGGTCCATCTCGCCGAGGCCCTTGTAGCGGTTGACCGCTGGGTTTTTCGTCCCGCCGAGCCGCGCCATGAACTCGTCGCGCTCCTGGTCACTGTAGACGTAGTGCCGCTGCTTGCCGACCTGGATGCGGTACAGCGGTGGCTGCGCGATGTAGAGATGTCCGTGGGTGATCAGGTATTCCATGTGGCGGAAGAAGAACGTCAGCAGCAGCGTGCGGATGTGGCTGCCGTCTACGTCCGCGTCTGTCATCAGGATGAGACGCCAGTAGCGCAGCTTCTCCGGTGTGAACGTATCGCCGATGCCAGTCCCCAGCGCGGTGATGATATTCGTGATCTGCTCGCTGGCGAGCATGCGATCGAGCCGCGTGCGCTCCACGTTGAGGATCTTGCCCCGCAGCGGCAGGATTGCTTGGAAGTGCCGGTCGCGTCCCTGCTTGGCAGACCCGCCGGCGCTATCTCCCTCGACCAGGTACAGCTCGGCGCGCTGCGGAGAGCGCTCGGAGCAGTCGGCCAGCTTGCCGGGGAGTGTCGAGTCCAGCGCGTCTTTTCGGCGCACCAGCTCGCGGGCGCGCCGGGCGGCGTCGCGGGCGCGGGCGGCGTTCAGGCATTTCTCGATGATGCGCTTGCCCTCGCCGGGTGTCTCTTCCAGATACTGCTGCAGCATCTCGGTGACGACCGTCTCGACCTGTGTGCGGACCTCAGCGTTGTTGAGCTTGCCCTTTGTCTGTCCCTCGAACTGCGCCTCTGGCAGCTTGACGCTGATCGCGGCGGTCAGGCCCTCGCGAACGTCATCTCCGGAGAGGTTGGTGTCCGACTCCTTGAGCAGGTTCGCCTTGCGCCCGTATTCGTTGAGGGTACGGGTCAGCGCGGCGCGGAAGCCCGTGACGTGCGAGCCGCCATCCACTGTGTTGATGCCGTTGGCGAAGGAGAAGACCGTCTCGCTGTAGTTGTCGTTGTACTGCAGCGCCACCTCGACCATCGTCTTGTCAATGCGGCGCTCGACATAGGCGGGACGCGCCATGACCACTGTGCGGTTCTTGTTGAGATGCCGCACGAACGAACGTAGGCCGCCATCGAAGTAGAACGTCGCCTCTTGCTCACGGTCGGGGCGCTCGTCAATGATCTTGATCGTCAGCTCGCGATTGAGATACGCCATCTCGCGTAAGCGCTGCGCCAGCGTCTCGAACTGGAAGTCGCCCGTCTCCATGATCGTCAGGTCGGGCATGAATGTCGTCTTCGTCCCCGTCCCCGTGGCGGAGCCGATTACCTTCACTGGCGCGACTGGCGCGCCGTGATGATATTCCTGCATGTAGATCTTGTTGTTGCGGCGTACCTCGACCTTGCAGTACGACGAGAGCGCATTGACCGCCGAGACACCCACACCATGCAGTCCGCTGGACCCCTGCTTGTAGCCCTCGCCGCCGAACTTGCCGCCGGCGTGCAGCGTCGTCATCACGATCTCGAGCGTTGACGTTTTGGGGCTCTTGGGGTGTGGCTCGACTGGAATGCCGCGCCCGTTATCATCCACTGACACGGAGCCATCGGCGTGGATGACGATGTTGATCCGGTCACAGATACCGGCCATCGCCTCATCAATGCTGTTATCTACCACCTCAGAAACCAGGTGGTGCAGGCCGCGAATGTCGGTGCTGCCAATGTACATACCGGGACGCTTCCGCACGGGCTCGAGTCCTTCAAGGATCTCGATATCCTTCGCGGTGTACTCCGACGCTTTCGGTACAGTCGCCATACCCTGTATGTTTCCCTTCCCCGACAGCTCCACCGACACGTGGTCGTCACGCGCTGTCAAACCATGAGCCATAGACCTACGTATAATACCACATTTTGGGCTTTCCAGCCACGCGGTAGGACCCCTCAACTCCCGAAATCATCGGCTTCAGCGCTTCTTCGCCTGGTTGGCGCCGCAAGACCTAGCTGGCGGGTGTCGGCGCGGCCGTCGAGCCTGTCTGGCGGATGGATGCGATGCGCCAGGAGCCGTTGTCCTGGGTCAGCGTCAGGACATAGACTTGCGCCGTTTTGCTATCCCCCCGCCGTACGACATCCACTGTGACCGTCGCTGTGGAGCCCTGCGTGGCCGTTGTCGTGATCGCGTAGTACTCCACCGCGCCCGCGAGCGTATCGCTGGCTTGGTAGACTTGCAGGAAGCGCTCTTCAGAGAGTTCGCTCTGCGCCTTGCTAGAAAGGAAACCGTAGGCCTGGGGATAGTTTTGCGCGTGGACCGCCGAGAAGAAATCTTCGACGGTGGTGTTGGGCGAGCCGAGCTGCGCCTGCACCCAGATGCCACTGCTAATGATCGCGATGCTGGCGACGACGCAGACGATGAGCGCTAGCCCCGCCGCCGCCGTCACGAGCAGCGCGATGAGGGGCGAGCGGCGCTTGCGGGCCGGAGCGATTGGGTTGCGCGCGCTGGATGAGGACAGGTCGCGCAGGCGCTGGCTCACGTCTGGGCGCTCTTCCAGCAAACGTCGCCGCTCTTCGATGCGCGCGGCGAGTTCTTCTTGTCGCCGGGGATCCGCCATGGCCGTTCCCCTTTTCAGGATGACCCGCGCTGGCGTGATGATTCGCCGGTAGCCGCCAGGCTTCGCGTAGATATCGCAAGGCGCGCGAACTGCCTCGAACCGCGCCGAGATATGCTTCCAACACTGCTGCCGTCAGTATAGGTATCAGCGCCGCCAGCCCGCAACAGGCCTAGTACCGTTGGCGCCCGCCAGGGCATATACTGGCCTCAGAGCGGAGGGATAATGATATCAGTTTGCGGCCTTTTTCAGAGCGACAGAGCGACTTGTGGAAACTGACGAGTTAAGCGTGACGCCTGACGCTGACAACCATTCCCCCGCGCAGCTGGCGGCGCTCGTGCGCGAGCGCGCCGAGGCGCTGGGCTTCGACCTGGTCCGCGTTACCACTGCCGAGCCATTGCCACAGGCGGAGGAGGCGCTCAAGACGCGCATCGCCGCTGGCTACTTCGAGGGCATGGACTGGCTGACCGCCGCGCGCGCTGAGGTGTCGGCCACCCCCCGCGCGCTACTGCCCGCCGCGCGCAGCGTCATCGCGCTCGGCGTCTTCTACCTCACCGACGCGCCGCTTGATCTCACCGCGCCGGGCGACCCGCACGCGCGAGTTTCGCGCTACGCCTGGGGCGACGACTACCACGAGATCATCCGCGCGCGCCTCGACGCGCTTGCGGCCTTCATCCGCGAGCTAGCGCCGCCGGGCGATGAGAAGACGATCGTCTTCTGCGATACGGGGCGCATGGTGGACCGCGCCGTGGCCCAGCGGTCGGGGTTGGGCTGGTACGGCAAGAACACCAATATCCTGACGAAAGGCTGGGGGTCGTGGGTCTTCCTGTCGGAGCTCGTCACCAGCCTGGAGCTGGAGCCTGACGCGCCGCTGATGGCCAGTTGTGGGCGCTGCGAGGTCTGCCTGCACGCCTGCCCGACGCAGGCCTTCGTCGCGCCTTACGTCCTCGACGCGCGCCGCTGCATCTCCTACCTGACCATCGAGCATCGCGGCGCCATCCCGGTCGAGTTGCGCCCGCTGATGGGCGCGCACATCTTCGGCTGTGATATCTGCCAGGAGGTCTGTCCCGTCAACCTCGTGGCAGAGAAGCGTTTGCGCGTCGCGGGACGCCTCGGCGGGCCAGGCGAGCCGCTGATGTTTCGCCCGCGCGCGGCGGTTGGCTCCAGTCCCGCGCTGATTCCGCTACTAAAGCTGGATGAGGAAGGTTTCCGCGAGCGCTTCCGCCACAGCCCGATCAAGCGCGCCAAGCGGCGCGGGCTGCTGCGCAACGTCTGCGTCGCGCTGGGCAACATTGGCGACCCTGTCGCCATCCCCGCGCTAGTCGAGGCGCTGGCCGATACCGAGCCGCTGGTGCGCGGCCATGCCGCCTGGGCGCTGGGCCGCCTGAACGCGGAGAGCGCCCGTCCCGCGCTCGAATCCCTGGCTACCAGTGACCCTGAACCCTCCGTCCAGGCCGAGGCGCGCTACGCGCTGTCGCTGCTGGAATAATTGGCGCGGCCATTCACTTCCGAACGGTGAGCCAGCAAAGGTCGCGGGGCGCTTTGACGTTCAGCGCATCGAAAGGCAACTCAGGCCTGCATGTTGTTTCGAGGTGGCGGATGGCGGGGGCTCCGTAAAAGCGGTTAGCGACAGCCCATGCGTCCTCCAGGGTGGGGAACGTGATGGTCAGATGTCCGGGGAGCGCGGTGTGCTGGAAGCCTCGCCGCAGGAACCAGGAGGGATCCTCCGGCCACATGATGAGGATGCGGCCGCCAGGGCGCGTCACACGGAGGAGTTCCTTCAAGCCGCACATACCCCCACGCGCCTCCTGCGAGCCAAATGCCGAGCAGGACACGACCGCATCTACGCTGTCGTCGGGCAATGGCACATGTTGGAAGGCTCCGCGCAGGATCTCGACGTTGCGCTGGCAAGTGGAGGCAAGCTTGCTCTCCAGAAGATGGAGCAGCGGCGGAGCGGGATCCATCGCGTAGACCTTGCGTGCGCGCCGCGCCAAAGGGAGCGTAACGCGGCCCGCGCCTGCTCCCGCATCCAGAACAACGGCGCCGTCCACTTGCGCAAAATCAAGCGCGCCGAGGTGAACCTGCTCGCCCGCGGTAAGCCGTTCGTACTCGCCAGGCGTTTTCCAATACGTCAATTCCCAGAACAGATAGTCGAGCATCGCGCTTCGCGCCGACGCGCGCTCATCACTCGTCGTGGCCTGCTGGCGGGCATGGGCAAAGGCGGCGCGCTCATCAGGTGGGAGCGCATGCTCGATGCGTTCCGCCAATCCAACAAGCTCCGCTTGCTCTTGAGGCTGGTCGGTCGCGAAGGCGCGTCCCGCCAGTGCGGGGCGCACTGCGCCAGACGCCAAGGAAATGATCTGGCGTAGATGCGCCTCGTCGAAGACTGTGAGGTCACCAAGGCTGAACGTTGCCGCTGATTCACTATGTATTTGGTTGACTCCCATTCGGGTGAGCATACGCGCAAGGTTCTTCACCATACGCGCGCGCGGCGTGCCAAGATGGTTCCAGGAAGCGCTTTGTTGGGAGGACGTGAGCGTCTCATTCGGGGGATAGCGTCATCGCTGGCGCGCCTTCATGCGGGCTCGCTACAATCTGTGGCGTGTCGCGAGGCGGACGTCGCCTCGGCCCTGGACGGAGCGGTGAGAGAGCCTCGATGGACCCCGATACGCTGTTGGCGCCGCTGGTCGCCATCGAGGCCGCATTCGGCGCGCGAGTCATCCGGCGCTTCTTGCGCGGCATGAACGCCACGCGCATCACGCTCGCGCCAGGTGACGTCTCGCTAGAGGCGCGCGTGGCGGTGATCCTGCCCGTGTTGAACGAGTCGGCGCGGCTCACGCCCTGCCTGGATGGGCTGCTCGCCCAGGGGCCGGAGGTCGCTGAGATCCTGGTCGTGGATGGCGGCTCGTCCGACGGCACACAGGCGCTGGTCGCGGACTTCGCCGCGCGTGACGACCGCATCCGCCTGCTGGACGCCAGCCCCATCCCGAACGGCTGGAATGGCAAGGCGTGGGGGCTGGACTACGGCGCGCGACGCATGGCGCCAGGCTTGCCCTGGATACTAACCGTGGACGCCGACACGCGATCAGCGCCTGGCCTTGCGCGCGCGCTACTTGCCCACGGGATGCGCTCCAGCGAGGCGGCGTTCAGCGTTGCCGCGCGGCAGGACATACGGGGCGCGGGCGAGGCGCTGCTGCATCCCGCGCTGCTCACCACGCTGGTCTACCGCTTCGGCCCGCCGGGGCGCGTGGCGACGCGGGTTAGCGAGGCGCAGGCTAACGGCCAGTGCTTCCTGTTCCGCCGCGCGCCGCTGGAGGCTGTCGGAGGCTTCGCTGCCGTGCGCGAGTCCATCTGCGAGGATGTGACCATCGCGCGACTGCTGGTCGCTAGCGGCTACGCGGTCGGCTTCTATGAGGCCGGCGACCTGATGCGGACACGCATGTACGAGGGCTGGCGCGAGACATGGATCAACTGGACGCGCTCGCTGCCGATGCGCGACCGCTTCTTCGGGCTGGCGGGCGCCGCTGGTCTGCTGGAGGTGACCTTCGCCCAGGCGCTGGCGCCGTTGACGCTGCTGGCGCTGCTGGCTCTCTGGCGCCCGTTTAGCCCGCTCCGGCTGGCGCTGCTGGCGGTGACCGGCGCGCTCACCGCTCTACGGCTGGGAACGCTCGGCGGGGTGGCGCGCGCCTACACCAATCGCCCGTGGACCTACTGGTTATCACCGCTGTGCGACTTGCCAATCGCGCTACGATTGTGGCAGAGCGCCTTGCGGCGCACGCATACCTGGCGCGGGCGGACGCTCACGCGGGGAGGAGTCTGATGAACGGCACGACAGCCCAACCCACATGGACAGCCCGGATGATGGCGCTTCCAACGGGTCTCAAAGCGACGGCTATCCTCTTCGTCGCGCACCTGATCGCGCTGCTCTTCGCTGTTACGGGCATGCTGGTTTTCATGCGCAACCCGTCGCTGATCCTCAGCAATCCCATCATCACCCAGACTTTCCCGTATGGCGAGCAATACGGTGGCATGGTCTACATCCTGCTCGGCGCCGCCGCGTTGCTGACCTTCGGCTGGATGACACTAGGCCCCCGCAGGACGCTGATCTTTTTCGCCGTGGCGACGCTGCTGCCCCTGACCGCCGAGTTGATCGGCACCAGCACCGGCTGGCCGTTCGGCTCGTACGAATACACCGACTTGCTCGGCCCCAAAGTGCTGGGCAAAGTGCCCTTCACCATCCCGCTCTCATGGTTCTATATGGGCTTCACGTCATACCTGCTTGCCAGCGTGATCGTCAGCCGCGTCACGACGCGCGGGCGCATGTGGTGGACGCTGGCGCTAGGCGCGTGGCTGCTGATGGCTTGGGACCTCGCCCTTGACCCGGCGATGGTCCGCAACGAAGTTTTCCCTTTCTGGCAGTGGCACACCCACGGCGTCTATTTCGGCATGCCGCTACAGAATTTCGCCGGCTGGTGGGCTGTCGGCTTCCTCTTCATGGGGATCAGCCGCTTCTTCTGGCGGGAAGATGCGCCAGGGTCGCTGCCGTCGTGGCTGCCCTTCGGCATGTACGTAGCGAACATGGCGTTCGCGATGTCCCTCAGCCTGGGCGCGGGCCTCTGGCAGCCGCTGCTGATCGCGATCGTCCTGGGCATCGCCCCCGCCTCGCTGGCGCTGCGTAGCGCGCGTGGCGGGAGCGGCGGGAGCGGCGGCTCCGATGGCGGGCGGTCAGTCCCGGCGCCACAGGAGCGCATCGCGCCGACCATGTAGCGGATCTATCGTGATGGTAGTGGTGTATTCCGGATGATGACGCGTAAAGAAAAACGCTCTGCCCCGCGCTTTGCGAGCCCGGTGGAGGCCATTGCCTACGCCGCGATCCAGACCTTCGCCCGGCGGACACTGGTGCGCAACGTTGAGCTACGAGTCGAAGGCGCCGAGTGGCTGCCGCGCGAGGGCGCCACGCTGATCGCCGCCCATCACTACCACAACCTCTACGATGGCTTGATTCTGCTCTGCCACGCCCGTCAGCCTGTCCACCTGCTCGTCACGCTCGATTGGGTGCGGACGCGCTGGCTGCGCTGGCTGATGCTCCTCGCTTGCCGTGTCGCCCGCTGGCCTGCCGTCCTGCGGACCGACGATTTCCTGATCAGCCGGGGCCACTTCAACGGCGTCAGCGCTTTCCGCCTGGAAGAGGCCCGCCCCATGCTACGCGCCGCCACCAGCCTGGCCCGCGACCTGCTGCGCGCGGGCCAGACGCTGGTCATCTTTCCAGAGGCCTACCCCACGGTAGACCCCGTATTTACACCTAAAGTTGATGGGCGCGAGTTTTTGCCCTTCGAGCCAGGCCTCGTCAAGCTGGCGCAGTTCGCGCAGCGCGACGGCGTGACGCGCGTTGCCATCGTCCCCGCCGGCTTCGCCTACACCCGCCTGCCGGGACGCGACCGCTGGCGCGTGACTCTGCGCTATGGCGAGCCACGGTTCATTGACGCTCGCGCCCGTGCGGAAGAGGCCACCGCGCTCGTCGCGCGCATCGAGGTGGATGTGCGCGCGCTCTCACAGCCGGAGCCACTACCAGCCAGCACTCTCCCCACGGTCACGGAGGCGCGCGACCCTGAGGAGGACATCTAGCCCCGTCGCCAGCCTCTCCCTCAGCCGCCGCTGGCGGTCGCGGTGGCTGCGGGAGTCGTCGCCGCCGCTGGAAGCTGCGCATAGCCCCAGTTCAGCAGGGCCGTTGCGTCGGTGAAGCGTCCGTCATACAGCGGCTCGCCCAGCACAACGCCGATCAACGTTCCCTGCGGGACGCGCGGCCACGAACACCAGACAGTAGCCCGCGCCGCCAGTATAGCCAGTTTTCACGCCAATCGCGCCGGGATACGCGAATGGCTCACTTGCCAGGAGCTCGTTGGTATTGGTCAGCAGATATTTGTGGTGCGTCGCATTCTCGGGGAGGGTTATCGCCGGGGTCTTGACGACCATGGCGAAGGTCGGGCTGCTCATCGCGTACTCAGTCAGCTTGACGAGGTCGGTGGCGGTCGTGTAGTGTCCCGGCTGGTCCAGACCATGCGGGTTGGCGTAGTGGGTATGGGAGAGGCCCAGCAGCCCCACTTCCAGGTTCATCAGAGCTACAAAGCCTGCCTGCGAGCCGCCCACGCCATCGGCGATGGCCACCGCCGCGTCGTCGCCGGAGGGCAGCATCAGGCAATACAGCATCTCGCGCAGCGTCAGGATTTCGCCGAGCCGTAGCCCGCAGATGCTCGTCCCCTGGTTGTCCAGCGCGACCGCGTCCTGCCCGACGGTGATGGGTTGGTCGAGTTTTCCGAAGGTCAGCGCGACGACCGCCGTCATGATCTTCGTCGTGCTGGCCATGGGCGTTTCCTGATTCGCGTTGAAAGCCATCAGGGTCTTTCCCGTCGTGGCGTCGTACAGCATGGCTTCGCGGGCGCTGATCGGGGGCGGACTTGTGAGCGTGGTAGCTTGAGTCAGCCCGGACGCCGTGAGCGCGGCCGCGCCGCGCGCCACAGCCGCCGCGCGCGTTCCATTCTGCGCGGACGTTGTGCAGGCGGAGAGCGCTAGACTCACCAGACACACGAGCGCCAGCGCACGCGCCGCCAGTTGATGGACCGTCGCCTGCCTTCGCTCGCCCACGATTGGTCACCTCCTGGGCTTCTTCGCCCGTTCCTTCGCCCGCTCGCGCTGGTGTGATCCTCGTTGGTGTTAGACGCGCAGCCCGACCACGCATACCATCGGCACGGTCATCGTCAACTCGCCGCCGTTCGCCGCCGTGCGCGCCTCCAGCCGCCGCTCCACCTCATTGAACACCAGCCGGCGGACGGTCAGGTCGGGGATGATTCCGCGCCAGCCCGCCATGAACGTCGTCTGGATCAGCGGCGAGCGCAGAAACGCCCGCGGTGTTGGGAAGCGCAGCGTAAACGTATCGGTCACGACGCGCTCGATCTGGAATCCGGCTCGCTCCAGCAGGGACTTCACGCCGTCGGTTGTCGGGCGCATCGCCACCTGCTGCCCGAACGCGCGCTGATAATCGCCTAGTTTGAGATCGCGCAGCGTCAGGTAATAGGTATCCAGGAACTCGCGCATCGCCGCCTGCGTAGGCGTCGTGATGAGCACACGCCCGCGCGGCCGTGTCAGCCGCCGGATCGCGTCGAGCGCCGCCGCGCGATCCGAGAAGCTGGTCAACCCCAGGTTGCAGGTGATGGCGTCGAACGAGTTCTCGGGCAATCCGCTGTTCATGATGTCGGCCACCAGGAAGGACACATTTCGCAACCAGTTCTCGCTCGCCTTGCGCCGCGCTAGCAAGATCGCGTCCTCCCAGACGTCAATGCCGGCGATGTCGCAGTCCTGGCCAGTATAGCGCGCAAGCTCCAGTGTTGGGTAGCCAGAGCCGCAGGCGACATCCAGCCCCTGCCAGCCAGCGTCACGCGGGAGGGTGAGGAAGACGCTCAGCAGCAGCCGCCCGAAGGGGACCGACCACTGTGGCTGGATCACCGCGTCGTAGAGCTCCGCGAAACCCGCCTCGCGCACGTCATACGTGACGGTCAGATAGTCCTCCGTGTCGGCGCGGGCGCTCAGGGCGAGCGCGGCGGGACTCAGCGGCGCCGCCTCGCCGTTTGGGACACGCGCCAGGGTAGGCTCTGGCAAGTCAATCGGGTTGCGCGACGGAGCGCCGAGGCCGCGCAGCGCGCCGATCTGCGCGGTATAGCCACGACGCGCGTTTGTGGGGTCCCAGTCATCCCAGCTTTCACCGCCGCGCGCGCCATTCAGCGGGCCGCGCGGCGGCAAACGGTCATCGAACGCTCCCACACTCGCCTCCATGCGCGTCGCGCCAGCGTGCGCTCATCCCGCGCTATTTCGCGTCTCGCGCCAGGCTACTCCCGGCCACGCGCCGAGCGATGATTTCTTGGGGCTTGGGGTACCGGAGCCAGGCGTCGCTGTGCCGGGCAACTGGTTCAGCACCGCGAACTTGATCGTCTGGGCCAGATACGGATCCGTCGGGCTCTCGCTGGTGTCGTTCGCGGGACGGTTCCAGTAGACACGCACCATGCCCACGCCAATCTGATTATATGGCAGCGAGCAGATAGCGTGGTAATTTGTGGCTTTGGTGGGTTGCACGGTATACGACGTTCCCGTGTTCAGATTGAAATTGAGGTCGTTCAGGTACCAATCGCAGGACAGCTTGTTCGGTTGATTCTGCGACACACCGACGATGGTCATCACCGCGTACACGGTAGATTTCACGACAAAGTATGATGTGACATCCGACGCGTTATACGACGCGTCCACGTTTCGGGCGGTGATGAGCGAGGTGATGTTCTTCGCGGCGGGCCCAGGCGTCGAGACTGGCGTCGTGGGCACCTGACTAATGTCCACCGCTGGCGGGTTGAAGATCTTTGAAATCGGGCCAGGGAGCAGGCTCGCGATCTTTTGCTGTCCCACGAACCCGACTCCCGCGCACGACGCCACGCAGACGACCATGATGCTCAGCACGCCGCTTATCACGCGCCAGGAGCTGAGCTTACGCTTGCGCTTCTCTTCGGTGGCGGGGATGTACGCGGGGCGTCGCATACCAATCGCCCGTTCTTCCTCATCCGTTTGTGGGAAGCCGGGGATCGAGACCATCTCATCCTCAGCGGCGGGTGGCATTGGCTGGCCATACTGCGGCATGAGCGCACGGGAATCGCTATCTGGATCGTAGCCATATCCAGGGTTGGACTGGCGCCCACTGGAGCGACCCGGCCCCCGGCGCCCGTCATCCCATTCGTCCCGCTCGCGGTCATCCTGGCTTCCGCCCCGGCTGAGCAGGCCGCGACCACCGCTACTCCCGCTTCCGCCGCCCCAGTTCGTACCTGAGGAGCGTCGCGAACCGCTGGAGGATGGCCCACCGGGCTGTGAGCGGCCGCCGGGCTGTGAGCGCCCACGAGGTGCGCCGTAGGGCGCGGGAGGGGGGGCGCCGCACTCAGGGCAAGGCCCCGTTCGAGGCCGTTCAGCGCCGCAACGGTCGCACTCCATAGAACACACCTCTCCCGCTTCTGGTCCGCGTCTCTCTACCTGGTTCAGGTGGGTGGCGCCCGCGTCTTGGTCCTGGCGGCCCACCGCCAAAGCAGCATACACGCCACCCCCAGGAGGGTCAAGAATGCGCGGCTCCTGTAGGAGCATTGGGCCGGGCGCCAGGCGGCGCGCAACCCTGTGCGACCCATTGCCGCGCACATTATCGCGTGCTACCATCGAAGGCGAGCGTGGAGTGGAGTGGATCGAGACGCGCGGCGGCGCTTGACCGCGCCGTCGCATGAGGGTACGACCGGTGGGTGATTCGCAACTCTGGCTGGACCAGCAAGCCATCGAGCGGCTAGCCCAGCATATCCCTTTCGAGACGGACCCGGCCACCAAGTCAGAGCTTATCGAGATGCTGCGTGGCATCATCATCCGCGCGGGCAGCCATATTGACCGCGGTGTCTTCGGCTTCGAGGCCTGCCAGGAACTCCGGCGGCTCGGCCTCTGGGAGCGTCTCGGTGGGCGGTGATGGGAGGTGATGGGAAGGGCGCGCCGCTCAGTCCTGCAAGCGGATGCGCCCCTCCACGCTCGCCACCGCGTCGGCGGGTGTGGCGCCCGCGTAGAGCATTGACGCGAACGCGGGATAGTACCGGTCGGCGGTCGAGAGATTGATCTGCATCAGCGAGCGCAGCAACGGAAGCGTGAACGGCGTCGCGGCAACATCGGCGCTCGTTTTGTAGCGTACCTCGCCGTCGTTCATGTCCAGTTCCAGATTGCCCAGCACCAGACCGTAATTGACGCGCGCGGTGAACTCCGCCGCTTGCACGCGTTTCTCCTCTGGAGCCCGGAGCGGATAGATGGTATAGAACACGACCTGCTGCTGCGACTCACGCGCCTGGGCATAGCAGAGATACGTCGCGTTGGCGCAGTTGAACGTCAGCACTATCGTATCCTCGCCCTCCAGCCGCGTAAATTTCCACTCATCCTCCTGCAGGAACATGACGAGTGTGTCGTACAGGCGACCCATAAACGGCTCCTCTTTCTCCCCATCCCCAGTTAGCGTCCAGCCGCGTTTGGAATGCGGCGACGCGCATGCGCGGCGCGAGAACTGACTTCTCTCCGCATTCTACACCGCGCGCGCGGTCGGGCGCCGTCATCCCAGCGACCAGCCCTGGGGACCGCCGCTGAGCGCAATGTTTCCATCGGCGCTGACCCGGTAGACTTGCGCGCCAATCGCTGCCGCAACCTGCTCATCGCTCGGCCCCATGCCCGCTACAATCGCCGGAAAGCCCTTCAGCGCGGGCGCTGGCGAATCGCAAATGACGATCACGCGTGGATGCGCCGCCGCCAGCACCGCGCCTAGCGGACCGGACAGATCCAGCGTCGCGCCGCGAGGCAGCGAAAGCTCCACCACATCCGCGGCCAGCGGCTCGCTGGAACCCGCCAGCGCATCGAGCGCGTAGCTATCGGCAGAGCCAAGGAAGAGCGCGCTGAGGCCGGGCGTATCCAGCCGCAGGATGAGATTGTCGCTGGCGAGCGAATCGCCCTCGTTCGCTGGGTAGAGCGTCTGTGGCGGGGCAAGCGCGGTCAGCGTGGCGCCAGCCGCCAGTTGGATCACATTATCCGCCCGCGCCTGCTGGCGGACAGCTCCCGCGCGCCGCATCGCGTCCAGGTAGGCCAGATACTCCACGCCTGGATGCGCCATGCCAGCGTCTACCGCATTGGTGATGCGGAAGTGCGTGGCGACGTCATCCAGGCCCCGCGCATCGCCTCCACGTGTATCAGTCAAGACCACCAAATTGAGGCCACGCCGCCAGAACGGCAGCCGCGCCGCCAGCGCGCTCTCGATCACTGGCCCGCTCGGCCCGCCATCGATCAGCGCCGTGAAGCCGCCCGGCTCACGCAGCAGAATCGCCGCGCCACCCGGCCCGACATCCAGAAAATCGAGATGAGCCGCGCCTCCTGCCGCTAGCGCGGGGACACTCGCTCCCAGGGAGGCCAGCAATGCCAGCGCCAGTGCGATCACCACCGCCCGCCGCCCCAGCGACGCCCGTCCATGGCGCCCCGCATTCACCGCGGCGCTCGCGGCGCGTAACCAGGGCCACAGCGCGATCACCGCGCCAATCAGCGCCGCGTAGTAGAGCGGCGCCAGCGCCACCGGCGCCTGCGTGACGTTCACCGCCGCCAGTGGCAGCCCAGCCGTCCAGGCGATGACGCCACTGACCCAGGCCAGCGCTGGCCAGATAACCCAGGCCATCCCCAACGCCAGCGGCGCCCAGCCCAGCGCGGCCACCGCCGCCAGCGCGCCGCCCGCCAGCAGCAGCGGCGCCAGCAGCGGCACGGTCAGCAGGTTCGCGAGAGGCGCGACCAGCGAGACTTCGTGAAAGGTGAGCGCCAGCACGGGAATCGTCGCTACCTGCGCCGTCAGCGTCACTGCCAGCGATTCCGTGATTGGCTCCGCAATGCGCGGCTTGCCCAGTGGCCCCGCCAGCCAGCGCAGGGCCGCCTGAATACCAGGCGTGAGGAGCGGCAGCGCGAAGGTCGCCAGTGCGGTGAGCTGGAAGCCCGCGTCGGCGATCAGCGACGGCTCGATTCCTGTCATGATGAGGACGGCCAGCGCCAGCGCGGTGTACACGTTATAGCCGCGACCCAGCGCGGGCGCCAGCGCCAGAAGCGCGCCCATGATCGCCGCGCGCGCCGCCGCCGGGCCACCGCCGCCGAGCGCCGCATAGGCGCCAACGGCTACCAGCGCGGCAATGGCTTGGGGCCACGGTCCCAGGCGCCGCGCGGCGCGGCCAGTCAGCTCGGCCAGGATCGAGACCTTGAGCCCGGCCGGCACGACCAGATGAATCGTCCCGGTGGCGATGAAGAGCGGCAGCCGGGCGCGCAGCGCGGGTGACTTCAGCCCTAACAGGATACCGATCAGCAGCGCGGCCTCTGGCTCAGGCAGGCTGCGCTCGATGGCCTGGGCCAGTGATACGCGCAACTGGTAGAGCGCCGCCAGCGGCGGCGCCCCGCCACCCCGCGCCAGGATGCTGGCCCGCGCTGAGGGCATCCGCGCAACGACGCCCGCTGGCGCGTAGGCCCCTCCCAGCGGCTTGAGCGCCCCAGTAAGCGTGATAGTATCGCCATACGCGGGCGCGAACCAGTCATTAGGGCCATAGACCGTCGCCTCCACATCGCCCGCCGCTGGCTGCGCCTGCTCGCCCCTGAGCGTGATCGTGGTTACGCGCACGGTCAGGATACGGTATCCGCCACGCTCGTCTGGCTCGGCGATGACCTGGCCTTGCGCCTGGACCGTCGCGCCGTCAGCGAAGCGCGCGATGGTGAGCGGGTCGCGCGCGGGGTCGGCGGCGGACGCGCGCGCCGCGCCCAGTCCCAGCCAGAGCAGCAGCGCGCCCATCGCCAGTGTGATTCGCCACGCCTGCCGCCATGTCCGACTAAGGCCGGAGCGGCGGCGCGCTAGCACGGCCCCAATCGCCAGCGCCAGGCCGCCCGCCGCCGCCGCGAGCCACAGCGCGGGCGGCAGCCCCTCCAGAGGCCCCTGACCCGCGAGCCAGTCGCCCGCGAGCCAGGCGCAGACGAACGCCACCAGCGCGTAGCCGCCGAAGAGCGGCCTAACCGGCTTGAGCGCCATCATCCCCACGGTCCACCACCCACTCTCTCACGGCGCCACTATGCGCGAGAGCGCGCCTCATGGACGAACGCCGCTTCGATTCGCTCCGCCTGCTCCGCCGCTTCGGCCCGCGCGCGCCGCCGAAAGCGCCGCTCGGCGATCAGAAAGTAGGCGATTTGCGCGCCCAACGCTATCAAGCCCAGGAGGGACTCCCAGAAGAAGGGAATTGTTTGTCCCAGCGCGGACTCTGTGGCGTATGGGGCGTAGATGTTGGCGAGGATACTGTTGAGCAGCCGTATCTCGCCAACCGCCCCAGCGATGCAGAACGCTCCCAGCAGCGCGATGACCCACGCGATGAGCGGTGAGCCACCTACCAGCGTGGCGCCACGCGGCCGCCGCCGCAGCCGCCAGTGAAACGCCAGCTCGATCTCTGGCATGGAGGGGCGCAAGCTGGCGATATAGAACTCGCGGATCACGCCCATCGCCTGCGCGCCATCGCGATACTCTTGTTCCAATCCGAGCAGACGCGTGAAGAAGGCGAAGCTGAAGAGCGCATAGATCAGAAGCCCCGTCACGCTGATGAAGCCGACCGTCACGCGCGTCGTCGCCGAATAGGCGCTCGTCGCCACCCCAAGTCCGGTCACCATCGCTCCCGTCGCCAGCAGGTACACATTGATGAGATTGGCGCTATCCTCGCGGGCCTGATAGGCGACCACGCCAGCATAGTTGAATTCCTCGATCAGGATGCTTTCCGCTTTCAGCCCCATCCGCTGGGCGCCGCCTTCCGCGCTCTCGGCGGCCACGCGCTCGCGCGGGAAGGGCATGGTTGTTGGATCAAGCGGCATGTCAGGCATCCTCTCCCGTCATTTCTCTACCTGCTCTCGTGATGTCGCCTAGCTGTTCGCCGCTGGCCCCGGCTTCAGGATGCTCTCTGGCAGGCCCGCCTCGCTCACGGCTTTCGTCAGCGCGGCGGCCTCGCGTTTGCGGTCGAATTCATGGTTGAAGTAGATCTGATGCAGGGTGTATGAGACGAAGGCGACGAGCGCCGCTAGGAGCCACGGCGCCGCGTTAGCGATGCCCGTGAGCGCAGGAACAGCTGACGCCAACGCGGGCGCCACCCAGTCCGCCAGCGCCAGCAGCGCGGCGGAGGCAAAGCACAGGCTGCCCAGCAGCGCAACGGTCATGCATACCACGAAGCTGATACTGGTGCGCTTTTCACCCGTCGGCATCGTCCGCAGCCGCCAGCGGAATAGGTGCGCGGCATCCGGCTTCTCCTCGATGAACATCTGGATATAATGCTCTTTGATGATATTCATCGTGATCGCGCTTTCGCGCCACGCCTGCCGCAGGCGAATCAGTTTGATGAAGAACGCGATGCCCACGACGCCCATGATCGCCAGCAGCGATACGATGATCTCTGGCGCATAGCTGCCGATGCTATGTCCAAGCTGTGTAATTACCCCGACGCCGGTCGCCAGCGCGCCAATCAGTACGAGGTACAGATTGAACATCCGCGCCCGGTCTTCCAGCGCCTGATAGGCTGTGGAGCTGGCGTAGCTGTACTCTTGCAAGAGCAGGTTCTCCAGCCGGAAGCTGACGTCGCGAGAGGACGCGGCTCCCTCCACTGGCGCTGAAGACGCGAATGGGATCGTGGAATCAGGTGAAAACATGGGGCCATCCTTTTCCGCGCGTGCGCGCCGCTCGATCTGGTCGCGCGCCAGCAGGAGCCCGAGCGTCGTCTTGGCGTCCGCCTGGCTATCGCGCTCCACTCGCTGGATCGCCTCCGGTAGCGGGACCCAGCTGAGTGATGTGATCTCGCTCGCGTCCGGCGTCGCGCCCGCGACCAACTCGACGTCATCGGCCAGGAAGAGCGTGATCCGCTCATCCGTAAAGCCCGGCGAGGTGTAGACCTGTCCCAGTTGCGACCAGACGCCGCCCTCCGCGCCCGTCTCCTCGCGGAGCTCGCGGCGCGCGGCCTCTTCCAGCGTCTCGGCGCCTCCCGCGCGGGTCATGCCCGCTGGCAACTCCCACGTTTCGCCGCCAATCGCCGGGCGCGGCTGCCGCACCAGCGCGACCTCCGGCTGCTGGCCATCTCTGCGCCACACGGCGACCACCGCGACCGCTGGTGGGTGCTCGACGATTTCATACAGTCGATCACCGCCATCCGGCCCCACCGCCCGTCTCGTTAGCAGCGTCAGCAGGGCGCCGTGATAGATCACGCCGCCGTCTTCTCCTGCGCCCATCCGCTCCCTCCTCAGTCCGCGCGGCCTGGTGTTCCTGCTTGCGCTAGGCGCGGATTGAGGCGACTATACCATAGGCGGCCAGGCGATGTGAAGCGCGCTCGCCAGCTTCCGGCCCCATCGCGTGCGGCTAGGCATTGTTGCTGGCGCGGGACTCATCCGTCACCAGTGTGAGGAAGGCGCGCTACAAGGAGCGGCAGCTCCGCACGACGATAGAGCGGTCAGGACAAGGTAACGATGGATCTGGGGCGGATTGCGACCCGCACGGCGGACGAGCGGACGAGCGCGGCGGTAACGCCCGCGCGCTGGGGCTGGGCGCGGCACTGGGAGTTCTGGCTGGCGCTGGCGCTCGGCGCTGTGCTGCGCCTGTGGCGGCTCGATCTCACGCAGTACCTGGACGACCAGACCAGGCTGATGGTTCTGGCGCGGGCGAGCGTGACGCGCGGCCTCATCCCGCTGACCGGCATTCCTTCATCTATCCATACCTTGAATCCGCCGCTCAGTATCTATCTCCTGCTGCCATTCGCGGCCTTCACCGCCAACCCCATGCCGGTCGTCATCAGCGTCGCGCTATGGAATGTGCTGGGCGTCGCGCTGTGCTATATCTTCACCCTGCGCTACTTCGGGCGGCGCGTCGCGTCACTCAGCGCGCTGCTCTTCGCTTCGTGTGGCGCGGCGATCAATTATAGCCGCTTCATCTGGCAGCAGAACTATCTGCCGCCGCTGCTGATCCTCTGGGCGCTGACGCTCTACTTCGGAGCCGTTGAAGGCCGCCGCCGCTGGTTCGCGGCGAACGTGACGCTGCTGGCGCTCGCCACGCTGCTGCATCCCACCGCCGCACTGCTGGCGCCGGTGACGCTGGTAGCCGCCTTCCTCGCGCCGCGCTTCCCGCGCTGGTGGGCGTGGGTCGTGTCAGCGGTCATCGGGCTGGCGCTCGTCGCGCCCACGCTGGTTTGGGAGGCGCTGAGCGGCTTTTCCGATTTGCGCGCCGCGCGCGCATACGCGACGGGGCAGAGCCACATCAATCCCGCTGTGTTTTATTATCTCTACCAGGCGATTGGCAGCCCGGGTGGCAGCTTCCCTGGCTCCGCGCTCCCCTTCCTCGCGCTCAATGTTCTTGCCACCATCCTGTTCGCCATTGGCTGGATCGTGCTGACCGCGCGCATTCTTCGTCCGGCGCGCGCGCTGCCCTGGCGGCGCGAGCAAGGTATGGTCGCCGCCGCGCGCGCGTGGCTGGTTGCGCTCTATCGTGGCCTGCGCGCCAGCGATTCCTGGAAGATCAACCTGCTGCTGTGGCTCAGTGTCAGCCTGCCCGTCGCGTTGATGATCCGGCATAGCGCTGGCCTATTCGCGCACTACCTGATGGTGCTGTATCCCACCGCATTCATCGTTTCGGCGGTTGGAGCCGTCTCGTCGATTACCTGGCTTGCGCGCCAGCTACGCCCCCGTAGCGTGCGCCTCGCCTCGCTCACGGCCCTGGCGCTGGAGGTCGGGATGCTGCTGCTGGTCGTCGCGCGCTCAGCGCAGTGGATTAGTTATCCCGTATCGCTCACCAATGCCGCCACCTTCAACGCCTACGACAACTATGGCTATCCGCTGAGCGTCATTCAGGCCGGCGCGAGCGAGCTGGACCAACTCCAGCGGCAAACAGGCGCGACGACCGTCGAAGTCATCACGCCCAGCGACCCGCGCTACCGCCTGCCCGCGGACTACATCTTCGCGGGCGAGCGCGCTGACCGCGTGACCATGACGCCCGACTGCCTGTCGCTTCCATCCGCTTCCACGACGAAGAGCTGGCTCATCACCTCTGCGGCCCCCAACACCCCTGCCGCCACGCTGCTGGCCAGTGTCGCTGGGGCGCAGCCTGTGGGCGCGCTGCGGATGATGGGCGGCCCAGATTACCCTGTCTACCAGATGTCCGGGCCTGGCGGCGCCCCTTCCGGCGCGCGGACGCCGCCCCCGATCTTTTTCGATGATGGCGCTGGCGACTCTCTCCAACTCGCGACCATTGCTCCATTGGGAACGCGAGCGATTGCCGTAGGCTGGAACGTTGTCGCTGCCCGCGCGCCAGTGGGCCAAACCCGCTTCTTCACGGTCAGCGCCGCGGAGGGCGGCCGATCCGTCTCCACAACCTGCGAGGCGCAGCGCTGGCAGGCGGGCGAGACGCTCTATACCATCCTGCCACTCACGCCTGGCGGTGATTTGCGCCTGAGCCTGCGGAGCGGAACAGCCGGCCCCGACATTCGCACCGCTGGCTCGCTGCGCTTCCTCTCCGCGCTGAATGGTGGCCAGGCGCCGGTGGCGATGAAGCCGGAAGCCACGAGCAATAGCTCAGGGCTAAATCAAGCGACGATCAACGACGATGGCTCAATTACGCTTTCGCCGCTCGCCGTTCCTTGAAGCTCCTAGACTGGTTGCGGATAAGGGAGCGCGGGGGCTACCATGAGGGCGCGCGCCGCTGCCCGGGCAGCTCGCCACCACACCGTCGTCAGACAGCCCCAAGGAGTGAGTAATGCCCCCGCTGCGTGTCGGTATGATCTTCGGTGGACGCTCGGTCGAGCATGAGGTTTCGGCGCTGACGGCGCATCAGGCTATGGCCGCGCTGCCGCGTGACCGCTATACGCCGATCCCGATCTACATCTCCAAAGAGGGACGCTGGTTCACTGGCGCGGCGCTGATGGACCTGGCGAACTACACCGACCTGGAGAAGCTCCAGACGCTCGCGGAGCCGGTGCTCTTCAGCGCGGACGCGACCCAGCCTGGCCTGCTTCCGCGCAAGGCGCCCGAGCGCAAGGGGCTGTTCGGCGGCAAGGCGGCGGAGCCGGAGATCGAGCCGTTGGATATCGCTTTTCCGCTCCTGCACGGCTCGCACGGCGAAGATGGCACGATCCAGGGACTGCTCGAACTGGCCGATCTGCCGTATGTGGGATGTGGCGTCGAGGCGTCAGCGATCGGCATGGACAAGCTGATGACCAAGGTCGCCCTGCGCGCGGCGGGTTTGCCCGTGCTGCCCGACTATGCTCTCACCCGCGCGCGCTGGCAGCGCGAGCCTGACGCTGTGCTCACCGAGATCGAAGCCGCCTTCCCCTATCCGGTCTTCGTCAAGCCCGTCTCGCTCGGCTCCAGCATCGGCGTTTCCAGTGCGGAGGACCGCACGGCGCTCCAGTTTGCGATTGATGTCGCCGCGACCTATGACAGCCGGGTGATGGTCGAGCCTGCCCAGCAGAATATAGCCGAGATCAACTGCTCCGTGCTGGGCGACGCGAACGAAGCGCGAGCTTCCGTCTGCGAGCGGCCCGTCATCGCCGGCACACTCAGCTACGATGAGAAGTATCTCAAAGGCGGCAAGGGCGAGGGCATGAAAGGCTCACGCCGCATCATCCCCGCTGACATCTCCGATGACTTGACGCGCGCCATCCAGGACACCGCCGTAAAGACCTTCCGCGCGATTGGCGCGGCGGGCGTCTCGCGGGTGGATTTCCTCGTCCATCCTGATACGGGCGTCTACTACGTCAATGAGATCAATACACTCCCTGGCTCGCTTTCCTTCTACCTCTGGGAGCCTTCGGGCGTGTCGTTCCCCGACCTGCTCACCACGCTCATCGGCTACGCCCAGGCCCGCCGCCGCGAGAAGCGCCGCAGCACGTACTCCTTCGACTCCTCGCTGTTACGCATCAACCCGCTGCTCGGCGGCGGCAAGACTGGCCCGCGCTGAGGCGTTACCTGGCTTGCGCTGTCGCGTCATACGGCATAGCAAGCCAGGGATTGGCGCACTGCCATGGGGCGCGGGCGCGAGGGAGAGTGGCGCTTTGTCCAGTGATGAGACAGCGAGGAAGCGGTGATGGAGTGGGCGAGCGCGGCGCTGGCGCCGGTAAAACAGACGTTTTCACGCGATCGCGCGCGGGACTTTCTGAGGACTCATGGCATACCGCTTCTCGTGGTCGCGCTGGCTACGCTGGCGTCATTGCTGGCGCTGTATAGCACTCATCCCGCCATCCCCAGCTCGCCTGATTCCAGTGAATACCTCGCCACGGCGCGCAAGATCATCGCGACGGGGCAAGTAGCGGACCCCAAACGGACGCCTGGCTACCCGATGTTTCTGGCGCTGGTCTTCGCCGTGTTTCCTGACCAGAATCCCTACGCGGTGGTGGCTATCCAGCTTGCGCTGTTCTCCATTACGGCGTTCGAGGTGTACCTGCTGGCGTACCGTCTGATGTGGCGGCCCTGGATCGCGTGCGCGATCGCCTCGGCGGTGGCGCTGAACCTCTACATGCTGGACTGGGCGTACAGTATTCGCGACGAGACGTTCTCATGCTGGCTGACGGTGACGCTGTTTCTCGTGGTGGAGCGCTTGGCGCGGCGTGTCACTCCCGGAGCGAGCGTCGCCTTCGCGGTGTTTTCCACGCTGGCCATCATGACGCGACCGTTTTATCTCTATCTGCCTGCGCTGGTTGGGCTGGCGCTGCTTGCCCGGGCGATTGGCCTGCGCTGGGCAAGGCGCGAGCTGGCGGCGCTTGGGCTGGCGCTGGCGCTGGTCTACGGCCTGGTGGGCGGCTATGTGGCGCTCAATGGCGCGGTGAACGGCTATTACGGCGTCTCGTACGTCTCGGACGCGAATCTGTTCGGCAAAGCGTTGGAGTACCGGATGCTGAGCAAACCAGTTCCGCCGCAATTCCAGGCCATCCAGCGCGACGCGCGAGAGTTCGCCGCGCAAGGTGGCGACCTGCCGTGGACCTTCGCCGAAAAGTATGGTTATTCGGGAAACTACTACCGGGCGCTGGGTGTCTATGCGCGCTACGTCATCTTCCACGATCCGGCGCGCTACGCCATTGATACCGCGCGCGACGCTGTGCGGGTGTGGCTGGCGCCGCCGGGAATGGATGCTCGTGGTGGAAATACCATTGGCTACAGGCTGGCTCGCGTCGTGGCGCGGGATGAGCTGCTGACGTATCTCGCGCTGCCACTGGTCGCGCTGTGGCTGGCGTGGCGGCTGTGGCGCGGCTGGCGCGACCCGGCGCTGTTCGTCATCGCGCTGCTGACGCTCGCGGTAGTTGGCGCCATCGCGATGACGGCGGTGGCGTCCTACGCGGAGTTCTACCGGCTGCGGGCTCCGATTGACTGGGCATGGCTCGTCGTATGCGCGCTCGTGGCGGTGGATGCCGGCAGGGTGGCCTGGAATGCCTGGGGACGCCGCCGCGCGGCTGATAGCATTGACGCTCTTGACGTTGGCGCGTAGAATTACTGTACGAAGTGAAGTGTTGGGGCAGCGCGGGTGTATCACCCGTTTGTCCTGGCCTGGGCTTTGATGCGATAGCCACAAAAGCCGCGGCGAGCGAGATGCAGAACGTCACGTCCGCGTGCAGGAGGAACAGCACCCCATGATTGACGAGACCGAGACGCGGATTGCGCTTATCACCTTGACGCCAGCCGCGGCGGAGAAGGTTCGCGAACTGCTGGACGCTGAGGGCAACCCTGAGCTGGGGCTGCGCATCTTCGTGGCCGGCGGCGGCTGCTCTGGCTTGCAGTATGGCATGACGCTCGACGAGACCCAGGACGGCGATAGCGTCTTCGAGGTCACGGGCGTGCGCGTGCTGATTGACGACATGAGCGCCGACTACATCTCAGGCAGCGAAGTGGACTACGTAGACAGCTTGATGGGCGCTGGCTTCACCGTCAACAACCCGCAGGCGGTCTCCACATGCGGCTGTGGCCATAGCTTCAAGACCGCCGGCGACAGCGGCCAGGCGCGCGGCTGCGGCTGCGGTCACTAGTCCCGTCTGATCGGGCGTGAGGCGCGAGAGTCGCGTGGAAGGTTGTCGGTGTGGCGCAATCGTTTGGCGACGAGCCGCAAGGGCTCGATGGTGAGATAGCGGACGTGGAGGGCTCGGCGGACTACCGCGCCGGGTTCAGCACGATCATGCGTGATTACGCCTGGGGCGCGTCGCGCGGCTATTCGCCGACCGAGCGACAGCTTGTGCTGGCCGTGACCCATGCGGCCCGCATCTACACAGCGACGCGCGGCGGCAAGCCGGTCAGCGGCCGCAGCCCCGAGTGGCTCCGTGGCCGCCTGGACGCCCTGCGCACCCTGATACGCCGGGGTGTGGCTACCGAGCCTGAATCGGTGGAGCGCGAGTAGTCTCCACCACGCTCGCTACACGCCGGATACCCGCATCATGCGTGGGTATCCGGCGTGTTGTGTTGTGCGGACAGCGATGGAGAGGACGGCGCATGTCGGGCCCATCTCACCCACCGGACCCCACAGCGGGCTGGTCGCGTCGCGAGCCGCTGGTCGCGCTCACGCCGGAGGAGGCGCGCGCGCTGCTGGCGGTAGCGGCGCCGGGGCGCGCGATCGGCGCTATGGAGCCGCTCACCACCGGCCTCGTCAATACCAACTACCGCATCGAGCTGGATGGCGCGCCAACGCCGGTGGTGTTACGGTTGTACACGCGTGACGCGGCGGCCTGCGCGCGTGAGGAGCGGCTGCTGCGGCTGGTGGCTGGCGCAGTCCCATCGCCCACAGTGCTCTACGCAGACACCGCCGCGCGCTTCCGCCTGCCGTGGATGCTGATGTCCTGGGTGGAGGGCGTCCCGCTGCCGGTGGCGCTGGCGTCGCTGCCATCCGATGAGGCTCCGTCACTGGCCGCCGCGCTCGGCGCGGCCGCCGCCGCGATTGGCGCGTTCACCTTCCCTGCCAGCGGCTTCTTTGGCCCTGACCTCACCATCACCGAGCCGCTCGACGCGCCCGCCGGGATGACGCGCGGACGTCTGCGGTATCTGCTCTTCGAGGCGCGCGCGGGTGAGCGCCTGGGCGCCGATCTCACCGCGCGGCTGTGGTCGCTGGTCGAGGCGTGTGCGAGTGAGCTGGACGCGCTGGCTGGGCGCGTGTCGCTGGTTCACGCCGACTTTCGCGACAGCAACCTGCTGGTGGCGCGCGATGGTGGCGCCTGGCGCGTGAGTGGCGTCCTGGACTGGGAGTTCGCCTTCGCCGGGCCATCGCTGTTCGATCTTGGCCAGTTGCTGCGGCGCGAGGCGACAATGCTGCCGCCAGGCTTTGCGGGCCATGTGGTGGCGGCGTATCGCGCGCATGGCGGCTATGCGCCGCCGGGCTGGCGGCGGATGACGCTGTTGATGGACCTGATGAATTTGTGCGGCTTCGCGGATATGGATGTGCCCGATTCGCGCGGGGTGATGCTGGCGGATGTCACGTCGCTGATCGAGGCGACCGTGGCGCGGCTTGAGGCGGGCGAGCCGGACGCCTGAACGTATGGCGCGCGGCGGAACGAATCGCGTTCGGAAGAGGAGGCGCGTGATGCGTCTAGATACTCACGACGAGGCGGCCCCAGCGGGTGGCGCCACGCTGGCGCGGGTGACGCGCACACTGGTGGAGCTGGCGGCCACGCCTAGCGTCTCTGGCCAAGAGGATGAGGCGCGCGCCTATGTGCGCGGGCGGCTGGAGCGGCTGGAGCTGGCGACGGTCACGGACGCGGCGGGCAATCTGATCGCGCGGGTAGCGGGCGTCCCGGCGGAGCGCGACGCGGAGCCGCCGCTGCTGCTCAACGCGCACCTCGACCGCGTGCCGCCGGGCCTGGCGCATACGCCGGTCATCGCGGACGGCGTGATGCGCAGCGATGGGACGACCAATCTCGGCGCGGATGACAGCGCGGGGATCGCAATCATCCTGGAGGCGCTGGAGACGCTGCGGGCGCGCGGGCTTTCGCATCCGCCGCTGCTGGCGCTCTTCACCACCGGCGAGGAGGTCGGCCTGACGGGCGCCAAGGCGTTCGACCCGGCGCCCTGGGGCGCGGTGGATGGGCTGATCTTCGACAACGCGGGCGAAGCGGGCGTGGCCGTGACGCGCGCCGCGACCTATATCGCATTCGACGTGGTCATCCATGGTTCGGGCGGCCACCCGGGCAAGAGCCTGGATGGCGCGGTGAGCGCGATCGAGATCTTCCGCCGCGCGGCGTATCCGTGGGGCTCGCTGGATGGCGACACGACGCGCGTCTCGGTGGGGCGGGTCGAGGCTGGGACGGCGCGCAACGCCATCCCGCGCGAGCTGCGCGCGCAGGGCGAGGTCCGCACACTGCTGGATGGCGACGTGCGCGAGGCGCTGCTGGCCAGCGTGGCGCAGGCCTTCACCGACGCGGCGGAGGCGCTGGGCGGCGCGGCGGAGGTCAGCTTCGACCCGCACTGCGACAGCTATACCGTCGCGCAGGATGAGCCAGCGCTGCTGGCCTGGCGCGCTGCTGTCGAGGCGCGCGGCGGAACATTCCGCACGGTGACGACGTTCATTGGCAGCGACGCCAGCGCCCTCAGGCGGCATGTCCGCGCCGTCACCATCTCCACCGGAGCGATGAACGAGCATACCGCCGAGGAGTATATCGCCCTGGCGCCGCTGGCTGAGGTGGCCGAGACGGCGGTGGACTTGCTGGCAGGCTGGCGCGGCGACTGGGGCGCGTGACAGGGCGGTGTCAAAGTCATTGCCCAGCGAGCAGGCGGTTGAAACCGCACCTGAAGGGCCAGGCGGCCCACAACGTCCGCCTGCGCGGACGCCCGCTCGGTGGGACGAGGACCTGCGGAGGCAGGTCTTGTGGCGGCGGGCGCCGCCTTGAGGCGCGGTTTCAACCGCCCGCTCGCCTCGCCGGGCGACTTTGGCGCTGCCCTGAGGCGCGTGAGCTCGCTGTATGGAATGACACCAGCGAGCGGTATACTGGATGCGTGGCGCGCGGCGGACGCGCGCCTTCGCACTGAAGGAGCCGCAGCCGATGACTACTGAGACGATACGCGAGACGCTGATCCGCCGCTCGGAGCTGACCTGCCCCGGCCATTCGCTGAAGATGATGACTAAGGCCGCCGTGTCAGATGCCGATCAGGTGATCTTCGACCTGGAGGACGCCTGCGCGGTCTCGCAGAAAGAGGGCGCGCGCAAGACGGTGATCGAGGCGCTGACAACGCTCGATTTCGGCTCCCGCATCCGCGCCTTCCGTCCGAACGGCCCGACGACGCGCTTCTTCTACCGCGACCTCATCGAGGTGGTCGAGGCCGCGGGCCAGTCGTTGGACTGCGTCGTGCTGCCCAAAGTCAACGCGCCAGAGGATGTCATTTTCGCTGACCGGCTGCTGATGCAGATTGAGATGAACATGGGCTTCCCGGTCGGGCGCATCATGCTGGAAGCGCTGATCGAGTCGGCGGATGCGGTTCTGCACGCCGAAGCGATCGCCAAATCCTCGCCGCGCCTGAGCGGGCTGATCTTCGGGTTGGTGGACTTCGCGGGCGATATCGGCGCGAAGGAGCTGGGCGGCGAGCAGTTCTTTTACTACAATTACGCCAAGGCCAAGGTCATCACCGCCGCGCGCGCCGCTGGCATCACGGCGATGGATGGCGTGACGCTGGCGATCAAGGACCTCGACGCTTGCAAGCGCGACGCGGAGATGGCGGCGCGCATGGGCTTCGACGGCAAGTGGGCCGTGTATCCGCCGCAGGTCGCCGTTATCAATACCGCCTTCACGCCGACCGAAGAGGAAATCGCCCGCGCCCAGCGCATCATGGAGGCCTACGCCAACGCGGACAGCGATCAAGGGGTGGGCGCGCTGGTGATAGACGACGAGATGATTGACGCCGCCTCGCTGCGCGTGGAGGAGAAGCGGCTGGCCATCGCGCGCCGCGCGGGGCTGTTGGTGTAAATCCGCCCAGTGCGAATAAATACGCATTTGTGTTGATGACAGCAAGCGTCCATCGCCGGAAACTAGCGCCTGATAGCTGTCGGCGCGCCGCTGCCACTGCAGCGGCATGGTGAGGGGCGCAGGCATGTCAGAGGATACGGGAGGCCGTCCAGTTGCGCCAGGGGGCGCGACCCAACCATTTGCGCGCTCGCGGCGCGGGCCGCCGCTACCGCTGGTCTGGTCCGCGGGCAATCTGCTACTGGTGGGGCTTGTGGCGTTGCTCTGGCTCACTCCGCTGCCGTATGACGCGCTCCCCGTAGCGACGCCAACGCCAACCGCGACAGACATGCCGCTCCAACTGCTGACGCCGACGCCGGGCTTTGCGCTGACTGTGACGCCTGGGCCGCAGGCCACCGCGACGCCAACACCCACGCATTCCAGCGGAGGAGGCGGTGGCGGAAGTGGTGGCGGCGGCGGCGGCGGCGGTGGAGGCGGCGGCGGCGCGCAACCCACCGCAACGCCCATTCCGCCAACCCCCACGGCCCTACCCACCGCGACGCCGATTCCTCCGACGCCGACAGGAGCGGCCAACGCCTCCTCCGCAGAGTTGAGCGCGCTCACACGCATACATGACGGCGGCATATGGTCGCGATCCCGCCGCGCGCCTCTATGCACGCTCCAGCCCGGCGAAGCTTCCCGCGGCGTAGACGGGGCGCCCGCCGATCAGCGTCAGGTCGGATTCCAGCGATGGGATGGCCTCGGTGGGGACGGTGAAGTAATCGTCAGAGAGGACGGCCAGATCCGCCAGCTTGCCCGGCTCGAGCGTTCCCAGATTCTGCTCGTCGAATGAGAACCAGGCGCTGCCGGAGGTGTAGAGCCGCAGGGCTTCAGCCCGGCTCAAGCGGTGGCGCTCGTGGCGCGGGGGCGCGCCATCCACTGAGCTTCCGGTCACCAGCCACCAGAGCGAGAGCCAGGGATTGTAGGTGGTGACCCGTGTGGCGTCCGTCCCGGCTCCTACGGGGATACCGAGATCCAGCATGCGGCGCAGCGGCGGCGCGGTGTGCGCCTTGTCATGCCCCCAGACCCTTCCGGAGTCGGCGGAACGGAAGACCAGCCGGTCCTGAACGGCGATGCCAATGCCCAAACGCTGGGCGCGCAGTAGATCGTTCTCGGTGATCATATCCGCATGGGCGATGGAGAAGCGTCTGCCCGCGAGTGGCGTTTCGGCGTTGACCTCCTCCCACACGTCGAGCACGGCGGCGATGGTGGTATCCCAGACGGCGTGGATCGTCATAGGCCAGCCGCGCTGGATGACCATGCGCGTGATCCCGGCCAGCTCGTGACGGCTATCGGGTGAGACGTGGAACGTGGTAAGGCCTTCGAGGTCGTGGTAGCCGAACAGGATGATTTCGCCGGCGCCGATGACGCGTAGGAGATCGTCGCCAGTGTCTTCGGGGAAGCGCGCGATCCAGTCCGCGATCTGCTGGCGCTCGGCGCCGCGCTCGGTCGCTCCGACGTAGAGCCGGGTCCGAAAATTCATCCCGCCCTGGCGCCATATCTCGAAGATCGGGCGGTAGATGTCCCATACCGCGCCCAGGCCACCCGCGTCCGTTCCAGTGGTTAACCCCACCCGGCTAAAGTCGCGCAGCATGGCGCGTGTCGAGGCGATTCGCTGTTCGAGTGTGGTCGTCCCCATTCGCTGGAGCACATGGTTGAACGCTGGCACGCCGCGCATGCGTCCCGTCGGGGCGCCCGTCGCGTCGCGCTCGAACACCGCGCCGGGCGGGTCGCTCGTTTCAGCGGTGATCTCGCACATGCGCAGGCCCAGATCGTTGACGAGCGCGTCTTCGTAGAGCATCTGGACATAGACGGGGTGTTGGGGCGCGATCGCGCTCAACTCTTCGCGTGTTGGGCCGCGCTTCTCGGTGAACTGGCCTGGATGCCAGGCGCCGACCACGCGAATCCAGGTCCCAGCGGGCTGTCGCTGGGCGGCCTGCGCGATCAACGCCAGCGCCGCCGCGAGGCTGCCCACCCCATCCCAATGAATTTCATCGTTCCAGGTGAGACCAGCGCGCACATGATGCAAGTGGGAATCGATGAGTCCAGGGATGACCCGGCGGCCTTCGAGGTCTACGATGGTCGCGCGCGGCTGGGCGAGCGTCATGACATCGCTGGCGCGGCCTACCGCCAGCACGCGTCCACTGCCGATCGCCAGCGCCTCATGCTCCACGGCGCTGGCGGCGTTGGCGGTGATTTTGCCATTGATCAGGATCATGTCAGCGGTTGCGGCTGGTGTTCCGTGAGCGGGCAAAGACATGCGCGGCATCTCTTTCAGTGAGTGGTTGGCGCCTGAGAGGATCATACGTCATTCGAGTCGATGGCGCGCCGCGATGGGGAGGGCTTTGGCGCGCTCAGGGCGCAAACGCATGGTAGATCGCGATAGGTCGGGACCGCTGGAAACCCCAGACGCCCCCAACCCACCGCGATGCTCGCGCGCCGCTGTCTTAGCTGGCGGTGACGGGTTCTTCCGCAGGCGTTTCAGCCGCGGCCTTTTGCGAGGGGAACTTGAAGGTATTCACGTAGATGACGCCTTCGCCCCATGCGCCGGCATGCTTGACGGCGATGTCGAAAACCTGGCCGGCGGTCTCGCGCGCCCAGTCGCGCTGCCACTCGGACATCACCTGGGCCCACGTCACGGGGATCGCGCCGGCCTGGATCATGCGCTGAACTCCCATATCATGGGCGACCGTGCTCGATCCCGCTGAGGCGTCAACGACGATATAGACTTCGTAGCCGTCGGCGAGCGCGGAGAGAACGGGATGGGTCAGGCAAATCTCCGTCCAGAGGGCGGCCATCACCAGCTTCTTGCGGCCTGTGGCCACTGCGGCGTGATAGAACGCGTCGTCTTCCCAGGCGTTGATCCAGGAGCGGTCAATCGGCTTCACATCGGGGAAGACTTCCAGGATTTCCGGGATGCAGTAGCCGCTGAATCCCTCAGCGCCGACAGTTGTCAGGACGGTGGGGATATCGAATACCTTCGCGGACTTGGCCAGAGCGGTGACGTTGTTGATGAGCGTTTGCCGGTCCATGGACTGAACGCCGAAGATCATCTGAGGCTGGAAGTCGATCAGGAGCAATGCGCTGTTGGCGGGAGAAAGCAGGCTGGGATAGTCCCGGCGTCCATTCTGTGACACCATCTTCGATGCCCTTTCGTGAAGTGAGCGTGTTCCTGAGGCGTCTTCGCCATCAGTCACGCAACGATGCTCACTTACTAATAGTTTGCAACTTCCTGTTTGTGCGTGGCCACGACAAAACTATGCCATGATGAGCTAATCTCTGTCAAGCGGCGACCATCGCCCGTACGGCGACCATCGCCCGTAAGGGTTGACGCTCGAGGACGCCGTGTGGCGTGATCAAGGCAGGCTGGCGTCAACAGCGTATGAGAAAGGGAGCCATCATGGCGAATGTCTGGGCGCTTGCGCTGATTGCGGCGGCGACCGCCGCCGATGGCGTCCTTGCGGGAGCGAGTCTCGACCAATCTATCAAGCAGCTTCCGGCGCGGCGACGTATGGGCGCAGTGGCGTTCTCGGCTTACAGCCAGGCGGCGGACCTGGGGCCAGGCGTCATCTGGTACGGGACGCTGGGGATTGGCGCGGCGCTGCTGACGGTCATCGCCTCGGTTGTGGTGTACGTCCAGCGCGCCGGGCTGGGTCAGGTCTGGCCGATCTACGCGGCCGCGTTACTGTCCATCCTGCATTCGCTGGTGACCGCGCGGGCGGCGCCTACCAACTTCAGCCAGAAGAAGGCCGCCAGCGACGAGGCGCGGCTCGCGGACATCTTCGACCGCTTCGAGCGCTGGCAGACTCTGCGGGTGGTATTGCAGACGCTGACATTCGTCGCGATGCTCTGGGGGCTGGTTGCCTACGCGGCGCGCTAGTTCGCCTGGCCACCGTGCGCCGCGATCATTTGCTGGACGTCTCGTTATGCTCGCGCCAGCGGTGGCCCCAGTCGCCGATGGCGTCAATCACCTGATTGAGATCCTGACCGGCGGGCGTGAGTTGATACGAGACTTTGATTGGAGGGCCAGTCTCGACGGTGCGGCGGATGAGTCCGTGCGCCTCCAACTCCTTCAGGCGCATGGTCAGCACGCGGTCAGATAGGTTGGGGATCGCCGCCAGCAACTCGTGGTAGCGGCGCGGCCCGCGCATGAGGACGTAGAGAATCGCGCCATTCCAGCGTCTTCCAATCAGCTCCACGGCGTCATGGAAGATGGGACAGAGAGGGGATTCTACGTTAGGGCGCCGGATGGTCGCCGCTGGTTCGGTCGTCATGGTGGCTCCTGCGCGCGGGCGGCGCGGATAGTACATGCGCTTCCGCGATTTAACCACATGGTAGCATATCGCGCCAGCGGTGTGGTGTATAGGCGCGCACTTCTTGTTCGGTGAAATGACGCGAAGCTTGCTTGATTATGGAGTTGTTCACGGCGCGTTTCCGCCCGATGGCGCGCTCCGTGTTGTATACTGTGGGGCGCAGGCTCGCGCTTTCGAGCGCGGGCTATTTCTATGCGCCGCGTGCGTTGCACGCGCCTCATTTCGGACGCCCCCGCAGAGTGGGCGCCATGCGACGGAGGGCGGCGCGGATGTCGGATTTTCAGGTGGTCGCCCCGTTTCAGCCGACGGGCGATCAGCCCGATGCGATTGAGACGCTGGTCGAGAGCGTGCGCGCGGGCCATCGCTTCCAGACGCTGCTCGGCGTGACGGGCAGCGGCAAGACGTTCACCGTCGCGCGGATGGTCGAGCGGGTGCAGCGCCCGACGCTGGTGCTGGCGCCCAACAAGACGCTGGCGGCGCAGCTGTACGCGGAGTACCGCGAGTTCTTCCCCAATAACGCCGTCGAGTACTTCGTCAGCTACTACGATTACTACCAGCCAGAAGCCTACATCCCGCGCACGGACACCTACGTTGAGAAGGAGAGCCAGCTCAACGCGGAGATCGAGAAGCTGCGTCTCTCGGCGACGCGCAGCCTGTTCGAGCGGCGCGATACACTGATCGTGGCGTCGGTCTCGTGTATCTACGGCCTGGGCTCGCCGGAGGAATATGGCGAGGTCGTGCTGACGCTCAAGGTGGGCGAAACGCGGCGGCGTGACCGTGTGTTGCGCTGGCTGACCGACATTCAGTACGAGCGCAACGACACCAGCTTCACGCGCGGCAAGTTCCGCGTGCGCGGTGACACGCTGGAGATTTATCCCTCGTATGAGGACCTGGCGATGCGGGTCGAGTTCTTCGGAGACGAGATCGAGCGGATCGTCGAGATTGACCCGCTGACCGGCGAGATTCTGGGGAACCGCGTGCGGCTGGACATCTACCCGGCCAAGCACTGGGTGACGACGCAGGAGCGGTTGAACAGCGCCATCGCCGGCATCGAAGCGGAGCTGGCGGTGCGGCTGGCGGAGCTGGACGCCGAGGGCAAGCTGCTGGAGGCCGCGCGGCTGCGGCAGCGCACCAACTTCGATATCGAGATGCTGCGCGAGACGGGCATCTGCTCCGGCATCGAGAACTACTCGCGCCACCTGGCGGGCCGCCAGCCCGGCGAGCAGCCCTGGACGCTGCTGGACTACTTCCCCGATGACTTCCTGCTGGTAGTGGATGAGTCGCACGTCGCGCTGCCTCAGGTGCGCGGCATGTTCAACGGCGACCGCGCGCGCAAGCAGGTGCTGGTGGACTACGGCTTCCGCCTGCCCTCCGCGCTGGATAACCGCCCGCTGATGTTCAACGAGTTCCTCGATCACCTGAGTCAGGCGGTCTTCGTCTCCGCCACGCCGGGGCCGTTTGAGTACGAGCATAGCGACGTGGTGGCCGAGCAGATCATCCGCCCGACCGGCGTACTCGACCCGCTGATCACCGTCCGCCCGACCGAGGGGCAGATTGATGACCTGCTGGCCGAGATTCGCCTGCGGACGGAGCGGGGCCAGCGCGCGCTGGTGACGACGCTCACCAAGAAGATGGCCGAAGACCTGGCCGACTACCTCCAGGAGATGGGGGTCAAGGTCCACTATCTGCACTCGGAGATTGACACCATCGAGCGGATAGAGATTCTGCGCGACCTGCGGCTGGGCGTCTACGACGTGGTGGTGGGCATCAACCTGCTGCGTGAGGGGCTCGACCTGCCGGAAGTGTCGCTGGTGGCGATCCTCGACGCCGACAAGGAAGGCTTCCTACGCTCGGAAGGCTCGCTGATCCAGACGATAGGGCGCGCCGCGCGGCACATCGAGGGCTCAGTGGTGATGTACGCCGATCATATTACCAACTCGATGCGGCGGGCGATAGATGAGACAAACCGTCGCCGTCGCATCCAGGAAGACTATAATGTGGCGCATGGCATCACCCCGCGCGGCATCATCAAAGAAGTGCGCGCGCTCTCCGACCGCTTCCGCCCATCCGAGCAGGGCGAGCGAGCGGCTGAGGGCGCGGTGGCGCTCGCCGACATGCCGAAAGATGAGATTGCCCGTCTCATCAAGGGGCTGGAGTCGCAGATGAAGCAGGCCGCGAAAGAGCTGGAGTTCGAGAAGGCCGCCCAGTTGCGCGACCAGGTGATCGAGCTACGCCGCGCACTGGTGGAATAAGCGCGCACGCGCAGGAGTCGCAGGAGTTTGACCGCATGACCGAACAGCCCGACGCCGCACTCTACGGGGCCTGGCTATTGCGTGATCCATCCGGCGCGTGGCTGGCGCTGGCGAGCGATCTGGCGGGCTGCTACGCCACGGGCGCCAGCCAGGGAGAGGCGCTAGAGCGCCTGGCGGACGCGATTCCGGCGTACTACGCCTGGCTCAGCCGCCACGATGACTACACCCCCACCATGCACAGCCAGGTGCGCGCTGAGGCTCGCGAAACCGCCGACCAGAAGCCGGGTGGGATTACTGCGTTCTTCAGCGCCGACGCCGAGCCGGTGAATGATGAGGACCTCGACTGGCTGCTGGCTGTCCTCGACTGGGCGTATGCGGACCTGCTGGCGGGCGCCGCCCAGCGGCCCGCGAGTCCCGCGCTGGAGGCCGCGCTCAGCCGGGTAGCGGCGGTCCAGGTGGGATTGATCGCCTACGCGACGGGGGTGAACGCGCCGGACCTGCCAAGCGGCGGAGTCGTGCGGATCGAGGCGGCGCGTGACGCCGCGCTGGCGATGTTCCGCATGACCAGCGCGCGCCAGCGCGAAGTGACCCATGAGGAAACCGGCCAGCGGTGGTCGCTGCGGCGCGGGCTGCGTGAGAGCGTGCTGCTGGCGCGCCGCGCGACGGATGATCTGACGCGGCTGTAAGCGATAGAAGTGAAGATGGGCGGCGAATGACGGCTCCAACCCAGGACCAAACCGATCAGATATCCAGTGGGCTGTACCCCAGCTATCTGGCGCTACACGCGACCGGCGAGCTGGCGCGGCGCGCGAATGAGGCATGGGAGCTGCTGCGCTGCTGCACGGTCTGCCCGCAGAACTGCCCCGTGAACCGTATCGCGGGCAAGACGGGCGCGTGCCACTCCGGCACGGACATCATCGTCGGCTCGTGGAACCTCCACCGGCGCGAGGAGCCGCCGTTGAGCGGCACGGGTGGCGCGGGGACAATCTTCTTTGGCGGCTGCCAGGCGCGCTGCTCGTATTGCCAGAACTACTGGCTGAGTCAGATGGGGCATGGCATCCGCGTGGGGCCGGAGCGGCTGGCGGAGATGATGCTCTACCTCCAGAAGAAGGGCGCTCACAACATTGACCTCGTGACGCCCACCCACTTCGTCCCGCAAATCCTGAAGGCGCTGGTGATCGCCGCCGATCGTGGGCTGCGCATCCCGATGGTTTACAACTGCGCGGGCTACGAGCACTTGCACACGCTCAAGCTGCTCGATGGCGTCGTAGATATCTACCTGCCCGATGCGAAATACGCCGACAACCGCGAGGCGATGCGCACCTCAAAGATGCATCACTACGTCGAGTTCAACCGCGCGGCGCTGAAGGAGATGTACCGTCAGGTGGGCGGGCTCAAGCTGGATGAGCATGGAATCGCGACGCGCGGGCTGATCGTGCGCCATTTGGTGATGCCGAACGGCCACGCGGGCACACGCGAGGTCCTGAACTGGATCGCGCGCGAAATTGGGACGGATATTGGCCTGAGTGTGATGGATCAGTATTTTCCGGCATACAAAGTGGTTGGTGACGAGGAGTTGGGCCGCCGCCTAACCTGGCGCGAGTATCGCGAGGCGCTGGATATCGTCGAGGAGCTGCCATTCGAGCATCTCTTCTTGCAGGAGGACCTGGCTGAGCTGGATCATACCGCCGATGTCTAGCCGCTTGGCGCCTTTCTCGCTTGTGACGCCGCTGTGATATGAACGCCGGACGCTGTGATGCGCGGCCCTAGCCAGACGCCTTAGGCTTACTATGAAGTGACGCCGTTCCGCGACCTAACGGGCGGCGTTCGCGTACACGACATCCACACTGCTGACGGGCCGTGTTACAATTAAATGTGGCGCTGGCGACGGCGCGTGATCGAGACCCACACGAGTGTCTCGCTACCACTTTTGGAGGCCCCATGAGCGATACGGCCACGTTGAGCCGGCTGTTCGCCCCTATCGAGCCAGACTTGGAGATTGTGGACCGCGAGTTCCAGTTGCGGGCGACCTCTGGTTTGGACATATTGAACGCCGCCGCCGCGCATGCGATGAGCTCGCCTGGCAAACGCCTGCGCACCGCATTGACGCTGATCTCCGGCAAGCTTTTCACCTATCGCTTCGAGAAGCTGCTGCCGCTCAGCATTGCGTTCGAGATGACTCATTTGGCGACACTGGTGCATGACGATATCATTGATCAGGCTGGCACGCGGCGCGGCATCCCGACGGTCAACGCGCGCTACGGCGAGCCGGTGGCGATCCTGCTGGGCGATTACCTCTTCGCCAAGACAGCGGGCTTGATCGCCGATGTGCAAGACTTCCGCATTGACCGGCTATTCTCCGACACGGTGGCGACGGTCTGCGAGGGCACGATCATCGAGCTGCTCTCCGCCCGGCGCATGGACACCTCGGAGGAGCGCTACCTGGAGCGCGTCAACCGCAAGACCGCTTGTCTGATCGCCGCCTGTTGCAAGGGTGGCGCGACGGTGGGCGGCGCCAGCGACGAGCAGATCGAGCTCATGAACGATTACGGCGTGAATCTGGGCATCGCGTTCCAGATCATGGACGACGTGCTCGACTACACCGGCGCTGAGGAGATCATCGGCAAGCCAGCCGGCAACGACCTGCGGCAGGGACTGGTGACGCTGCCACTGATCTACGCGCTGCGCAACGAGCACAACGGGCGCATCGAGCAGGTACAGCGGCTGCTGACAGCGGAAAAGCCCAGTGAGGATGATGTGACGGCGGTGGTGCGCTGGGTCAACGCGACCTCCGCTATCCAGGAGTCCCTGGACGTGGCGCGGGAATACGCGCTGCGCGCGAAATCACTGCTCGCCGAGTTTCCCCAGTCACCGGACCGCGCGACGCTCGAAGAAGTGGTGGATTTCGTGCTGGCGCGCAGCCGCTAGCGAGGTCCCTCACCCCCAGCCCCTCTCCCGTGCGCGGGCGAGGGGTGCGCGGTTCATAGAAGTGTCCAGAGAGGCGCTGTAGCGATGAGCTCTACTGTTCCGACGCCCACGCCCGACCTGCGCGCGCGCTTCGACGCGGCAGGCGGTAAGCCGGTGTATGTGCGCTCGATGTTCGACCGCATCGCACGGGTCTATGACGCGATGAACCGCATCATGACCGGCGGGATGGATGGGCGCTGGCGCGACTTCGCCGCGCGGCAGGCGGCGCTGTCCGCTGGCGCGCGCGCGCTGGATGTCGGCACAGGCACGGGTGATATGGCGATCGCGCTGGCGCGGCGGAGTCCGGCGGATGTCCACATTACGGGCGTGGACTTTTCGGAAGGCATGCTGGCCGTCGGGCGCGAGAAGGTCAAGCGGCAGAGGCTGGACGGGCGCATCGAGCTCCTGCGCGGCGATGGCCAGGGGCTCGATTTCACCGATGGCGCGTTCGACGCGGTGACGTCGGCGTGGGTCGTGCGCAACCTGTCGGATATACCCGGCGGCTTCCGCGAGATGCGACGCGTCACGCGGCCCGGCGGGCGGGTGGTCTGCCTGGAGATGAGCCATCCGTACAACCCCGTCTTCAACTGGGGCTTTCACCTCTATTTCGACCGCGTGATTCCGCTGCTCGGCTCACTGATCGGCAAGGCCTTTGACGCCTATAGCTACCTGCCGTCCTCGGTGGTGGCGCACCCCGACGCGCCTACCCTTAAGCGCATCATGGAAGAGGCTGGACTGGTAGACGTGCGCTACTACTACCTGATGGGGGGCGTTGTCGCCGCGCATGTTGGGACCAACCCCGCCTAGCGGCGTGTTGAGCGCGGGAGCGAAGGAGGGCGTCTGTGGCGGCTGTCGGAGACGGGAGCGCGGCGAAGGGCAAAACACCCCCGCGCTGGGACGCGCCGCCGCTGGTGGAGGTTACGCCCAGTGGCGAGCGGCTGCTCGTGCAGTCCATCGCGCCGCGCGTGGTGGCCAAGACGCCGCTGAACACGCCGCGCGATACATGGGGCTGGTTGTGGAAGGATACACTGGGCCGTGTCGTTCCGCTGCTGCTCATCTCCTGGGCGTATGGGCGCTTCACGCGCTGGGGCAAAGAGGATCTGGGTCTGCGGAGTGACGCACCGTTGAAGGACCTCGCGCTCGGCGTGGCGGTGGGCCTGCCGTTCTCGCAGATCGCCGCTGTCTTCCGTCGGGCCGTCGCGCCGCGCTACAAGCTGCCTACGCCCGCCGATCAGGTGGCGCAGTCGGCCTTCTACTTCCTGATCAACGCCCCCGCCGAGGAGCTGTTCTTTCGCGGCGTCGTGCAATCGCTGGCGACGCGCGGGCTGCGGAAAGTTCCGGGCGCGCGGCGCGCGGCGGGGCCGCTAGGCTGGGTGGTAGCCTCCACCGTCTACGGCGGGTACCATCGCTTTGGAAACTGGAGCTGGCGCTCGATCGCCGGGGTGACGGCGGCGGGCGGGTTGTTCGGCGCGCTCTTCGCCCTTCCCAAGCGCCGCTCGATCTGGCCGGCGGTGATCGCGCATGGCTTCGCCACCGCTGGCTTCCTCAGCTGGGCCGATGTCGCGCTCCACCGCCGCAACCTCAGCCAGCTTCGCCGCCAGCATGGCGCTGGCGCCGCGAGCGCGCCCGCCAGCGGCGGTGATCCAGCGGCTGGCCAGTGATGCGCGGTCCACCGCCGCCTCATTTCCCCGACCCGGTGGCGCTCGTCGCCGCATGGCCGCTACTCGGTCAGCCGGACGCGCTGGGGCTCGCCCCGATGCGCGGCGGCACGAACAACACGCTGTACCACGTTACCAGCGCGGCGCCTGGCGTGGCCGCGCATGTCCTGCGGCTGGCGGCGTCACACCACGACGAGCGCCGCGCGCGGCTGGAGTACACGGCGCTGGTGGGTCTGGAGCGGCAAGGGCTGCCGTTCGCCGTTCCCACGCCAATCCTGACGGCGGACGGCGAGCCGTGGGCCACGCTAGCGACGGCGGGCGGCGCCGCGCTGGCGACGCTGACGCGCTTCATTCCAGGGCAGCCGCCGGAGCGTGACAACCTCGCGCAGGCGGAGCGCGCGGCGGAGGCGATTGGCGCGCTGGATGTGGCGCTGGCGGCGGTCGAGCTATCCGACGCGGAGGCTGCGGTGAGCTGGCGCAGCCTGGGCAGGCTGGACAAGATGACGCCGCTGGTTCCAGACCCGCTGGCGGCCTTCGCGGCGCTGCCGATCAGGACGAGGCGCGCGGGCGGCTGCGGGACGGCTATACGGCGCTGATGGAGCGGCTGCCCGCGCTCTACGCCGCGCTGCCGCATCAACTTTGCCACGAGGACACGGACCCCAGCAACCTGTTTATGGAGGCCGAGCGCGTCACAGGCGTGCTGGACTTCGAGTTCTTATCGCGCGATATTCGGGTTATAGATCTCACCGTAGCGCTTGTTTGGTGGCCGGTGAATGTGTTAGAGTCGGGAGCGGAATGGCCCATCATCGCGGCGCTGGCGCGTGGCTACGCGCGCTCGCTGCGGCTGACGGCGCCGGAGATCGCGGCGATCCCCACCCTCTACGCCATGCGCGGCTACACCTCGCTGATCCACCGGCTGGGCAGAGCGCTGCAGGGCCTCAGCCCGATGGCGCATGTCGTCGCCCGCGCGGAGGCGGCGCTGGCCTGGCAGGACTGGCTGGCGGCGCACGGCGCGCGGCTGGTGGCGGCGGTGGCGGAGGCGATGGAAGGGATTTGACGGGATCGCGCTCACGGAGGGAAGGGAAGATCAGGGTGACGCTGAAGGACGTGGAGCAAGGAACACCGCGCGGGATGCGCTGGCCGTGGATGGACTACTCGCGTGGCTGGCCGTCGTGGGCGCGGCGCTGCTCACCTACGCCCAGCAGGTACCGTGGGCGCGCATCCAGGTGACCCTGACCCAACCGGGACAGGGAGCGTCTTCGACTTCCTGGAATCCGGTGCGCGGATTCGACGGCGCATACTCCTTGGTGGGCCTGACTTCGTGGTCCGATGGCATTCTATTTCTGTGGGGATATCGCATTGTCGTCTGGATTTGTGCTTGCGCTGGCGATGGCGATCTGGCGCCGGTCGCGGTTCGCGGCGTACGCCTATATGGTCTGGCCGGTGGTCGCCACGGGTGGCGTCGCGGCGCTCGTCTACGCGATCTTTGGGCGTGCGCCCGGGGCGTTGTGCCAGATCAACTGCGCCCATCTCGCTTGGGGCGCGCGCACGCCAGCTGTTGGAGTCTGGTTGTCGCTGAGCGGGCTGGCGCTGATGTGGGTAGGTGGAGCGGCGCGGCTGGCGAGCCTGCGCCGGGCTGGTAGCCGAGCGCGCCGTATAGCGGTTATGCCTGCGCTCCGCTCGCTTCTCAGCCCCGCGCGGATCGGCGCGCTGATCGTCACCGTCGGTATCGCCGTCTGGTTCTTCGGCTACATCTTCACGCCCTGGGCGACGCAGGGTTGCACGGGGTTCCCGGTCAACTGGAGCCATTTCGTCAGCGGCGCGTGTGCGGGGCTGGACTCCGACGAGGTTCTGGTGTACGCCACGGCGTCAGGCTTTGGCTCCGGCTCGCTTCTCGGCGCTGGCGTGGACTACGTCCTCCTGGGGATGCTGGTGGCGCTGATCGCGATCTGGCAGCGCGGATGGATACCGCCGGTCATCAGCTTGATCTGGATCGCATCTGCGACCTGGCTGACGGCGCTGGCGATTCGCGGCATTCCCGGGATGCTCAGGCATCCACAGCATTTCAACTTCTCGACTGCGCCGTGGGTAGTCGGTTACGGCCCTGCTGTCGCTGTGACTGGCGCTGTGATTGTGTGGATGGGTGTTGTGGCGCTGTGGTGGGCCCAGGTCGCTGGCTGGCGCAACAGCTCGCGGCGGCTCGCGCTGGCTGAGCCGCCGCGGGTGGGGTAAAGCGGGCGCATACTCACGGTATGAGCGCATGCGTCCGCTCGTACTGTTGGACAGCCTCATGCGCCTGCGCTATCAGGCCCGTCTCGTCACGCTCGCGCAGGGCCGCTTCGAGTTGTTCGGCGTGCTCGGCGGGGATGACGCGCCAGCCCAGGTGAAAGACGAGTTCGCCACCTAACCAGCCCGAGACGGTCAGCGTTGCGAAGGCGGCGGCGGCGAAGGCGCATGCCGCCACGCGAGGTCGGCCATCCGCCGGGGCCTGAGATTCGCGGCGCAACAACAGGCTCGCCAGCAGCAAGCTCAGTACGCCGGCGTTGAGATAGCCGTGGAGCGCGCCAACGCGGCGCGCCGGGTGCTCGCGTGGAACGGCCTGATAGTCCCATAGGCCAACGACCGCGGCGCCAATCCCGCTGATAAACGCGCCAGTATGCGCCGCGCGCGCGGCGAAGCGCCAGGCAGGTCTCCGGCTGACAAGCCCGGCAATGTCACAGGCGATACCGAGACTAAGCGCGCCGACAGGCAGATCCGAGAGCATCGCATGGAGTGGATGCCCCTTGACGAGTGGATCTTTTAGCGCAAAGCTCATCGCGTTGTACCTCCGGCAGCGCTGCGGTTGCAGACAGCATGCCAGAACATCGCTATGCGCTAGAAGAGCGAGCCGGTTTGCTGGATGATGGGCTGAAGGGTGAAGGTGGCGTAGACCAGCACGGCGACCAGGCCGAAGTAGAGGATGGTGATGTAGATGCGGGCTCCGGCGGGGATAGTGTAATACGGCGTTTTCTCGGAGATGCGGAAGCGCTCGATCATCTGGAAGAAGCCGATGACGCAGAGCAGGATCAGCAGGAGATTGCGCGTGTACCAGGCGCCAATCACCATGCCTATCAGTCCAATGGGCCAGATCCACTTCGAGATGGCTGAGGTCACGCGCGCGCCATCAAGCGGGGAGACGGGAATCAGATTGAGCAGGTTCAGGAAGAAGCTGAAGTAGGCCAGCGGCAGCATGATCTCCAGGCCAAGCTGGGCGTAGAGCCACAGACAGACCACGCCCGCGACCGTGCCAGCGATCGGGCCGGCGATGCCAATCTCCGCCTCGTCGCGCACACTCAGCGGCATTTTGCGCATGGCGACATACGCGCCCAGCAGAGGGATGAAGACAGGCAGACTGGCTGGCAGCCCTTTGCCGCGGATAATGACAAAATGCCCCATCTCATGGACGAAGAGCAGCACGATGATGCCCAGGCCGAACTGCCAGCCAAACAGCAGCGCGTAGGCGCCGAAGCTGGCCAGGATGCTGACCAGCGGCAGCGCGAGCTTGGCGAGAACGATGATTTTTGAGATGAATCCAACGACTGTCGTTCCTGATGCCCTGGACTGGGCGGCTGGCGGTGCGCCTGCCCCCGGTTGGGCGGGATAGCTGGGATACTGCTGATAGCCGGGATATGCGGGATACGCGGGATACGGTGAGGCCGCGCGGTTAGGCGGCGGAGGCCACGACGCGGCGGGCGCGCCCCACTGAGCGGCAGGCGCCTGCGCGCCGGGCTGGCCGGGCGCTGATACCATGACGGCGGCGGCGGGTAGGCGGCGGATTGTGGCCATGCGGCGGGGTGGCTGGCCTCTGGTGGATGGCGGCCACGCGCCGGGCTGGTACGACTCCGGAGGCGGAGGATAGACCGGCTGGGACGGGTATGGCTGGTAGGGAGCGGGCCAGACTGACGCCTCGGCCCATTGGGATCGGTCGCTCTCGGGTTGCGAGCGCGGATCCATGGGCGTGTCGCTGGTGGGCTGCATAGGGCTACCTCGATTCGCTGGGAGCGCCCGCGTCATGGCTGGCTTCTGTCCCTCCGCCGGATTATACCGCCGCGACGGCATCGCGCACGAGCGGCGCCATCAGATGGACTCCCGCTCTCAGGCGCTCCTCATCCAGCGCGCCGAAGCCCAGCAGCAGGCCAGAGCGGCCGCGCGCACGGTCCTGATAGTGCGGGCTGAGCGGCGCGATGGCCAGCCCCAGCCCGCGCGCCCGCTCCGTCAGCGCGACGTCATCCACGCCGTCGGGCAGGCCGCGCGAGCAGGTGGATGCCCGCCTCCGCCGGGCCAATGCTCACGATAGCCGTCAAGCTCCTCGCGCAGCGCGGCGGTCAGCGCGTCGCGCCGGGCGCGGTAGAGCCGCCGGACGCGGGCGAGGTGGCGCTCCAGCTCGCCCGACTCGATGAAGCGGGCGACGGCCAGCGCATCGCGCCAGATGGGATGGCGGTCGCTGGCGGCGCGGGCGCGCGCCACCGGCTCGACCAGCCAGTGCGGCAGCACCGCGAATGCCAGCCGCGCCGCCGGGTAGAGCGCCTTGGCGAAGGTGCCGAGGTAGATGACCTCATCGCGCTCGTCCAACCCGCGCAGCGCCTCCAGCGGCTGCCCCTCCAGGCGCAGGTCGCCGTCGTAGTCGTCCTCCACCAGCATCGAGCCCGCGCGGCGCGACCATTCGATCAGCGCCATGCGCCGCTCCAGCGACAGCGTCACGCCGGTGGGGTACTGGTGTGATGGTGTGACGATCAGCAGCCGCGCGGCGGACCCAGTTTCAGCCTTCTGTGGCTGCGGCAGCGCGTCGGGGCGAATGCCGAGGCCGATCCACCGGGATGCCCTGGAGCACAGCGCCCTTCAGCCAGGAACGCGGCGTGGAAGCCGATGTAGCTGGGGTCTTCGACCAGCAGCCGCTGCCCCGGCTCGACCAGCAGCCGCGCCAGCAGCGCCAGGATCTGCTGCACGCTGCTGGCGATCAGCAGTTGCTCTGGGTCGCAGCGGACCGCGCGCGAGCGGCGCAGCCAGGCGGCGATGGCGGCGCGCGTCTCCAGCGGGCCGAGCAGCGCGTCCCAGCGTCCCGGTGGAGGCGGCGCGCTCACGCGCGCGTGTCCGTAGCTCGGCCAGCGGGTCGGTGGTATCTTGCTGGGCGACGATCCGCCGCCAGCGCGCCCAGGGGAAAGCTTCCGCCGCGCCAGCGCCAGGGCTGAAATCGTACGGCGCGCCCGCGGCTTCGTCGGCGCCAGCGCCCAGTCAGCGGGATGGTCTGGATGCGCCGCGCCCAGGCGGTGAGCGGTGGCGCGGCGGCGCTGGCGCGACGGGTGGCGCCAGGATGGGCGCGACGCCTGTCACGCGAGATGGCGGCGCGTCCAGATGGGGCGCGTCATCGGCGGCGGAGTAGCTGGCGAAGGCCGGAGCGACGTAGGTGCCCGCGCCCACGCGCCCGGCGACGTAGCCCTCGGCGCTCAGCCAGTCATACGCTGTGGCGACGGTCAGTCGCGCCACGCCCAGCGCCTGAGCCAGCGCGCGGCTGGGCGGGAGGCGGTCGCCCGCGCGCAGCCGGCCTGAGAGGATCGCCTCGCGCAGGCTGGTGTAAATCTGGCGTGTCAGGCCTTCGCTGGCGCTGTCGGAGCGGTCGAGGGTGATGAGCAGGTCGAGCGCACGGCGTCGCATGGTGGTCATAATTGGCCTTGTCTCACTTTGTCAGAATGGCGCTTGTGTTAGTCCAATATGTTCCTGTACCATACCACAGACGCGAGCCGAGCGCGCGATGATCGAACGCAGAGTGATGGGGTTGAACGATGGCGGCCAGACGAGAGGCGGCGCGGGCGGGCGCTGGCGCGGTCGAGAAGATGGTGGAACAGGAGTCGCTGACGGCGCGCGTAGGGACGTCAGCGCGCTCGCGTATCCGCAGGCATGCCGAGCGCACGGCCCCGGCGGAGGAGGCGGAGCGCATCCTGCGGGCGGGCCGCGTGGCGCATGTGGCCTACGCGCTGGACGGTCAGCCGTACGTCATCCCGTTCCTCTACGATTACGCCGATGGCGCGATCTACCTGCACGGCGCGCCCGCCAGCCGCACGCTGAAGTCGCTGCGCGGTGGGATGGATGTGGCGATCGAGGTGACGCTGCTGGATGGCCTGATCGCCTCGCGTGACGCCGAATCGCATTCGACGAACTATCGCGCGGTCGTGGTGTACAGCCGCGCCGAGCGTGTGACGAACATGGCCGAGAAGCGGGCGATTCTGGAGCGCATGACGCTGCGCTATTTCCCTGGGCGCACGGTGGGAAGCGACTACGAGGCCGCGACGGAGAAGCAGATGCGCGCGCTGGAGGTGCTGCGCGTCGCCAGTGACAGAGCTGGGGGCGAAGATGCGCACCGGTGGCCCGCGTGGCCCGCGTGACGCCGACCCCACCGCGCCAGGCACGGCCTATGTGGTCGAGTTGGGAGGCTACGACGCATGAGCGGGCTGCTCCATCTGGCGCTGATGGGCGTCGCGCTGGGCCTGGCCTACGCCGCCGCGCCGGGCGCGGTGAACACCGAGGCGATGCGGCGCGGGTCGGCGCATGGCAGCCTGGCGGCGCTGCTGGTGGAGACTGGCTCGCTGCTGGGTGATGGGCTGTGGGCGGCGCTGGCGCTCATCGGCGTATCGCTGACGGCGCGCTTCTGGCCGGTCCAGCTGACGCTGGCGCTCACCGGCGGCTTCTTCCTGCTGCGGATGGCGTGGAGCGCGGGGCGTGACGCGCTGCTGGGGCGGAAGGAGGCCGGCGCCGGCCAGCCGCCGGGGCGACTTCGCGACGGGGCTGGTCTTCGGGCTGGCGAATCCGGTGGGGCTGGCGTTCTGGTCGGGGCTGGGCGGCGCGGTGGCGCTGTCGGGCGCGGTTGGCCTGGCCGCGCTGCCGTTCTTCGGCGGCTTCCTGATTGGCGCGAGTGTGTGGTGTGGAGGATTCGCGCTGCTGGTGGGCTGGGGCCGCCGCTGGCTCAGCCCGCTCGTCCTGCGGGTGATTGACGGCCTGTGCGCCTGCGCGCTGGGCTACTTCGGTCTGAGCCTGCTGGCGACTGGCGCGGAGCAGATCATCCAGCGGCTGGCGGCGGAGCTGTGGAATGACCCACAGCCCGCGCCCGCCCGGCTGGTGGCGCGGCTCTACCGCTCGACTACGACCTCGCCCTCGTAGAAGGCCGCCGCCGAGCCGCCGCCCTGGCCGCTCCGCGCGCCCGCGTGGCTGGCGAGGAAGTTCTCGCTATTCCGCCAGGCGTCGTATGCTTCCCGCGACTCCCACTTCGAGACTGCCTCCAGCGTGGTCTCGCCGCGCCACAGCTCGAAGGCGATGAATCCCTCGAAGTCCTTCAGCGAGGCTGAGTTGCGGCGGAATCCCTCGGTCATGCGATCCATCGCCTCTTTCGGCGCGGTGATACGGTTGACTGCTATGAACATGCGCTGACTTCCTCTCATCATTCTGGGCCACTCGTATGTGGCCAGCGGGACGCTCTATCACGCCCGTCTGGAGTCTAGCGCCGGGAAGCGCGCTGAGGGCAAGCAGGGAGCCGCGCGGGATCATGCGAATCGGTTGGTAGCCCGGATGAGCTCCTGGGTGATGCCTGGGTTGTCGCCGCTGTGGCCGGCGTTGTCCACCACCACAAGCTCGGCGCGCGGCCAGACGCGGCGGAGCTCCCAGGCGTTCGCGAGCGGCGCTTGCAGGTCGAAGCGTCCATTTATCAGGACGCCGGGAATATTAGCCAGCGCGCTGGCATTGCGCATTAAGATCTCATCCTCCAGCCAGGCGTAGTGGGTCACGTAATGGGTGACGATGCGGGCGAACGCCAGCGCGAACGTGGGATTTCTGTATCGTTCGGACAGCGTCGTGGTTGGCGGCCACGCGGGCGTCGCGGACTCCCAGAGACACCAGGCGTTCGCGGCGCGCTGGCATATCTCTGGGTCGGGATCGTTGAGCATCTGGCTGTAGACCTCGACGACATCACGGTCGCTGGTCGCGCCGGGCGCGGCGGCCCGCAGACGCTCCCACTGTTCGGGGAAGAGGACGGCCACGCCGCCACGGAAGAGCCAGTCGAACTCGGCATGCCGCCCGGTCGTGACACCGAACAAGACGATCTCCGTGACGTGCGCGGGATGGCGTTCCGCGTAGGCCAGCGCGAGCGTGCTGCCCCACGACCAGCCAAGGACCATCCAGCGTTCGATGCCCAGATGCTGGCGCAACCGCTCCATGTCAGCCATCAGATGGGCGGTGGTGTTGCTCGTGAGGTCGGTCTCGGGGTCACTGGCGTGCGGCGCGCTCCGCCCGCAATTGCGCTGGTCGAACAGCACAATGCGATAGGCGGCGGGATCAAAGAGCCGCCGGGGCCAGGGTGTACACCCCGAACCGGGGCCGCCGTGTACGACGATGGCAGGCTTACCCTTCGGATTGCCGCAGGTTTCCCAATAGATGCGGTTGCCGTCGCCCACTTCTAGCAATCCGTGCGCGTACGGCTCGATCTCTGGATACAAGTCCGTCATACCACTCTCTACGCTTCTTCGCACTCGCATATCTCATCGCGCCGGAGACGCGCGGAGAGCGCCCGCCAGCCTACTCCAGGACGGACGTTCTCCACGCGCGCGTTTCGCGGTGATTAGCGCTGCGAGACGTTCAGGTTGTAGTTGCTGCCTCCGTTGCTGTCCCAGGTCCCGCTCTGGTTGTAATACGCCGTGTTGACCGAGGAGGCGCTGGCGGGGACGAAGATCGTCGCCTTCCACGATCCGTCGCTTTGCTTGGTCATCGTGACGTCGGTCGGGCTGGTCCAGCCGTTATAGCCCCAGTGCAGCGTCATGCCCGACGCGCCGCTCGCCAGCGTGCCGTTGTAGGTAATGGTGAGTGATTGGCTCTGGACGGCAACATATGGGAATGTCATGACCGGCGTGCTCAGGGCTGGATAGGTTGTACCCGCGCCAATGCTGGTGTTCCAGTTGCCGCCGCCGTTGTTGTCCCAGTTCGTGCCGTCGGTGAAGACGAAGTTGAGGCTGGTGGCGTCCACTGGGACGCTGATCGTCGTCTGCCAGAAGCCGTCGGCGCGCTTGACCATCGGCTTGTTGGCGGCGGCGATGTTCTGCCAGCCGTTCTCACCCCAATGCAGGTAGACGTGGCTGGAGTTGTCGAGCGAGCCGTGGTAGTAGATGGTGAGAGCCTTGCCCTGATAGAGCTGCGCGCTGTTGTAGTCCACCGCATAACCGGTATGCGGCTGGAAGGCGCCGGTAACGTAGCGGCTCTTGGTCAGGCTGGGCTGGTCAGCGACGGTGTTGGTCGAGGCCGAGAACAGCAGCGCGATGTACTGCGCCATCGCCCAGTTCAGCGGATCCATGGACTTGGTGGCCGTGCCCGGCGTGTAGCCGCTCGGCGCGGCGCTGTCCCAGACCTGCTCTGGAATCAGCCCGTCGCCGTTCTCCGAGGCCGTCAGGTCGGTCAGGTAGGCGTCGGCGCTGGAGCCGCTGGCGATGGTGTAGAGCCCGCGCTCGGCGGAGAAGATCGGCCAGAGCCGCCCGACGCCGCTGCCGTTGTAGTCGGAGCCGTCGGAGTGCTCGCCGTAGCCGTCGTGGTTGTAGCGATACCAGTAGCTATTCCCGTTGATCGTCTGCTTGAGCGTGGAGTCAATCACCGGGAGCGACAGGGTGATATACGGGTCGTTGGCCGGCTTGTCGCCCAGATGGACCAGCTCCAGGAAGCCCGCATCCACGACGCCGCGCTCGTCCCACGTGCCGCCGCCGTTGCCGATGGTGAGGCTGTGGCCGTCGTTGGGGTTGGCGTTGTCGTCAATGCGCTCGTAGTAGTAGCCGCCGCTGAGCGAGCCAGAGGTGGTGAACGTCCAGTCTTCGATCATCGCCTGGTAGTAGTCAGCGTAGGCCTGGAAGCGGTTTGCGTTGGTCGTATCGCCGTTGGTGGAGGCGATGCTCGACGCGGCGAGCAGGCCGGGGATCTCCGCCGCGATGGTGGAGGGGCTGTATCCGCTGTTCTCTTCCCAGCGTTCCTGCCCGGTCCAGGGGCCATGCTCGACGATGTAATCGGCTGCGGGCAGGATGTGCTGGATGTAGTTGGTATTGTCAGTGACACCAAGCTTCCAGGCGAGCAGGATCGGGAACGCCTGCTCGTCGAGCTGGATGCCGTTCCAGTAGGGCGTTCCGCTGACGTAGCTGTTCTGTGGGAAGTGGCCGTCGCTCTGCTGCTGTTTGGTGAACTCCCAGAGCAGGGCGTTCCTGGCGTCGGTGGTGTCACCCGCAAGGATCAGCCCGCTGGCGATCTCGTACATATCGCGCGGCCAGACGAGGTGATAGCCTCCCGCGTCGCTGTCACCATTCGAGCCGCCCCACGGCGTGCCCAGACCGGCGACGATAGCGTTGGTCTGCTTGTCCTGGGAGGCCTTGAGGGTGTTGGCGGCCAGATAGTATTCCTGCTGGCGCGCCTGCTGGATGGCCAGCGTCGAGCCAACGGCGGGCGGGGTGTTTAGAGCGTTGTCGAAGGTGTTCCATTGGCTGACGTAGGTGGAGAGCATATTGCTGGTGTCGGCCAGCGTGCCGGCCACTGCGGATTCAGCATTCGTCGTGGCGCTGACGCTGCCGGCTGTTTGGCCGAAGCCCAGCCCCAGCCGGAAGGTGATCGAGCTGGCGGTGCTGGTGTTGATTGTCCCGCCATTTGAGAGGTCCAGCTCGCCGGTCTGGGCGGTGTTGCCGCTGCTGGCGGAACTGTACGTGTAGCTCATCGTGTAGTCGGGGCATGTCCCACCGCCGCAGTTGCTGGAGCCTTTCAGGTCAGTCCAGCCGTCATTCTGGCCGACGAAACCTGAGCTGGTCATGCCGCTGACGTAGGGGATCGAGGCTTCCAGCGCGCTGGCGTAGCCACCCGTGGAGTCGGTAGACACCAGCACGGTCTTCCCGCTGTAGGTCTGGGTCGTGCTGGTATTGTTGTTCCCTGCGTTGTGCATCGTCGGGTTGTAGAGCGTGTAGAGCAGGTAGTCGGAGAGATGCCCGGTGAGCGCGGTGAAGGTGACGTCCTGGATGAGCGTGTTGCGCGCCGGGTCGGTATAGATCGTCTTCTGAATCTTGTACTTGCCGCTGGTCGCCGTGTTCGTGACCGTCCAGGCGAGCGCGTGGTTGTTGTAGAGCGCGACGGTCGAGGTCGTGGCGACCTTCTCTTCGTCCACCCAGGAGTGGCCGCTATCGCCGATGAGGAACTGCATATCGGTGGTGTTGGGGGTATCCGCCGTCGGATAGTACACCTCGCCGATGATCCCGTTGTAGCCGGTGAACCAGACATCGCTGGTCGTGTTGGCGGCTGTGCCAAGGATGGTGTTGTTGGATGGCGTCCAGACAGAGGACGCGCCGGGGGCATTGGGGGCCGAGCCGCCCGCGGCGAGCGTGACCTGCCCACTGGCTGGCCCAAACAGAGAGAGCGCTACAAGGGCGGCGCTACAGAAGCCTACAACGATAGGGTGACGACCTAGACGCGCGAATGGGCGCGTCGCGCGAGACTCCACGGTGAATCTCCTTTGCACGTGTGCGGCAGACGTGTCTCCCCCCTCAGGGGCTAGTAGGCTGAGAGCATAGTAAGGACACTGTACTAACTTTGTCAAGTCCGAGTCAGTTTTCATAACGAATACAAAAGTAGACTGGCGCAACTGGACAGCCTTGTATGACAGCTTAGGGGAGCGCGGCGAGCGGATTAACTGGCGTCTATATCCTGCGTGCCGGGAGGATTAGCGGCTTCTTCCGCCTCGATCTCCGCAAGGAGCTTGCGGTCGGGTGGAGTGAGGTCGAGCGCGTCGAGCAGATCGGGGCGGCGCGCGCGCGTGCGGCGGAGTGACTCTTTACGGCGCCAGCGGGCGATGGCGGCGTGGTTGCCGCTCAGCAGGGCGTCAGGCACGCGCCATCCGCGAAATTCCGGCGGCCGGGTGTACTGGGGATACTCCAGCAGCCCGGCGGTGTGCGATTCCTCCTCGGTCGAGCCAGGGGCCAGCGCGCCGGGCAGCAGCCGCGCGACGGCGTCGACGATCACCAGCGCCGCCAGCTCGCCGCCGGTCAGGACGAAGTCGCCGATCGAGATTTCGTCGGTGCAGAGATGCTCACGCACGCGCTCGTCCACCCCTTCGTAGTGGCCGCAGAGCAGCGTCAGGCGTGGCTCCGCAGAGAGCTCGCGCGCGACAGCCTGGGAGAAGACACGGCCCTGCGGCGACATCAGGATGATCGGGCCGGACTCGTAGACACGCTCGACAGCGGTGAAGATCGGATCAGGCTTCATCACCATGCCCGCGCCGCCGCCGTAGGGGTAATCATCCACGATGTGATGGCGGTCGGTGGTGACATCGCGCGGGTTGTAGAGGTTGACCTCGACGATTTCCTTGGCGCGCGCGCGGGCGATGATGCTGGTATCCAGCGGCCCGCGCATCATGTCGGGGAACAGGGTGAAGATATCTATCCGCATGCCATCCGCTTTCTCGCGCGCCGTGTCCAATCCGTCTCTTTCTTTGTCCAGAGTACGCCACAACGCCCGCGCGCCGCTAGCCGCCTGCGGCGCCAGGGTTCCAAATGCGAGATCGCTGGCTCATTCGTTATACCCAAGGAGCATGCGCTTCGCGGCTTGGCCAGACTTCGCCAGCATGCGGCCCCGCTTTGCGATGAGTGAGCATGGAAGCGGGCTCACTCATGATTGAGCGGAACGGTGGCGGATGGAGGTTGCGATGTCAACGCGGTGGCGGCGATTTGGGCTGGCGGCCGGCTGGGGCGCCGTGATCGGCTGGCTGCCGATGAGCATTGTGTACGCGTATTTGCTCCAATATGCTGACGGCGGCGACTTTGGCATGTACTACGCCGCGGCTGAAACACTCCGATTTTCGCCACATAGCAACGTCTTTCTCCAGCAGACACTCACCGCGACTGTGCTTGCTCACGGCGGGTGCGGATCTCCACCGCTTTACCCCTATCCCTATCAGCCGCTGCTTGCGCTCTTGCTCGAACCGCTTACGTATCTCCCCTGTCAGACCGCCGTGGCCGTATGGTTTGTGTTCAACTTCGCGCTGTGGTTTGGCGTGTCCGCCATCTATATCGTTCGGGCGTGGCGGCGGTCAGGTTCGGCCCAGGCCTTGCTCGTCGCGATGATGACGCTCTTCCTTCTTCCGGTTCTTTCAGGCATCGGCTACGGTCAGGTTCATCTCGTATTGCTGGTTTGTATCCTCGGGAGTGTCATGCTCATCAAGCGCGATCATCCGTACGCAGGTGGTGTCTTGCTTGGCTTCGGGGTGGTCCTCAAGTATTTCCCGGCGATCCTGGTCCTCTACTACCTTCTGCGTGGACGCTGGCGTGTCGCGGTGGGAGCCGCAGCCGCCTCCATTGCGCTCGTCGTCGCGCAGGGGCTGATCGTTGGGCCTCAAACCTTGCTTGAAAGTATTGGAGCTGGCGAGGCTGATGTGCGCTACTATGCCGCTATAGACGAGGGAGGACATTGGATGAACTCGCTGCCGGGCGGTGTTTTCATTGGATATCTCGCGGCGGTAGCGTTTGTAGCGACCGTCGTCTGGCTCAGATGGGGCAGAGGGAGTCAGGCCTCGAACGAACTGGTGGGCGCTGGCTGGGCGCTGGCCACTATGTTGATGCTCTCGCCGCTCGTCTGGTGGTATTACCTCACATGGCTGCTGCCCGCTCTTATGATATGTCTGGATGTCGCGCTCCAATACGCGAAGCAAGCTGGTTCCGGAAGAGGCTGGCGGGCGCTCGTCTCGCGCTGGTGGCCGGGCGCCGCGCTCGCGTTGAGTTATTGCCTGTTGATTGTCATTCCATTCCACGTGCCTCACCCGATTTATCGGGCGCCGGCGGCTGGCACTCTCCTGCTCTGGCTGCTGTGCGGCGCGCTCTACCTGTGGAGCGCGGGCGTACGCCTGCCAGGTGGCGTTCCGTCGCTGCGCGCGTGGCGGAGAGCGCCTGTGGGTGTGGCGGCTTCCAATGCGGGCGGCATGGGCGCCTCGTCGCAGTAGGGCGAACGGGTCGCGCTTACTCCGCCACGCCCTCACGCTGCCAGCCGTTGCGGGCGAAGATCGAGAGCGTCTGCTGATCGCCGGGGACGTAGGTGACGATCGAGTAGTCTGAGGAGCCGCTGAAGACAGTGATCGTCGTCCGCAGCGCCAGCGGGCCGAGCCGCGAGTGTCGCATGTGGAAGACGAAGCTCGGCGCCACCGCGACGCCGGCGTCCGATGTGTTGGCGATACGCTGGAAGTCGGGCATGGCGCGCAGGCCGCGCCAGAGCGCGCGATACTCCGGCAGGTAGGTCAGGCTGCGGGTGTTGTGCTTGAAATCGGCCAGCATGCGCCGCGCGAGCGCCTCCCAGGGACGGAAGCGCGCGCGATAGGCGGGATCGAAGACGACCATCATCAGGTTCTGGTTATAGCTGGCCAGCACGGATTCGTCCAGCTCGAAGAGCTCGGTCGCGGGCGGGTTCCAGGAGGTGATATTCCACAGCCGGTCGAGGCTGTGCGCTGGGAAAGCGGTATTGTGGACCAGCAGCGCCGCCAGCTCGCGCTGGTCGAAGAGGTCGAGCTGTTCGCTCTCATCCTCCATCTGTTCGCCGGTCAGCGTGGTGAAGGCCGCCGCCAGCCGCTGCCGGTCGGGGCCGTGGGCCTCCAGCGCGCGGGCCAGCGAGCGCGCCACCCGCGCGGATGGCGCCGTCCGCTGACCGGTCTCCAGGTGATAGATGTAGGTGCGCGAGAGCCGCGCCGCCCGCGCGAGCTGTCCTTGCGAGAGGCCGCGCTTCTGGCGTAGCTCGGCGATCAGCGCGCCGAATTCATCAGGCTTCTGGGTTTCGGCCCCGCCACCCTTCGCCTCTCTATTCGTCACGCGTGAATGCGTCATAGGTTACGACCTCATTTCACCTTGAAAGCGTCTACGGCCCAGGATCCTCCAAGAGATCAAGAGTCTGCCATAGCGAGTGAATGGCGCGCCATGGTTGAGCGCTGTACCCCGCGGTACGGGATGGCGCTCGCTCCTGTCTCTGGATAAGCGCGCTGCGCATACCAGCCGCGTTCGCTCCAGCGATATCCGTTTCGGGCGAGTCCCCGATATACAGGCATTCCGTCGCGGCCGCGCCAGTGGCCTGGAGCGCGGGGAGAAACGCGCGTGGGTCAGGTTTTCGGTATCCCATTTCGTCCGAGACCCAGAACCCATCAACCTTGCCGAGCAGGTTGAGACGCGCTGCCTTTGTGCGCTGGCTGTCAGTGTGCTCGTCTCCCGCGCCGTTGGTGATGACGCCAAGGAACAGGCCTTTCGAGCGTAGTTCCGCGAGCGTTGCTACGTCATCGAAGAGATGGAGCGCGTCAAGCTGTGTCTGGCCGAGGATGCCGTTCAGATGATCGGCTAGCCCGTCGTCTGGCCGCCCCAGCAGCGCCAACGTGCGCCGAAAACGCTCCTCCCGCACTCGCGCCATGGTCATTTCCCCAGCATTCAGCGCGCTAAACAACTCCCCATTCGCCGCGTCCCAGGCTGCGGATAGGTTCGCCTGAGTGACTCCCGGCAGGCTCACCAACGCCTGGGCGAAGGCAGTAGCGCGCCCTGTCGCGAATGCGGGCGCGGCGTCGCAGAGGGTGTCGTCGAGGTCGAAAAGTACCGCTCGAATCACAGCATCTCCAGCATGTTGGTCGCAGGCCCCATCCGTCATGAGTGTGTTAGCCAGATGCCATTATACGCACGTAAAGACGTTAGCTGGCAACGGCGCGATCCATATATCTGGCGGATATACTGCCTCTATCCCTGTATCCTTTTCAGGCTCAGCCGTTCACTCAACGAGGAGTGCGCTCATGGATGACGCCACAGCAAACGATCCAGTTCCGGGCGACGTCGCTCCGGCGTCGCGGCCGTGGACGGAGCATTACTCTTCCTCCGTGCCCGCCAGCATTACCGTTCCCGCGCAGCCGCTGACATGGCTGCTGGACGAGGCCGCGCGTACGTCGAGCGCCTTCACCGCCATCGAGTATTACGGCACGCGCCTCAGCTACGCGCAGTTCGCTTCGCTGGCTGACCGCTTTGCGCGCGCCCTGGTGAAGCTGGGCGTGCGGCCCGGCGACCGGGTATCCATCTGCCTGCCGAACTGTCCGCAATTCCCCGTCGCGTTCTATGGCGCGCTGAAGGCGGGCGCGGTGGTCGTGCCGACCAACCCGCTGTATACGCCGCCAGAGCTAGAGCACCAGCTCCGCGATTCCGGCGCGAAGGTGATCGTGCTGCTCGACCAGCTCTACCCAAACCTGGCCAAAGTGCGCGCGAATACGCCGGTCGAGCATATCATCCTGACCAACGTCGCGGACTACTTTCCGGCGCCGCTCGCGCTGGCGTACCACGCGCGCGAGGCGATCACGTCACGCCGCCAGGGCCGCAAGCCGGAGCGCATCCCGCGCAACGACCCCACCATTCACGACTTTCGCCACGTCATTGGGCATGCGGGCGACAGTCTAGGCCTCGATAGCGTCCAGCTACCGGAGCCCGCCAAGCCCGATGATCTGGCGCTGCTGCAATACACCGGCGGCACGACGGGCGTGGCGAAGGGCGCGATGCTGACGCACCGCAATCTGCTGACGAACGCCATGCAGTGTTGGGTATGGAACGAGCAGCCTGCGGGGTCGAAGCACGTCACGCTCTGCGTGGCCCCGTTCTTCCACGTCTACGGCCTGACCGTGGCGATGAACCTGACGATCTACGCCGCCTCGACGATGGCGCTACTGCCGCGCTTCACGGTCAAGGACACGCTGGACGCCATCGAGAAGTACAAGCCCGACCTGTTCCCCGGCGTGCCGACGATGTATCTGGCGCTGGCGCGTGAGGTCGAGCAACACAAGCGCGACCTGCGCTCGATCCAGGTTTGCATCAGCGGCTCGGCGCCCCTGCCCGCCGAAGTGCAGCGACGCTTCGAGGCGGTCTCCGGCGCGAAGGTGGTCGAGGGCTACGGCCTAACGGAGGCGTCGCCGGTCACACACTGCAACCCGGTCTATGGCGAGCGGCGTGTGGGGACGATTGGCTTGCCAATGCCCAACACTGACGCCATGATCATCAACCCTGACACCTGGGAGCCCGCGCCATTGGGAGAGCGCGGCGAGATCGTTGTGCGCGGGCCGCAGGTGATGCAAGGCTACTGGAACCGGCCCGATGAAACGGCCAATGTCCTGCGCGACAGCTGGCTGCGCACGGGTGACATTGGCGTGATGGATGCGGACGGCTACTTTACAATCGTGGACCGCGCCAAGGACATGATCATCGCTAGCGGGTACAACGTCTACCCCAGAGACATCGAGGAGGTCTTGTACGCGCACCCGAAGGTACTCGAAGCGGCGATCGTTGGCATGCCCGACGAGTATCGCGGCGAGACGGTGCGGGCGTTCGTCGTCGTCAAGCCCGGCGAGACGCTTACCGCCGCCGAGCTCGACCAGTGGTGTCACGAGCGGCTAGCGGCCTACAAAGTCCCCAAGGAGTACGAGTTCCGCGAGTCGCTGCCGAAGACGCTGGTGGGCAAAGTGCTGCGGCGCGCGCTGCGTGAAGAGGCGCTGGCGCGGGCCGTGGCGCCGCATGCGCCCGCGTAACGCGGCGCCTCTGGGGTAGAACGATGTTATGACCTGGTAGTGGTTGGGTTTATACAGGCGGGGTTGGCGTGAGACGCGCTGGCTCCCGCGAGAGGGAGGCACAAGAAGATGGCGACCGAGGCAAAGACGAATTCCGGCGCGAGCTTTCTGACCACACCGGTCACGAGCGCGGACTTTCTGACCCTGGAGCGGTTGACGGACGAGCAGCGCGAGATTCGCGATTCCGCGCAGACCTTCATCCAGCGCGAGGTTCTGCCCAAGAGCGACGAGATTGACGCGCAGGAGCCGGGCCTGATGGCTAAGCTGGTCAAAGAGGCCGGCGAGCAAGGTTTGCTGATGATTGACGTGCCGGAGGAGTACGGCGGGGCCGATCTCGGCATGGTCGTCAGCGCGCTGGTCGCGCGGGAGATGCGCCAGGCGGCGTTCGCGGTGGCGCAAGGCGCGCACACGACGATTGGCACGCTGCCGATCGTCTTCTACGGCACGGACGAGCAGAAGCGGAAGTATCTGCCCAGACTGGCCACCGGCGAGCTGATCGGCGCCTACGCGCTGACCGAGCCGGGCGTTGGCTCCGATGCGATGAGCATCCGCACGCGCGCGACGCTCACCGAGGACGGCAAGTACTACGTGCTCAACGGCGCCAAGCAGTGGATCTCGAACGCGGGCTTCGCCGACGTGATGATCGTCTTCGCCAAGATTGACGACACCAAGCACACCGCCTTCATTGTTGAGTCGGCCTGGGAGGGTGTCTCCACCGGGGCGGAAGAGAAGAAGGTCGGCATCAAGGGTTCGTCCACCCGCACGGTGTACTTCGACAATGTGCATGTGCCGGTCGAGAACCTGCTGGGCGAGATTGGCAAGGGCTACAAGATCGCTTTCAACATCCTCAACATTGGCCGCTTGAAGCTAGGCGCGGGCACGGCGGGCGGGGCGCGCGCGGCGCTCGATTTGGCCGCCGCTTACGCCAACGAGCGCAAGGCGTTTGGCCGTCCGCTAGCGGGCTTCGGGCTGATCAAGAAGAAGCTGGCCTACATGGCCGCCGATGTCTACGCGGCGGAGGCGCTCGCCTTCCGCACGGTCGGCCTCGTGGAAGATGCGCGGCTAGCGGCTGGCGACGACCGCATGGCGCAACTCGCGGCAATCGAGGAGTACGCCATCGAGTGCTCGATCGCCAAAGTCTACGGCTCCGAGGCGTTGGGCCGCAACGTGGATGAGGGTGTGCAGATTTTCGGTGGCTACGGCTTCATGGACGAGTACCCGATCTCGCATGCCTGGCGCGACGCGCGCATCAACCGCATCTTCGAAGGTACCAACGAGGTCAACCGGCTGGTGGCGGGTGGCACGCTCTTTACCCGCGCGATGGAGAACAAGATTGACCTGTTCTCTGTCTTCCCCGAGATTGACAGCCAGATCCAGAGCGGCCAGGCGCCCGACTTCGCCGGGGCTGACACGCCCGCCGCGCTGCGCGACGCGGTGAACCTGGTCGAGCGAATCAAGCGCGCCGGCATCTACAGCGCGATGAAGGCCTCGATGAAGTTCATGGCGAACATGCGCGAGGAGCAAGAGTTCCTGGAATACACCGCGAACATGCTCATCACGACCTTCGCGATGGATAGCGCCGTCGCCCGCGCGCTGGCCGCGTACCGCGCTGGGGCTACCGACGCCGCCACGCACGCGCTGCTGGCGCAAGTCGCGACGCTCAACCTCTTCAAGGAGGCCCGCGCGGCGATGGAGGGCGCGTTGACGATGGCGCTGGAGGGTGACGAGCGCCGTGAGGAGCTGGCGCGCGTGCGCCGCTACCTGGGCGACCCGGAGGCCGACATCGTGCCGCTGCAGCGCGAGCTGGCCGCCGCCGTCGCCGAGCGTGGCGGATATCCGATCAAGTAGGCGACCTCACCCCCAACCCCCTCTCCCACAAGGAGAGGGGGCGCTGGCGTGGTTAGTCAGGAAAGGCGACGGAGGATGCTCGATCTGGAGATGATCCGCCGGACGATAACGGAGCGGGTGCCGTTCGCCCGCGCGCTGGATGTGCGTATCGAGCAGGTCGCGGCGGACCGCGCGGTGGCGAGCATGCCGTTCGCGCAAGAGCGGACGAATCATATCGGCACGGTGCATGCCGCCGCGCAGTTTGGACTGGGCGAGACCGTCGCCGGGGCGCTGGCGTTCGTCGCGTTCGCTGACCTTCAGCAGGCGGGGTACTTGCCCGTCGTGGCGAGCGCGAGCATCACCTACCGCCGCCCGGCGGCGGGCGAATTACGCGCCGAGGCGACACTCTCACCCGATGAGCAGGCGCGCGTGCGCGCGGACATCGCCAGCGCGGGCAAGGCGCGCTACAACGTTCAGGTCACGATTACCAACGCGGACGGCGAGACGGTGACCGAGATGCTGGTGGATGGCGCGCTGATCATCCCGCGCGAGCGGAAGGGCTAGCGATACATGGCGAACCTGGCGCCACCGGTCAAGCCTGAATCCTGGGCGACGCGCGTGACCCGCTGGGGCTTCAACCTGGCGCCGGTCTATCGCGGGACTGGCGGGCGGGTTATGCGCATCTCCGCTGACTGGCGCGACATCCGCATCCGCTTGCCGCTGAGCTTGCGGACGCGTAACTACGTCGGCACGATCTACGGCGGCAGCATGTACGCCGCCGTGGACCCGTTCTACATGATCATGCTGATCCGCAATCTGGGCAAGGGCTACACCGTCTGGGACAAGGCGGCGAGCATCCGCTTCCGCAAGCCGGGCAAGACCACGCTCTACGCGCGGTTCACGCTGGACGAGGCGGAGCTGGACGCCATTCGCGCCGCGCTGGCCACGGCGCGCTCGATTGACCGCGTCTTCACCGTGACGCTGACCGACGCGCAAGGCGTTGTCCACGCTGAAGTTGAAAAAGTGATCTACATCCGGCGCGACAAGCCTGCGGCGACCGGCGCGCCGGACCTGGATACGAGCGGCGCCGCGACAGCGACGCGCTCTTAGCGCATTCCCATAGACTTTGACTATTTTTAGGCCCGCTGGGGCTGTCATCAGAGAGGATCGAGACCACACCATGCCAGAAGCCGTGATTGTCAGCGCCGCCCGCACGCCGATTGGCCGGGCGGGCAAGGGCGCGCTCAAAGCCGTGCGCGCCGATGACCTGGGCGCCGTCGCTATCCGGGGCGCGCTGAGCCGCATCCCGGCCTTCGACTACACGCTGATCGAGGATGTGATCGTCGGCTGCGCCTTCCCGGAAGGCGAGCAGGGCATGAACCTCGCGCGCATCATCACCGGGCTGTCGGGCTTGCCGACGACTGCGGGCGCGGTGACGGTCAACCGCTTCTGCGCCAGCAGCCTGCAAGCGGTGAACATGGCGGCGCAGAGCATCATGCTGGGCCAGGGCGACGTGATCGTGGTGGGTGGCGTGGAGGCCATGTCGCGTGTGCCGATGGGCGGCTTCAACCCCAGCTTCAACCCCAAGCTGATCAACAACCCCAACGGCGTCGAGCTGTGCGGCGTTGCGGGACAGATGACGAGCGACTTCGCGCAGTCCTACATCCCGATGGGCCACACGGCGGAGAACCTGGCGAAGAAGTACGGCATCACCCGCGAAGAGCAGGACCGCTTCGCGCTGCGCAGCCACCAGCGCGCGCTGGCGGCGATGGACGCGGGCATCCTGGCGAAGGAGATCGTCCCCGTCGCGCTGCCGGGTGGCGGCCAGGTGGACACCGACGAAGGCCCGCGCCGCGACACCTCGCTGGAGCGGCTGGCGTCGCTGGAGCCGGCGTTCATCGTGGGTGGCACGGTGACGGCGGGCAACAGCAGCCCGCTCAACGACGGCGCCTCGTCGGTGGTGATGATGTCGCTGGAGAAGGCGCGTGAGCTGGGCTTCAGGCCGCGCGCGCGGGTCATCGCGATGGCCGTCGCGGGCGTCGCGCCGGAGATCATGGGCATTGGGCCGGTTCCCGCCGTGCGCAAGGCGCTGAAGCGGGCGGGCATGCAGCTCTCCGACATTGACCTGATCGAGCTGAACGAGGCGTTCGCCGCGCAGTCGCTGGCCGTGATCCGCGAGCTGGGACTGGATGAGGCGAAGGTGAACCCGCACGGCGGCGCGATCGCGCTGGGCCATCCGCTGGGCTGCACTGGCGCGCGCATCACCGGCGCGCTGCTCAACGACCTGGAGACGCTGGACAAGCGTATCGGCATGGCCACGCTCTGCGTGGGCGGCGGCCAGGGCGTCGCCACGATCATCGAGCGCCTGTAGCGACCGGCTGACGGCAAAGAGGATAGTCTCATGACCTACAATATCCAGCGCGCGGCGGTCATCGGCGCGGGCATCATGGGGGCGGGCATCGCGGCGCTGCTGGCCAGCGCGGGCGTGCCGACCTTGCTGCTCGACATCGTGCCGCCCGACGCGCAGGGCAGCGCCGACCCCGCTGTCCGCAACAAATTCGCGCTTGGCGGCATCGAGCGCGCGCTCAAGGCGCGGCCCGCTTCGGCGTTCTTCTCGGCGCGCGCTGCGCAACTGGTGACGCCCGGCAACACCGAGGATGACCTGGACAAGCTGGCGGGCGTGGACTGGATCGTCGAGGCGATTGTCGAGGAGATTGGCGCCAAGCGCGACCTCTTCGCGCGCATCGAAAAAGTGCGCAAGCCGGGGACGATCGTAAGCTCCAATACGTCAGGACTGCCCGCGACGATGCTGCTGGAGGGGCGCGGCGAGGAGTTCCGCCGCCACTTCCTGATTACCCACTTCTTCAACCCCGTGCGCTTCATGAAGCTGCTGGAGGTCGTCGCGGGACCGGAGACCGACCCGGCCCTAATGGCGTTCATGGGCGAGTTCTGCTCGGCACGGCTGGGCAAGGGCGTCGTCTATTGCAAGGACCGCCCCAGCTTCATCGGCAACCGCATCGGCAACTACGGCTTCGCTATCGCCGTTCGGCGCATGCTGGACAAGGGCTACAAGATCGAGGAAGTGGACGCGATCTTCGGCCAGGCGTTGGGCCGCCCGAAGTCCGCCGTCTTCCGCACTGGCGACCTGGCGGGCGTGGATACGCTGCTGCACGTCGCCGACAGCCTCTACGAGAACCTGCCCGACGACCCGCAGCGCGACGTGTTCCAGCGCCGGCGTTCATCCGCGAGATGGTGGCGCGCAAGTGGCTGGGCGATAAGACTGGTCAGGGCTTCTACAAGCGCGTCAAAGGCGAGGCTGGCAAATCCGAGATCCTCGTGCTGGACCCGGCGACGATGGAGTACCGAGCGCAGGACTCAGTCCACTTCTCGTCGCTCGATAGCGTCAAGGGCAATCCCGACGCCGCCGAGCGCGTGCGCAGCATCCTCAACGCCAGCGACCGCGCGGCCCAGCTTGCCTGGGACGTGACCGCCGACACGCTGCTCTACACCGCCGCCGTCGCCCCGGAAATCGCGGACGACGTGGTGAACATTGATAACGCCATGCGCTGGGGCTTCAACTGGGATGCCGGACCATTCCAGACCTGGGACCTGCTCGGCGTTGGCAAGCTCGTGGCGCGCATGGAGGCTGAGGGACGCATGATCCCGCCGCTGGTGCGCGAAGTGGCGAACAACGGCGTGGGCAGCTTCTACCACGATGGCCAGTTCTGGGACTGGAACACCCACAGCTACCAGTCGTTGCCCGCCAGCGCCAAGCGCATGAGCATGACGTATCTGCGCATGTCGGGCGCGAAGATCGTGCGCGAGAACCGCGGCGCGTCGCTGATTGACATGGGTGACGGCGTGCTGGGCGTCGAGTTCCATACCAAGATGAACTCGCTGGACGACGACATCGCCGGGATGCTCACCGCCGCCGTCGAAGAGGCGAAGACCAACTGGCGCGCGATCGTCGTCGGCAACGACGCGCCGGACTTCAGCGTTGGCGCGAATCTGGCGCAGGTGCTGATGGCCGCGCGCATGCGCCAGTTCCCGCTAATCGAGCGCGCGATTCGCAATCTGCACGCGGCGAACATGGCGCTGAAGTACAGCGCCGTCCCGGTCGTCGTGGCGCCAGCGGGACGCGTGCTGGGCGGCGGCTGCGAGATCGTGCTACACGGCCAGCATGTGCGCGCGGCGGCGGAGACGTATCTGGGGCTGGTCGAGGTCGGTGTCGGCCTCGTGCCGGCGGGCGGCGGCTGCAAAGAGATGCTCGCTCGCTGGCAGACGCTGTCCCAGAAGGTGACGCACGAGGGCGGCCCGTTCGCCCCCGCGCGCCACGCCTTCGAGATCATCGCCGTCGCGACCGTCGCTACCAGCGCGGAAGACGCGCGGCAGTACGGCTTCCTCAAGAAGACCGACGCCGTGACACTCGACCGCGAGCGACTGCTGGAGGACGCCAAGGCCGATGCCATCGCGCTGGCGGAGTCGCAGGCGCGCGGCGAGTGGAAGGTCCCGGAGGCGCCGATGTTCCGCCCGGCCGGCGCGGGCGCGCGGCTGGTGCTGGAGCAGCAGGTGGATAATCTGCGTCTCCAGGGCAAGGCGACCGAGCACGACGCGGTGGTGGCGGGCAAGCTCGCCTGGGTGCTGACGGGCGGCGACCACTCGCCGCTCGACACACTCACCGAGCAGGACATGCTCGACCTGGAGCGTGAGGCGTTCCTGAGCCTTTGTGGCACGCCTGGCACCCAGGCCCGCATGGACCACATGCTCAAGACGGGCAAGCCGCTGCGGAATTAGGCTCTCCGCGATTTCGGTATCACAAACACGGGTGGCGCGTCTTCCGGCGCGGGGGCGCGCCATCCGCGTTATCTATCGGGAGCGCCTCCTGGTTTGTCATGCGCTGGTTTGACTATTCTCTGATTGCTGCTGTATTGCTGGACAAGCGAGAAAACCTGTGTCGTCACCTATTCCGCCTGACCACTACCGTGTGATTGCGGCGCACATTCCAGGCGTCACCGCTGACGACATCGAAATGAACACCGCTGGTTACGATCATATCGTCTACTTTGTCCGACGGCAGGTCACCTTTCGCTTCCCACGCATCCCGAGACGCATCAACCCGACGAGGAAGAATTTTCTCGATGCGTTTGCCCGGCTCTCGCCTGTACCGGTTCCATTGATAACTATTGAGCGCGATGAACGCACTGAGAGTGACTACGAAGTCAATACCTACCTGCCCGGTGTCCCGTTCGAGCCTGCTGTGGCGAGCGTATTTTCCCCAGAGCGACGACTTGGCATTGCGAGCGAGCTTGGCGCGTTTCTCAGCGCGCTGCACTCCTTTTCGCTCGATACCGCTCGCGCGTTAGGCGTAGACGAGCTTGACCCGGCGATGTTTGGCGCGTATATGGATGAGAACCCATCCGCCTATCCCTACTATCGTCACATGGTGTTTCCCTACCTCACTCCTCAGGAGCAGCGATGGGTAGAGCGCTTGTTTGGCGACTACATCGCGCACGTCAAAGCCCAGCCATTTCCTGTTCGCGTCACTCATGCTGACATGTGGACTTACCATATTCTCGTTGACCCGCAAAGCGCGAGGCTCACGGGCGTCCTGGACTACTGGCCGCGAATCTCTGACCCAGCCAATGACTTCAAAGCCTTTGAGCATTACGGAACTGATTTCGTCGCCGCCGTGTACCAGCACTACACGCTGCCGCATGATGAAGCCTTTGAGTTGCGACGGCTCTTTTACACGGGGCGCGATGAAGTCGCCGAGCTCGCCCGTGCGATCGAGCGGCGCGACTCGGAGCGGATCGCCGCCTGCCACAAGTCGCTGGTGAGGTATATTGCTGAACACGCCTACAGCCCGAATTCCCGTTAGCACGGTTTAGCGCATAAAGCCATCTACATAGACAGGACGCGCTCATGGCTTCCTTTGTGTATTCGTGGCAAGAGTCTGCGCTGCTGACGCTCTTCGCTGTGTGGGCCGTGTTGCTCTTCGGCGGCTTCATCTGGGGGCGACCCACTCCTGACGGCCTCAGACGCATGCCCACATGGACGCGCATGGCCTCTTCCGCGACGCTGGTGGTGATCGCCTGGCTGGAGTACGCCTTCACACGCCAGTCTCCACTGGGGAGCTATGCGCTTCTCATCGCGGTGGGAATGTCGCTGGGATTTCTGGGAGACCTCTTCCTGGCGGAAGTCATCGCCATCCCACAGCCTGTCCTGGGTGGTATCGCCGCCTTCGGCCTTGGACATGTCGCATACTTGCTTGCGGTGTTAGGGCTCGCTGACCAGTATCAGCTGAACGCGCAGGCGTCGCGCTGGGGCATGCTCGCGCTGTGGTTGCTGATCGGCTTGGTTGGGTGGTATGTCCTGGTCATGCGCGGCCAGCGCCCCACTGGATTGCACTGGGCGGCGCTTCCGTATGCGTTGTTGCTGGCCAGTGTCGCGGGACTCTTTACAGGAGTCGCGCTTCAGGCCCCAGCCCTGATCCCTGCTGCTCTTGGAGCGATCCTCTTTCTGGTGAGTGACCTGATTCTGGCGAGTCAGCTCTTCGCCAAACGGACGTTTCCCCTCATTGGGGACGTCATCTGGCTCACCTATGGTCCAGGGCAGGCGCTGATCGTGGCCAGTGTCGCGATCCTATCGCGAGCGCTGGAGCGCCGTTGCTCGCTGATCCAACCAGCGCGTCCGGTGGCGCGCATGGCATAGAACGCTCAAGAATAGGAGGGCATGGCAGGCGCGGGCGGCATGGCGTATGCGACAGGCATGCTACTGGCGAGGAGCGAGGGCGGCATGGCGAAGTCGGGCGAGGTCATTGGCGCGGGCGATGCGCTTGGCGTGGAACTGGCGGAGAAGTATCAGCGACTGCGCGAGTCGGTGCGGGCGCTGGGCTCCGTGCTGGTCGCATACTCTGGCGGGGTGGATAGCGCGCTGCTGCTGAAGGTCGCCACGGACGAGCTGGGCGAGCGGGCGGTGGGCGCGCTGGCGTCGTCGGAGGCCTACGACGAGGAGGAGACGCGGCAGGCGGTTGAGGTTGCGGGGACGATTGGCGCGCGGCTGGTCCAGGTGGAGACGCATGAGCTGGATGACCCGCGCTATGCCGCCAACACCGCCGAGCGCTGCTACTTCTGCAAGACCGAGCTCTTTGACCAACTGGAGCCGCTGGCGCGCGAGCTGGGCCTGGCGCATATCGCCTACGGCATGAACCGCGACGATCGCGGCGACTGGCGCCCCGGCCAGCGCGCCGCGCGTGAGCGCCAGGTGGCCGCGCCGCTGGATGACGTGGGCATGGGCAAGGAGGACATCCGCGCGCTGGCCCACCACCTCGGCGTGCCGGTCTGGGACAAGCCCGCGATGGCCTGTTACTCGTCGCGCATCCCCTATGGCGCGCGCGTCACGGTCGAGGAGTTGCGGCGGATTGGCAAGGCTGAGCGCGCGTTGCGTAAGCTGGGCTTCCGCCAGGTGCGGGTGCGCAGCCACGACACGATCGCGCGCATCGAGGTTGGCGGCGACGAGTTCGCCCGCCTGCTGGATGCGGATACACGCGACGCAATCGTCGCCGCCGTGCGCGAGGCGGGCTACCTCTACGTGACGCTGGACCTGGCGGGCTATCGCACCGGCTCGCTCAACGAGGCGCTGCTGCGGCGGAAGGCGGAGTAGCCGAGCGGAATTGGGACTACCTCGCGCTGCTTGTCTCTTGGGATTGCGCTGAACTGGTGGGCTTCTCATTCCAGAATACGCCGCGCAAGCCGACAAGGACGCCGATGATGGCGATGAGTAATGTGAGATCGTCCAGGCCAGATGTGATGAGATGGAACACAATCGCGAAAAGCATGATGACGATCGCGAGCAGCATAATATTGGTGGACTTGACCAAGAGACGCATCCTGTCTTGAGGCGCAGACAGCAAGCACAGTACCACGCTCACGATACAGCGAGCGTCCGGTGGCGTCAAAGTACCACACTCCAGCCCGCGCCTGCGGGCTTCGCGGCGGGACGCCCGTAGCCGCGGATTCACTCGCCCGCGCGTCCGTCTCCGGCGTGGTCTCGTTCGATGGGAAAGATATAGCGCCATACTTGCCGCTCGCGGCCTGGGGGCGTGACATTCACAAAGCCCGCCGCGTGGAAGGTCGCGATCGTGCCCATGTAGGTATAAAGACCTGCTCCTGGCTCGACGGGGTAACCCTCGATGATCGCCGCGCCTTGGGAGCGGGCGTAGGCAACGGCGGCGTTGAGCAGGCCGAGCGTGACGCCCTGCCTCCGGACGCGCCTGTCAATGAAGAAGCAGGTCACTGACCAGACGGGGTGGGTGTCCACCCGTGCCAGCGCCTTGAATCGCTCCAGCGCGCCGAGCGCCACGCGCGGAGCGACAGCGACCCAGCCCACGGGCTCGCCATCGCGATATGCCAGGACGCCGACGGGCGTATCCTCCGCGACGAGACCATCCAGCGTGGCGACGCGGCTTTCCTTCGTGGACGCCTTGTACTCTGCGCTGGTCAATCGCCAGCGCATGCAGGAGCAGTAGCGGAACTTACCATGCGCCTCGGAGAAGCGGGCCAGGTCGGCGCGGCGCTCCAGCGTGACGGGATGGTATTCCAGCACCGGCGTCACTCCTCGCAGCTCAAGGCCTGTGAATTGTCCGGTTATTCCGGTTGGCGCCCGCGTCCCAGCCCGCGCAGGCGGGCTTCGTAGCCGCCAGGTGGCTACGGCCCGTAGCGGCCACTGGCGAGCAGATCCGTGCCACCCCACATGCGGTTGAAGACGCCGACCGCTTCCGCTGGCGTCATCACCTTAGGCTGGCAGCGGCTGACGTCCTTTGTCGGGACGTAGCGCACGCTGGCCAGCGTGCCGCCGCGCCAGTAGAGGTGCAGCAGCATGCCCTCCATCGTCGCCTCGGACCAGTCCTGATCGAAGACGAAGTTGCCCATCGAGTAGATGATGAGCTTGCCCTTGTAGCGCTCGATGCCCTGCGTCCAGTGGGGGTGATTGCCCAGCACCATATCGGCGCCGGCGTCAATCGCCGCGCGCGCGACGTTCTGCTGGTAGGTGGTCGGGTCTTCGGTGTACTCGATGCCCCAGTGGAAGTAGGGGATGACCAGGTCGGCCTTCTGGCGCGCCGCCGCGAAGTCTGCGGGCAGGCGCGAGACATCGATCGGCGCCAGGCCCCAACTTCCCTCAGTGGCGAATGGCCCCTGCGGCATGATGTTGTCGTAGCCGAGGATCGCGACGCGCACGCCCTTGGCCGTCGCGATGGCGGGCGCGGTGGCTTGCGCCAGGTTGTCGCCGCCGCCGCAGTTCAGGACTCCGTGCTTCGTGAGCAGGTTCCGCATGTCGTTGAAGACCGCCTGCCCCGCGCCGTTAGCGTGGTTGTTCGCCAGCGTGACGATGTCGAATCCGGCGTAGGTCAGGCCGTCCATGCCCTTTGATGGGCAGATAAAGGTGAAGGTGTAGGGATCGGATGGCGGCTGGACGAGGTCCGTCACCATGCATTCCAGATTCGCCACGCGCACATCGCCCGCGCTCAGCTCGTCGTGGATCGCGCGGTAGGGGAAGCGGTAGTCGTTGCGCGCCGTCATCTGGTTGAGCACGCCGCGACCAAGCATGATGTCGCCGACGGCCACCAGATCGAGCGTCGTCTGGCTGGCGGCCAGCGCCGCGCTGGCGTTGGCTCCGATCTTCGCGATGTCCGCGCCCTGCTTTGCCAGTTCATCTGAGATATATAGCCGCAGCGGCAGCGTTCCTAGCCCAGCGCCAGAGCCGCGCCCCTGTGTGGGGAAGAAGTCATCCACGCCCAGATGGTGAACCGACCAGTCCACCGCCTCGGTGGGCAGCGCGGCCACCGCGCCGGGGGTGGCGCGCAGGGAGTCGAGCAAGGCGCTGAGCGATGCAACGCTCGTGACGCCGGATGTAGCGGAGACGCCAGCTGGGGCAGGCAGGCCCGCCAGCGAGAAGCGTTTGACGGGCACACTGTAGGGAGCGCCTACCGCGCTCCAGTTGCTGATGGCGCCGCTCAACAGGGCCTGCGCCTGGGCGTGTGTCACCGATTCCACCGGGACACGCGGGTGAGATACCAGCGCCCAATTGGTCGAAGCGACGGTGGCGCCGGTCTTGTAACTCTTTGGAGCCGCGCCGAAGGTGATGAACAGGTCTGGAGGAGGTATAGGGGACGAGACGACGTAGGCGACGCTGACGCCGCCGTGGCCGGAGACCGCGCTGGCGATACCCTCCAGCAAACTAGCGGGGATGGTCGCGTCGCCGCCGATGATGATTGGCTTCGTGGTCGCAAAGGTCGCTGAGCGCCGCGCTGCCGTGGTTGTTTGGCCGCTGAACGGCGCGCAGCCAGCGACCACAACAGTCGCGGTCGCCGCCGCGATGAACTCTCGCCGGGTGAGTCGCGCGTCTCGTCGTCTCGTCATGCCGCAGCCTCCATTCCCACGGTATAACGATTATGTAGGCGAGAAGGCGACGGGTGGCGCCGGATAAGGCGCCACCCGTCCGCTTATTCCGCGTATGGCTCCAGCTGATCGAGCTCGTCGTCGGTCATGGTGACGTGCGCGACACCGTCCTCGATCGAGGCGATCGCCTCGACAGGCAGCATCACCAGCGCTTCGTCCATGCGCTCGCGCCGCAGCACGAAGCCCGTCACGCGATCGGTTTCTGAATCCACCAGCGTGCGCTCGATCTGGCCGATCTCTTCATGCGGCTTCAAGCGCCAGACGGGCGCGCGGGCCGGGAGCTCGGCGGAGCCAGCCGCCTCATTGAACGCCGTAGCGTCCGTATCAGGCATATACGGCGCGGCGCCCAGACCAAAGGCCGCTGCGGCGTAATTGATGATATCGCCCCAGCGGAAGCGCCGCCCATCCGGCTCAACCGGCGAGGCGACATATTCCTTCCGCTCGAACAGCGGCAGCGCCTCGAACGCCGCCGCGTCACACGAGAGGCGCACGCCGTCCTCCTCGATGCTGACTGCCAGTTCGATGGGGACCGTGCGGGCGCGTGGCTTCTCGACCGATCCTGGGCTGAGCAGGTCACCCAGGTCGTGAAAGCCTGGATCCACCACGAGACTGGCCACCCGGCGTTCGCCGCCCTCCCCAGCCTGCTCGCCGGACAGCACGATGCGCTCCAGTGAGCCGGCGCGCTCGCCGTCGCTGGTGTAGACCGACGCGCCAATGCGCAGCTTCTCGATCATATCTTCCTTCTCTTTGGTCTTTGTGCCAGGGAGATAGCGCGCTAGCGCATCTCGCGCCGCCGCTTTTGCCGCTGCGCGGCCTTGATCCGCTCGTAGGACTGGTCGTAATCGCCGGAGGCCCCGGTCTGTGTCGTGGCGGTCGCGCTGGGCTTGGCGGCGACTTTGGTTGTCGGCGCCGCGCCCTTGCGCCCGCTGGCGGCGGGAGGCGCGACCTCGGCGCGACGCGGGCGGGCGCGTGGTCCCCCGATACCGGGAATTTGGACGGCGCCTTTCTTGTCTCCTGACGAGGAGTTGGAGGAAGTTCTGTTGGAGGATGTCCTGCTGGAGGGAAGCGGTTCAGGCCGGGGGAAGAAGCCGAAATAGTTCAGTCCGAACCATAGGCCGATCAGCAGCACGAAGTAGATCAGGAAGAACCAGGTGAGCCAGCTGGCGCCCTTGAAGACCGGCTGCTGCAACCCCAGATGGTAGACGCTATCGAGTACGGTCATGCCCGTGACGAGCAGTTGCCCGACCAGCACGAAGATCAACGTTCCCACGATCAGGCGCGTGATTCGCGAACCGCCGCCCTTCACGGGGCCGTCTTTGCCGAAGTTGGGACGAAAGGCGTTGGCGATGCGCGTGCCCCACGACGGGCTGGCGTTGGCGGATGATGAACCGGAGGGCTGCGATGAGCGGCCCGACGCGCTCTGCCCGGTCTTAGGGTTGGCCATTCTGGGTAGCTCCTGAACAACGTGGCTGGACGATCAGCGGGTGGCGCCAGCGGATGATGGCGATGGCGCTCGCGCGCTCACCCTGAGTATACTCCCGGCACGCTGGCCCCGCCAGCAGTCATGGCGTGAGTGGCGCGCCAGTTCGGCGCAGCAGGATCACCGCATCAACCCTCCCGACCACTGCGTACTGGCCCGACGACTCCATCCGCTGGAGCATCGCGGCGGCGGCTGGCCTTACATCGCCTACCGTGTCTGGCAGATCCATCGCGACATAACTGGCCTGATAGCATTGCGGATCCGGCGCGAGATAAAGGGTGTAGCGGTCACTGACGTGCGGATCGAGCGTATCGGTCGCGCAGACGGATGCGTCAGCCGGGATGCGGGCCAGCAGCGCGTCAACACGCTGTATCTTCGCGGCGAGCGATGGCGAGGGCGGATTTCCCGCCGCCCAGAATGGTGGGATGCGTCCGACCGTGGAGATGTTCCATAGGCTGAAGCCAACCACCCAGACGATCAGCGCCGCTGGTAGCCAGCGCGCCGGGATGGGGACTCGCTCCAGAGCGGCGTTCCATGTGTCGCGAATGGCTGCGCCCGTCTCTATCGCCGCCGTCCCGAGCCGCTTGATCCCGCCATGCCAGCCGCGCGTCAGCGCCGCCCGTAGCGCGCCGAGCGACACGCGGACGCTCGCCGGGTGGCCCGCCGCCTCGCGCCGCATGCGGGCGTGAACCAGCCCCGCCGCGCCGTATACCGCCGCCGTCATCAGGAAGGGAATGATCGCGGCGTTGTACTGGAAGAAGCCGCTGTATTGCTCAGAATGCGTGCTAAGTAGATTGACCGCCAGGTCGGGCGCCGCCGCTAGCAGCGCCACCGGCGCCAGCAGGCCCAACCCCCCGGCGCTCCGCAGCATGATCGCGAGGTAGCCGAGCCTTCCGGGCGCGAACAGGTAACCTAGCAGAATCCAGGGCTTGGTGAAGATGTTGATGATCGCCTGCGCGGGCGTGGCGCCCAGCCAGGCGTAACGATACCAGTAGTTGTTGCCGCCGGGTACGCCCACATTGTAGTGCGGCAGAATCAGCTTGAAGCAGATCGCGACCCACACCAGCGCGCCCGCCGCGACCAGCAGCCCGAAGCGCCGCCGCTCTGGGCGCGCGATGGCCAGCAGCAGGGCCAGAATCGCCACCGATAACCCGATGTCTTCTTTGGTGGACATGGCGAGGATCGCGGCGACCAGGAACCAGCCGTAGCGACGCGCGTCGAGCGCGAGCACAACGGCGATCAGCAGCGGCGTCGCCAGCGCGACGGGGTGGAAGTCCCATAGCGCGACGCCAAGCAGCAACGGGGAGATGAGGTAAGCGAAGGCCAGCGCCACGCCGACAAATGGCGCCTCGGGCAGCCGCCGCAGGCTCAGCGCGAACAGCGGGATAGCGCCGAGCGCCAGCGCTACCGTCTGCGTGACCAGCAGCGTCTCCGGCCCGGAGTGAATAAGGTAGAGCAGCGCCAGCGGCAGGATAATTGGCTCGACGTGGATGCTCAGCCGTGTGGGCGGGCCGAAGTCGTCGTTCCCACGATTGGTGAACCGGAATGGATGGCCGTGGAGCGTGTTCCATACCGCCTGGTCCATGTTGCCCAGGTCGAAGGCGTCGGTGTGGTATTCCCAGTGGCGATAGAGGGCATGATAGCCGACGAGCGCGATGAAGACGGCGACCATCAGCCAGACGAGCGCCCAGGCGATCCGTCGGGCGCTCATCTGGCGGGCGAAGATTCGATTGGCCGCTCTACCCGATCGCGCCGGATCGCGCGCGGCTTGCGGGGCGAGCGGATCAAGACGCCTGGACACGGATCAGCGCTTCGCCCTTCTGCACGAGCTGGCCATTTGTGGGTACCAGAGCGACGACGGAGCCGCTGACCTCGGACCGAATCTCGTTGAAGACCTTCATCGCCTCGACGATGCAGACGACCTGGCCCGCCTGTACTGGGTCGCCTACGGAGACGAACGGCGCGGAGCTAGGCGACGGCGCGTTGTAATAGACGCCCGAGAGTGGCGAGACGATGGCGATGCCTGGCTCGTGTCGCGGCTCAGGGGCGATCGCGCCATCCGCGCGCGCGGCGGCCCGCCGGTGGGTCGCGCTACGCGCATGACGCGCGGGATGCGCGGGCGCCACCGCCATGAGCGGCTCGACCTGTCGTTTGATCAGGATACGCAGGCCATCCTCTGTCAGGTCGAGTTCGCTGACGTCGCTGCCTTCCAGCGCCTCAGCCAGGGCCTTGACCCTGCTCACCAGCGTATGCCGTTCCGTAGGTCGCCTCCTCCTGTCGCCGTCCGTCGTGATCGCGGGTGGCGCCTCTGTCGCGCCGCGTCGCTTAGGCATACCGGCGGAACGCCAGAACCGCATTGTGTCCCCCAAAGCCCATCGAGTTCGAGAGCGCTACCTGGGCCCGCAGCTCGCGCGCCTGATTGGGTGTGTAGTCCAGATCGCAGTCGGGGTCGGGCGTCGTGTAGTTGATCGTTGGGGTGATGATGCCGTGGTAGAGCGAAAGCGCTGTCACGCCAGCCTCGATGCCGCCCGCCGCGCCCAGCGTATGCCCAATCATGGACTTCGTCGAGCTGACCGCGAGCTGCGGGGCGTGCGCGCCGAAGACCGACTTGATCGCCTGGGTCTCGTGCAGATCGTTGAGCATCGTGCCGGTGCCGTGCGCGTTGATGTATTGCACGTCCTCTGGGTTGATCTCACCTTTCTGGAGTGTGCGGCGGATGGCGCGCGCCAGTCCCTCGCCCATGGGCGCAGGCTCGGTGATGTGGTGCGCGTCGGAGGTACCGGCGTAGCTGGCGAGCTCGGCGTAGACGCGGGCGCCGCGCGCGCGGGCGTGTTCCTCGTCTTCGAGCAGCAGCACGCCCGCGCCATCGCCCATCACGAAGCCGTCGCGCTCCTTATCGAACGGGCGGCTGGCGCTGGCGGGATCATCGTTGCGGCGCGAGAGCGCGCGCATGTTGCCGAACGAGGCCAGCCCCATTGGCGTGATACCGGCCTCCGCTCCGCCCGCCAGCATCGCGATCGCGTCACCCCGGCGGATCATCTCGCTCGCCTCGCCGATCGCGCTGGCGCCGGTGGCGCAGGCGGAGACGGTGGCGAAGTTGGGGCCGCGCGCGCCGAGCGTCAGCGAGACGAACCCGGCGGCGATGTCGGTGATGAACATCGTGATGAAGAACGGGCTGACGCGGTCTGGCCCCTTCTCGAAGAGGACGCGGAACTGATCGTGGCAGGTGCGCAGGCCGCCGACGCCGGAACCGATGATGACGCCGACATCATCGGCGGTCTCGTCGTTGAGCGAGAAACCCGAATCGTCCAGCGCCTGCTTCGCCGCTCCCATCGCGTAATGGACGAAGACGTCGTTGCGGCGCACTTCTTTCCGGTCCATGTACTGGGTGGCGTCGAAGTCGCGCACCTCCGCCGCGAACTTCGTGTCGAACCGCGACGTGTCGAAGCTCGTGATCGCGGCGACGCCGGAGCGTCCCTCACAAAGCGACCGCCAGACCGTGGCGGTATCATTTCCCACCGCGCTGACTAGTCCGATGCCGGTCACAACGACACGCCTGCTCATACAGTCCCTTTCACAGCCTCATCTGGCGGAGCGCGCCTGGAGCACGCCCGCTCGCTAGCGCTTCAGCGCGAGCCGCTCGCTATGCTCCGTAAGGAAATTGGTGTAGATTCCACCCTGCTGGAATGTCTCGTTGTCCAGTAGCTTAAGGTGGAAGGGGATCGTGGTTGGCACGCCCTCGATGACATACTCGCCCAGCGCGCGCCTGCCGCGAGCTATCGCTTCCTCGCGTGTGGGCGCCCAGACGATCAGCTTGGAGAGCAGCGAATCGTAGTGCGGCGGCACTTCGTAGCCCTGATAGAGATGCGAGTCCACGCGCACGCCGATGCCGCCAGGCGCCAGGTACTCCTCGATCACGCCGGTCTGCGGGCGGAAGTCCAGCGCGGGGTCCTCAGCGGTGATGCGGAACTCGATGGCGTGGCCATTGTGGACGATGTCTTCCTGGCGCACGCTGAGCGGAAGATCCGCCGCAACGCGCAACTGCTCGCGCACGAGATCCACGCCTGTAACCCACTCAGTCACCGGATGCTCGACCTGGAGCCGGGTGTTCATCTCCATGAAGTAGAAGTTGTTATCTTCGTCTACCAGGTACTCCATCGTGCCCGCGCCACGATAGCCGATAGCCAGCGCCGCCTTGATCGAGCGCTCGCCCATCTCGCGCCGTAGCGACTCGGGCAGGCCAGGGCTGGGGGACTCTTCCACGAGCTTCTGGTGTCGCCGTTGGGTCGAGCAGTTGCGCTCGCCGAGATAGACCCCGTTCCCGTGGTTGTCACAGAATATCTGGACTTCGATGTGCTTGGCGCGGCCCAGATATTTCTCGACGTACAGGCCGTCATCGTGGAAGGCCTCGCGCACTTCGCTCTGCGCCGTCGTAAAGACGCTGGTGAACTCCGCGGCCCGCTGGACCAGCCGGATACCGCGCCCGCCGCCGCCCGCCGCCGCCTTCAGCATCAGCGGGAAGCCAATGCGCTCGGCGGCCTCTTCGCCCTCGCCGACAGTCCGCAGCACATCGGTGCCGGGCAGCAGCGGCAGGCCCGCGTGCTCCATCGCGATGCGCGCCTGCACCTTGTCGCCCATGCGCACCATCGCCTGCGGGGGCGGGCCGATGAAGACCACGCCCACATCGGCGCAAATCTCGGCGAAGCTAGGGTTTTCCGAGAGGAAGCCATAGCCGGGATGAATGGCCTCGCAGCCCGTCAGCAGCGCCGCGCTGATGATGTTGGGGATATGTAGGTAGCTCTTGCTGCTGGGGCCGGGACCGATGCAGATGCGCTCATCCGCCATGCGCGCCGGCAACGAGTCGCGATCGGCGTCGGAGTAGGCGAGGACGGTCTTGATACCCAGCTCGCGGCACGCGCGAATCACGCGCAGGGCAATCTCGCCGCGATTGGCGATGAGCACTTTCTTGAACATGCCTTGGCCTCATATGCGAGCGGCGGAACAGCATAAAAATGTTGGGAGGGGACAGCAGAGCGCGTCTGGACTCGCGAGAATCCACGCTATTGTATCACGCGGCGCCTGATCGGCAAAGCGTGGCGCGACGAAGCCCGCGTCACGGGCGTGTCCATCAGTGGACGCGCTCAACGCGGGCCAGATGATCGTGACACCGCCCGGCGGCGAGCCCTGGGCTTATTCCAGGCGCCCTTCAGCGGCCATGCGCTGCTGCTGGGCGTACAGGTTCGTCCAGGTCCAGGCCAGGCGCTCGTAGCAGCCGTCATGCGTGCGGTTGCCGTTGGGGGTCTCCCACGCCCAGAGGCGGATACGCTCCCCACAGACCTCGCAGGCGTAACGCCCCAGGCTGAGACGCTGGCGGCGGTTGGTGTAGAAGCGGCTCATCGTGCGGGTGTAGGAGAGCAACGGCGCGCCGTGCTGCGTCACTGTGGACGAGACCCCGACGAGCGATTGCTCCGTCTGCAAGATCAGCCCGCGCTCGTCGCCTTCATCATACTGGTAGCTGTCGCCGTACTGACCTTCGTCATCGTAGGCGCTTTCATCCGCGCCATCGTAGTCGCCGTAGTCGGCGGCGTCTCCAGCCTGGTCTTCCCATGCGTCGCGTCTGTTTCGCTGGCTGGGCATCGCTCACGCCTCCCTCATCACGTCCCCTGGAATCTGGGGTCGCGCGGCGCCCTATGCGCCTGGAGGCCAGTATAGCATGGGGTTTTCGTGACGAGCTATCGTGTGACGCAACAGTACCATTCGCGCTGCCACGGGGTATAGAATAGCGGCGTTGAGACTGTTACGCTGTCCGCCTCTCACGTATCCCGTTCAGCGGGCCTGGACGCCTATTGAGGAGCCACGACGACATGACCTCATCGTATACCCAGCGTGACCCTGTCCAAGCCGCCAAGCCCGGCTATAACAAGCCCGGCTATAAGTGGACGGTGTTCGCGATTGTCGCGGTGGGTGTGTTCATGTCCACGCTGGATTCTTCGATTGTGAACATCAGCCTGCCCGCCATCGCGGCGTATTTTGGCGTCCCGCTGAGCGGCGCGGTCGAGTGGGTGGTGATTGTCTATCTGGTCGTGATCGCCGCCACGCTGCTGACCATTGGCCGGCTGACTGACATGACGGGCCGCAAGCCAGCCTGGGCCGCCGGGCTGGCGATTTTCACTCTCGGCTCGGCGCTCTGCGGCGCCGCTCCATCGCTGGGGTTCCTGATCGCCGCGCGCGCGTTCCAGGCCGTGGGCGGCGCGCTGCTCTTCGCGGTAAGCGCGGCGATGCTGACGGGCGCCTTCCCGCCCACCGAGCGCGGGCGCGTGCTGGGTCTCAATTCGCTGGTCGTGGCGCTCGGCATCAGCGCCGGGCCAGCGATCGGCGGCGTCATCACTGAGTCGCTGTCCTGGCGCTGGATATTCTATGTCAATGTGCCGCTGGGAATCGCCGGGTTTCTGGCGACGCTGCGCTGGCTGCGTGACTCATCGCCGCGCGCGCCGGGGCGCTTCGATCCGGCGGGGGCCGCCGCGCTGACGGTCGGGCTGGGGGCGATGACGCTGGGTTTCTCGTTCGGTCAGGAATGGGGCTGGACGTCAACGCCGCTGATCGTGACGCTCACCGTGGGTGTGGTCGCGCTGATCGCGCTGGTCCTGATCGAGCGCGTCGTCGCCAGTCCGATCATTCCGTTAGGCATGCTGCGTGACCGCGTCTTCGCCTCCGCCAATATCAGCCTGATCCTGAGCTTCCTGGCGCTCTTCGCGGTCAGCTTCATGATGCCCTTCTACCTTGAGCAACTGCGGGGATTTTCGGTGCTCGAAGCGGGCCTGCTGCTCACGCCACTGCCGCTGACCATCGCCGTCGTCGCCCCGTTCAGCGGGCGGCTGGCTGACCGCATCGGCACGCGCTGGCTGGCGGCGATCGGGCTGGCTATCGCCTGCGCCGGGCTGGCGCTGCTCAGTCAGCTCAACGCCACTAGCTCGCCCGGTGATATCGTCTGGCGTCTGGTCGTGACGGGTTTTGGTCAGGCGCTCTTCCAGGCGCCAAACAACAGCGCGCTGATGGGGTCCGCGCCGCGTGAGCGCCAGGGCGTGGCCTCCGGGTTCCTGGCTACCGGGCGCGTCGTGGGCCAGAGCATGAGTGTCGCGTTAGCGGGGGCTGTCTTCGCCAGCCTGGGCGGCGCGGCGGCGGGCGCGCAGCTGGTGGCGCTGCGCGCGCAGATTCCACAAGTCGGTATCCGCACGGTACTGCCCGAGATCATCGCGCTCCAGGCGACGTTCGTCAGCGCCCTGCGCGCCGCGTTCCTGGTCTGCGCGGCGGTGGCGCTGATTGGCGTCGCCACATCGCTCGTGCGCGGACGTGACCGCGCCAAGCGTGTCTGACAGGGCGTGCCCGCGTTGTGAGCGCCGCGCGCCCGCTGTCGCCCGCTGTGATAGGCTGAAGCGCGGGCGCGATTGGCGCCGCGTGGCGATACGCTTGAGGTGAGGGAGGCGTGAGGCGATGACGCGTGAGCATGGGAACGCGGCCAGTGGCTTTCCTGAGGGATTCTTGTGGGGAACGGCCACGTCATCGTACCAGATCGAGGGCGCGCCGGAAGCGGACGGCAAAGGTGAGTCCATCTGGGACCGTTTCGTCCATACGCCGGGGACCATCGAGCGCGGCGAGACGGGTGATGTGGCCGCCGACCACTACCACCGCTGGCCGGAAGACCTCGACCTGATGGCGCGGCTCAACCTCAACGCCTACCGCTTCTCGATCGCGTGGCCGCGTATTCTGCCTGATGGCTATGGCCGCGTCAACGAGGCCGGGCTGGACTTCTATTCGCGGCTGGTGGATGGCATGCTTGCCAGGGGCATCGAGCCATTTCTGACGCTCTACCACTGGGATCTGCCGCAGGCGCTGCAGGACAAAGGCGGCTGGGCCAGCCGCGACACCGCCAAGGCGTTCAGCGATTTGGCCGCTATCGTCGCGCGCCGGTTGGGCGACCGCGTCACCCACTGGGTGACGCACAACGAGCCGGGGGTGACGACCGTACTGGGCCACGTTACTGGCGAGCATGCGCCTGGAAAGCGGGAGCCCGCGCTCATCCTGCCGGTAAGCCATCATCTGCTCGTCTCGCACGGGCTGGCGACACAGGCCATCCGCGCCGAGAGTCCGCGCCCCGTGAACGTTGGGATCACGCTCAATATGGGCGTGACCGAGCCCGCCTCCGACCGCGAGGACGATGTGGTGGCGGCGCGGCTTTTCGAGGGCGTCTGGCAGGGCTTATTCCTGGAGGCGCTCTACCACAAGACCTATCCCGACGAGCTCATGATGATTCTCCAGATGCTTGGCGGCTCGCCGGATGCCATTCTGCCGGGCGATATGGAGACCATCGCCACGCCAACTGATTTCCTGGGTCTGAACTACTACACACGGATGATCATTCGCGCTGGCGCTGGCTCGATGCCGCTGCCGGTGGTCGTGAAGCCGGGTGGTCCGCTGACGGTGATGGACTGGGAGGTCTATCCCCAGGGCCTGCGCGACCTGCTCGTCATGGTAGACGCGACGTACAAGCCGGGCGCGATCTACGTGACCGAGAACGGCGCCGCGTATCCCGATACGCTCGATGAGCGTGGCGAGGTCGTGGACCCCGACCGGCGGCGCTACCTGGAGCGACACTTCCTGGCGACGCGTGAGGCCATTCAGGCGGGCGTCCCGGTGAAGGGCTTCTTCGTCTGGTCGTTCATGGACAACTTCGAATGGGCGAAGGGCTACGCCCCACGCTTCGGTGTCGTGTACACCGATTTCCCGACGCAGCGGCGCATCGTGAAGGAGAGCGGACGCTTCCTGGCTGAGGTCGCGGCGACCAATGGTGGGGCGCTGGGCGAGGAATAACCGCTCAATGGCGATTACTCCGCGCGGGTGATGCGGAAAGGTGAGGCGGCGTCATCGCGGAGCAGGTGGAGCAGCCGGTCGCTGACCTCCACCCGCTCGGAGCTGGCTTCCTGGAGCAGCGCCGCCAGTTCATCCGGCGCGAGGTCGCGGCGCGGGTCCCAGCCGTAGCGCTTCATATCAATCGTTCCCGCCTCGCTGAAGGCGACGCCCTCGCGCTCCAGCAGCTCGCGCATGCGCCCCCGCTGGCCAAACGCCCAGCTTCCCGACAGCTCGCCCTTGGCGCTGACCACGCGCTGCGCTGGCACGCTGGCGCCGCTCGGCGATTCGTTCATGAACCAGCCGATCATGCGCGCGCCGCGTGGGTAGCCCAGCGTGGCGCCAATCCAGCCGTAGGTAGTGACGCGCCCGGCGGGGCAGGCGCGGGTAAGCGCGTAGACGCGAGCCGCGAGCGCCGCCGCCTCTTCGCGGGTGATCGGTTCGTCTGCCATGCGAAATCCTCCTCGATACGCGCCTGGTGTGGCTCTGAGCGCGAGCGCCCACATCCTCACGCCAGATGGTATCATGCGGCCAGGCCTTGCGCGCGAGGCGGTTAATCACGTTGACAGCGGGCTTAGGGTCATGGTAAGCTAGTTAGGCTTGCCCGGCGTCCGAAGATGGTCGTGTCGCCCCGAGGATCGCAATTGTTCGTGAGGGAATGCCGCTCACGGAGGTACATCCGCTTCATGGTAAAGATTCGCCTCATGCGTATGGGCATGAAGGGCGCGCCGAGCTATCGCGTGGTTGTCGCTGACGCCCGCTCGCCGCGCGATGGTCGCATCATTGAGAATATCGGCTGGTATAACCCCCTTACCGAGCCGTCCACAATCAAGATTGACGCCGAGCGCGCCAAGCACTGGATGAGCGTCGGCGCGCAGCCGTCGGACTCGGTACGCTCGCTCTTCGAGCGCGCGGGAATTGTCGAGCGCGCGGCCTATCCGGCGGACGCCAAGTAGCGCCGCCGGACGCTGACGCGCTCGCGGGAGAGAGCATCATGCACGGTCTGGTCGAGTTCATCGCGCGCAATCTGGTGGATGACCCCGACGAGGTATCTGTGCGTGAGATACGCAACGACCGGTACGCCATCGTTATCGGTCTGCGCGTCAGCGAGGATGATCTCGGCAAGGTGATCGGGCGACAAGGGCGTGTCGCCAAGGCGATCCGCTCCCTGATGCGCGCGTCGGGTAGCCTGAGCGGCAGACAGCACGTCGGATTAGAGATAGATGACCGCGGACCGCGACCCGAACAACAGCCAGAATAATGACGTCCCCACAGGCGATTGGGCGACTGTCGGCGAGATCGTGGGCGTGTTCGGCATTCACGGCGAGCTGAAAGTTCGCCCGCTGACCGACTTCGCCGAGCGGTTCGCACCCGGCGCCGTCCTCTATCTTGGTACCCATCATGAGCGCCGCGTCATCACCTCATCGCGCGCGCAGGGAACGCAGTTCGTCATCGGCCTCGAAGGCTGCGCGACGGCGAACGACGCTGAGCGTCTGCGCGGCCAGTCGCTCGCCATCCGCACCACCGACCTGGCCGCGCTCACCTCAGGGCAGTTCTATCAGCATGACATCATCGGGCTGCGGGTTGAGCGCATGGATGGCAAAGCGCTCGGCGTCATCACCGGCATCATCCCCAGCGGCGCGAGCGACCTGTACGTGGTGCGTGATGAAGCCACCGGCCAGGAGCGCCTGCTGCCCGCCGTCAAAGCCTTCATCCGCGCTGTGGACTTGGCCGCTCGTGTGATGCGTGTCGAGCCGATTCCCGGTCTCTTCGATGAGGAAGCCGAAGAGGCGCGCTAGCCAGCCCCTAATCACCAGCCAGCGGGCAGCTTCACGAGCGAGCGGCTCACATCGGCGACTGACTTGCAGCCCGCGAGCGTCATCGCCAGACGCAACTCCTCGCGCAGTAGCCCCAGCGCCCGCTCGACCCCCGCCGCGCCGTCCGCCGCCAGCGCCCAGAGCGCGGGGCGCCCAATCAGCGTCGCGTCCGCGCCCAGCGCCAGCGCCTTCAGCACATCCGTCCCGCGCCGGATGCCACCATCTACCAACACCGGCGCGCGACCGGCGACGGCCTCGACGATTTCGGGGAGCGCCTCGATCCCGGCGACCACGCCATCGAGCTGCCTGCCGCCGTGGTTGGAGACGATGATCCCGGAGACGTCGAGCGCCACCGCCTCGCGCGCGTCCTCCGCCGTCAGAATGCCCTTCACCAGCACCGGCAGGCGGGTGATGGAGCGCAGCCACTCGACAGACTCCCAGGTGAGCATGGGGTCAATCAAGCTGGCGGCATAGACCGCCAGGCCAGACGCGCCAGGCGCTACGCCGGGCTGGTCGGCTTGCGTCAGGCCTGCGAAGTTCGCGACGATGAGACCCGGCGGCAGGCCAAAGCCGCTGCGGATGTCTTGCTCGCGACGGCCAAGATGGGGCATGTCTACGGTCAAGACCAGCGCCTTGAATCCCGCCGCTTCGGCGCGTCTGACGAGTGATTCGGTGACGCCACGGTCCTTGTAGACATAGAGCTGAAACCACAGCGGGCCAGTCGCCGCCTCCGCGACCTCTTCCAGCGCGATGGTGGCCATCGTGCTGAGCGTCATGATCGTTCCCGCAGCGCCAGCGCCGCGCGCCATCGCCACCTCGCCCTCTGGATGGGCAAGTTTCTGGTACGCCGCTGGCGCGACCAGGATGGGGGATGACAACGTCTCGCCCAGCAGCGACACGCGCGTGTCCCCGGCGCCAACGCCCGTGAGCATGCGCGGACGTAGCTTGATGCGCTCGAACGCGGCGCGGTTCTCACGCAGCGTCACCTCGTCCTCGGCTCCGCTCTGGTAGTAGCTCCAGGCGGTTGGCTCCATGCGCGCGCGGGCGAGCGCCTCATACTCGAAGAGGTTGATGGGATCCATAGATGACTCCCTCATGTATTGACCGCGCCTCGATGAAGGCGCTCCAGACGGGCTTTTGGGGTACTTTTATCCTAACACGGCGGCGTGCGTGTGTTACCGTCAATGCGGCGAAAGCGCCGGGTTCCGCACACCATGTGGCGCGCCCCGGCGAGGAAGCGGGCGGGCGTCTCATTGCGGCCTCAATGCGGTCATGCTACAATCGAGCCTTGAAGCGCCCGCTAGAGCGGCAAGCGCTGACCCAGAGGCTCTGACCAAGACATCCTCGTTCCCTGGCGCGCTCTAAGGTCGCGCGTCTGCCCCTACAATGCATTCGGAAAACGACCTGCCCAGCATAGAGCGCATCGCATCCACGCGAGAGCGGAGGGAGACCAATGGCGAAAGCGGATCGCGCAGCCAAAGCCAAGATGAAGGCGGACCGTGCGTCCAGGAAGAGCGGCGGTTTTCGCATTCTGAGCTTTCTGAACCCGATCCGCGACCCAAGCCTGGTGGTCGCGATTATCCTAACGGTGATCGAGCGCGCCGGGTCGAGTGACCAGCCCTGGCAGTGGGGGCTCTATGGGTTGCTCAACTGGGCGGCCGTCAAGGCGCTCATTTGGTTGCTCGTCAACTTCTTCTTCTCCTTTGTCTATCTCGCGCGCAAAGCCGTGTGGGTCTTCCGCCATCCGCGGCTTGCGTGGCGCCTGCTCGAAGCCCTGGGGACGGAAGAGATTATTGTCGGCGGCTTGCGCCCCGATATGTTCGCCACCGAAGATGGCGACCTCCACAGCGGGCAGGTGAGTGTGGCGGGCATGCCTGGGGCGGGTTATTTCGGCGGCCCCGCGATTGGCGCGCCCGGCTATGGCCAGCAGGGCGGCGACCTCTATCCCGATATGGATGAGGACCGCTATGGCTCCTACGGGCGCGGCTCGCAGTTCAGCGAGCGCCTCGACGAGCAGGGCGAGCAGATGCAGGAGTTGATGGCGGCGTACTCCAAGCTATTGGCGGACTGGATCGGCTCTACCGAGGAGAAGTGGCGCGCTGTCAGCGACAGCCAGCTTGGATGGAAGCCGCTGCGTGGCCGCTGGAATGGCTGGGACGAGATCTACGGCGATTCCTGGGCGATTACCAGCGAAGCGGCGCAGGCCTCCAACGAGACGATGGGCCGTCGCTTTGAGAACGCCAAGGCGAAAGGCTCGGCGGCCAGCTCCGTCGCCTGTTTCCTGCGCGATATGGATAGTTTGCGTCAAAGCCTGGCGTTGATCGAGAATGGCGAAGTCTCGCAAGCTCCGCGCATGGGCGGCGTGATCTCACAACCTGTTGCGCCACGCACCACGAAGTCGTCTATCATTCGCAACCCCATGATTGTTGATGCGGACGGTTAAGCGCCCAGCGCGCTCCTGCCCTGACGAGCGAGAGGTAGACAAATCTGATGAGTGAGGCCAGCCTTCGGCAGGCCCTGAGCGCCGCCATTATCGCCGCCGTCATTGGCGTGGTGGCGTTGGCGCTAGGCGGTTTTATTGCGCCGATCCCGACCCAGATGAGCAGCGCGACCCAGGTCGTGACAGCGCTCTTCATTCGTGGCATACTGGCGCTGTTTGCGCTTGCGCTTGCGCTCATCTTTTCCTATGTCGTCGGGTATCGCATCGAGGGGTCAGGCGCGCAGGCTCCCACGTCGGAGCTTCATCAGCCTGATCCAAGCGCCAGTTCGCCGTTGGTCAGCCTCTTCACGACTCCGGGAACCCGTCGAGACGCGGTCTTCGCTGGCGGGATAGTGATGCTGACCTACTGGCTCATCACAACGCTCTACATTTTCGCGCTCGGTAAGATGATCGGCAATGTTGGGGTGGTCGTTGGGGATGTCGGGTCGTTCGTGACCTCACACCTCGTTCAGGGACTTGTGTTGATCCTCACAGGCTTCGGCTGTGGTGGGTTGGGATCGCGTGCGGCGCAGGCGCGCAGGCTTACACGCAAAGCGCTGAGCATCCCGGCTATCCCGCCGAATCTCGCACCCAATTCTGCTTCTACCCCGGCTGATCCCACCGCGCCACATGAGTAGCGGTCCCGATGCGCAGGAGCCGAGAGCGTTCCGCGAGAGACATACGCAGGCGCCGTCAATTGACGGCGCCTGCTCGTTGTTTTGTGACAGCTGTCACGCCGCGCTTATGGCAGCTCGCTCGCCAGTGGCTCTACCACACTCAGTAGCTGGCCGACTGTGAACGGTTTGGGCAGCTTGCCATCCACGTTGAGGTCGTTGGCTGTTTCGAGGTTAGTCCAGGCGGAGATCAGGACGATTTTGTGTTTCGCGCGCGCCTCCGCGTTGGCTTCCAACTGTGTTACAACGCCACGCCCATCCAAGACCGGCATCAGTAAGTCCAGCAGAATGAGGCGTGGCCCGCTCCGGGCGAGGAGCGTGAGCGCCTCCTGTCCATTGACCGCCGTTTCAGTTGGATAGCCCTCCAGGGCAAGCACCTCAACGAGCATTTTACGGATGGCTGGGTCATCATCCACGATCAGCACGGTTGGCGCATGAGCCACTGTGTCTCTCCTTCGATTCAGGCGCCGCCGCCCCACGGGCGCCTCTCGCCGGTTGGCTTCCCGCCTCATTGTACTGTGCGGCGCGGCTCTTGTATAGCTCTTGCCAGCCGCGAACGCTGATAGGACGTCAGTGTACGCGAAAACTCCGGCTCGTGGCCGGTTACTGCGCTAGGGGGCTTCACTGGGCGCATCAACGCTCGGCAGGATGAAGCTGAAGCGCGCGCCGTGCCCCACCCTGCTTTCCACCCAGATTTCGCCGCCCATCGCCTCGACATACTGGCGGCAAATCCACAGCCCCAGCCCCGTTCCGCGCACCGAGGTCGTCAGCGATTGCTGCAGCCGCACGAATTTCTGAAAGAGGCGCGCCTGATCGTCCGGCGAGATGCCTGGCCCCTCGTCTTCGACTGTGACAACCACCCATGATTCCGGCGCCCCTTCTTCGAGCGCGCGCCGCCGCTGGGCCGCCGCCAGGTCGGCGCGGGTGGCCTGGCGGGCGGTGACGCGGCACGGTTTGTCGGGGCCTGAATACTTGAGGGCATTGCTGATGAGATTGGAAAAGACGAGCGGCAGCCGCTCATCATCCGCCACCACCCAGAGTGCGCTCGCGATGCGGGCCTGGATGCGCTGCTTCAGTTCGGGCGGCTGGCGGCTGATCGCGTCGTTCACGGCGTCCGCCAGTGATACTGGTCGCGTGGAGACGCGGAGGGCCTGGTCACTCATGCGGCTTGCGTCGGCCAGCATGCTAATCATGCCCGCGAGCTGAATGGTCGCTTGATGGATCTCAGCGGCGAACGTCCCGAGCTTTTCCTGATCCAGCTTGTGACCGTGGCGGCTAATGAGTGTCACGTAGCCTTCAATGGCGGTGAGCGGCGTGCGGAACTCGTGCGAGACGGTAAGGATAAAGTCGTTCTTGAGACGGTCGAGCTCTTTTTGCTGCTCATAGGCTTGCTCAAGCTCGTGATAGAGGCGCGCGTTGCTGATCGCGACAGCGGCCTGGCTTGCCAGTGACACCAGCAGTGACGACTCGGCGGGTGGAAGACTCGCGCGCCGCCCTGGCGTGAAGACGACCAGCGCGCCGAGCTGTGTCTCCTGGCGAGCGATTGCGGTCGCATGAAATGACACGATGTTCACGCTCCGCAGACTGGTGGTCGCATCGGTCATCGGGTTGCCATTGGCGTCCGCCACATCTTCCTCGACATAGGTAGATCCTTCGAGGCGCTTGCCGATGTCGCGCCAGTCGAGGGGGATCGTCGCGCCGAGGAGCGCGCTGTAGCGTGGATGGTTCTCGGGGAATACGGCGCGACAGAGCATCGCCGCGTTTTCGACGTCGCGCACGAATACCGCGCATACCTCAGCGCTCGTCACCAGCGACGCCTGGTTCGCCAGCGCCTGGAGGTTTTCGGCCTCGTCCAGCGAGGAGTTGAGGGTCAGTACAGCGTTGTTCAATGCGGAGAGCTGCTCGTTCCGCTCATGAAACTGACGCACTCTGCGGCGCGCGTCCTCGACCAGTCGCGCATTTTCCAGGAAAACCGCCGCGGCCAGCGCGATGGCCTCCAGTCGTGACGTTAGCTCAGGCGTGAACCCTTCGGTGTGTGGCGCCGTCACCAGCAGCGCGCCGACCGTACGTGGGCTGGAGCCGATGGGCGCGGCCAGGACGGGCTGGGTGAGCGCCTCACCATCCCAGCCCAGCCGCATGTAGAGCGGCGAGGCGCCGCTCACCTGTGGCGCCACGTCGAGCGCGACTTCGCCCAGGAGCGCGCGCTTGACCGCTGGTGGAGCCTCCGAGAAGCTCAGGTGGTCTCCCTGGCGGCGTAGTCCGCGCCGCATGGCCAGCGCAACCGTCAGTTCGTCCCCTTCGGCGGCGCGCAGCAGCGCGCATACCGCGAGCGATGGATTCTCACGCGTGATGATCTCCACCACTCGCCCGAAAATCTCGTCCTGTGTGGGGTCAACGCCATTGAGCTCGCGCAAGGTCGCGATGAGATCATCCTGGCGCACAGCTGGGGGTGGGGTATCGAGGAGCGCCAGCGCGCGGGCGAGACGGTCTACATGGAGTTCGAGCAGCCGCGCGTCGTTGGTGGTATATGACCACATCTCGTCGCGGTTGAAGACCCGCAGCACGCCGATCACAGTCCCGCGCCCGCCAAGCCGGTCGAGGCGGTCCGGGCGGAAGATCGGTACCGCCAGGTGATGCGGCGCGTCCGCCTCCAGCAGCAGCGCCTGCCGCATCTCCGGCGGAGCCGTTTCGGGCCGCAGCATGGCTGGCTCGCGCCGCTTCCAGACGGTTCCCATCAGGCCCTGCCCGGGCTGGTAGACGTGCGCGACCTGTGCGGAGGGCAGCAATTGCGTAATCTGGTCGTCAATCAGCGCCATGGGGTCATCGGGAATGCTGTCGCCCCGCAGTGGCTGTGAGGGACGCGAGGGCGAACCGTAGCTCGCGCGCCCAATGCGCGGTGGATGTGAGCGCCGCGCGCGCGAGACCAGGACTGGCTCGGCGACATCCAGTAGCGCCAGCTCGCCGCCATCCGCCCGCACCAGCGTGAGCGCGCCATCAAGCGCCTCCAGGCAAAAGGCGGTGATCGCGGGCCGGTTGGGATAGCCGCGCGCCACATCCATGGCGGAGCCTATCACGCCGGTGACGCGCGCGGATTCAGGCCGCTCGCCTGGCGCCAGTGGGCGCTGAAAACCGCTTGGCATGCGTGATACCCCTCACCCCGATGTGATACAACCCTGGACAACCGGAGGCGACGGAGCCTGAATGGCTCCCAGCCCCGCTGTCGTTGACATCCAGGTCAGCCTATTATACAGCGTACGCTCTATACAAGAACCTGTGACTATGAGTGTAAGATCGCCCTTGTATGAGCGAGCCGAGGCGGCGCTGGATGATGGATGGGGCGCGCCAGAAAGGGAACACGAGGTGGGTACACTTATCGAGGGCACGGTTGTCACGAAGGAGATCGGGTTGCGCGCCTCCTTCGAGGGTGTCGAGCAGCCTTACGTTCGCTGCGTCGTCGCGCGACTGGATGATCCAGAGCGCAAGGCCGAGGCGCGCGTTATCGGCGTGGAGGACATCCCTCAAGCGGTGGGAGATGTGGTGCGGCTTGAGTCCTTCCGTACAGTGACTGACCGCGCGGCGGGCGTCGTGCGCTTCGATTGTCACTTGCTGCCGTGAGCCGCGCCCGCTGGAAAGTCAGACATGTATGCCTGGAGCGTTGGGTCTGCTGACCGATTTTGGCCTGCGTGATGGCTACGTGGGCGTCATGAAGGCGGTCGCGCTGGGCATCGCGCCCGGCGCCCGCTTCGTGGATATCTCGCATGACATCGCGCCACAGGACATCGAGATGGGCTCCTGGACACTCGGCATGGCCTGGCGCTACTTTCCGGCTGGCAGCGTCCTGGTGTGCGTCGTTGATCCAGAGGTGGGCGGCGAGCGCCGCGCCATCGCGCTCGCGACTGGTGGGCGTTTTTTCGTCGGGCCAGACAACGGCCTGTTCACCCACGTCCTCGCGCAATCGCCCGCTGAGCGCTGCGTGGCGCTGACGAACACCGCGTATCATTTGTCCGGCGCAAGCGCTACCTTTCACGGGCGCGACATCTTCGCCCCGTGCGCCGCGCATCTGCTGGCGGGAGTCGCGCTCGACGCGCTGGGCGGGTCAGTAGACCCAGAGACGCTGGTTCGTTTGCCTATCCTCGTCGCGCCGTCGTGGGAGGGCGATACGCTGGTGGGTCGCGTCGCGCATGTGGACCACTTCGGTAATCTCATCAGCGACATTCCGCTCGCGGGCGCGTTCACGCTCCCGGCGCCTGGTTTGCGTATCGAGGTCGCTGGGCGTGTCATCGCGCGTTCCGTGACGCATTTCGCGGCGGGGCCGGTGGATGAGCCGTTCGCGCTGCGTGATAGCTCCGGAGCGCTGGCCATCGCCGTGCGCGATGGCTCGGCGGCGGCGGCGCTGGGCTTGGGACGTGGCGCGGTGGTTCGGGTGCGCGGCCTGCCTCGCGCCTGAGCGGCGGCGCCGCTCCTTGCATGCTCGTCAGGAGGCTTCCCGATGAACTTGTATCTCATGCGCCATGCGCACGCCGTTGAGCCGGATGAGTGGACGGGGCCTGACTCCGAGCGGCCGCTGATCGATAAGGGCCGCCGCGCGTCGGATGCCGCCGCTGCGGGGCTCGCGCGCCGCTCGCCACCCATTAGCCGGATCATTACCAGCCCCTATGCCCGCGCGGCGGAAACCGCCGCTATCGTCGCCGCGCGGCTAGGCGTTCCCGTAACCGACAGCGACGCGCTTGCGCCTGGATTTGACCTGTCGGCGCTTGCGGCGGTCCTCGCTGAGGCTGACTGGGCGAGCGACCTCCTGCTGGTTGGGCATCAGCCGAGTATGGGTCATGTCCTCGCCGCGTTGCTTGGGCGTGGAGATGAGCCAATGGATATGAAGAAGGCATCTGTCGCGCGCGTCATCCTACCAGACGCGCCAGCTAGCGGCGAGAGCCGGCCACCATTGGAGGGCGCCGCCACGCTGCGCTGGCTGCGGACGTGGCGCAAGCTTGAGAAGCGGGGCGTCTGAGCGGCTACGCCCGGTTCCTGCTGGCGGCGAGCGCTCGCAGAGCACGGATCGCCCTTTCCTGCTGGCTGGTGTTTGCCGCCTCGCGTCATGCGGGCGCTGTGGCGGCGATATAACGAAATCTTTCCTGGTCTATAAATCAGCATGGGGATATGATTGCCTTAGTCGGGGCGCCTATGCTATACTCCTCCCGGTATGCGTGGTGAGGCGCACAACAATGAAGAACGACAAACAACGCTCATCGCAGCGCGGCGATCTGGCTGCCTTCGCCCTGATCGGACAGGTCGGGCTGATGATTAGTCTGGGTGCGGTGCTGGGGATTGCGGCTGGCCTCTTCATTGACAGCAAGTTACATTCCTCGCCCGTAGCGACACTCATCGGGCTGCTGCTTGGCCTGGCCACTGGCATTTACGGTGTCTATCGTCTGATCTCCAATCTGGAGTAAGCGTGGCGCCACGGGGCGGGTCAATCTCAGTCAGAGGACGAAGGGAGAGCCTCCGTGTTCTGGCAGCTTCCACATATCCAGGTTGCCCCCGATCTCCTATATCCGGGCGCGCCGAGCTTTTTGACCAATACGTTTCTGCTGGCCGTGGCCAGCGCGATCATCGTCATGGTCTTGTTCCTCATCGCGGCGCACAAGCCCAAGATTGTGCCTGGCTTCGTGCAGAACTTCGTCGAGTGGGTGTTTGAGTTACTCCTCAACCTCTGTGAAGAAGTGGCGGGCAAGGAAAACGGGCGGCGCTTTTTCCCTTGGGTCGCCTCGATGTTCCTGTTGATCCTCATCTCCAACTGGTGGTCAGTCATTCCAGGCATCGAGACCATCGGCCTCAAGACTACCAGCACTGATGTCAGCGCCGCCTGCACGCATGTCGGGTCGAATGTCCTCTTGTTTGGGGCTGACTCGAACTGCATCGTGCCGTTCTTCCGGCCACCGGCCACCGACCTCAACTTCACCATCATCCTGGCCATCGTGTCGGTGATCATGACGCAGGTGTACGGGTTCGTGGTGCTTGGCTGGCGCTTGCAGATCAGCCGCTACATCGTCCTCACCGATGGACCTATCGGTTTCGTCGTTGGCCTGCTGGAGATCCCCCTGGAGCTCCTGCGCGTGCTCTCGCTCAGCTTCCGTCTCTTTGGCAACGTGTTCGCCGGTGACGTGCTGCTGCTGGTGATGTCGTTCATTTCCGTCGGTGTCGGCTCGATCCCGTTTTACTTCCTGGAAGTCTTCGTCGGCTTCATTCAAGCCTTCGTGTTCGCCTTCCTGACGCTGATCTTCATGACCCTCGGCACGACGGCCCACGGCCATGCCGACGCGGAGGAAGAGCACAGCGCTGAGATTGCGCACGAAGACCGAGAGCGCGCGGAACACGCGCTCGGAGGGGCAAGCCACTGAGCCTACCGGCTTGACCGTCTTCGTATGGCGCGCGGGTGAGCGATTCGCTCGCGTTGACGCGCCATCGTGTATTCACCTGATCGCATTCCCGTCCAATCCAGTGCCGGCCCATTGGTCGGTCACGCTGCCCTGTCTGAGGAGGCATTTTGTGAACTTTGAAGTCGCCGCTGGTCTTGCCATTGGTATCGGCGCGATTGGCCCTGGCATCGGCATTGGCCTGCTGGCCGGCCCCGCGCTCGGCGCGATGGGACGCAACCCCGAGGCGGCAAATCTCATCCGTACGAATATGATCCTGGCGATCGTGTTCGCGGAGGCGATCTCGATCTATGCGCTCGTCGTCGCGCTGATCATCCTCTTCGTCACCCATTAGGCGTGGACCGAGGCTGGGCGCGGTCTACGCGCCCGGCGCCATCCCCCTTTGAAGAGGAGCAGACACGCATGAGCGCATTAGGGATCAATGCTGGCGCTCTAATCTCGCAGTTAATCGTGTTCGGCATCACGCTCGCCGTGCTGTGGATATTCGCCTTTCCAATTCTCGGCAAGACGCTTGAGCAGCGCCAGGCGAGGATTCAGGAAGGCATAGATAACGCCGAGCGCGCGAAGCTGGAACTAGCCAGCGCTGAGAAGCGCATCGAGGCAATGCTGAACGAGGCGCGCCTGGAATCGCAGAAGGTCATCGCTTCCGCGACCACCGCCGCCGAGCGCCTGAAGACGGACATCGAGGCACAGGCGCAGCAGCGCTCTCGCGAGATCGAGACGCAGGCCGGCGCGCGCATCGAGCAGCAGGTGGCCAAGGCGAAAGCCGAGCTGCGCCAGCAGGTCGCCGACCTGGCGATCGCCGCCGCTGAGAAGGTCATCGGAGGCTCCATGGATACCACAACCAACCGGCGCCTCGTTGATGAGTTCGTCTCGCAGTCGAGGGACAGCCAGTGCTAAAGGGCGCAGTCGCGCGTCGCTACGCGGAGGCGGTGTTTGAGATCGGTGTCGAGCCTGATACGCTCGATAGCTGGCTCAACGACGTGCGGCTGATCGCGGAATACTTCTCGAACCACCAGCTAGCGTTCATCCTTGGCGAGCCGAATGTGCGCTTCGAGCGCAAAGAGGCCATCGTCCGCGATTTGCTGGGCGACAAGGTGAAGCCTGAGGGGCTCGGTCTGGCGCTGGCGCTCGTCGAGAGCGGCATCGTCGGGCTCGCGCCCAGGGTTCGAGATGAGTTCGAGCGCCTCTATAATGAGCATCGCGGGCAGGCGGTCGCGGATGTCACGTCCGCTATGCCGCTGGACGAGGCCATGCGCGCCTCGATCACCCGCCAGATGGAGCATGTCACCGGCAAGCGGATCATCATTCGTGAGAAGGTGGATCCCGCGCTGCTGGGTGGCGCGATCGTGCGCGTTGGTGACACACTGATTGATGGCAGTGTGCGGCGGCGGCTCGAGCTGTTGCGGCGGCGCATCGTTCAGGGCGGCGATCTCGGCGGCGCGATGGATGGTCTCGACGACCTGATCCCACCTAGTGGACAGCCCGGCGGTTCCGGAGCGGCGGGGACGACTGGCCCGGCCAGCGCGACCAGCTCCGCCCCACGTGACCCTCAATCGCCACATCTGGCCCCACGCCTTCCTGACAATGGGCGAGACGCTGGGCGCGGGCAGCATGGGAGCGGTGGCAAGCGCGGCAAGGGCCGCAGGCGCTAAACGGTCCGCGCCGCCTCGTGTGGGGGCATGGCGCATCAGCGCGTGACAGCCCGGAGTCTGACAGACAACAGGAGAAAGACATGGCTATCGCGGACGAGATTACCCGCGTCATACGCGATCGCATACAGAGTTACGAAGGCAGGTCCACAGAGGCCGCCATGGTCAGCGTGGGCACGGTGATCGAGGTCGCAGACGGCATCGCCCGTGTCTATGGTCTGTCAGGCGTGCGCTACCTGGAGCTGGTCGAGTTTCCCCGCACGGGGCTGATGGGCCTGGCGTTCAACCTCGAGGAAGACTCGGTCTCCGTGCCGATCCTGGGCGATTTCACCCAGCTCCACGAAGATGACGAGGTTCGCACCACCGGGCGCATCATCGAGGTGCCCGTCGGCGACGCCCTCTTGGGGCGCATCGTCAACGCGCTGGGGCAGCCGCTGGACGACGGCGGCCCGATCGCCTCCACCAAGACCCGCCCGGTCGAGCGCGTCGCTCCTGGCGTCATCACGCGCCACCCGGTGAATACCCCGGTGCAGACCGGCATCAAGGCGATTGATGCGCTGATCCCGATTGGCCGCGGCCAGCGCGAGCTGATCATCGGCGACCGCCAGACTGGTAAGACCGCTGTCGCCATCGACACGATCATCAACCAAAAGGGCAAAGACCTTGTCTGCATCTACGTCTCGATTGGTCAGAAGAACTTCCAAATCGCCCGCATCCGCGAGACTCTGCGGCAGTACGGCGCGCTGGAGCACACGATCATCGTGCACGCGGGCGCTGAGGACCCGGCGCCGCTGAAGTATCTGGCGCCTTACGCTGGCTGCGCGATCGGCGAGGAGATCATGGAGAGCGGGCGCGATGCGCTCGTGATCTATGACGACCTCTCCAAGCACGCCGACGCCTACCGCAACATGTCGCTCATCATCCGCCGCCCTCCGGGCCGCGAGGCGTATCCCGGCGACGTGTTCTACCTGCACAGCCGCCTGCTGGAGCGCGCCGCCCGCCTGAACGACGATTACGGCGGTGGCTCGCTGACGGCGCTGCCGATCATCGAGACGAAGGCCAACGACGTGTCGGCCTATATTCCGACCAACGTCATCTCGATCACCGACGGCCAGATCTTCCTGGAGACCGACCTGTTCAACGCAGGCATCCGCCCGGCGCTGAACGTCGGTATCTCGGTCAGCCGCGTGGGCGGCGCCGCGCAGACGGCGGGCATGAAGCAGGTCGCTGGCACGCTGAAGCTCGACCTGGCCCAGTTCCGCGACCTGGCGGCCTTCGCGCAGTTCGGCTCTGACCTGGACGTGGCGACCAAGCGCAAGATCGAGCGTGGCCGCCACCAGCAAGAGATCATGAAGCAGAAGCAGTACGAGCCGATGGCCGTCGAGCATCAAATCATGATCATCCATGCCGCTAGCACGGGCAAGCTCGATGATGTGCCGGTGGAAAAGGTCGCGGAGTGGGAAAAGCAGTTCCATGCCTTCATGGACGCCAACTACCCGGAACTGGTCAAGACGATCTTTGACACCACAGTGACACAACGCAAGAAGCTCCCGAAGGAAGTGTTCGACCAGCTCGACGCCGCCATCGTGGAGTACCGGAAGACGGCCCCCCGCTAGCGCGCGGCGCCGCCTGCCCTCACGGAAAGCCGCTCGCGTCAGGCTGGCGGCCTTCGCTGAGGAGGGGCGCAGGAGAACATCATGGCCTCGACACAGGCGATCCGGCGGCGTATACGCTCCGCGCGTAACGTCGCCCAGATCACGCGCGCCGTACAGCTCGTGGCGAGCAGCCGGATGCGGCGCGCGCAGGAGCGTGTGACCCTGGCGCGCCCCTACGCCGAGCAGCTTCACAAGCTCCTCTCGCGCGTGGCGACCCAGGCTGACGGGCTCGACGACCAGCCGCTGATGAAAGCGCACGATGTCAAGCGCGCGCTGATCGTGCTGGTAACACCAGACCGTGGCCTGGCGGGCGCGCTCAACAGCAACACGACCCGGCGCGCTGGCGAGCTCGCGAAAGAGTTGACGCGTCAGTATAGCGGTGTGGACCTCGAGATTTCATTCCTGGCGATTGGCCGCAAGGGGCGCGATTTCTTGACGCGCAACCGCCAGAATATCCTCGCGGAATTCACCCAGCTTGGCGACCAGCCCAAGCCGGCGGACGTGCGCGCCATCGCCCGGACGATCACCGACGCCTACATCAGCGAGCAGATTGATCTGGCGTTTCTGGTGTATCCGAAGTTCGTCTCGATGATTGCGCAGACGCCGACGGTGACGCAGTTGCTGCCCGTCCAGCCGCCAGAGGTGAGCGCGGCGCAGGGTGCGACCCCGGAATACATCTTCGAGCCCGACATCGAGAGCATCTTCAACGAGCTGCTCCCGCGCTATGTCGAGACGCAGATATACCAGCCGCTACTCGAAACGGTGGCGAGCTTCTATTCGGCGCAGATGATCGCGATGAAGAACGCGACCGATAGCGCCAACGACCTGCTGGCTGACCTGACGCTGACCTACAACAAGATCCGCCAGACGGCTATCACGACGCAGATTCTCGAAGTTGTCTCTGGCGCGGAAGCGCTGCGATAGGGGCTGGAGTAACACATGGCGACCGCTGCGACGACACGTACCAAGGGTATCGTGCGGCAGGTGCTCGGCAACGTGGTGGACGTGGAGTTCCCCGCCGACAAGCTGCCCGCGATCTACAACGCGATTGAGACCCCGATGCCTGGGAACCTGACACTGACCCTCGAGGTGGAGCAGCTGCTGGGCAACAACATCGTCCGCTGTGTCGGCATGGGGCCGACCGACGGCATGATGCGCGGCCAGGAGGCCTTCGATACTGGCAGCCCGATCACCGTGCCGGTGGGCGAGCTGACGCTGGGCCGCATCTTCAACGTGCTGGGCCAGCCGGTGGACAACAAGCCCTTCCCGGCGGGCGCCCCGCGTATGCCGATCCACCGCGCGGCGCCGGGTATCGAAGACCAGGCGACGTCGGCGGAGGTGCTGGAGACCGGCATCAAGGTGATTGACCTGATCGCCCCGTTCATGCGCGGCGGTAAGATCGGCACCTTCGGCGGCGCAGGCACGGGCAAGACCGTCATCATCCAGGAGCTGATCAACAACATCGCCAAGAAGTCCATGACGGGCACTGAGACAGAAGCCGGCGGTCTCTCGGTCTTCGCTGGCGTTGGCGAGCGCACCCGCGAAGGCAACGACCTGCTGGAGGAAATGACCGGAGCGGGCGTGCTGGACAAGCTGGCGATGGTCTTCGGGCAGATGAACGAGCCGCCTGGCTCGCGCCTGCGCGTGGCGCTGACTGGCCTGACCATCGCGGAGTATTTCCGCGACGTCGAGAAGCGCGATGTGCTGCTGTTCATTGACAACATCTTCCGCTTCACCCAGGCCGGCGCCGAAGTGTCCGCGCTGCTGGGTCGCATGCCGTCGGCGGTAGGCTATCAGCCGAACCTCGCCGAGGAGATGGGCCAGCTTCAGGAGCGCATCACCTCAACCAAGAACGGTTCAGTCACGTCCATGCAGGCTGTCTACGTGCCCGCCGACGACTACACCGACCCGGCCCCCGCCGCCACCTTCGCGCACCTCGACTCGACGATCGTGCTGGAGCGCGCTCTGGCCGCCCGCGCGCTGTTCCCCGCCGTGGATCCGCTGCAGTCCACCAGCCGCATCCTCGACCCGAACATCGTTGGGCAGGAGCACTATGATGTCGCGCAGGAGATCAAGCGCGTCCTGCAGCGCTACAAGGACCTCCAGGACATCATCGCCATCCTGGGTGTGGACGAGCTGAGCGACGAGGACAAACTGACGGTGGCGCGCGCCCGCAAGATCGAGCAGTTCTTCTCGCAGCCGTTCAACGTCGGCGAGGCGTTCACCGGACGCCCAGGCCGCACGGTCAGCCTGAAGGAAACCGTGCGCGGCTTCAAGGAGATCCTCGAAGGCAAGCACGACGATATCTCTGAAGTGCATTTCTACATGGCGGGCCCGATCGAAGACGTGATCGAGCGCGCTCGGGCCGAGGCCGCTGGCGAGAACAACTAGCGGCGCGCTAAAGAAGGAGACTGAGCGATGTCTCAGCGACCCACGTTGCGCGTCCTGGTGCTGACATCCCAGCAGCGCGTGTTCGAAGGGGAGGCCGAGCAGGTCACCGCGCCGGGCGGCGATGGTGAGCTGACCGTCCTGCCCCGGCACGCCCCGCTGCTCACCACGCTCAAGCTCGGTGAGATGCGGGTGCGTGTGCGCGGTGAGGATGAGGGCATCTTCGTCGCGGGCGGCTTCCTCGAAGTGAACAACAACGTCGTGACCGTGCTCGCCGATGACGCCGAGCGCGCGTCCGAGGTGGATGAGGCGCACGCCGAGGAGGCCCGCCAGCGCGCGCAGGCGCTATTGGAGGGCAAAGAAGGCGACGCGGAGGCGCAGACCGCCGCGCTCGCCGAGTTGGAGCGCGCGGTTGGCCGCCTGCGCGTGGCTGAGCTGCAACGTCTGCGCAGTGGTGGCACTCGCCGCCGCCCCGCGCCGCCCCCACAACAAGAACTGGGCGAGTAGCCCGTCGCGCACAAACGAGAGCCACCAGCCATGCTATCCTTCGCGGATGCGGGCAGGTGGCTCTTGGCGTTTCGTCATGCGGCGCCAGGCGAGGCGGATGCGGCGGGAGATCAGGGCATGGGCAGGGAGGCGACGGAGTCGTTCTGGTTGTCGGAGTAGAGGCCCCACATGGTGAGAGAGCCGCCGCTTTCGGTGGGCGACCATGTGGTGGCGTGGTTCACGGCGTAGACGCTCCAGGTGGGTTGTGATTGCGCAGGGTCAAGGACGAAGGTGATACCGCCAGGGTAGGAATAGTAGGACAAGCTGCTCGTCTGGAGTTGGGCGTAGACATGGCCGGAGGGCGCGACCGCCGCCTCATCGAGTGTAACGTTGATCAAGCCGTCGGGTGGGGTGATGGCGGGCAGCGTGTTCCATGTGACGCCATGATCGCCGCTAACAGCGACGGCGAGTGCGCCGGTATGTTGCGCCGCGTAGACATCGAGGGCGTACATGCCACCACTGGCCGCTGGCCAAAACGTAAGGATGGAACTGCTGGCGGATGGAGTGGAGAAAGTGGACCAGGAGTTGTTGGAGTTGAGACGCCGCCAGGTGTTGGGCTGCCAGATGGTAGAGCAATCGGTCGCGACGGGACGGGTCTGGACATAGATGGACTGGCCGTCGGTCGTCAGACCGTTCACGAGCATGTTCTGGGCGACGAGCGAAGCGCCGAAGGGGCTCCATGACTGGCCACCATCGTCGCTGACGTAGACCTGGCTGCTGGGGGTGGAGAACTGAGCGGGCGCGGGGGAGCCAGGGGGACAGGGAGCGGCGCCATAGTAGACGGGGTTGGCGAGAGCAAAGAGGCGCGAGCCGAGGACGGTGAGGACATTCCAGCCGTTGGTGTGTGGGATGAGTGCAAGCTTGCTCCATGTGGCGCCGCCGTCATGCGAGCGCCACAATGCGGCCTGGAGGGGATCGCCCGTGCCGGTTGGCGTAGAGAGTATCTGCTGGATGAAGAGATCGTTGGCGTCGTTAGGGTTGAGGAAGACGCTACAGGGAAGGCCAGGATTGGGGGTGACGATGTGGGTCCAGGAGCCGCCGCCGTCGCTGGTCTTGAAGAGTCCGGGCGCGGGCTTGCTGTAGTCTTGCGGGTTCTGGGCGCAGAGATAGCCCTGAGTCGAGGTGGCGAAGGCGATGCTGGTGGCCTGTTGCGGGGCGCTCGTATGTGCTTTCCAGGAGGTGGGCGCTGAGACGGTGAGAGTGGAGCCTGGCGCGAACGTGAAAGTGGGCGTCGCGGAGGCGCCGGAGGATTTCGCGGCGCGGGTCTGCGATGAGGATGAGGCGGTGGGCGCGCAAGCGGCGAAGGTGAGGGTGAGGGTGAGGGCGGCCAGCGCTAGGGTGACAAAGGCGGATGGGCGGGCGGGAGAATGGCGGACATACGAGATCATTGGGGAGCCTCCTTGATGAGTGGCGCAAGTAGTGAGGATCGCGATAGGCGTCTGGAAGCTGGGGGATGTGTATGGGCGACGCCAGGAATCATGCGCTCAGTATAACGGAGTAGTGAAAGATGGCCAATGGCGTAGTTCACAGGGTGGGAATGGCGCGGGGCCTCAAATAGCATGCGGCGCCGCCTTCGCTGCGTGTGAGGAAGGCGAGGTTAGGGGGCTGCGGTCGTTTTATTTCCAGCGATTGGAGCGGATCCCTGTCAGGCGTCGCGAGTCTGGATGCCCTTGATGCGCGCCAGCAGCCGGATGCGCGCGTGGAAGAGGCGCGCGTCGAATGGCTTGACGACGTAGTCATCGGCGCCAGCGTTGTAGCCCGCGACGCGGTCCTGGACGGTGGCGCGCGCGGTCAGCAGCATGATGGGGGTCTTTTCGGTCAGAGGCTGCCGCCGGATGTCCGCGCAGAGCGCGAGGCCGTCGCCATCGGGTAGATCAACTTCGGTCACGATGAGGTCAGGCTTTTCCTCACGCGTCAGGTCGAGCGCCTCGCGCAGCCCGCCGGCGAACCGCAGAGCGTAATGCTCCGCCAGCGCGCCGCGCACACCCTCGCGCGCTGCTGGGTTGCTCTCGACAACCAGCACGCGCATGCGGTTTCCTGGGGCGATTTCGCCGATCGTTTGTCCCAGCGCCACGCTTTTGACTCCCCTGACCCGCCGTGGATTGACGTCTGCTTGAATGTAGGTACGTATTGTCGCGCGTTGGATGACATGTATCACCCGATTGGGGTATTACTGTTCAGTTTGCGTCATCAATATTGCCGTCATCCGCGAGTCGCTCCATGCGCTCCGAGCGCTCGTTTGGGGTGATCGCCATCACCCGGTCGAGTGTCGCCAGAAGCAGGCTAGGCGCGAACGGTTTGGGCAGATAGGCGTCTACGCCGGAGAGCAGTCCGGTCAGCGTCTCATCCTCGCCATGCAGCGCGCTGAGAATCACCAGCGGCGTGTCGGCGCTCGATGTGTCGCCGCGGATCGTGCGCACCACTTGATAGCCATCTAGCCCGGGCATCTTGACGTCCACCACGACGCAGTCGGGCCGCTCGCGATAGAACTGTTCAAGCCCCTCGACGCCGTTGTAGGCGACGACGACCTCGAAACCGCCATGGAGCAACATCGCGTGGCGGATGAGTTCGACTATAGTATGGCTATCGTCTATTACGAGCACTTTTCTGGTCCGCGGGCCACCATTGGCGCCGACGGCTGTCAGCCCGTCTATCACTACTCGCCTCCCGCGCCGCGCGATTACGGCGCGCGTATTCCAGAAGATGGCCGCAGCGCCAGAAATGTTCCCTGATGCGGGATCTTTATGGCGTGCGTATGCGGCCTTCAGTGTACCATTGAGGGCCACTCACGCCAGTTAACGCCCGCACAAAGTACTACACCGCAGGGTCGCTGGCGCCTGGCGCGCGGGCTGGCTCGTGAGGTGCGCATACTATCGGGAGAGAGCGTTGCGACCGGACGCCGCTCGCCAGTGACCCACTCAGTGGGCGCGGCGCGTGGCACGGAGGGAGGCGTGGCATGAGCGATCAGCGCACGGGAGACCGTTACTCGCGGCAGACACTCTTCACAGGCGTCGGCGCCGATGGCCAGCGGAAGCTGGGACAGTCGTCGGCGCTGATCGTTGGCTGCGGCGCGATGGGCTCCGCGCTGGCGAACAATCTGGTTCGGGCAGGTGTTGGGCGTGTGCGGCTGGTTGACCGCGACTTCGTCGAGCTGAACAATCTCCAGCGGCAGACGCTTTATGACGAGCGCGACGCCGCCGAGGCCGCCCCCAAGGCCATCGCCGCCGCGCGCCGCCTGGCAGCGGTCAACAGCGAGTGCGTGATCGAGCCGGTGGTGGCCGATTTCAACGCCGACAACGCCGAAGCGCTGCTGGAGGGTATGGACCTCGCGCTGGATGGGTCGGACAACTTCGAGACACGCTACCTGCTCAACGACGCCTGCATAAAGCTGGGCAAGCCCTGGATCTATAGCGGCGTTATCGCCGCCTATGGCGTCAGCATGACCGTGCTGCCCGGCGATACGGCCTGCCTGCGCTGTGTCTTCCCTGACCGTCCGCTGCCAGGGACTACGCCGACCTGCGATACCGCTGGCATCCTCAATGGTATCGTCGCTGCGATCGGCGGCGTCACATCCACTGAGGCGATCAAGGCGCTCACCGGCAGCGACCGGCTGGCGCGCGGCCTGTTCTGGATGGACCTGTGGGAGAATACCGCCGAGCGCATGGAGTTGCCGCGTCAGCCCGACTGTGTGGCGTGTGGTCAGGGCGACTACGAATACCTCGATGCGGCCCTTGGCGAAGATACCGCGACGCTCTGCGGGCGCAACGCCGTGCAGGTTCGGCCCGCTGGCGCGCCCGGTCGCCTCGATCTGGCGGCCCTCGCCGTGCGCCTGGAGCCGCTGGGCTCCGTGACGCTCAACGAGTTCCTGCTGCGCGCCACGCTCGATGGTTATGAGTTGACCATCTTCCCTGACGCGCGCGCGATCATCAAGGGAACCGCTGAGCCCAGCGTCGCGCGCACGGTCTACGCGCGCTATATCGGAATGTGAATGGATCGCTCACGCAATTCTCACAGGGTCTCACCGTTTCTGTGCTACTCATGCGCGAGCGTGTTAAGCTTCTGCTTCCGGCGTAAGTGACTGCGACACAACGCGCCGGTGATCAACCGATCATTGAAAGCCAGGTGTCCCGTAGAGGATGAGCTCACGGACATCACCAGAGGAGAGGTGAGAACGATGGCAGATCAGTTTGATCCCAACAAGGCGGCGCAGGACCTCACAGAAGAGGTGAAGCGGCAGGCGACGGAAAAGGCCGGCTCCACGATTGAAGGAGCCGCGTCTAGGGTTCCCGGCGGCGAGCAGGTCGAGAAGCAGGCCAAAGATACCGCAGGCCAGGCAATCGAAGGCGGCGCGCAACGGGCAGAGGACACGGCGAAAGAGCAGCTTGGAGGCCTTGCCGACAAGTTCGGTGGTGGCTCTGGCGACAATCCGTAGGGCTTGTGAGCGTCCACGGCGCTTTATGTGGCAGTGTGGGCGCTCACAATTAGGATGCGGCGCTTCATGGATTCACACTTTGTGGGCGCCGCGTTATTATGCCTGGTGAAAGCGAATAGTCGCCATAACGTGGCGAGACAACCGCGCAAAGGGGAGCGGACGCATGGATACGAGCGCATTTGCCGCCGCGTTGACCGCAAATGGCCTGAGCGCCTATACGGATGCCGTTGACCGCCTGGCGCTGCCCTCGCTGCGCCTGACTGTGGCTCCCACCCCTGATGGCGCGATTCCGGTAGGCGCATCCCGCCTGGGCGGTTTGCCCGACCTGCCGACCAGAGCAGAGTTGGCCCGCCATGAATGGCGCGCCGATGTCGTTTGTGGGCCAGATTCGCCTGCAAGACGCCCATGCGCTCGACGGCGCCGCCGCGCTGCCCGCCGAAGGGCTGCTCTCCTTCTTCTACGACGCCAGCCAGCAGACCTACGGCTCCGACCCGAACGATCGCGCGGGCTTTAGCGTGCTGTATTTTGACGCCGCCGCACAGACGCGTCTCGTCCATCAAGCCGCGTGGCCCGCCGCGCTGCCCGCCGCCGCGCGCTTTGCCTCCGGCGCGGTCACGCTCGCGCCGGAGCTGACCTACACGCAGGACCTCCAGGCCGAGATCCCCGACCGCCAGATAGCTCCCCAGGATCAGGAACAGTTCGAGGCCGCGCTTGTGCTGCTGGCGCCCGTTCCCTCCACCGCGCCACACCATCGAATGCTCGGCCACCCCGACACCATCCAGGATGACATGCGGCAGCAGTGCCAGCTCGCGGCGAACGGGATCGCTGATCCATCGGCTGACCCCCAGCGGGTAGCGGCGCTCATGCCCGCAGCCAACGATTGGCGCCTGTTGCTCCAGGTCGACTCAGACGGGCGTATCGGCATGCGCTGGGCGTCAGCCGGCATGCTCTACTTCTGGATACGCCAGCAGGATCTCGCCAGCGCGCGATTTGACAACTGCTGGGTTGTCCTACAATCTGACTAACTGAAGCGACGCCGCGCGCCTCGTCGAGCGAACGGCGTCAATGGAGGGGAACACCAAGCGATGTCATTAGCGCACATACCAGCGCTCCGCCGGACGGTAGCCGTCGCCAGCCTGCTCGTCGCGCTCGCGGTCACGCTGACGGGATGCAGCCTGGGAATCGCGACCGACAGCGGAATAACGAGCGGAACAACGAGCGGGACGACCACGCATCAGTTCGGCGTCCAGACCAAAACCTCTGGCTGCCAGGCCAGCGGTGGCCTGCCTGACTCTGCCTGTACGCCAGGCGCGATTTTCCCTGATGCGACGGTCAGCCAGATTTGCACGTCCGGCTACTCCAGCTCGGTGCGTAACGTGCCAACCAGCGTGAAGAATAAGGCGTACGCCGAGTATGGCATCACCACCCATTACACCGGTCAGTACGAGGTGGACCATCTGGTGAGCCTGGAGCTCGGCGGCTCGAACGACATCTCGAATCTCTGGCCGGAGCTCGCCAGCCCAACGCCCGGCTTCCACCAGAAAGACCAGGTCGAGAACTATCTGCACGATCAGGTTTGCAGTGGCAAAATCCCGCTCAAGCAGGCTCAGATAGACATCGCGACCAACTGGCTGGCCATCTACAATCAGATGCAGTCGGGCGGCTAGCCCGCCGCGTATCCCGCCACCGCGTATCCCGCCTAACAGAACAGTGACGCCCCCGCTCGCCATCCGGTGATCTGCGGGGGCTTGCCATTTGGCGCCTGTTTGGGGATTCATCTCGTGGTACGTCGCTTGCGCTGTGAGCGCAAATTGTGAACTCATCGCGCCCAGGTTTTGACGGGATTGTGATGCGTTCCTCATAGCCTCTTCATTGTGACGCTGGCTAGGCTGTGGAGGAGTGTATGAGCACGCTGATCCTCTCGCGGTGGCAGTTCGGCATAACGACCGTCTACCACTTCTTTTTTGTACCGCTTACCTTAGGGCTCTCCATTCTCGTTGCCCTGATGGAGACGCTCTACGTCCGCACCGGCAACGAGACGTACAAGCGCATGGCGCAGTTCTGGGGGCGGCTGTTCCTCATCAACTTCGCGATGGGGGTGGTGACGGGTATCGTACAGGAGTTCCAGTTCGGCATGAACTGGGCTGACTACTCGCGCTTCGTCGGTGATATCTTTGGCGCTCCGCTCGCTATCGAGGCGCTGGCGGCATTCTTCCTGGAGTCCACCTTCCTGGGCATCTGGATGTTCAGCTGGGACAAGCTGCCGAAGTGGGCGCACCTCACGACGATCTGGCTGGTCGCGTTCGCCTCCAACCTGTCCGCGTTCTGGATTCTCGTCGCGAACTCGTTCATGCAGGAGCCGGTTGGCTACGTGATCCGCAACGGGCGCGCGGAGATGACGGATTTCTTCGCGCTGATCACCAATCCTAACCTGGGGGCGCAGTTCTTCCATGTCTTCTTCGCGGGTCTGGTGACGGGCGCGTTCTTTGTCGTCGGCATCAGCGCGTGGCGGCTGCTGCGCGAGAAGGACGGTGGAATACGCGATTTCTTCGTCCGGTCGTTCAATCTAGCGATTGTCGTCGCGCTCGCCAGCTCGATCCTGGTCGCGCTGGTCGGGCATACGCAAGCCCAACATATGGTCGAAACCCAGCCAATGAAGATGGCGGCGGCTGAGGCGCTCTACAACAGCCAGGATCCGGCCTCGTTCTCGCTGCTGACGATTGGCGACCTGAACGGCAAGGAAGTGTTCGCTATCCGCATCCCCGATCTGCTCAGCGTGCTGGCGTATAACAGCACGACGGGCAAAGTAGAAGGCATCAACCAGTTGCAGGCGCAGGATGTGCAGCAGTATGGCCCCGGCGACTACGTTCCGCCCGTGGCCATCATCTACTGGAGCTTCCGCCTGATGGTTGGCGCGGGCATGCTGATGGCGCTGCTGGCGATCTATGGCCTGTACCTCGCCATGCGTGGATTAGTCGCCTCGCGCAGACGCTTCCTGTACCTGGCGGTGGGCGCGCTCTTCCTGCCCTATCTGGCCAACTCGACCGGCTGGATCATGACGGAGATGGGCCGCCAGCCCTGGATCGTGTACGGAGTGCTCAAGACGGCGCTCGGCGTCTCGCCCACTGTGAGCGCGGGCACGGTGCTGTTCTCGCTCATTATGTTCACACTGGTCTATGGCGCGCTGATGGTGGTGGATGTCTATCTGCTCGCCCGGTTCGCCCGCAAGCCACCGATGGCGCGAGAGTCCGCGACTGGCGCGGCCCGCGAAGAGCCTGAACTGGTGGAAGCCTACTAAGCGAAGAGGGGAGGAACAGACGATGAATCTCGAAATTGTGTGGTTCATGCTGATCGCCACACTCTTCACGGGCTTTTTCCTGCTGGAGGGCTTTGATTACGGCGTGGGCATCCTGATGCCCTTCCTGGGCAAGGATGACGCCGGGCGCCGGGCGGTTATCCGCTCGATTGGCCCGTTCTGGGATGGCAACGAAGTGTGGCTGCTGACGGCGGGCGGCGCGATGTTCGCCGCCTTCCCCAACTGGTATGCGAGCCTGTTCAGCGGCTTCTACCTGCCGCTGGCGCTGATGCTGCTAGCGCTCATCATGCGCGGTGTGGCGTTCGAATTCCGCAACAAGCACACCCGCCCGTCCTGGCGCTCGTTCTGGGACTGGTCAATCTTCGGTGGCAGCCTGGTTCCGGCGCTGCTGTGGGGCGTCGCGCTGAGCAACATCATCGCGGGCGTGCCGATTGACGCCCAGCAGAACTACGTGGGCGGCTTCTGGAACCTGCTCAACCCCTATGCGCTGCTGGGTGGGGTGACCTTCGTCGGTGTGTTCATGCTCTACGGCGCGATCTTCCTGTCGCTCAAACTGGGAGGCTCGCTGGCGGAGGGCGCTCGCCAGATCACACGGCGGCTGTGGCTGCCGGTGACTATCCTCGTGTTCGCGTTCGTCATCGCGGGCTACTTCGCCACCGATGTCTTCACCCGCCTGGGTGTTAACCCTGGTGTCGCGCCACTGGTGGCAGGCTCGGCGCTGGTCTCGGTCGGCTGGTTCATCGCTGGCGGTCGCTATGGCTGGGCGTTCATCATGATGGCGGGAACGCTGGTCTTCTCGACCGCGACGCTCTTCATCGGGCTGTTCCCCCGTGTGATGGTTTCCAGTCTCAGCCCCGCTTGGGACCTGACAATCTACAACACCTCGTCCAGTCAATACACCCTCACGGTGATGACGATCATCGCGCTGACGCTGGTACCAATCGTGCTGGCGTACCAAGCATGGAACTACTATGTGTTCCGCGAGCGAGTCATGAAGCACGGCGAGGCGTAGTGTCCCACGTTTCGTTTCGATCGATACGCTGGGGGGAGACGCCAGATGCGCCGCTCTTCTGACGCGGGATGGTTGATGCGCCTGGCGCGGGCGCAGCGCCTGCCGCTGGCAGTGACGGTCGCCGCCGCCGCGGTGGGCGCCGCTGTCCTCATCTGGCAGGCCGCCACGCTCACCAGCCTGATCGATGGAGCGTTCCTGCGCCATCAGCCGCTGGCGAGCCTCGCGCCGCTGGCGTTGCTCCTGCTCGCGCTGATCGCCGGGCGGGCGCTGGCGATATGGGTGGGCGATGTCGCGGCGCAGGCGGTTTCCGCTGGCGCGCGCCTGGCTGTGCGTCAGCGGCTGGTGCGGCGCGTCGCCGCGCGCGGACCGCTGGCGCTCACCAGCGAGCGCAGCGGCGAGCTGGCGAATACGCTGGTCAACGGCGTTGAGGATCTGGATAGCTTCTTCAGCCAGTACGCGCCGCAGATGATCGTCAGCGTTCTCGTCCCTGGCCTGATCCTGCTGGTCGTGTTTCCCATCGACCCCATCTCCGGTCTGACGCTGCTGATCACCGCGCCGCTGATTCCGATCTTCGGCGCGCTCATTGGCTCTGCCACGACAAAGGTCACGCGCCACCAGTGGGGGCTGCTCAGCCGCCTCAACGCGCACTTCCTCGACGTGCTGCAGGGGCTGACGACCCTCAAGCGCTTTGGCCGCAGCGCGCGGCAGGCTGACGTCATCGCGCGTATCAGCGAGCGCTACCGCCGCGCGACAATGAAGACGCTGCGGGTGGCGTTTCTCTCCTCGCTCGCGCTGGAGCTGGTCGCGACGCTGAGTGTCGCGGTCGTCGCCGTCGAGGTCGGGCTGCGCCTGCTCTATAGCTCCATCGCCTTCCCGCAGGCGTTCCTCGTGTTGCTGCTCGCGCCGGAGTTTTACCTGCCCCTGCGCGCGCTGGGGGCGAAGTTTCACGCCGCCGCGTCAGGCGTCGCGGCGGCGGAGCGGATGCGCGCCATCCTTGGCGAAGGCGAGACGGAGGAAGCCACGGCGTTAGCGCCGCTCGCCGCCATTCCCACGCCGCCATTCGCCATCGCCTTCCAGGATGTTACGTATCGCTACCCTGGCGCCAGCCAGTCTGCGCTCGACCAGGTGAGCTTCACAGTTCCTGCGGGGGCGCGAGTCGCCATCGTCGGGCCGACCGGCGCGGGCAAGTCCACGCTGGCGGCGCTGCTGCTGCGCTTCGCCGAGCCGGTTTCCGGCGAGATTCTGGTGAACGATGCGCCGCTGCGTGAGATGGACGCGCGGGCGTGGCGCGAGCGTATCGCCTGGGTTCCGCAGCGCCCGCATCTGTTTCATGACACGATCGCCGCGAACATCCGGCTGGCCCGCCCCAGCGCAACGGAGGAGGAGGTACGGCGCGCCGCCACGCTCGCGGGCGCTCATGACTTCATCCAGGCGCTGCCGGACGGCTACGCGACGGTCGCGGGCGAGGATGGCGCGCGACTGAGCGGCGGGCAGGCGCAGCGGCTGGCCATCGCCCGCGCCTTCCTGCGGGACGCGCCGCTGCTGATTCTCGATGAGCCGACATCACAGCTCGACCCCGCCAGCGATGAGGTCGTTACCAAGGCGGTGAGTCGCCTCGCGCGCGACCGCGCCACGTTCGTTATCGCCCACCGTCTGCGCACCGTCGTGGACGCGGACCTGATCCTGGTAATGGACGGCGGGCGCGTGGTCGCGGTGGGCAGTCACGAGCTGCTGCTCGATGACAGCCCGCTCTACCGCGAGTTGGTCGCCGCGACGGCATGGGAGGTGGCGGTATGAGCGCTAGCGCCACCACGCGCCAGCCACCGCGCGGCCTGTATGCGCGCCTGCTGGGCCTGCTTGGCCCGTTCAAACGGGAGATCGCGCTCGCGACGCTGCTCGGGCTGCTGACGGTGGGGGCGGGCGTCGGACTGATGACCACCTCCGCGTGGCTGATCTCCGCCGCCGCGCTGCATCCCAGCGAGGCGGCGCTGGCGGTGGCGATTGTCGGCGTGCGCTTCTTCGGCCTGACGCGCGGCGTGTTCCGCTATCTGGAGCGCCTGGTCTCGCACGATGTCACGCTGCGGCTGCTAGCCCGCCTGCGCGTCTGGGTGTTCCAGGCCATCGAGCCGCTCTCGCCAGCCCAGATCGCCCGGTTTCGTGGCGGTGACCTGCTGGCGCGCGGCGCGGCGGATGTGGACACTCTGCAACAGCTCTACGTGCGCGTCATCTCGCCGCCCGCTGTCGCGCTGGCGACTGGCGCGTTGCTGTTCATCTTCCTGTCGCGCTTCGATCTGGGTGTCGCGTTCGCGGCGGTCAGCCTGTTCGCGGCGACGGGCATTGCGGGGCCGCTTGTCGCGCGGCTGCTGGCGCGCGGGCCGGAGCGGCGCATCGTCGCACTGCGCGCTGACCTGATGACCGCGGCGGTTGATCTGACGCAGGGCATGGCCGATCTGGTGGCTTTCGGACAGGAGGAGGCGCGCGCGGAGGACATCGCGCACATGGGCGAGGAGCTGGCGCGGAGCCAGCGGCGGCTGGCGTGGGTGACGGGCCTGAGCGACGCGATCCTCTCCGCAGGCGCGGGGCTGGCGATGCTGGTGACGCTGCTGGTCGCTATCCCGCTGGTGAGCGCCGGGCGACTGGATGGCGTCTGGCTCGCCGCGCTGGGTCTCGCCGTCTCCGCCAGCTTCGAGGCCATCAACCCGCTGCCTGAGGCCGCGCGACATGGCGAGGCCGCCGCCGCCTCGGGCGAGCGTATCTTCGCGCTCACTGACCTTCCACACCCCGCCACCGTGCCTGGACTGCTGGAGCACGCCTCAACGGACGCGACGCTCGTGGTGAGTGGTGTCAGCGCCTGCTACGGCCCAAGCGAGCCGCTGGCGCTCGACCAGGTGAGCCTGACGCTGCGCCGGGGTGAGCTCGTGGCGCTGGTGGGTCCCAGCGGGGCCGGCAAATCGACGCTGGTCAGCGTGATCGAGCGGTTCCTGGAGCCGGAGAGCGGCGCAATCACGCTTGGTGGCGTGGACATGCGCCAGTTGACGCCTGACGCCGTGCGCGAGCGGATCGCCGTCATCTCGCAACGCGCCCATCTCTTCAACACCACCGTGCGCCAGAACCTCCTGATCGCCAGGCCTGACGCTAGCGAGGATGAGGTGGTCGCGGCAGCGCGCCTGGCGCGGGTCCATGACGCGATCATGGCGCTTCCCGACGGCTATGACACGATCGTTGGCGAGCAGGGCGCGCGGCTGAGCGGCGGCGAGCGGCAGCGCATCGCCATCGCCCGCGCGCTGCTCAAAGACGCGCCGATTCTGATTCTCGATGAGCCGACCGCGCACCTCGACGCCGAAACGGAGCGCGCGATTTTCGCGATCCTGTTCGACCTCATGCCCGAGCGCGCGACGCTGCTCATTACCCACCGACTCATGGGTCTGTCCGGCGCGCGCGAGATCATCGTCCTGCGTGACGGGCGGGTAGCCGAGCGTGGGACGCAGGCCGAGCTGATTCAAGCGCGCGGCCTCTACCACGACCTCTACGATGCCCAGCGCGCGACCATTCGCGGCTAACCGCCCACGTCATGCGTCATGCTTTGCGTTTGCCCTTGACTTCTCTTTATCAATACGATATATCTTGATATAGCGGTTGTAGAGTAGTGAGTCACTTGACTCACGGAGGGCATGAACATGGATGACATGACGTATGGCTCTCCCGCCTGGGGTGGCGGGCCGTGGCGTGACGAAGGTCCCGATGAAGGCCCTGGCGGCCCTGGCGGCCCTGGATGGGGCGGTCCTGGTGGCCCGCGAGGCCCGTGGGGGCCAGGCGGACCGCGCTGGGGGTTTGGCCCTGGATGGGGCGGTCCTGGCCCGCGAGGCCCATGGCAGGGTGGGCCGGAAGGTCCAGAGGATGAGTTCGCGTGGGGGCCTCCTCCCATGCGTCGTTGGCGGCGTGGCCCCTGGGGCGCGCCGGGTGGGAGGTTTCCAGGTATGGGACGCAGGTTCCCCTTTGGCGGCGGGCCTGGCCCGCGGATGTTCGAGCGCGGCTACTTGAAGTACGCGCTGCTGGAGCTGCTCAAGGAGCGGCCCAAGCATGGCTATGAAATGATGAAGGAACTCGAAGCGCGGATGGGTGGCTTTTACGCCCCCAGCGCGGGCGCGGTCTATCCCACCCTGCAACTACTCGAAGACCGGGGCTGGGTGACGAGTGAGGCGGTCGAAGGAAAGAAAGTCTACAAGATTACCGATGAAGGCGCCAAGGCGCTTGACGAGGCCGCCGTCCGGCGCGGTCCGGATGGTGAGCGGCCTCCGTTCGGGCCTGAGGGCCACGGCCATCATGAGCATCACGAGCATCACGGCCCGCGCGACCACTTCGAGCAAGGGCCACGACGCGGCCCCTGGGGCTGGAGCGAGCCGGGACGTGGCGGCCCAGGCTTTGGCTGGCGCGGCCAGCCTGAGGCGCGCGACCTGGCCCATCAGGCGCGCGAGCTTGGCCGTATGATGTTGATGGCGGGCATGCAGTCCATGGGCGATCCGGAGCGGCTGACGAAGCTGCGCGGGATTGTCGAGCGGACGCGCGCTGAGCTGGACGCGTTCCTGCGCGAGAGCGGCGGGCCGTCGTCTGGCGCGAGCGGCTCCGCTGGCGGCGATACAGGTCCCATCGAACAGCTCTAGACTGAGCCAGTCTTTCAGGCCCATCACGCGCGTAACGGCGGGTGTGATGGGCCTGAAGCGTGTCGGTGATGCTATGCTCTTTTTTGTAGATTCATCCCTATCCAATCATCCCTGCGAGGAATCCTTTGTATGATGCGAGGTATGGGCGGCGGAGGCCGCTACGGGCGACTGATGCGGACATCCCCTGAGATACCGCCTGGGCGCAAGGCTGACGCGCGCACGATCCGCCGCGTCGCTGCGTCCTTCAAACCCTACTGGCGCCCGATTCTTGTCGTGCTGGTGGCCATTCTGCTGGTGAGCGTGCTCGGGCTGGTCAACCCGTACATGCTCAAATATTCGATCTCGATTGGCATTTTCCAGCAGAACTTCCACGCGCTGGCGATCTTCGCCGGCGTCATGCTGATCACACCCGTTATCAGTGGTCTGATCGGCGTGGGTCAGACCTATCTCAACACTAAGGTCGGCCAGAGCGTCATGCGCGATCTGCGCAACAGGCTGTACGGCCACATCCAGGGGCAGCCGCTCAAGTTCTTCACCGATACGCGCACTGGCGAGATTCAGTCGCGCATCTCGAACGACATCGGCGGCGTGCAGAGCGTCGTCACCGATACCGCGACCTCGGTCGTCTCGAACATCACGGTCGCGCTCTCTACTATCGTCGGCATGCTGGTATTATCCGTCCCGCTGACGCTTCTTTCGCTCGGCTTGTTGCCGCTCTTCCTCTTCCTGACCTACCGCGTGGGCAACGTGCGCCGCGATGTCTCGCGCAGCACGCAGATGTCGCTGGCGGAGATGACGGCGCTGGTGGAAGAGACGCTCTCAGTGAGCGGTGTGCTGCTGGCGAAAGTCTTTGGCCGCCAGAGCTACGAGCGGCGCCGCTTCCAGACGGAGAATGATCGCTACGTCGCGCTGCAAATCCGGCAGCAGATGGTCGGGCGCTGGTTCATGATGTTCATCTCGACCTTCTTCTCCGGTCTGCCCGCGCTGGTCTACCTGCTCACAGGCTACATGGCGTTCGGCCAGGGCCAGCACGTCAGTCAGCAGCAACTCACTGATATCGTCGCCAACCTGGTGGCGTTCACGACGCTACAGAGCCGCCTGTTCTTCCCCATTGGTCAGTTGCTCAATGTCCAGGTCGATATTCAGGGCGCGCTGGCGCTGTTCGACCGCATCTACGAATACCTGGACATCAAGGCGGACATCGAGGACAAGCCGGGCGCGCTGGCACTGGACCCGCGCACGGTCGAGGGCGCGGTCAACTTCGAGCATGTTTCGTTTAGCTATCGCACCGACCTGGAGACGCCGACTCTCAACGACATCTCGTTCGAGATGCGGCCTGGCCAGCTGACGGCGCTGGTCGGCCCCAGCGGCGCGGGCAAGACGACGATTACCTATCTCATCCCGCGCCTCTATGACGTGACCGGCGGCGCCGTGACGATTGACGGGCATGACGTGCGCGACGTGACGCTGGAGAGCCTGGGCGCGACGATCGGCGTCGTCACGCAGGAGACGTATCTCTTCCACTCCACCATCCGCGAGAACCTGATGTATGGCCGCCCCGACGCGACCGAGGAGCAGCTGATCGCGGCGGCGCAGGCGGCGGCGATCCACGACCGCATCATGGAGCTGCCCGAAGGCTACGATACGGTGGTCGGCGAGCGCGGCTACAAGCTCTCCGGTGGTGAGAAGCAACGCATCGCCATCGCGCGCGTGATCCTGAAGGACCCGCGCATCCTGATTCTGGACGAGGCGACGAGCTCGCTCGATACGCACTCCGAGCGGCTGATCCAGTCCGCGCTGGAGCGGTTGATGGAGGGGCGCACGACGATCGCCATCGCCCACCGTCTCTCTACCATCCTGGCCGCTGACCAGATTCTGGTGGTGCGGCGCGGCGAGATCGCCGAGCGTGGCGCGCACGCCGAGCTACTGGAGCAGGGCGGCCTCTACGCCCATCTCTACAACGCGCAGTTCGCTTCCGCATCGGAGGTGGCCAGCGCGGATATCGAGGAGGACGCGCTGGCGGCGGCGGTGAACGAGTAGCGCCGCGGTTTTTAAAACACCATCGGCGCAAGCCAGCAGTAGACCCGTGGTCGCTCATCGCCGTCTGGCGCACATTCCGCTGGCGGCGCGGCGTCGCCGGGCGCGGCGGGCAGGTCCAGCCGCATGATGAGGTCGTCTTCGACGGGCGCGGCGCCGATCGTATCGAATAGCGCCAGGGCGCGTGAGTTGTCGCCGGCGATGGTGGCGGAGAGGATGCGCCCCTCAGGCGCGCCCTCGCGCTCCAGCGTCGCGAGCAGTAGCGCGGCGGCGGTCGCGTCGTCGCTGGCAATCAGCGGGCAGACGCGCACGCCTTCCAGCGGCGGCTCCGGCGGGCGGGTCATCAGGTAGCCCAGCGGAACGCCATCCGCTGATTCGGCGATCAGCAGCTTGTGGCCCGCTATCCGCGCCAGATGATCGAGCAGGGGGAGACGGTCGCCGCCGAAGGCCAGCCGGTCGAGCGTGGCGATGCGGGCCAAATCATCCGCGCCCGCCTGGATGACGCGCGCGACATCACCACGCTCCGCCAGCGCGCGCAGCGCCTCCAGGTCGAGCGATGGCTGCGGCGCGATCACATACCACGAGCTGGTGACATCCACGAAGCCCAGCCGGCGGTAGAGCGGACGGCCAGCGGGAGTGGCGTCGAGGTAGACGTGGCGCACACCTTCGCGCGCCAGCCAGGCCAGCGCATGCTCCATGATGACGCGCCCCAGGCCGCCCCGCTGAAACTCCGGGCGCACCATGACGCTGCCAATTACCCCGACCGGCGGCGCGGCGGTGGCGACCGTCGCGACCGCTGGGCGCGCGCCCGCTTCGCCCGTGGCGGGGGTCAGCTCACCCTCACGGATGATGAAGATGCGGCCACCGCGCCAGCGCTGGATGGCGCCCAGCAGGTCCACGCTGCGCGACCAGTCCATCTGAATGGCGCAAGCGCCCAAGTGTCTCGATGTCGGCGCTGGTCGCCTCCTCGATCAGTGGCGCGCCAATCACAGCTTCCTCCCAAACCAGGCGTATACGCGCGGACTCTGTGATAACCATGCGAGCAATCGCGCGTCCTAATCAGCATGGTACAACATGGCGGATTTTGCGCATCCACCAGGCGGCGCCTGGCATGCGAGAAGAGGTGTAAACAGGCTTGTCATGGGGCTTTGTGGCCCATCCAGTTGATTGACAGCCTACCACCCTCATGTTACAGTATCAGATGGTATACGAATCGGAGGGACACTGATGGCGGGCGCTCTAAACGCGCGCCGTCATGGCTCGGAGGCGTTGCGAAATGCCAGAATTCGCGCCAGCGCTGATCATGTTTGGTCTCGCGCTGATATTCGGTATCTTGGTTATCGGGGTGACGTTCATCCTCGGACCGAAGCGCCCTACGCCAGAGAAGCTCGCTCCCTATGAGTGCGGCATCGAAGAGATCGAGCCGCCTCGGCAGCGCTTCCCTGTCAAATATCTCGTGACCGGCATGCTCTTCATCATCTTCGATGTCGAGGCCGCCTCGGTGCTGCCGCTGGCGATCCTGATGCGGCGACTCCAGATTCTCGGCCTGGTCGAGCTCCTGGTCTTCACGCTGATCCTTGCTATTCCGTTCATTTACATCTGGCGCAAGGGAGCCTTCACATGGGACTAGATCCTGAGAACCCGGCCCCTAAGCCGGCGAACCCCTGGGCCCCTGTCCAGTTCTACAGCAACACCCAGGCGCCGCGTCAGCCGCGTGGATTGGAGCAGCCCGACGGCGGTAACGTCCTGCTCACCCAGGTCAACAAGCTGATTGACTGGGGACGCAGCGCGTCGCTCTGGCCCGCTACCTTCGGCCTGGCGTGCTGCGCGATCGAGATGATGTCGGCCAGCGCCTCGCGGTGGGACATCTCGCGCTTCGGCGCGGAGGTCTTCCGCGCCAGCCCGCGCCAGGCCGACCTGATGATCGTCGCCGGGCGGCTCTCGGTGAAGATGGCTCCGGTGTTGCGGCGCATCTACGACCAGATGCCCGAGCCAAAGTGGGTCATCGCGATGGGCGCTTGCGCCTCGTGCGGCGGCGTCTTCAACAACTACGCGATCGTGCAAGGCGTGGACAAGATCGTGCCGGTCGATATCTACGTGCCGGGATGTCCACCTACGCCGGACATGCTCTTGCAGGGGCTCAACCTTCTGCAGGAGAAGATCCAGAAGCACATCCCCAATCCGCCCGACCCGCTGGCGTATGCTGAGTCGAAGTATCTCGGCAGCGAGGATTAGCGACGAGCGCGCGGGCGGCGACGCCGGACCGCGTTGAGAGGAACTGGCGCAGTCATGGCAGACCAAACGCGGGAGAGCGGCGCGCCCTTGCTCGACACGGCTCCCAATCCACTGGCTGAGGCCTCTGTCGCGCTGCTCAAAGAGCGGCTTGGCGATGGTGTCCTTGCGGTGACGGTCTATCGCGGCGAGACGACCGTTCTGCTGACGAACGCCGCGCTGGTGGGCGCGTGCCTGGCGCTGCGCGACGCGGCTCACCTGCGCTACGATCTGCTCGAAGACGTGACCGCCGTGGACTGGCCAGAGCGCGAGCCGCGCTTCGACCTGGTCTATCAGCTCGTCTCCACTGAAACGCATGCGTCATTGCGCTTGAAGACGCAGGCTGGCGGCGAAGACGACCCGGAGCCAGAAGTTCCCACCGTCTCGGAGGTCTGGCCCACAGCGGACTGGTTCGAGCGCGAGATCTTTGACATGTTCGGTGTGCGTTTCAGCGGCCACCCCGACCTGCGGCGCATTCTGATGCCCACCGATTGGGTGGGGCATCCGCTCCGCAAGGACTATCCGCTCACTGGCTTCGCGCTGCCTGATCCGCACTGGGGTGGCCAGGTCCCATTGAACCAGCCCCTGCCGGAGGGTACCGGAGAGCTTACCCTGCGGACGACCGACGGTTCTGAGCGCGCGAACGCTCGGATACGCAGCGAGGACGACGAGCGCTACATGCCCGAGTGATCGCCCCGTGCGACCGCCCCGTACGACCGCTCCTCAGCATACTGGTAAGGCAGAGAAGATATGAGGCTTGACGAGCCAGCCCGGATCGAAGTCGAAGAGAGCGTGCGGCTCAGTGACCAGACCCGGCGCGACACCATGACGATCAACATGGGGCCGCAGCATCCCTCTACTCATGGCGTCCTGCGCCTCGTGCTGACGCTGGATGGCGAGACGATCGTCAAGGCGATTCCCGACATCGGCTATTTGCACACCGGCATCGAGAAGACCGCCGAATCCAAGAGCTACTTCAAGGCGCTGGTCCTGACGGACCGCATGGACTATCTGGCGCCGCTCGCCAATAACTTCGCCTATTCGCTGGCCGTCGAGAAGCTGCTGGGCGTCAGCGCGCCGGAGAAAGCGGTTTACGCTCGCATCGTTCTGGTGGAGCTGCAGCGCATCGCCAGTCACCTCGTCTACCTCGCCTCCAGCGCGCTGGATCTCGGCGCGCAGAGCGTCTTCCTCTACTGTTTCCGCGAGCGCGAGCTGATTCTCGACATCTTCGAGCTCTGCTCCGGCGTGCGCATGATGACCAGCTACATCATGCCCGGCGGCATCCAGGCCGACCTGCCGCCCGGCTTTGACCGCAAGGTGCGCGACTTCCTGGCGCTCTTCCCTTCTCGCCTGCGCGAGTATCACGACCTGCTGACCAACAACCGCCTGTGGATTGACCGCACAAAGGGTATTGCGCCACTCACCGCGCGCGACGCGCTGGCCTTCGGCTGCACCGGCCCGACGCTGCGCGGCAGCGGCGTCATGTACGATGTGCGCAAGGCATTCCCCTACGGTGGCTACGACCGTTTCGAGTTCGACATCCCTGTTGGCTCAAACGGCGATGTCTACGACCGCTACCTGATCCGCATGATGGAGATGGAGCAGAGCCTGCACATCATCCAGCAGGCGCTCGACGGGCTGCCGGAGGGGCCGTGGCAGATCGCCGATCACAAGATCGTCGCGCCGCCGAAGTGGGAGGTGTCCTCCAACATGGAGGCGCTGATCCATCACTTCAAGCTCTACACCGAAGGCTACCGCCCGCCCGCCGGCGAGGTCTGGATGCGCACGGAGTCGCCCAAAGGCGAGCTTGGCTTCTACATGGTGAGCGATGGCTCGGCGCGCCCGTATCGCATGCGGGTGCGCGCGCCATCGTTCGCCAACTTGCAGGCGCTGCCGAAGATGATCGAGGGCATGCTGCTCGCCGATGTCGTGGCCGCGATCGGCAGCATTGACATCGTGCTAGGCGAGGTGGACCGCTGATGATGAGCGAAGCGTTGAAGGCGCGCATGCGCGAGGCGGTCGCCCGCTATCCATCCGCCCGTTCGGCGATGCTGCCCTGCCTGCATCTCGTCCAGGACGAGCTGGGCTACATCCCCGATGAGGCGGTGATCGCGGTGGCTGACGTGATCGGCGTCAAGCCGGACGAGGTCGAGTCGGTCATCACCTTTTACTCGATGTTCCACAAGCAGCCGCAGGGGCGCTACGTCCTCAAGGTGTGCACGAGTGTCTCCTGCTACCTGGGTGGCTGTGATGACACGCTAGCGCGCCTCGAAGCGACACTCGGCGTGAAGCGTGGCGAGACAACCGCCGACGGGCAGTTCACGCTGGAGGCGGTGGAGTGTCTGGCCGGCTGCGGGATGGCGCCCGCGATGCAAGTCAATGGCTTGTTCGTCGAACGGGCGGACCCGGAGCGCGCTGATTCCCTCGTCGCGTATCTCAAGGCCGGGGGAGACGTGGCGCAGGTTCGCGACCACTGGCGCGTGACGGAGGACGCCAGGGGCATGACGACCGAGACGACCATTGGCGCGGAGCCAGCGAACGGCGCATCGCCAGCGAAGAAGGCGCGGTAAATCATGGCCGATACGACTGAGAAACAGACCCCAATGACGACGCTCCCGCTCGGCCCCACGCCGCGCTTCGTCACCGAAACGTTCGATGTGCCCAACATTGACCAGATCGAGGTCTACCGGGCGCACGGCGGGTACGACGCGCTCAAGAAGGCGCTGGTGACCTTCCAGCCAGATGACCTGGTCGAAGAGGTCAAGAAGTCTGGGCTGCGCGGGCGTGGCGGCGCGGGCTTCGCCGCTGGGGTGAAGTGGAGCTTTCTGCCGAAGACCAGCCCCAAGCCACGCTATCTGGCGGTCAACGGCGACGAGAGCGAGCCTGGCACCTTCAAAGACCGCATGATTATGGAGGTCTGCCCGCACCTGCTGGTCGAGGGGGTCATCATCACCTCCTACGCGACCAAGGTCCATCACGCCTTCATCTACATCCGCGGCGAGCTGCTCCACGCCGGCCTTCAGGTCGAGCGGGCGGTGCGCGAGGCGTATGCGGCGGGTTTCGCGGGCAAGAACATCCTCGGCAGCGGCTTCGACCTGGAGATCACCGTCCACCACGGCGCGGGCGCCTACATCTGCGGCGAGGAGAGCGCGCTGCTGGAGTCGCTGGAGGGCAAGCGCGGCTATCCCCGGTTGAAGCCGCCGTTCCCGGCGGTGGTCGGTCTCTATGGCGGCCCGACGGTCATCAACAACGTCGAGACGCTCGCCACTGTGCCGGCGGTCGTCCACCACGGCGCGGATGTCTACGCCGCCTATGGCACGGAGAAGAGCAAAGGCACACGCATCTACTGCCTGAGCGGGCATGTCAACCGTCCTGGCAACTACGAGTTGCCGCTGGGGACTCCGCTGCGAGCGCTGATCGAAGACTACGGCGGCGGCGTGCGCATGGGGCGCAAGCTCAAGGCGTTTACGCCCGGCGGTTCATCTGCTCCGCTGCTCGGCCCCGACAAGCTGGATATCCCGCTCGACTACGAGGCGGTGGCGGCGGCTGGCTCGATGCTCGGCTCCGGCGGTGTGATCGTGCTCGACGACCAGACCTGTATCGTCGGCGCGACGCTGCGCATGACCGAGTTCTACCGCGACGAGTCGTGCGGCAAGTGTACTCCCTGCCGCGAAGGCACTTTCTGGCTGGTCCAACTGCTGGAGCGGCTGGAGGAAGGCGAGGGCCGCGAGAGCGATGTGGACCTCCTGCTCGACATCTGCGACAACATCGCGGGCCGGAGTTTCTGCCCGTTAGGCGACGCCGCGACATCGAGTATCGTCAGCAGCATCAAGCTCTTCCGCGATGAATACATCCACCACGTGCGCGAGCACGCCTGCCTGGTTGGCCCAGGCGCGCATCGCGCGCACAGCCACGCGGCGGCTGGCTGATCCAGCGATTCAGGCGCGGGAGTGACTCCACCGGCCTCCAGAGCGTCTGGCGTTGAGGGAGCGTGGCGGCAAGCGGGTGGTAGTAGGCGAGAAAGCGAATCATGGCCGAGCAAGAAGAACAACTCGTCAACCTGACGATAGATGGACAGCCAGTGAGCGTGCCGAAAGGCTCGGTCATCTGGGCCGCGGCGCAAAAGCTCGGCATTGAGATCCCCATCTACTGCTACCATCCCAAGATGGAGCCGCTGGGCGCTTGCCGTATGTGCTTCGTGCAGATCGAGAAGATGCCCAAGCCAATGACCGCCTGCACGACCGAGGTCACGGAGGGCATGGTCGTTTCGACCGGCTCGCCGATGGTCAAGAAAGCCCGCGCCGGAACGCTGGAGTTTCTGCTGATCAACCACCCGCTCGATTGTCCGATCTGCGACAAGGGCGGCGAGTGCGACTTGCAGGACTTCACCCTGCGACACGGACCGGGCGCGAGCCGCTTCGACCTGAGCAAGCGCCACTTCCAGAAGCCCGTGCCGGTGAGCGAGCATATCCTGCTCGACCGCGAGCGCTGCATCGCCTGTCAGCGCTGCGTGCGCTTCACCCAGGACGTGGCGATGGAGAACGGCCTGGTGATGCTGGAGCGCGGCTTCCGCACGGAGGTCGGCGTCGAGCCAGACGCCCCGTTCGACTCGATCTTCTCCGGCAACGTGGTCGAGATGTGTCCAGTTGGCGCGCTGACCGCCAAGAGCTACCGCTTCACAGGGCGTCCGTGGGAGCTGAAGCGCACGGCGACGATTTGCGGCCAGTGCTCGGTGGGCTGCAATGTGAAGGCCGATGTGCGTGTGGACAAGCTGATGCGGCAGTATTCACGCACGAACGACGACGTGGAAGAGGGGTTCCTCTGCGATCGTGGCCGCTGGGGCCTCGACCTGGCCAACAGCCCGGAACGCCTGCGCACGCCGCTGATCCGCCGCGATGGCAAGCTGGAGCCTGCCACCTGGGATGAGGCGCTCGCGCTGGTGGCCAGCCGTCTGCGCGAGATCGCCAAGCGCGATGGCCCATCCGCTGTGGGCGGCATCGCCTCTACGCGCACGACCAACGAGGAGGCGTATCTCTTTCAGAAGTTGATGCGCGCCGGCCTAGGGACAAACAATGTAGACCATCAGCATGGCCGTTTCCCCAGCGTGGCGGGCGCGCTGCCCTGGGCCTGGAGCGACTCCATCGCCGGGCTGGAGCGCGCCTCGACGATCGTGCTGCTCGGCTCCGACACCTACCACCGCCAGCCCATCGTGGACCTGCGCATCCGCCGGGCGATTCGCAAGGGCGCGCGTGTGTGGGTTGTCACGCCGGAGGCCAGCCGCCTCGACCGCCTCGCGGCGGGCGTCATCCGCTACGCTCCCGGTCAGACGGGCGCCGTCGCCCGCGCACTGCTCCACACGGTCTTGAGCGAGGGGCTGACGCGCGGCGCGTACGCTGAAGAGCGCGCCGCGGCCCTGCCCGCACGGCTGGCGGCGCTCGCACAGAGCGCGCCCGATGCGGTAGCGGCCTCGGCGGGGACGGACGCGAACGCGCTGCGGACGCTGGCGCGTGAGATCGCCACCGCGCCCGGCGCTGTGATCCTCTACGATGAACAGGCGACGCTGGAGCCATCCGGCGCGACGCTGGCGCAGGACGCGCTTGACCTGGCGCTGCTGACGAATAACTTCGGGCGGCGAGGCGCGGGCGTCGGGCCACTGATGGCGGACGCCAACGGACTGGGCGCTCGCGATATGGGCGCGCTGCCCGACATGCTCCCCGGCTACCGCCCAGTTAGCGACGCCACGGCGCGCGAGGCGCTTGCCGCCGTCTGGGGCGCGCCCGTTCCCGCCTCGCCAGGCCTCGATTATTCGGCCATGCCGGCTGGCGGCGTGAAGGCGCTCTATGTGATGGGCGCCGATCCGGCGAAGAACGCCACGCCCGCCACGCGGGATGCGCTGGCGCGGATGGAGTTCCTCGTCGCGCAGGACCTTTTCATGACGGAGACCGCCAAGCTGGCCACGGTCGTCCTGCCCGCCGTCAGCTATACCGAGAAGGACGGCACCTTCACCAGCGTCGAGCGACGTGTGCAGGTTGTGCGTAAGGCGATGCTGGAGCTGCCGGGCGCTCGCGCTGACTGGCGCATCCTGACCGATCTCGCGGTCGCGCTGGGACTCGGCTGGTCGTATCGCGGCGTGGCGGACATTCTGGCGGAGATCGCCCGCTGCGTGCCGCTCTACGCCGGCGCGACGCGGCGCGGGCTGGGCATGAAGGGCGCGCGCTGGCCGCTGACTCCCGGCGCGACCGCCGGGAGCGTCACCGGCGCGGAATTCCTGACTTGGGACATGCTCGCGCACGGGATCGCGAGTGGACAGATATCCGGCGCGCTCGCGGCGCCATCCGGACGGGAGGAGCGCGCCCGATGAGCGATCTCGCATGGTTTCTGCTCGCCGCGCTGGTCAAGAGCATCATCGCGATTGTCGCGCTGCTGACCGCCTTCGCCTATATGACGCTGATCGAGCGGCGCATCATCGCCCGCTTCCAGCGGCGCGTTGGCCCCAACCGCGCCGGCCCGTTCGGTGTGTTCCAACCCATCGCCGACGCGCTCAAGATGGCCTTCAAAGAGGAGATTTTGCCTGCGAAGGCCAGCCACCTGGTCTTTCTGCTTGCGCCGGCTATCTCGGTGATCGTTGCTCTGACCGCCTTCGCGGTCGTGCCGCTGGGTGGCCCGACCACCTGGGGCGATAATCCCATCGCGCTAGCCTGGGCGCCCTACGTCGCCGATCTCAACGTTGGCGTGCTCTATGTGTTCTCCATCGCTTCGCTCGCTGTCTACGGTATCGTGCTGGCGGGCTGGTCGTCGGGCAACCACTACTCGCTGCTAGGCGCGCTGCGCTCGGCGGCGCAGATGGTCTCCTACGAGGTCAGTATCGCGCTGGCTATTGCGGGCGTCCTGATGTTCTCTGGCACGCTGAGCATGGTGGGTATTGTGCAGGCGCAGGTCAATCAGGGCATCTGGTTCGTGCTGGCGCAGCCGCTCGGCCTGATTCTCTACGGCATCGCGGCGGTGGCGGAAGTCAACCGCGCGCCGTTCGACCTACCAGAGGCGGAGCAGGAACTGGTGGCGGGTTACCTGACGGAGTTCAGCGGGCTGCGCTGGAGTCTCTTCCAGATGGCCGAATACATCAACATGATTACTGCCAGCGCGGTGGTCGCGACGATGTTCTTCGGCGGCTGGACGCTGGGCGGCCTCGAAGGCATACCCGGCCTGCCATTCATCTGGTTCTTCATCAAGGTCGCCGTCTTCCTGTTCATTTTCATCTGGCTGCGCGCCACCCTGCCACGCATCCGCTACGACCAGCTGATGCGCTTTGGCTGGCAGACGCTGCTGCCGCTTGCGGCGCTGAACGCGCTGGCGACCGCCGTTCGTGGTGGCGCTCGACCTGCCCGTGGTGGGTGAGCGGGCTATTCGGTCTGGCTATCATCGCCATTGGCGGCGTGATCTATTACACCCGCCTGCGCCGTGGCAAGCTCGCGGCGGCTGGCTCCTCCCGTATGGGCGTGGCGCTACCCGCATCCGTGCGACTGGTCTCTGGGCGGCTGGCGCCACTCCCCTGAAGCGCTGGCTGTGGATGACACGAAACGCGCGGCGGCTGGCGCCAGCGCCGGTGGCCAGTAGCGGCCTAATGGGGAGAGAACGATAGATGGCGATGGAGATGATCAAGGGTCTGGCCACGACGCTCAAGGAGCTAGGCCGGAAACCCACGACGGTCTCGTATCCTGAGGAGAAGCGCGACCTTCCCGCGCGCTTCCGCGGTCGCCACGTGCTGCACCGCTACGAGAGCGGCCTGGAGCGTTGCGTTGGCTGCTTCCTATGCGCGGGCGCTTGCCCAGCGGACGCGATCTATATCGAGGCGGACGAGAACAGCGAGGAGCATCGCGTCTCGCCCGGCGAGCGGTATGCGCGCGTCTTCGATGTCAACCTGCTGCGTTGCATCTTCTGCGGCTACTGTGAGCAGGCCTGCCCGACTGGCGCGATCACGCTTGGGGAACATCTACGAGCTGGCCAGCGCGCACTCCGGAAGACCTCGTCTACCACAAGGAGCAGTTGCTGGAGCCGGTTGGCTCCGCCACGCGCGGCTCAATCGTCGACTGGACGCCGGTTCCCCCACAAGAGACCGCGACGCCCGTCCCCGGCCGTCAGGGCTTCTTCGACGGCCAAGACGCGTCGGCGGCGTCGGTCGGCCAGAGCGACCTACCTGCGCGGCAGGAGATCGAGATGGGCGACGAGCAGGTCGCGCGCGACGAAACAGCGGCGGAGGAAGCGTAGATTATGCTCTTCACGCAGATTTCATTCTATGTCTTGTCAGCGATCGCGCTTGCGTCGGCGCTCGGTGTCATTCTCAACCGCAACGCGGTGTACAGCATGCTCAGCCTGATCGTCAACCTGCTGAGTCTGGCGCTGTTCTTCCTGATGCTTGGCGGTCTCTTCATCGCCACGATACAGGTGCTGATCTACGCCGGCGCGGTGATGGTGCTCTTTCTCTTCGTCGTGACCATGCTGACTCCGGGTGGCGTGCCAGTCGAACGAGCGCGCCGACCCGCTGCGCTGGCAGTGGGGGGCTGGTATTGGGCTGGCGCTGATCCTGGCTGGCGGCATCGCCTATGCCGCGCTGACGGGCGCCATCGCCTCGGATGCCAAGGCCACCGGAGTCTCAGCGCTCAGTTCGACTATCGCGCAAGGCAGTACGGAAACCTTCGGCCTGGCGCTTTTTCATGGCTACGCCTTTCCATTCGAGGTCACCGGCGTGTTGTTGGTGGCGGCGGCGCTCGGCGCGGTCGCGCTCGCCCGCCGTCCTAACCGGGCTGACGAGTAGCGTCTGGAGGAGCCTGTCATGCCACTTTCAGCCTACCTGATCGTCAGTGGACTGCTCTTCGCGATTGGCGCGCTTGGCGTGCTGGCGCGACGCAACCCGCTGGTGATGTTTATGTCCATCGAGCTGATGCTCAACGCCGTGAACCTTTCGTTCATGGCGTTCGCCAGCTTCCTCAACTCCGTCGAGGGCTGGATCTTCGTCTTCCTCGTGCTGACGGTCGCCGCCGCCGAGGTCGTCGTCGGTCTGGCGATCATCGTCTCGATCTTCCGCAGCCGTACCAATATCGATGTGGATGAGCTGAACTCGTTGAAGGGCTAGTGCGATGAATCTTACCCCATTCATACTGCTGGCCCCACTGGTGGGATTTCTCGCGCTCGGCCTCCTTGGCCGTTCGCTGCCCCGCGTCGCCATCTCGATCATTGGCTGCGGGACGATTCTGGTCGCATTCGCGCTCGCCGTGGCCGACTTCGTCTACCTGCATCGGCCAGCCAGCTCGCAGCTGCGCGAGGTAGATACCAGCTACTGGACGTGGATTCACGCGGGGTCGCTGAACATCACCTTTGGGTTGCTCAACGACCCGCTCTCGGCGATCATGCTGCTGGTCGTGACAGGCGTCGGCTTCCTGATCCATGTCTACTCGATTGGCTACATGGAGGGCGATCCCGGCTACTGGCGCTTCTTCTCTTTCCTGAACTTCTTCGTCTTCGCGATGGCGCTGCTAGTCGCCGCCGATAACTTCCTATTCCTGCTTGTCGGCTGGGCGGGCGTCGGCCTCGCGTCGTTCCTGCTGATCGGCTTCTGGTACACACGGCCCGCGCAGTCGCCGCCGCGCGCAAGGCGTTCGTGGTCAACGTCATTGGCGACTTCGGGCTGATGATCGCCATCTTCCTGCTCTTCGACGCGGGCGCGGGCGACCTGTCGTACTCGCATATCCTGGGACTGACACCGAGCTGCGGTCTTAGCCGCAAGTTCTCCGATTTTCGCGACGGCGCCGCTGGTCATCTCGCTGGCGATCCCGCTGCTGCTCTTCGTCGCCGCCGCCGCCAAGTCCGCGCAGCTACCGCTGCACGTCTGGCTGCCGGACGCGATGGAAGGCCCGACGCCGGTCAGCGCGCTGATCCACGCCGCGACGATGGTGACCGCTGGCGTCTACCTCGTCGCGCGGACGCACACGCTGTTTCTGGCCCAGCCGGATTCGCTGACGGTGGTGGCGATTGTCAGCGGCGCGTCGGCGTTCTTCGCCGCGACGATCGCCTGCGTCCAGACGGACATCAAGCGTATCCTGGCCTACTCGACGATGAGCCAGCTGGCCTATATGTTCATGGGCGAGGCGGCGGGCGGCTTTAGCGCTGGTATCTTCCACCTCGTGATGCACGCCTTCTTCAAGGCGCTGCTCTTCATGGGCGCGGGCGCGGTGATTCACGCGCTCGGCGGGGAGCAGGACATCCGCAAGATGGGCGGACTTCGCCAGCGGCTGAGTAGCGTCTTCTGGCTGTTCGTCGTGGCTGGGCTGGCGCTGGCGGCGATCTTCCCATTCGATGGTTTCTGGAGTAAAGACTCGATTCTCGGCGCGATCCTGGCAGCGCGCCACTTCGACTGGCGAGGTGGGCTGGTACGTCCTCTACGCGGTAGGCCTGGCGACGGCGATCCTGACCGGCTTCTACATCTTCCGGCTGATCTTCGTCACCTTCTTCGGGGACTATCGCGGCGAGCCGCTGGCCGCGGAACATGGGCGTCGCGCGACCGCTGGCGAGCCGCTGGCCGGCCTACATGCGCCCGGCGCGGCGATGATGTGGCCGATGTACGCGCTGGGCGTGCTTTCGACTGTAGGCTGGGTGATTGACGTGCCCGGTAATACGTGGCTCAACGGCTTTCTCGCGACCACTGCGCCCAGCGCCCCCGAGCTTTCCGCTACTTGTTCTGGCTCTCGCTCGGCGGCGGGGCTGGTCTGCGCTCTCACAGGCGTCGCTCTGGCCTGGGCGCGCTACGGCGCTGGACGAGGTTCCCGCCGCTGATGCGGGCGCGCTCGTTACCTTCCTGCGGCGGCGCTGGTATGTGGACGACGTGTATGAGGTGGTCATCGTTCGCCCAACGCTCGCGCTCTCGCGGCTGCTGCGGACTGGCGTAGAGGATGACATCCTCGAGGCGAGCGCGGATGGCGACGGGCAATGTCTTCGATGGACTCAGCGCCGATCTGCGTGGCTTCCAAACTGGGTATTTGCGTAACTACGCGCTGACGATCCTCCTGGGAGCCATCATCGTGCTGGTATACTTCATCGCAGTCAGCCAGTAGCGCGGGAGGCTCTCACGCCGCTGGCGTGGCCACCAACCATAACAGATGTCGAATAACGGAGAGAAGGGCGGGCGCCGTGACAAGCCTCGCCTGGTGAAGACGATATGACACAGTTTCCACTGCTCAGCGCGATCATCGCTGCGCCACTTATCGGCGCGGTCTTCGCGCTCTTCATGCCGCGCCGCGCCGTCTGGGGATGGGGCGTCGCCGTCGCCGTGATCGGGCTGGGGCTCTCGCTGGCGGTCATCCCGCTCTTCTCTAGCTCGGCCACCAGCTTTCAGTTCGTCGAGCATGAGCCGTGGCTGCCGGAGCTGGGCGTCACATATACGCTCGGCGTGGATGGGCTGAGCGTGTTCCTGCTGGGACTAAATGGGCTGCTCACGCTGGTGGCGCTGATCGCCTCCGCGCCTACCCTGGCGCGCGGCGACCGCTCACGCGCGTATGTGGCGCTGATGCTGGTGCTTTCCGGCGCGATGCAGGGTGTCTTCGTCGCCACCAATCTCTTCCTGTTCTACATCTTCTGGGAGTTGATGCTCGTCCCGGCGTACCTGCTCGTGGGCATGTTCGGTGGGCCGCGCCGCGGATACGCCGCCATCAAGTTCGTGCTGTTTACCGCGACGGGTTCACTATTGATGCTGATTGGCATCATCTGGGTTGGCGTCGTCACGACCTCGGCGGCGAATATCCCCTTCACCCTGGACCTTTCGACGCTGCTCTGCGCATGGGGTGCCCGCATACGCGCAGCCCGTCCTGTTCTTCGCGTTCATGGCCGCGTTCGCCGTCAAGGCGGGCCTCTTCCCATTGCACAACTGGGCGCCCGACGCCTACACGCAGGCGCCCACGCCGGTCGTGGTCATGATTGCGGGGGTGATGGCGAAGACCGCCGTCTATGGCATGCTGCGTTTCGTGCTGCCGCTCTTCCCCAGCGCCTCCATCCAGTATTTCCCGCTGGTCGGCACGCTCACTGTCGTCGGTATCCTGTACTTCGCCTTTCAGGCGCTGGTCTCCAACGATATCAAGCGGTTGCTGGCCTATGTCAGCCTCAGCCATATGAGCGTGATCATCCTGGCGATCTTCGCCATGAACCAGCAGGGCATTCAGGGCGCGATCCTGCAGATGGTCAACCACGGCGTGATTATCGCGGCGCTCTTCCTGATCGCGGGCGCCGTCGAGGAGCGGGCGGGCGCGCGCCGCCTGACGGAGTTCGGCGGACTAGCCACGCGCCTGCCGTGGCTAGCTACCGCCTTCCTCATCGCCTCGCTCGCCGCCCTGGGCCTGCCGGGTCTCAACAGCTTCGCGGGCGAGTTCCTCGCCTTCCTTGGCGCGTTCCATGCCAACCGTGTCTATGGCGTTGTGGCGACACTGGTCGTCATCCCCGCCGCCTGGTACATGCTGCGCTTCTTCCAGGGCATGACGCAGGGCCCCACGCCCAAAGAAGGCCCCGTCGCCGAAGCGCTGCTGGCAGGAGGCGCTGAGGCGGCGGGCGCGACTGCTCCGGCGCGTACGCGCGGCGCGAATCGCCGTTCTGGCTCCATGCGCGACCTTGGCTGGCGCGAGGCGCTGGCGCTGCTGCCGCTGATCGCGCTGATGTTCTACCTCGGTGTCGCGCCCAACACGGTAACCGCGCGCACTGAGACCACCACGAATCAGATCGTCATGGGGCTAAACGCCGCCCACGGTCTGCCGATACCGCTCAAAAACGCGCAAATCGGCGCGCCTGTCCGCCCATGAGGTCCGCGCGACGCGACTGTGACGCTTGCTGAGTTCTGCTTGGGAGCGACCAACGATGTCAGGAATCTCACCATTCACCTATATACCAGCCTTGACCGACTGGCTGCGCATCTTGCCGGAGATCAGTCTGCTGGTGGCGGTATTCCTCACCTTACTGGCTGACCTCGCGCTGCCGGCTGGTCGCAAGCGCTGGCTGGCGTTCATTGGCCTGGTAGGCGTGATCGCGTCCGCGCTCTCGCTGGTCTATGTCGCGAACCTCAGTGGCGGCTTCCACCGCGTTCTACGGCATGGTCAGCGTGGATGGGGTGGCTATCTTCTCCTGCGCCGTGATCCTGTTCGCGCTGGGCGCCGGCCTGCTCTTCTCGCCGGGCTACCTGGAGCGCCAGGGCGTTAATCGCGAGGGCGAATACTATGCGCTGATGCAGGTGAGCGCGCTCGGCATGATGCTGATGGCGTCCGCCGCCAACCTGATGCTGGTCTTTGTCGGCCTCGAAACGCTCTCGATTGCGCTCTACGTCCTCTGCGCGCTGCCGCAGACCCGCCTGCGCGCGCAGGAAGCGGGCATGAAGTACTTCATCCTGAGCTCGTTCGCGTCCGCGTTCCTGCTCTACGGCATCTCGCTGACCTACGGCGCCACGGGGACTACCAGTCTCGCGGGCATATCCACCTTCCTGCGGACGAATCAGGCGCTCAATAGCGAGGGCTTCGGGCCGCTGCTGCTCGTTGGCATGGGGCTGCTCGTCGTCGGCTTCAGCTTCAAGGTTTCGGCGATCCCTTTCCAGGCGTGGACGCCTGATGTCTACACCGGCGCGCCGACACCGGTGACGGCGTTCATGTCGGTGGGGACAAAGGTGGCCGCGTTCGCCGCCGTCGCGCGCGTCTTTATCGCCGCGCTCTCCTCGCAGACATTCCGCTGGGAGCCCGTCTTCTGGGCGGTCGCCGCGCTGACGATGATTGGCGGCAACCTGCTCGCCGTCTCGCAGCGTGACGTGAAGCGCATGCTGGCCTACTCCAGCATCGCCAACGCTGGCTACATCCTGGTCGCCGTCGCCACCGCATCGCCCGCGCTGTCGCGTCGCTGCTGATCTACCTCGCGACGTACGCTGTCGCGAATGCTGGCGCGTTCGGTGTCGTCGCGCTCGTCGAACGCGCGGATGGGCGTGGGACGGCGCTCGACGACTTCTCCGGCCTCTCCCGGCGCAATCCCGCGCTGGCCGCCGTGATGGCGCTCTTCCTCTTCTCGCTCGCGGGCATCCCGCCAACCGCTGGCTTCCTGGGCAAATACGTTGTCTTCTACGCGGCGATGGTCGGCGGGCAGGTCCCGCTGGCGATCATCGGTGTGCTGGCCAGCGTGCTCGGCATGTTCTACTACCTGCGCGTTGTCTGGGCGATGTACTTTGTCGAGCCGCGCGGTCGGGGCGTCACCGCGGCGCCCCAGCCAGAGCGTGAGCTGGTGGCGGCTGGCGTCGCCGCTGGCGCTTCCTCCACCCAAGGCGCCGAGCTACCAGCGCCCGCCGCCGAAGCGGAGCCCGCTACCACGGAGGAGCCGCCGAGCATCCCCTTCCCGGTGGGCGCGCGCTTCGCCCTGGCGGTCTGCGCCGCGCTGACGGCGCTGTTCATCGTCGTCTCGTCTGGCATAGACAGCTACGCCCAGCTCGCCGCCCAGTCGCTGTTGCGCTAGTCGGGTAGGCTGCTGGCGGCGCTGTTGGGCGCTTCGATCTCGAAGCCAGCGATCACCGCATCCTCGGGCGCGTAGGTGGGGTGGGGGACGACGCGCCGCTCATGGTGGCCACCTGCTCGATGCGGTGTGGCCCTCGCCGTCGATGCTCAGTTGGGCCTCCGGTGGCCGTGCCGGCGCAGGGCGTGGCGCTGTGCTGGGGGCGCGGCAGAGCATGTCGCCTTAGCAGGCTCATGCTGTCCTCAATAGCGGTTGGCTCACGCAGGGCGATCAGGCGCTGGCGTCAGGAACGGGTCTCATTCATTCATCGCAGAGAGTTCGTAGAGGTCAGGATCGCTACAATGGTGAAGAATGGAACGGGAAAGCCAAAGATCCACGCGCCCATATGGAGCCAGCGCCTCAATATCTCGCGACGCAATGACTCGAGTATTGGATCGGTCTGCTGCTGAAACGTAAGGCGTAGAATACGCCAGGAAGCGTAAGGCGAAACGAGGTCTGAAAAATAGGGGGCTATTTATTGGGAAATAGATCAGACCATCAAACCGGCTGAAATAGTCGTTCTGCGCGATCCTCATGCGAAGGAAAAGGATGAACGCTCCGCCTACCCACGAGATGAGGAAAACGATCGCCGATATTCGCTGCGCTTCAGCGCTCATATGCGTTTCTCCCATTTGTTAGTAGACTAGCGCCTTGTTCTCCCACACGAAGCGCTGCCAACGTCAGATGTTGGCGTATTTTGAAGCCTCATATGGGCCTAGACAATGCCAGTGATGCTTCGTAGGCCTCTATCCTTACCATATGGTCGTCATCGGGTCGGCTAGAAGGTGACATTGCGCCACACCTGCTCCAGATTACCAAAGTATCTGTTCTTGAGCTGCGTTCATGAGGTTTCAAGCCAGTTATGCTCCGTTTCATAAGGCTCCCATAGTGGCCTATAGTAATGACGTGCCCAGAGATGCTCCTGATACGGCAGCAATGGTGGCGTTGACGATCCAAACTGCAACGCGCCTGTATTGGATTGCCCTCCATAGCCGGAAACACCTGCGCCAGCTACCCCTTGAATATCGACCCCACTGACTTGACGTCCGTGACTGTCTTGCCCGTTAAATCCGCCAATACTACCACCAGCGCCATTCGCAGCGGAAGCGCCTCCGTAACTGAATGGGCCACCGAGATCACCCACATGGTTGGCGTTACTGACCTGGAGGTCAACTCCAGCCTTTGCCTCGCCCCCTGCCGAGAATCCGCCACCATAGGCGCCAGTCAGCCCACCTGTCCAGTCACCCTCAGCGCTCTGAGCTACAACGGCGCATCCCTCGAGGAAATCCTCCGATACCGGCACCGGCACCGGCGCCTAACGAGACACAGACGCCAACCGACCACAAACCAGTGGGATCTGTGCGGGACTCTGGATTGCCTTTTACATACGCAAAGGCGTTAGGTTCGTCGCGACGAGGAATCGCCTGTTTGGACTGGCTGTGAGGCAGAGAATCCCATGACGCACTGCTGTCTGACATCGTGGCGCCACTGCTCTGCCCTGCGCTCTGACGCCCGTACACTATCGCATAAACCCCGGCGCTGCTGAATGGGTCGGCGTTGGTGAACTGCCCCGCCACGGGGTCGTAGTAGCGGGCGTTGTCGCAGTCCAGCCCGGAGCCGCGTCGGCGCGCTGACTGGTGTAGTCAAGCGTGCCAGGAAACGTCCCATTCTGATAGCGCACGGTGCCGCAAGGCGTAGAACTGGGTGGCGATGCAGTGGCTGGAGCCATAAAGCGCTTCGGAGACGCTGTCGAGGGTGTCGCTGGTCAAGTAGACGAACGAGTTGCTAATTCCCGTGCGTGCGACCCCTGACAATCTGGCGGCGCTGAGGCGCTTGCGTGAGAGTTGATCTGGCACCCCTCCTTTCATTAATCAGAGTCGAACCATGCTACCAAGCGAACATTGTCACTGCCAAAGGTATCCGCCAGCGCATGCATCACATCAAAACATGCTCGCCACCCAGGTGTTAAATATTTCTCGGACAGAGTAGCGCGCGGTTCGCGCATAGTAGATATCACCGCTTCTAGAACCAACTCGCTTTATACCTGGCGCAATCATTTCTCTTGGCGCGATTGTCTCTTCCCCGGCTTCGGGATGGCCTTTTCGCGAGCGACGCACCTGAGGGCCGAGGGGCGTCTCGGTTGACGAACTGATGACAAATGAGGGGTTATGCTGGCTCTTGCGCCCACGATGCTCCTCTTTGACATGAGTCTCGCGTAACTGCTTGGATCCTATCGCATCCCACTCGACCGCGCTGAGCTCTGACCACAATATCCATGAGGGGCGTACGCCTCCGTCCAGATCACTCGATTCAATGGCGGTCGCTTCCGATGCGTCGGCAGGCAATCCTCGACCAGCGAACGCGGGGACGAAGCCGTCAATGTTGCGCACGCCAAACAAAGCGCCGAACATCCCATAGTTGCGCTCAACAAGCTCGTGGAGGCGCATAACGCCAACCCATGCCTCCGGGCCGTCGGCTGGGACATTCTTGAAGATCTCTGCAAAGCCGTAGATGTCTGCCCCCATGTCTGATGCCTCCTTTATCCCTTTTTTCAGTCCATGATTCCATGTACGGCATTCGCATTTGGACCTTCTCTTACCGGAGAAGGGCCGTAGTTCAGCGAGTTTAGTCGTTCTTCCCCAATGGACATACGGATTATATCTCCTTACATCAGGTATTTGAGGAAGATGATACTGTGGATCATAACCGGACGGAGCGTAGTGATGCCCGATTGGGTCGGTGCGCGTCCAGGATTGCCGCCCACGTAGGCGTAGCGGTTGAACCCGCCCGCCAAGGCGGTATCGGCGCTGGTGAACTGGCCGGCGACAGGGTCGTAGTAGCGGGCGTCGTAGTAGTCCAGCCCGGTCGAGCGCGTCGGCATGCTGGCCGGTGTAGGCGCGCGTGCCGAGTAGGCTGCCGTTCTGGTAGCGCACGCCGCCGTAGGGGCCGTAGAGCTGGGTGGAGGTGGCAACACCGCTAGTAGAAGGTGAGATAGCTGCGAGAATGGCCTTCATCGCGCGCTCAGTCGGGTAGGCTGCTGGCGGCGCTGTTGGGCGCTTCGATCTCGAAGCCAGCGATCACCGCATCCTCGGGCGCGTAGGTGGGGTGGGGGACGACGCGCCGCTGGTAGCGCCCGCGCCGCGCGTTGCGCCGGATGGCGAACAGGTCGCGCAGCATGGCGATTGTGTCGCGGCCTGGGCGCACTTTGCTTCCCGTGCGGTAATACCACGGTACCGGAATCTCGCGGATGCTATACCCGCGCGCCTGGGCGATGTAGAGCAGCTCCACATCGAAGCCCCAGCCAGGGATCGTCTGGTGGAGGAACAAGTCAATCGCGACCTCGCGCCGCAGCAGCTTGAAGCCGCACTGCGTATCGGAGATGCCGGGTACGACCAGCGCGCGCACGATCAGATTGAAGACACGTCCCATCGGTGCCGGAAATATGGCTCGCCATAGCGATGCGCGCCTGGCGCCTCGCGCGAGCCGATGCGCAGGTCCTCTCGCGGCGGCGGCTCCTCCAGAAAGCGCGACATTTCCTCGATTGGGACGGAGAAGTCCGCGTCGGCGAGATAGATCCATTTGCCTTGCGCCGCCAGCGCTCCCGCGCGTACAGCGGCCCCTTTGCCCTGGTGTGGGACCTGGATCAGTCGCAGCGCGTGCCAGCGCCCCATCCATGAGCGCACAACGGTTGAGGTGCTGTCCGTGCTGCCGTCGTCAACGATGATGACTTCGCTCAGGAGCGATTGCTTTTGGAGGTAGCCCTGGAGCCGGGCGATGCTCTCCGGCAGTCGCCGCGCTTCGTTATAGGCCGGAATGATGATGGATAGCTCCGGTCGCGGCGCGCCTGCGCTCACGTCATCCTCCGTTTCGCCGCGCTTGCCGCCGGTGTGTCTCCGCCGCTGTGGCGGCGGACGCCCAAGCCGGTGTGGGCTTCTCTGTATGAGGTATACGTCGTGGCGCGCCAGTCCGCTCACATCCCCGCCCGGATGGGCGCCGCTGGCCGCTCCGCGACCCCGGAGTCCGCGCGCGGGCGGGATCGCTCGACTCGCCCGCTGGCCGCCACTGGGTCCGCCAGCGGGCGTGAGGGTCGCTGCGCCCGCGCCGTCAGCGCGCCGGATGTCGTCGCCGCTGGCTCAACGCGCGGCGAGCGCGACGTCTCGCGCAGCGCATGCGCGATGACGTCATCAATCGTATCCAACGGGATGAGCGTCAGCTGATCGCGGATGTCTTGCGGCGCGTCATCCAGGTCGCGCAGGTTGCGGCGCGGCAAGAGCACGGTGGTGATGCCCGCGCGGTTGGCCGCCAGCGCCTTCTCCTTGACTCCGCCGACTGGCAGCACGCGCCCGCGCAGCGTGATCTCGCCCGTCATCGCCACATCCCGCCGCACGGGCTGGCCGGTCAGCGCCGAGATCATCGCGATGGTCATCGTCACGCCCGCTGATGGGCCATCTTTGGGGATGCCCGCCGCTGGCAGATGGATGTGGATATCGGTCCGCTCGTGGAAGGCGCTTTCGAGGCCGAGCGCGCTCGCGCGGGCGCGAATCAGCGTCAGCGCCGCCTGCGCGGATTCCTTCATCACGTCGCCAAGCTGGCCGGTCAGGATCATCGCGCCATGCCCTGGGACGGCCTGCGCCTCGACCATCGTCAGGTCTCCGCCCGCCGGAGTCCACGCCAGGCCGGTCGCCGCGCCGATCAAGTCATCCGCTTCCGCCTCGGTGGGATAGTGTTTCTGCGGCCCCAGATAGGCCGGCACGCGCTGCGCCGTCACATGCGCCTTGTGCCGCCGCCCCTCGGCGACGCGCCGCGCCACGCGCCGCATGATCGCCGCGATCTCGCGCTCCAGCCCGCGCACGCCCGCCTCATAGGTATACTCGCGGATGATGCGCGTCACCGCCTCATCGTCAATCTCGATCCGGCTGAGCGAGAGTCCGGCGTCGGTCATCTGGCGAGGAATCAGGAACTGGCGCGCGATGTGCGCCTTCTCCTCCTCGGTATAGCCTGGAATCTCGATGATCTCCATACGGTCGCGCAGCGGAGCGGGAATCGGCTGCAGCGAGTTGGCGGTCATGATGAACATCACTTTCGAGAGATCGTACGCGATCTCCAGATAGTGATCGGAGAAGCTATTGTTTTGCTCCGGGTCCAGCGCCTCCAGCAGCGCGGCGGAGGGGTCGCCCCGAAAGTCCGAGGCGAGCTTGTCAATCTCATCGAGCACGAAGACTGGATTGATGACGCCCGCCTGCTTCATCGTCTGGATGATGCGGCCCGGCAGCGCGCCGACGTAGGTGCGCCGGTGCCCGCGTATCTCCGCCTCGTCGCGCACGCCGCCCAGCGAGACACGCACGAATTTGCGGTCCAGCGCCTCGGCGACGCTGCGCCCCAGCGATGTCTTGCCCACCCCTGGCGGCCCCACCAGGCACAGGATCGGCGTACGTCCCTCGGGCGCTAGCTTGCGCACCGCCATGAACTCGATGATGCGGTCCTTGACCTTTTGCAGACCAAAGTGGTTGGTGTCCAGGGCATTCGCCACCCGCCGCATGTCTATCGCGTCGGGCGTGCGCGCCGTCCAGGGCAACGCGATCAGCCAGTCAAGATACGTCCGCAGCACGCCGAACTCCGGCGCCATCGGCGGCATCGCCTCCATGCGCTCTAGCTCGCGCAGCGCCCGCGTTTGCGCCTCATCCGACATGCTCGCTGCCAGGATTTTCTCCCGCAGCTCATCGTTGTCGCGTGTCGCGGGGTCGCGCTCGCCCAACTCACGGTGGATGGCGCGCAGCTGCTCGCGCAGATAGTACTCGCGCTGCCCGTGATCCACCTCGCGCTGGACGTCATCTTGTATCTTGCGCTCCAGCTCCAGCACGTTGATCTCGTTGCGCAACAGGAGCGTCACACGCCGCAGCCGTTGGGTGGGGGAGAGCGTCTCCAGCAGGTCCTGCCGCGCCTCGATCGGCGGCTCGATCTGTGCGGTGATGAAGTCCGCCAGCGCGCCGGGGCTATCCACATTGAGCGCCTGGATATAGCTGTCTTCGGTGAGTTTCTGGCTAAGCTTCGTCACGTCCTCGAAACTGCGCAACGCCGCGCGCGCCAGCGCCTCGATTTGCGGACCGCGCTCGTCTGGCTCCTCGTATGCGACGCCGCGCGCGCGCCCGAACGCGGTCTGGGGAAGCCACTCGTGAATGCGGAAGCGTCGAATGCCCTGCGCCATCACGCTGGTCGCGCCGTCATTCAGGCGCATCACCCGATTGATGACGCACTCCGTCCCCATCGTATAGACGTCCTGCGGCGAGGGGTCGCTGAGGCGCTCGGAGCGCTGCGTGACGATCAGGATCGTGCGGTCATGCGCCATCGCATATTCGACTGCGCGCAGCGCGGGTTCGCGGTCAACGAACAGGGGCACGACCATGTGGGGCAGCAACACCGTGTTCCGTACTGGGAGCACTGGGAGATCGCGCGGAATGCCTGCCAGATCCGCCTCATCCAATGATTCTATGGATCCGCTCAAGGCGTCTCCCGGTAGCTCGCTGTCGCGAGTCCGATTGCGTCGTGGGCGGCCTGGGCGGCGCTGGCTATCCATTTCCTAACAATCCTCTTCTCCGCATCGTGTCGCGTCCCAAAGAGCGCCCCGCTCGACCCCGCGCTCAGCCGTAGCCGCCGGGGCAAGTATATCCCCCGCGGGCTCGCCCACACAAGGTATCTAGCCACCCGCGCGGTGTTATAGTGTATAGTTTGCGCTTCTTCGTGGCGCCTCTGCCTTCTTTAACGGTTTGTGTTACCCATCAGGCACAGCGCTGTATCACGCGGCCCAAACGCCCTATGCTTGCACCTGTCGCGCCGCGCCGCGCGTCTGGGGAATTTAACGACGATCGCTCGGTTTTCTCATCGGCTGGTTGGCGCGCTTCCTGGGACGTGTATCTCTTCAGGGCTGTTCCCTGTGCGAATGGCTCAAAGCTTGCGCTATGCTCTGAGCGTCTCAAGGTATGCCATAATGCTCGAAATGCGGGAAAATCGAGCGCGCCGATGGTATAGTGTCTTTGGCGCGCTCCTCATATGCCCGAGGCAGTGGACGCAGCGGTGGATTTCGATTCGCGCCCCTTCACCTGTTCGGGAGTTTGGCGTACCGCGAGCACACGCTCGCGGCGAACTGCGATGGAGAATTGGGCGAGGAGTGGGGCCTCAAAATTTTTTGGAAGGGGGCGAGCAACGTGGAGAACGGTTTTCCGCGATGCCGCAAGTGTGGCGCTGGTGAACTGGTGCCACTGTCGGATTTTGGAAGCCAGGGGGCGTCAATCCAGTTCAAAGCCTGGGTGTGCACGAATCCTGAGTGCCGGTTCAATGTCAAGATACGAAACGGCGACATTTTCATAAATGAGCCGGTGACTGACGCCTCAGCCTTTCCGCATCGAACGCAACGCTAGGCGCGGGCTGGCTATCGCGGCGGAGGCGCGCGCGTGATGCGCCGCCTCTGCCATAGGTCGATACACAAGCGGGCTGGCGGCGCGACATGCGGAATGCCGCGCGCCGCCCATCCCCAGGGGAGCGATCGTGTTTGAGCGCTTGCGCAAGAGCCTGTTTAGAAACCCAGCGGAAGAGCGGAATGAGGAGCGCAGCGAAGGATCTCGCGAGCGACGAGACGGCATCCACGCCTGACGAGGCGGGCGTTTCCGAAGCCGCCGCTGACGTCGCCGCGGTAGAGGATGCGACGTCCCCTGAGCTCGCCGCCTCACCCGCTCCCGTGGACGCCGCCGAGGAGTCCGGGGAGGCAGACGGGCTCGCCGCTCCCGATCCGTCAGAATCCGCGCCCCGGCGTGGCTTCAGCTTCAACCCGTTCAAACTGAGCCTGGGACGCACACGTCAGCTCTTCGGGCGCGTCAATGACTCGCTTGCCCATGATCCGATCACGGCTGATCTCTGGGACGAGCTGGAAGAGACGCTCATCAGCAGCGATGTTGGCGTCGAGACGACTGAGCGGCTGATGACGGTGCTCCATGAACGCGTCGAGGCGGAGCGGCTGACGCGTGGCTCGGAGTTGCGCGGCGCGCTCAAAGAGGAGCTGGAGCTGCTGCTCGGCGACCCGGAGCCACTGGTCTTCTCGGAGACCTCGCCGATTACGGTGCTGCTCTTCGTTGGCGTGAACGGCGTGGGGAAGACCACCAGCATCGCCAAGGTCGCCAATCTGCTCAAGAAGCAGAAGCATCATGTGATGCTGGCCGCTGGAGACACGTTCCGCGCGGCGGCGGTCGAGCAGCTCAAGACCTGGGGTGAGCGTGTTGGCGTTCCCGTGATCGCGCAGCATCAGGGAGCCGACTCCGCCGCTGTGGTCTATGACGCCATGCAGGCCGCGCAGTCTCGCGGCGCTGACGTGCTGCTGGTGGATACCGCTGGGCGTCTTCACACTAAGACAAACTTAATGGAGGAGCTGAAGAAGATCGTGCGCGTGCTTCAGCGCTACGATCCCGAGGCCCCGCATGAGGTGCTACTGACGCTGGACGCCACCACTGGGCAGAACGGCCTGGCGCAGGCCAAGCAGTTTGTGAAAGACGCGGGCGTGAGCGGTGTAGTGCTGACCAAGCTGGACGGCACGGCGCGCGGCGGCATCGTCTTCGCCATCGCCTCTGAGCTGGGCCTGCCAATCAAGTTTATTGGCACGGGTGAGCGCGTTGGGGACCTGGAGGCGTTCGACGTCGACGAGTTTATTGATGCGCTCTTCGAGGGCGAGTAGGTCACGCGTCAATCGCCTCTTGTGTTAGCCAGTTGACGCTTTCGCCGCGATGCGCGATGATAATGTGACAGACATCGGCAGCCGCGCGGCGCGTCCCGCTGAGGTGGCGGCGTATTCCGCGAAGTCAGAGGTGGTAGGAGCATGAAGGACGAAGCGCAGCCGGCGCTCTCGGTGGCGCAGTTGAACGGCGCGCGCCACGATTCACCGTCACGCGCGCTGCCGGACAATCTGGCGGTGAAATGCCCCAATTGCCGCGAGCTGTTGCTGGGAAAAGACTGGGCGAAGAACGATAAAATTTGCTCGAAATGTGGATACCACTTCCGTCTCAGCGCGCCTGATCGCATCGAGATGCTGGTAGATTCCGACCCCTTCGCATTCACCGAGTTCGCCGCTAATCTCCGCTCCACTGATCCCCTGCGCTTTGTCGCGCGCTCTGGCGCCTATCACGACAAGCTGGAGGCCGAGCGCGAGAAGACGGGCATGGAAGACGCCGTGATGGTTGGTCTATGCCCGAATCGAAGGCATGCCCCTCGTGATGGCGGTCATGGACTTCCGTTTCATTGGCGGCAGCATGGGCTCGGTTGTCGGCGAGAAGCTGACGCGCGCCATCGAGCAGGCGACGAGCGACCGCATCCCGCTGCTGATCGTTTCGGCTTCCGGCGGCGCGCGTCAGCAAGAGGGCACCATCTCGCTGATGCAGATGGCAAAGACCTCGGCGGCGCTGGCGCGTCTGGCGGAGGTTGGCGCGCCCTACATTTCGCTGCTCACTGACCCCACTACCGCCGGCGTTTCCGCGAGCTTCGCCTTCCTGGGGGATGTTATCCTCGCGGAGCCGGGCGCGCTGGTGGGCTTCGCCGGGCCGCGCGTCATCGAGCAGATGATGCACCAGCACCTGCCCAAAGATGTCAACACCGCCGAGTTCGTCCTGAAGCACGGCATGATTGATGGCATCGTTCACCGGCGCTCGTTGCGCCAGACGCTTGCGCGCTATCTCCGGCTGCATGCCGGGCAGCGGACAGGCTCCTGACCGCGCCACACGGCGCCGCTGAAGTTTACTCCATCACACGTCGCGGAGGACGAGAGTCTTATGGCCTACGATCTCGATTTTGAGCGCCCCCTCGCCGAGATTGATAAGCGCATCGCCCATTTGCAGAAGCGTGGCGATCGCATGCGCGCCGAGGAGCGCGCCCAGCTTGAAGAGTTGAAGCGCGAATATCAACGGCGCATGCGCGAGATCTATTCCTCCCTTACTCCGTGGCAGCGCGTGCAGGTGGCGCGGTACCGTGACCGTCCCTACACCAACGACTATCTCAAGCTGATTTTCGAAGACTACTTCGAGATGCGTGGCGATCGTCGCTTCGCCGACGACCGCGCGATTCAGGGTGGTTTGGCCAGGTTGGATGGCGAGACGGTGGTGATAATAGGTCACCAGAAGGGGCGCGAACTTGAAAGAGAAGGAAGAGTGCAATTTCGGCATGGCGCACCCGGAGGGCTATCGCAAGGCGTTGCGCCTCTTCAAGTATGCCGAGCGCTTCCATTTCCCGGTTATTACGCTAATTGACACGACCGGAGCCTATCCTGGCCTCGGTGATGAGGAGCGCGGCATCTCGCAGGCTATCGCCGAGAACCTGATGGTGATGGCAGCCCTACGCACGCCGATTGTGTGTGTGGTGATTGGTGAGGGTGGCAGCGGCGGCGCGCTGGGCATTGGCGTCGGCGACCGCGTGCTGATGCTGGAGAACGCCGTCTACACCGTCGCCGCGCCCGAAGCCGCCGCTTCAATCATCTGGCGCGACAACGCCTTCGCGCCCGACGCGGCCCAGGCGATGAAAATCACCGCCCCTGAGCTGATGGAGTTTGGCATTGTGGATGGCATCATCCCAGAGCCGCTCGGCGGCGCCCATCGCGACTACGAGGCCGCCGCTAGCGCCCTCAAAGCCGCGCTGCTGAACAATCTGGGTGAGTTGCGTGGTCTGTCTGTCGAAACGCTGCTCGAACAGCGCTACCAGCGCTTCCGCCGCATTGGCCTGCAGGGCATCGCCGAGATCGCTCCCGTTTCGTCCGCCGCGAGTCGCCAGTAGCGCAACAGGGCTATGGCGTCAATTTTCTTCAATTCACACAACTCCCCTTGACAGACAAAGGCGCCTTCGTGTAGTGTCTTAGTCAACAACCACATACGCGACAGCCCACTCTTCATCACGAATGGCAGAGGGATACGGCCCGAAGAAGCCTGGCAACCCACCAGCGGAACGCTGGCAGGGTGCAAAGTCCGGCGAGACAACCGTCTCGCGAGATGAGGGGGAGCGTCATCAGCGCATGATGCGCACAGACGATCCGCCCTCACCTTCTTCTAAGGTCGAGGGCGTTGTTGTATGTCGCATACTCGAGAATTGGCGAGAACGAGGACGAGTACGCGAACTGGACGTGGACACAGAGAGCCGTAGCAGGTGAAAACCCGGCGCCACCTCCATCGCGGAATATGACCTCCGAGCCGCGCGCGGAAATCATTGGGCGACCCGCCCGATGAGAGTAGGCTGCGCCGGGTGGGCCCCGTTATCCGGCCCTGGCGTTTCCGGACTAGGTGAGCGCGCGACGCATGCCGCCGCTCAAGCCTGGAGCAACCCGCGAGACGCCGCCAAGGCCGTCACGACTGCGTGATGGCAAATCAGGGTGGTACCGCGTGACCTCTCGCCCCTGCTATAGGGCGAGAGGTTTTTTTGCGCCTGTCGCCGGCCAGACAGTGTGGCCGGGGAGGTGGGGAACGCATGACACGAATCGGGGAGACGCCAGTGAAAACTACTGGTGGCGCGGCGGTCTGGTCTGGCCAGCGCCAGGTCACGCTACCGTCGCTGGCGTTGGAGTGCGGCGCGACGCTCGCCCCCGTGACCATCGCCTATGAGACATGGGGCAACCTGACGCCTGAGCGCGACAACGCGGTCTTGCTCTGCCACGCGCTCACCGGCGACGCGCACGCTCATGACAGCGAGCGCCCTGACGCCCCGCGCGCTGGTTGGTGGAATCCGCTGGTCGGCCCGGGCCGTGTGTTCGATACCGACCGCTCGTTTGTCATCTGCTCGAACGTGCTCGGTGGCTGCTATGGCTCGACCGGCCCGACCAGCAGGCGTCCGGCGGATGGCCAGCCCTACCGCCTGCGCTTCCCGCATATCACCGTTGGCGACATGGTCAACGCGCAGCGCGCGCTGCTGGCCGCGCTGGGGATCGAGCGGCTCGCGGTGGTGGCGGGTGGCTCCGTCGGCGGCCTTCAGGCGCTCGAATGGGCTATCGCCTATCCTGAGCAGGTCACACGCGCGGTTGTCATCGGCGCCGCGCCGCGCCTGCCCGCGCAGGGCCTGGCGATTGACGGCATCGCACGCCAGGCGATCATGACCGATCCACAATGGAGTGGTGGCGACTACGCGCCGGATGAGGGGCCGTCCGTTGGGCTGGGAATCGCCCGCATGCTCGCCATGCTGACCTACACCAGCCCAGAAGGCCTCGACGCGCGCTTCGGGCGCCAGCTTGCCACCCGCGCGAGCGAGTGGCCCGCCTTCGGCCCGCGTCGTGATGTCGAGAGCTATCTGAGCTATCAGGCGGACAAGCTCGTCGCACGCTTTGACGCCAACGCCTATCTCTATCTCACCAGCGCTATGGACCGCTACGACGCCGCCGCTGGTCGCGGATCGGATGCTGAGGCGCTGGCCAGGATCCAGGCGGAGACGCTGGTGATTGGCATGTCCAGCGACTGGCTTTACCCCGCCGCCACCGTGCGCTCCCTGGCTGAGGGCATCAATGCGGCGGGCGGGCGCGCCCAGTATCGCGAGATCACTTCGCTTGAAGGCCACGACGCCTTCCTGAAAGATTGGGGCCAGATGGACGCGGCGCTGCGATCCTTCCTCCCATCGTGACACCCCACCGGCCTCATGCCGGCGCAATCTTCCAGGGCGTGATTCGCGCCCATCCGGAGCGAACAGGAGAAGCATCACATGGCGGAACTCGATACGGTGACAGATACAGCCCAGGCGTCGGCGGAGTCCACCCCACCGACCCCGCGCTTCGAGACGCTGGCGCTGCACGCCGGACAGGAGCAGCCTGACCCGACGACGCGCGCCCGCGCCGTGCCGATCTATCAGACGACTTCCTACGTCTTCGAGGACACGGACGACGCGGCGGCGCTGTTCGCCCTCGGCAAGTTCGGCAATATCTACACCCGCATCATGAACCCCACGCAGGATGTCTTCGAGCGCCGCGTGGCCGCGCTTGAGGGCGGTGTTGGCGCGCTGGCCACCGCGTCCGGACAGGCGGCGGAGTTCCTGGCCATCACCAATATCGCTAGCGCGGGCGATGAGATCGTCAGCAGCATCGAGCCTCTACGGCGGCACCTACAACCTCTTCGCGCAGACGCTGCCGCGGCTGGGCATCACCGTCCATTTCGTGGACCCCAGCGACCCGGAGAACTTCCGCAAGGCGATCACGCCACGCACCCGCGCGATCTACGCCGAGTCGGTCGGCAACCCGAATCTTGACACGCTCGACTTCGAGGCCGTCGGCGCCATCGCCCACGAGAACGGCATTCCGCTGATCGTGGACAACACGATTCCTAGCCCGTACCTGCTCAACCCGCTCAAGCATGGCGCTGACATCGTGGTGCACTCGGCGACGAAGTTCATCGGCGGGCACGGCACGAGTATCGGCGGTGTGATCGTGGACGGTGGCAAGTTCGACTGGGCCGCTAGCGGCAAGTTCCCCGGCCTGACCGAGCCTGATCCGTCGTACCATGGCGTGCGCTACGTCGAGGCTCTTGGCCCGCTGGCGTACATCATCAAGGCGCGCGTACAGGGCCTGCGCGACCTTGGCCCGGCGACTACGCCGTTCAACAGCTGGCTCTTCCTCCAGGGGCTGGAGACACTGCCGCTGCGGATGGAGCGCCACAGCGAGAACGCGCTGAAGGTGGCCCGCTTCCTGGAGGCGCATCCAGCCGTCTCGTGGGTACTCTACCCCGGGCTGGAGAGCCACCCCACGCACGAGCTTGCCAAGCGCTACTTCCAGTATGGCTACAGTGCGATCGTTGGCTTCGGCGTCAAGGGCGGCTACGAGGCCGCGCGTACGGCCTGCAACGAGCTCAAGCTGTTCTCGCTGCTCGCCAACATCGGTGACGCCAAGTCGCTGGTGATTCATCCCGCCTCCACCACGCACGCGCAACTGACCGAGGAGGAGCAGCGGGCCACTGGCGTCACGTCCGATTTCATCCGCCTCTCCGTTGGCATCGAGCACATTGACGACATCCTGGCCGATCTCGACCAGGCGCTGGCGAAAGCCGCGCGTTAGTGTGGCGCTGGGAGGCTGGTAGTAGCCAGTCTCCCAGCGACGAATTTCAGGGGGATTGACAGATGCGCGCCGTCAAGTTTGGTGGCAGCTCCGTGGCTGATGCGCCACGCCTGCGCGCCGCTGGGGCGATCCTTGCCCGGCTGCGCGCGCGCGGGCCAGTGACGGCGATTGTCTCGGCGATGGCGGGCGTCACCGATGGCCTGCTGCGCGTGGCGGATGGCGCGATGCGTGGCGGCGCGGACTGGCCGGGCGATCTGCGCGCGCTGGGCGAGCGCCACCGCGCGGCGTATTCGGCGCTCACAGGCGAGGTTCCCGGCGCCTTCCAGCGGCAGTGGGCGGAGGTCGAGCGCGAGGCGGCGGCGCTGGCGCGCGCTGGCCAGGCGCTCGATGAGCCAGCCCGCGCGCTGGCTGCCGCGCGGTTCAGCGGCTGGGGCGAGCGGCTGGCGGTCGGGCTGCTGGCCGTCGCAACGGTGACTGAAGGCGCGCTCGCCTTCGCGCTGGATGACGCGCCGATTCTGCTGAGTGGGCGCGAGCGACCTGGCGTGGCGCCAGAGCCATCGGCGCTGGCGACGCGCGCGTGGCTGCTGCCACGTCTGGCGATGCCCGTGATGCGTGGGGCGATTCCCATCCTGCCCGGCTACATCGCGCGCGACGCGGAGGGCCGCCTGACGACGCTGGGCCGCAACGGTTCAGACCATTCCGCGTCGGTGATCGCGGCGGCGTTGGGCGTCACCGCATCTGACGATCTACAGCGATGTGGCGGGCGTCTACACCGCCGACCCTCGTGTCCTGCCCGATGCGCGGCTCTTGCCCGCGCTAACGTATGATGAAGCGGCGCGCATCGCCACACTAGGGGCCAAGGCGCTGCACCCGCGCGCGGCCGAGCCGCTGGTTAGCGGCGCTATCCCGCTGGAGATGCGCGCCACGCACGCGCCCGACGCGCCGGGGACCGACATCGGCCCCGCCGCGCGCCTGTCTCGCCAGCGTGCGCGTGAGGCGGCCTGGGTCGTCGCGTCGCGCCCCGCCGCCTCGCCAGGTGCGGCTGAAGTGACCGCGCTGCGGCTGCCCGCCTGGCCCGCGATGCGATGACGACTGCGACTGCTCGATCATCGCGGCGCTTGCTGTCGAGCGATTCGCGCTCATCCCGCTCACCGTCGCGCGGGATGAGCTATGCCTCACGGTCGCGGAGTCGCGGGCGGAAGAAGCCGTTCGCGCGCTGCACGCCGTCCTGGCCGGCTGCGCCAACCGCCACACGGGGGAGATGGGCGCGCGGCTGGTCGCGGGAGCCTGAGACTGGCTGTTCGAGACAACGAATCCGAGGAGATATTCACATGCGACGGGTCTATACGGGGGAGCCGCTGGAGCGGAAGAAGCCAGTGATCGTGCTGGGCGCGACGGGGCTGGTCGGCCAGCGCGTGATCGCGCTGCTGGAGGGCCATCCGTGGTTCACCCTCGGCGCGGTGGCCGCCTCCGACCGCCGCATCGGCGCACGCTATGGTGACGCCGTCCAGTGGAAGGTCGAGACGCCGCCGCCCGCCGCCGCGCTCGACCTGCGTCTGACACCCGCCACGCCCGACGCCTCCGCCCAGGGCGCGCTGGTCATCTCCGCGCTGCCAACCGATGAGGCGCGCGAGCTAGAGCCGCTGTGGGCGCAGGCGGGGGCCATCGTGCTGAGCAACGCCTCCACCTACCGCATGGAGGACGACACGCCGCTGATCGTGCCGGAGATCAACCCTGACCACCTGGCGATGATCGAGACGCAGCGCGCGCGGCGTGGCTGGTCTGGCGCGCTGATTACTAACCCCAACTGCTCCACCATCGGCCTGACGCTGGCGCTGGCCCCGCTGCGCCAGTTTGGCTTGCGGCGCGTGATCGTGACGACCTTTCAGGCGGTTTCGGGCGCGGGCTATCCAGGCGTTCCCTCGCTCGACATGATAGACAACATCATCCCCTATATTGGCGGTGAAGAAGACAAACTGGAGAGCGAGACGCGCAAGATTCTTGGCGGCGCCGCTTCCGGCGCGTTCCAGCCGCTGGACGCGGCGACGACGCCGATCGGCGCCACCTGCGTGCGCGTGCCAGTGCGTGATGGCCACCTGGAGTCGGTCAGCGTGGAGCTTGCCACGCGGCCCGATGTGGATGACATCGTGCGCGCCTGGCGCGAGTTCACCGCTGAGCCTCAGCGCCTTGGCCTACCCAGCGCGCCCGCAGCGCCACTGGTCTACCGTGAAGAGCGTGACCGCCCGCAGCCGATCGCCGACCGGATGGCGGGCGATGGCATGGCGGTGACGATGGGGCGGCTGCGCCCGAGCGACGTGTTGACGCATAGCTTCGTGCTGCTGAGCCACAACACGATTCGTGGCGCGGCGGGCGCGGCGCTGCTCAACGCGGAGCTGGCCCTGGCGCGCGGCCTATTCGACTGAGGCGGGCGCGCTCCCGCCGCGCTCCGCTTCGCTGAGACGGGTGAGCGCATTGATGAGCGCCAGGTGGGTGAACGCCTGCGGAAAGTTGCCCAGCAGCGCGCCCGTCTCAGGATCGGCCTCCTCGGCGTAGAGTCCCAGCGGGCTAGCGTAGGCCAGCAAGGCATCCATCCGCTCGCGCGCCTCAGCGACGCGGCCCACCAGGCACAGGCAGCCCACATACCAGAAGGCGCACGCCAGGAATGCGCCCTCGCCGCCGCGCAGCCCGTCATCGGTCGTGGGCGTCTTTCCCTGCCCGCGCCCGCCGCCCTCATCTACTAGATAGCGGAAGAGCAGCGCGCCGTGATCCGCCAGCAACTCGCCCGTCACGCGCACGGTGCTCTGGATGCGCGGGTCGTCAGGCGGCAGGAAGCCTGCCAGCGGGAGACGCAGATTCGAGGCGTCCGCCGTCTCCACCTCGTAGGCCTGGATGAAGCTGCCCAGCCGCTCGCTGTAGCCGTGGGTCTCCACATCCTCGCGGATCGCCTGGGCGGTGGCGCGCCAGCGCTCAAGCTGGCCGTCGGTCGTGTAGCGGCTGATGAGCGTGATCGCTCGGTCCAGCGCCACCCAGCACATCGCCCGCGAATAGACAAACGCGCGCTCTGGCCCGCGCTCCTCCCAGATGCCGCGGTCCAGGTCTTGCCAGTGGTCGCAGACGAACTCGGCGATCTGCGTCATCAGCCGCCGTATGTCGCGCGGGACCTGGCGTGGGGCCTGACTCAGGGTGAAGCCTTCCGCGTTGGCGTAGCGCAGCGCGGCGTCGGCGAGCTCGCCGTAGATGTCCATCTGCCGCTGGCTGGCCGCGCCGTTGCCGGTGCGCACGGGCCGCGACCCCATGTAGCCCTCTAGATGCGTGTGCTCGCGCTCGCGCAGGTCGCCATCGGTTTCGCCGCGTATGCTGTAGAGCACGCGGATATCGCCGCCGTTGCGCAGATGGAGATCATGCAGGAAGTGGAAGTAGTCGCGCGCTTCGCCCGCGTAGCCCAGCCGCGCCAGCGCCTGGAGCGTGAAGGATGAGTCACGCAGCCACGAGAAGCGGTAGTCCCAGTTGCGCTCCCCGCCAATGCCCTCCGGCAGCGAGGTGGTCGGCGCGGCGATGATCGCCCCAGTCGGCTCGAAGGCGCACAGCTTGAGCGTCAGCGCCGAGCGCAGCGCCATCTCGCGGTATGGCCCGTCGTAGGTCATCTTCGCTGACCAGGTGGTCCAGTAGTGAAGCGTCTCGCGCAGGTCGGCGTTGAAGTCCTGTTCCAGCAGCGTATTCAGCATCGCCTCCGCTTCGGCCTGGTCGCGCGCGTAGCTGAGCGCCACCGCCAGCCGCTGCCCCTCCACCAGCGGGGCGGTGACTTCCACCAGCCCGCCCGTGCCGTGCTCGACAGTCAGCGCGGCGTGGCTCGCCGCTCCCGGCGCCGGGAGCGGGCGGATGATGAGTGTGAAGTAGCCAGTTGGGTCATCGCTGACCATCACGAAGCTCTCCGCGCTGGCCGGGCGCCTGACCATGCGCGCGTGGCGCCGGGCATAGTCGGGTGTTAGCTTGAGCGCCACGCGCGCCGTGACCGCCCCAGAGCGGCAGGTGATGAGGCGGTTGACGCGGTGCGCCGCCGCGACATCGTTGCCGATCTCGCGCTCCAGATGCGCGCGCTGGCCGTGTGGCGCGGTGGGGGCGATGGCGGCCAGCGCGCTCAGCGTGTGCGCGTGTGGTGGACGGTGGCGCACGGGCATGAAGTCTGTCACGTCAAGCGCGCCAGACGCGGTGGTGAAGGCCGTCTCCAGGACGTTCGTTCCCGGCAGGTAGCGCATCAGTGACTCGCACGCCTCAGCCGGCCTGACCTGGAAGTAGCCGCCGCGGTCGTGATCGAGCAGCCGGAGCAGATTGGCCGGGCTGTCAAAGTGGGGCAGACACAGCCAGTCTATTGCGCCGTTGGGCGCCACCAGCGCGGCGGTGCGGCAGTCACCTATCACGCCATAGCTGGCGATGGGCCAGTAGCGCGGATCGCCCTCATCCGTCGCTGCCAGTCGCGCTCGCACACCGTTACTCAGCCCCATCGCTCGCTCCTTTGCGATCTTGCGCGCCGCTTCGCCGCGGCGCGCTAGCTCCGCTGGCCTGTCTATACATAGTATAGTCCCATCGCGACACATCGCGGATATGCGGTGGCCCACCGCGAGCGTGTACAATATCGGCAATCCGTAGCCGCTGGCGCTGGAGCCGGGCGGTGATCGCGCTGTTCCTCCGTATCATCACAACGCCTTCGATGTGACCGCGAGGCGTCCCACGACTGGAGACCGCGCATGGCGACGACGCAGGACCAGGACACCCAAACTCCCGTGACACCTCCCACAGTGGCAGGCGCTGACTGGCTGACAGACGCCCAGCGGCGAACGCTCGAAGCGCTATGCGAGGCGCTGATCCCCGCCGTCACCGCGCCTGAGGGCGAGGGCGACCCGCACGGCTACTACGCCCGTACCGCACGCGACCTTGACGTGGCGCGCACGATGGCGGAGACGCTGGGCCAGGAATCGCCGGAGACGCGCGCCCAGTTCAAGCAGCTGCTCGACCTGCTTGGCTCTCCCACTGGCGGGCTGCTGGTCGCGGGGCGCCCGAAGGGGCTGGCGGACCTGCCACTGCCCGCACGCCAGCGAGCGTTGCGCCGCATGAGCCTCAGCGCCGTTCCCATGTTGCGCCAGAGCTTCTCCGCGCTCAAGCGGTTGGCGCATTTCATCTTCTACTCGGTCCCTCAAGAGAATGGGCTGAACCCCAACTGGCCCGCCATTGGCTACACGCCCGCGCCGCCGCCTCCTTCGCCCGAAGCGGCGCCGAAGCGCATCCACACGCTCGCGGTTGACGCTGACCTTTCGCTGACGGCGGATGCGGTGGTGGTGGGCTCCGGCGCGGGCGGGGGGCTGATCGCCGCGCGGCTGGCTGAGGCCGGCAAAGATGTCGTCATTCTGGAGAAGGGCGGCTACTTCAACGAGGCCGATTTCAGCGGCTCCGAGGCGCTGATGACGCCGCAGCTCTATCTGCGGCGCGGAACGCTGGCCACCAGCGACCTGGGCATGATCGTGCTGGCGGGCTCCGCGCTGGGTGGCGGCACGATTGTCAACTGGAGCACCTCGCTGCGCACGCCGCCCGACGTGCTGGCTGAGTGGGAGCGCGAGCACGGCCTCACGGGCGTGACGGCGCCAGACTATCAGCAGGGCTTCGACTTCGCTGAGGCGCGCATCGGCGTCAACACCGATGACAGCGACCCCAACCCCAACAACGCCGCCCTGATGCGTGGCTGCCGGACGCTAGGCTACGACTGGACGCGCATTCCGCGCAACGCCTCGGGCTGTGAGCAGCGCTGTGGCGCCTGCGGCTACGGCTGCCCGTTTGGCCGCAAGCAGTCCACCATGCTGACCTTCCTCCAGGACGCCCACGACAAAGGCGCGCGAGTCGCCGTGCGCTGCACGGTGGAGCGCGTGCTGGTCGAGGCTGGCAGCGTCACTGGCGTCGAGGGCTGGGCGCTAGATGAGCAAACTGGCGCGCGCCGCCGCGTGACGGTCAAAGCGCCGGTCGTCGTGGTCGCGGGTGGCGCGGTGGAGTCACCCGCATTGCTGCTGCGCTCCGGCCTGCGCAACCCCAACATCGGCGCGCATCTGCGGCTGCATCCCGTCGTCGCGCTCGCCTCCTACTACGAAGATAAGGTCGAGGCGTGGAATGGGTCGCTGCAGACGGTGCTCTCCGACCACTTCAAGCATCTGCGCGGCGGCTATGGCCTGCGCTTCGAGGTCGCGCCCGCGCATCCCGGCATGCTGGGGATGGTGACGCCGTGGGAGAGTGGCGCGCAGCACAAGCGCGACATGGCGCGCGCCGCGCACGCCGCCACCTTCATCGCCCTGATGCGCGACACCGGCGAAGGTCATATCACGCTCGACCACCAGGGCGACCCGATCCTGAAATACTTCCCGAATGAGGTGGACCGGCGCTACCTGGCGCAAGCGATGGGCGAGATGTCGCGCATCGCCGCCGCTGGGGGCGCGACGCGCATCGCCACGCTGCACAACCGCCGCATGGAGTTGAACGCCGAGGCTGGCCAGCCGGGCGCGTTCACCGCCCAGCGGCTCAACGCCTTCACCCGCGAGGTGGAGCGGCGCGGTGTGGCGCCCAATAGCGTGCCAGTCTTCTCGGCGCACCAGATGGGGACCTGCCGCCTCGGCTCCAGCGCGAAGACCGCCGTGGCCGACCCGACCGGCGAGGTCTTCGGCGTCAAGGGGCTGTTCATTGGCGACGCCAGCGGCTTCCCGACCGCGTCGGGCGTCAATCCGATGCTTTCGATCATGGCGCTGGCCTATCGCGTCTCTGAGCGCATCATTGCCGGGGCCTAGTCCTCGCCGTCCGGGCCGCCCGCGCCGACCAGCCCGTCAATCTCGGCCAGGCAGGCTTCCGGGTCGGAGCGCCACAGGCGGTAGGGCAGGCGGTGGGCGCGCCAGCCCGCGCGCTCCAGGATCGCCTGCCCAGCGACGCTATCCAACATGGCGTCTTCGGGATGGACAGCGCGGCGCTCCGGGTCGCCGTCGCAGGCGATGGCCAGCGCCTGCCCGCCGCGCTGCGCCACGATGTCCACCACGAAGCCCGCCGCCGGGTAGCCGCGATAGACGGTGTAGCCGCCGCGCTGTTCGAGCGCCCGCGCTAGCTCCTCCTCGAAGGGCGTGCCGCGTGTGGGATGGTCTTCGGGCTTGTCGGGGTCCAGGCAGTCGGCGGCGTAGCCCAGGTATTCGCCGAGCAGGTGCTCGCGCGGCAGGTGGCGCGGGTCGAGGCCGGTGAAGATCACCTGCCGCCGCCGCGCGCGCGTCACCGCGACGTTGAAGAGGTTATCGTTGTTCATGAACGTTACCGTAGAGCGGTGCGAGGTGGGGTCGGCGCAGAAGCTGATCAGCATCATGTCGCGCTCGTCGCCCTGGAAGGTGTGCGCCGTGCCGATCGCGATGTCATGGTCTTGCACGATCTTCGATTTGACTTTCGCGGCGATCTGCCGGTTGAGGTAGTTCACCTGGTCACGATAGGGCGAGAGGATGCCAATCGAGGAGCGCTCGCTAGGCGGCTTCTTGGCCTCGGCGGTGGCGATCTTGTTGATCTCCTTGATGATCGCCTCGACCTCTTCGACGTTGTAGCCCTCTTTGCGCCGCGTGCCGTTGACCTTGCGCAACTCGACGCTGCGCAAGCCGATCGTGTCGGGCCGCCGCGTCATCACGCGCAGCGCCTTGCCGTAGAAGCGCTGGTTGCTGAACTCGATGATCTGCGGCAGGCTGCGGTAATGCTCGTCCAGCAGGACGACGTCGTCCTGCGAGGGCAGCGCGCCGTTGACCACGTCCAGCAGGCTGTGCGTGCGGTAGTTCCACTGCGAGCGCTGGCTGGCTGAGAGGCCGTGCTGCGATGCCAGCGCCGCCTGGCGGTCCTCGCGCAGGAACGAGAGGTGCCGCAACTGCTTCGGGTCGCCGCAGACCACCGAGCGCCGCGCGCGGTAGAGCAGCGGCAGCGCGCTGGCCACGTCGCACTGCGAGGCCTCGTCAATCACGACGATGTCGAACATCTCACGCTGCAGGGGTAGCAGCTCGGCGGCGTGCTGGTTGGTCACCGCCCAGATGGGGAATGCGCCCAGCAGCGCCTTGAAGTCCAGCTCGGCGAAGATGCGATCCTGCTCTGCCGTGCTGCGCGCCTCCAGCGCGGTCTTGAAGAGCGCCATCGTGCGGCGGTTCAGTCGCAGCGCGTCGGCCAGCGCGTCGCGGCGGCGCGTGGAGAGTAGCTCGCCCACCAGCGCGCCACGATCGGCCCGCAGCCGCGCGTGGCGCGTCAACAGCGCGTTGATGTCCTCGCGCTCTGTCAGGTCGCGGTCCAGCTCGATGAAGGCTGTCCGCATCCGCTGGCGCTCGACGATTTCATCCAGTCGCGGCAGCGCCGACCCATCTATGCCCAGTTGCGCGGCGACTTCGCTGGAGCGCTGCTCGCGCTTGCGCCCTTGCAGCCAGCCTGTCAGCGGCGCGCGCCCGCCGGAGAGCCGCCGTAGCTCCTCGCTGGCGGCCGCCAGCGCGTCCACCCCCAGCGCGTCCGCCGCGCGCTCGTCGTAGTCGGGCGCGGCTATGCGCTCCAGCGCGCGTTGCGTCTCGGTCCAGCGCGTCTCGGAGGAGAGGATCCAGGCGATTTCCTCGTCGAGCCGCTTCAGCTCGGCGTCGGCGGCGCGCAGTCGCTCCTCGAACATCTCGATCTCGCCTGGGCGTGGCTTGGGAGGCGCGCCGGTGCCATCAAAGAGGTTGTCGAGGAATTGCTTCAGTTCGTCGCGGTAGCGCTTGTCGCCGCCGCGCAGGATGACGGTCAGCGCGCCCAGGTGCGGGCGCAGCTTCTCGACGACGACATCCACCGCCTTGTTCATCTTCGAGGAGAGCAGCACGGTCTGGCCGCGCGCCACCGCGTCGAGGATCAACTGGGCGATAGTGAACGATTTACCGGTACCGGGCGGGCCGATCACCAGCGTCAGCGGGCGTGTCTCCGCCTGCCGCAGCACAGTGGTCTGCGCCACGCTCAGCTCCGCGCCGGAGAGCATCGAGCGCCCCCCCGCCGCGTGCCGCGCCCGTTCGCGCCCAGGCCGCCGGCTTGTCCGCCGCGCGTGGGCAGCGCCGCGTCGCCGAAGATCGCCGCCAGTGGGGTGGACATATCGCCGCGCCCGGCCATCATTTGCAGCTCGGTCAGCACACCGCGCGCCTCCACGGGCCGCCGCGCTAGCGCCACCGCCGAGGCGCAGAGCAGCTGTACCTGGCTGTCATGCTCCACCAGGTCGCGGATCGCCTCTTCGCGCTGGAGCTCCGGGAAGGCGGCGAGGTCTTCGGTTCCCAGCTCTGGAATCAGCTCGCCAAGCACAGCGGCGAACTCACGGAAGCTGTTCTCGTCGAATGGCGCGTTCGGCGCCTGGCCCAGGATCGCCTCGGCGTAGGCCTGCGCCTGCTCATCGTTCTCGGCGTCAATCAGCGAGGCCAGCAGCGGGAAGTTGATGCGCTGCTCCTCCAGGTCTACGGTCAGCCAGGCCTGCGAGCCTTCCTGCTCGATGCGCGCGGGCCAGTAGAGCAGCGGCGCGCAGTAGAGCTCGCCCTTCTTGCGCGCGCCCGGCGACGGCCCCCGCCCGACGAGGAAGATCGAGCCGTAGATCAGGAACTTCTCGCGCCGGTTGACGTCCGCCGCGTTCTGTGCGGTGATGCCCGCGCTCAGCGAGACCTCCAGGCGAGTGGCCTGCCCGGTCAGCAGCGTCTCCATCCCATCGGAGAACATCAGGTACTCAGCCTGGGCTTTGTCCAGCACGTTGGTGATCGCTCCGCCGCGCGCGTCGGAGGCGAAGCAGTCGTGGAAGTAGCGGCAGACGCCAGCGAAGAGCGCGGAGGTGGGGCCGGGCGCCTGATCCTCGGTCTGGATGGAGCGGTCGGCCCATTCGGCGACGGGCGTCAGCCCGCTGCGCTCGACAGCGCCATCCGTCCCGCGCGCGCCCGCTTTTTTGTCATCCTGAGACGCGCGACCGCGCCGGAAAATCGCCATAATCCGCACCTAATCCCTTCGCCCACCGCGCGGCGCTCACCCAGCGGGGAGCGCCGTTCGTATGGCGAAGTATAGGTAGCCGCGCGCGGTGGCGTCAAACGACCGGCCCTGACGGGCCAGCCCAACTGGCGGCGCGTTCTCATCCAGGTCTCACCTTACTTTCACTTTGCCGCGCCACCTGCCTGTTCTGCGGAGCTGGCAGTGATGGCCGCGTGATGCGGACGGGGCGCCCGATGGCGCTGCCGTGACGCGCCTGTGACTCATCTTGGGTATGCCAAAGGTGACGTGTGGGATCGCGCCCTCAGTAACAGGGCGCGCTTGATAAGGAAGCGAGGCATCGCCATGACACCTGAACTGCACACAGACGCGGATGAGCGACAATCTATTGAGCAGGCTGGGTCACCCGCTGCGCCGCCACCGGCCACGCCCCCCACACCTCCAGCGGATGTGGTTGAGGCGCGACGGAAAGCGCCACCGCCAGCCGCTTCCCTACCAACACTAACGCCAACGACGCCACGAGGCGGAATAGCGGCGAGCATCCAACGGATGCCACTCAGCTGGCGCTGGGCGCTGGGCCTCGGTCTGGCGTTCCTTAGCGGCCTTGCGGCCTTTGAGGCGCTATTTGGAGGTTTCACCGCCGTGGGCCTCATTGTGATGCTCATCGTGACGCTGGCGCTGGCGCTGGCTGCGGGCTTTGTGCTCAGCAGTTGGGGGGCAGGGCTGGCGCTGCTCATCGCCGCGGCAGCTGGCGGCCTGGTGGGGAGCTGGGTGAATGTCCAGGCGTCCCCTACTGGAACGGTCGAAGGGCTCACAGGAATGGGCGCCGTCTTCGTCCTGTTTTTCTGGTTCGCCTTCTTCTGCCTGGCGCCACTCGTTGTCATCCTGCTCACTGGAGTAGGTATTGGCAAGTGGCGCGGGATGACTCTGGGGAAGTCACACGTGCGCTCAGTTGGCGATGCCAGGGTGAGTTAGCAGGTAGCGGCCTCTGTTCGGGTATTGCCTGCGGTCGTCATGAGCGCGATTGGCATGGCCATCGGGATGTACCGCGCCCACAACGTCCGCCGGCTGCGCTGCCAGGCAACTAGCCGTGTGAGGCGCGCCAAGCTGGAGGCATGGGGCGGAGGCGGCTCCTCTCATGCCTTCTTGTGATGCGCCCGCGATGCGCTAATATTCTGCGGAGGCGCTGCCATTGCCGCTCACCTCATGAGCATGTGGGGAACGCTGGAACGGGCTGGCGCTGGAATAGCGAGATCGTGATATTGGAGGATGTCGCTGGGTAGCCGCTCGCTTCTCTTCGCGCCGCGTTTGACGGCCCCGCGCGAGCAGTGGTACACTTTGAGCGCTGGGAGCGCGGGGCGCTCACGGCACAATCCTCGGCGACGTGGCCAAGTGGCAAGGCAAGGGTCTGCAAAATCCTGATCACCGGTTCGAATCCGGTCGTCGCCTCCAAATCTCATCAGCGACACCCGCCCGCTTGATATACATATCAGGCGGGCGTCGTCGTTTGCGTGGCTGGCGCCACACCGCTGGCGAGGGGACGCGGCGATGTCTGAATCCACAGATAACCTGAGCGACGCCGACCTGACCGGCCAGCGGTTTATGGCTGGTTTCGACGGTCTTACCCCAACGCCGGACATTCTCGACCTCATCGAGCGCGAGCGCGTGGGTGGCGTGATTCTCTTCTCGCGCAACATCGCTTCCGTTGAGCAGCTACACGCCCTCACCAGCGCGCTCCAGCAGGCCGCTAGAGCGTCTGGCCACCGCTATCCACTGCTGATGAGTCTGGACCAGGAGAACGGCATTGTGCGCCGTCTGGGCGCGTGGGCCACTACGTTCCCCGGCGCGATGGCGCTCGCGGCGACTGGCTCAGAGGCGCTGGCGGAGGAGGTCGCGGAGGCTAGTGGGCGTGAACTGGCCGCGCTAGGCGTCAACCTCAACTTCGCCCCGGTCGCCGATGTCAACAACAATCCCGCCAACCCAGTGATCGGCGTCCGCTCGTTTGGCGATGACCCAGCTCGCGTCGCGCGCTTCGTCGCGGCGCAGACGCGCGGCTACCAGCGCGCGGGCGTCGCCGCTACGCTCAAGCACTTCCCTGGCCACGGCGATACCGAGACCGACTCGCACCTCGCGCTGCCCGCTGTCCCCTACGTCCGCGCGCGGCTGGACGCCGTCGAATTGCCGCCGTTCCGAGCCGGAATCGCGGCAGGCGCGGCGGCGGTGATGACGGCGCACCTCGCGCTGCCCGCGCTCACCAACTCTCCCGGCCTGCCCGCCACGCTGGCGCCGGCGGTCTTGGACGGTTTGCTGCGCGAGGAGTTGGGCTTTCAGGGCGTTGTCATCACCGATTGTCTGGAGATGGCGGCGATCGCCAAGACGGTTGGAACTGCCGCCGCCGCTCCGCTGGCGCTGCGCGCTGGGGCGGACATCGCGCTCGTCTCACACCGCGAGGACCGCCAGCGCGCCGCGCTCGCCGCCATCCGCCAGGCGCTCGCGGACGGCTCGCTCCCACGCGCATCGCTCGTCGCCGGAGCGGAGCGCGTCCTGGCGCTCAAGCGCCGCTTTCTTTCCTGGGAGGCTGTAGACCACGCCGCAAGCGGCGCCGCGCTGGCTCTCGTGGGCGCGCCAGCCCACCGCGCGCTCGCACAGCGCGCCTACGCGCGCGCTGCCACGCGCATCCGCGATGAAGGAGGCTCCATCCCGCTGCGTCTCGAGCCCGGCGAGCGCGTGGGCGTCATCGCGTGGATGCCCCATGCCCGCAGTCAGGTGGTGGACGCGCCCTATCGCCCCGACATGTTCGTGGCCGCCATTGCGCGGCGCTACCTCGCCGTCGCGGGCGCCATCCTTACGGCGGACGCTCTAGAGGATGCGCGCGCCGCCGCCCGGAGCGCGGCGAAGGCCGACGTCATTATTTTGCTTACCCGCAACGCCAGCCTCGATCCCGCCCAGGCGGCTGCCATGCGCGATATCGCCAACCGCGCCCGCGCCGCCGGACGCCGTGTGATCGGCGTCGCCACTGGCGTTCCCTACGACGCCGCGCTGTTCCCTGACGTTGGTTCCTGGCTCGCGATCTACGACGACACGGCGCCCGCGCTGGAGGCCGCCGCACGCGCCTTGGCTGGCGATATCACCTCGACGGGGCGCCTGCCCGTCACCTTGCCACCGCCAGCCGCGCCGCGCTGAGACGCCGCTGGGATGGCGCCGCCGCCTCGCGTGGCGTACTCTACGTACAGACACACAGCCTCGCGCCGAAACCACCTCCAGTATCGGAGCCTCCGCCTTTACGCCCGTTCTGACCGACGCCCTTTTCCCTGTGGGATGATCGGGTTGGGGATGAGGCCCCGCGTTCCAATGCCGAAGGGATACGCACATGGATTTCGCGTACACCGACCGGGCGAAGTCATTGATCGAGCGCGTCAGCGGCTTCATGGACCGCTATGTTTACCCCAACGAGCGCGTCTACCACGAGCAGATCGCCGCCTCTGGCGATCCATTTCACCACACCGAGGTCATAGACGAGCTGAAGACCAAGGCGCGAGCCGAGGGCCTTTGGAACCTCTTCCTGCCCGACAACGAGTATGGCGCCGGGCTGACGAACCTGGAGTATGCGCCGCTGGCCGAGCTGATGGGCCGCGTGCCGTGGGCGTCTGAAGTCTTCAACTGCGCCGCGCCCGATACCGGCAACATGGAGATTCTCGCCCAGTTCGGCACACCGGAGCAGAAGGAGCGCTGGCTGCGGCCGATCCTCGATGGCGAGATTCGCTCCGCTTTCGCGATGACCGAGCCAGACGTCGCCAGCTCTGACGCCACCAACATCCAGCTTACTATCCGCCGCGAAGGCGACGAGTACGTCCTGGATGGCCGCAAGTGGTGGACGACTGGCGCCGCCCGTCCGCGCTGCAAGGTCCTGATCGTGATGGGCAAGACCGACCCCAACGGCGCGGATGTCCACCGCCAGCAGAGCATGATTCTCGTTCCCATCGAGACGCCAGGCGTGCGTATCGTGCGCTCGCTGCCGGTCTTTGGCTACAACGACAACGAGGGCCATGCGGAGCTGGCGTTCGAGGGCGCGCGCGTGCCGGTCACAAACCTGCTCGGCGGCGAGGGTGACGGCTTCGCCATCGCGCAAGCGCGCCTCGGCCCGGGGCGCATCCACCACTGTATGCGCTGCATCGGCGGGGCGCAGCGCGCGCTCGACCTCATGCTCCAGCGTGTCTCGACGCGCATCGCCTTTGGCAAGCCGCTGGCCGAGCAGGGTGTCATCCAGACCTGGATCGCTGACTCGCTGATCGAGATCCAGCAGGCGCGCCTGCTCACTCTTCAGGCGGCGTGGACGATTGACACGCTGGGCAAGAAGGCCGCGCAGGACCAGATCGCGATGATCAAGGTCGTCGCGCCGAACGTCATGCTGCAGGTGATTGATCGCGCCATCCAGGCCTTCGGCGGCGCGGGCGTAACGGATGTTGTGCCGCTGGCCCAGCTCTATGCCGCGGGGCGCACGTTGCGCATCGCCGACGGCCCCGACGAGGTCCACCGCCGCGCCATCGCCCGCTCGGCCTTGCGCCCTTATAAGAAGCGCGGCTAACCGCTCGCTGGAGGAGACGCCAATGAAAGCTATCCTGTGCCGTGAGTTCGGGCCGCCGGAGCGGCTGGACTACGCCGATGTTGAGCCGCTGACGCCCGGCGCGGGCCAGATTGTCCTCAGCGTGAAAGCCTGCGCGGTCAACTTCCCTGATACGCTCATTATCCAGGGCAAATACCAGTATCAGCCGCCGATGCCTTTCTCTCCCGGCACAGATGTGGCGGGCGTCGTCAAATCGGTTGGCCCCGGCGTCGAGTCTCCACGTCCCGGCGAGCGCGTCCTTGGCCTCGTCATGCACGGCGGCTACGCGGAGGAGGTGGCCATGCCCGCCGCCGCCGTGACGCCCATTCCCGACGGCGTGGATTTCGCGACCGCCGCCGCGTTCCAACTGACCTACGGCACGGCCTACCACGCGCTGGTGGACCGCGCGCGCATCCAGCTCGGCGAGACGCTGCTGGTTCTCGGCGCCGCTGGGGGCGTGGGCATGGCCGCCGTCGAGGTGGGCAAGACGCTAGGCGCGCGGGTGATCGCCGCCGCTTCATCGCCGGAAAAGCTGGCGGCCTGTCGCGAGGCCGGCGCAGATGAGGTGATTGACTACAGCGCGGAGGACTTGCGTGAGCGGCTCAAGGCGCTGACTGGCGCCAAGGGCGTCAACGTCGCGTACGACCCGGTCGGTGGCGCCTTCACTGAACCTGTGCTGCGGAGCATGGCGTGGGGCGGGCGTTACCTCGTGATCGGTTTCGCCACAGGCGACATTCCGCGTATCCCGCTCAATCTGCCCCTGCTCAAGGGATCCTCAATCGTCGGGGTCTTTTACGGCGCGTTGCTGGCGAACGATCCCACGCTCGCCCAGACGAATCAGCGCCAGCTCGTCGCCTGGCTCCAGCAAGGCCGCATCAGGCCGCGCATCTCGCACACGTACCCGCTGCGCGACGCCTCGCTGGCGCTGAATGACATCTCCGCGCGTCGCGCGGTGGGCAAGGTTGTGTTGGTGATGGAGGGCTGAGCGCCGCCGCATTGAACCGCTTGGTAACCACTGAGAGCCGCCGCGCCGCTTGACACCCAACGCGCGGCGTGCTTTCATGCGTGCGCGCATCAGTAGTATACTAACCGATATGTGCGCGCCGCCGGCCCGCCTGAACACACCTCCGCCTTCGCCTGCGCGACTGGCTGGAGTCTGGTGGTGAGTTCGTGGGCGCCCTTCAGGGCGAGATGGCGCGGAGGATAGAGAAGAGCAAGCGGCGACGCCGCCTCGCTGGCAGGTAGGGTCAATCCATGGCGAAACGCAAGATTCTGGTTGTTGACAATCCCAATGAGCGCCGCATCCTGCGCGCCAAAGCCAAGAAAGTCTCCCGATTCGAGCCCTACCTGGAGCGGCTGGTCGAAGACATGCGGGAGACGATGCGCGCCGCGCCAGGCGTCGGCCTCGCCGCCCCACAAATTGGCGAATCTATCCGCGTGCTGGTCGCCGAGTACGAAGATGAGTCCGTGGCGCTGGTCAATCCCGAGATCATCAAGCGCTCTGAAGACGAGGAGCTTGGGACGGAAGGCTGCCTGAGTATCCCCGGTTACGTCGGCGATGACGTTCCCCGCTCCTTGGCTATCACGGTCAAGGCCCGCGACCCGAAAGGCAAGGAGATTCGCGTCAAGGCCGAGGGCTGGTACGCGCGCATTCTCCAGCACGAGATAGATCACCTCGACGGCATCCTCTACACCGACCACATCCCCGCTGACAAGGTCCGCGAAGTGACCGAGGAGGATGTGGATCTCGAGGGCGGCGAGCCTATCGAGCATGATGGCGCGGGCGCCGCGAAGAAGTCCCGCTCACGGCGCGCGCCCGCCTCAGTCGCGACCGGAGGGCAGCCATGAGTGTCGCTAAGGGCAAATACCACATCTGGACCGTTGGCTGCCAGATGAACCAGGCCGACTCGCAGCGCGTCGCCAGCATCCTCGACGGCCTTGGCTGGGAAGAGTCGCCGACGATGGACGCCGCGAACCTCGTCGTGCTCAATACGTGCAGCGTCCGCGAGCAGCCGGAGAAGCGCGCCCACGGCCAGCTTTCGCTGCTACGCCACGCCAAAGAGCAGCGCGAAGATTTGCTGGTGGCGATGATGGGCTGCATGATTGGCAACCAGCGCACGATTGACGACCTCAAGCGGCGCTACCCGGCAGTGGACCTGTTTTTCAAGGTCGAGAGCGCCGACATCCTGCCGGAGTTCCTCGAAGAGCGCTGGACGCCCATGGCGGGCGAGGGCTGCGTGGATATGGGCGATATAGGCGACCTGTATGAGTCGCCCGTGACCGGCCTCACCAGCACGCTCCCCGTGCTGCCCATGCCGCCCCGTTCCGTCGGACCGATGCAGATCACCCCACGTCCCGCGGCGCGTGACCTCCACTATCCAGGCGCCGCCGAGCAGCTTGCCCAGACGCGCGGTCCTACCGCCTGGCTGCCGGTGATTCTTGGCTGCAACAAGGTTTGCTCCTATTGCATCGTCCCCTCGCGCCGTGGCGTGGAGCGCAGCCGCCCGATGGACGAGCTGCTCACCGAAGCGCGCATGCTGATCAGCCAGGGCGCCCGCGAGCTGACGCTGTTGGGCCAGACCGTCGAAGCCTACGGCCTCGATCTACCGGCTGGCTCCGGCGACCTCGGTGACCTGATGGAGCGCCTGAGCGAGATTGACGGGCTGGAGCGCATCCGCTTCATGACCTCCTACCCGCGTCACATGACGGACAAGATCATCCAGCAGATGGCCGCGCTCCCCAAGGTCTGCGAACACGTCAACATCCCCGTGCAGCACGGAGACGATGGTGTACTGACGCGCATGCGCCGGGGCTACACGATTGACGAGTACCGCCAGCTGATCGCCAAGCTGCGCGCCTGGTGGCCCGGCGTCGCGCTCTCCACCGATGTGATCGTCGGCTTCTGCGGCGAGACGGATGAGGAGTTTCAGCGGCTGCTCGACCTGCTCGACGAGGTGCGCTTCGACGTGGTGCATGTGGCCGCCTACTCGCCCCGCCCTGGCACACTCTCCAACAAGTGGGAGGATGATGTGCCACTGGCCGTCAAGAAGGCCCGCCTGCACGCCGTCGAGGAAGTCCAGGAGCGTATCTCGCGCGAGATCAACGCTACGTATGTCGGGCGCGTTGAAGAGGTGCTGGTGGAGTCGCGCCAGCACGCTGGCGGGCAATGGCAGTGGCGAGGCCGTGATCGCGCCAACAAGCTGGTCTTCTTCCCGGCGATCAAGCCGGAGGCGGAGGGCGAGGCCAGCGCGATAGGTGAGCGCGAACAACACTCCGGCGTCGCGGCAGCCGTCGTGGCTCCTTCCCGCGTCCATACGCGTGTCCAACCGGGTGACCTCGTGCGCGTGAAGATTGACCATGCCTCGGCCTGGTCATTGCGGGGAGCGCCCGCTCTGGAGTAAGATATCTTTTCGGCGCTGGCCGCGATGATCGGTCAGCGCCAGTCACCACGTAACATGCGGGGAGGCAGGAGCGCGCGGCGCGTCCATCCTCGCGGGAGGATAGAGCAGGAATGTCCCAGGCCCCATTTCAGCCGGAGGAGCGGGCGCGCATTCAGCGCCAGCTTACTGACCAGGCGATTAAGCTGGCGCTCGAGAGCCGCTGGGAAGAGGCGGTAGCTGTTAACCGCCAGCTTCTGGGCGCGTTCCCGCGTGACCTCAGCACGCTCAATCGCCTGGGTAAAGCGCTAAGCGAGATCGGCCTGTACTCCGAAGCGCGCCAGATGTACACTGAGGCGCTAGGAATCGATTCCACCAACAGCATCGCCCGCAAGAACCTCGAGCGCCTGGCAAGTTTCACTCAGGACGCCGCCGTGCCGCGACCCTCGCACGAGAAGATGGATCCCCGCCTCTTCATCGAGGAGACTGGCAAGACTGGCTTCACCGATCTACTCGACCTTGCCCCCCGCTCGACGATTGTCCTGCTGGCTGCTGGCGACCAGGTCTATCTCCAGCGCGAGGGCGGCGCACTCTGGGTGCTCAACGCCGCCCATGAGCGCATCGGGCGCATCGAGCCGCGTCTGGCGACTCGCCTGATCGAGTATATGGAGGGCGGCAATCAGTACGCCGCCGGTATCACCGAACTGCAGCCGCATCAGGTGCGTATCATCATCCGTGAGTCGTTCCAGCATCCTAGCCAGTTCGGCAAGGTCAGCTTCCCCTCGCAGGGCGGCGGCGATATGCCCCGCGCCTATACCAAGGATACCTTGGTGCGACACGGCGAGGAAGAGGAGGAGTTCGGCGAGGATGGCGAATATCTCGACGGCGATGACGACGAGATGGAAGACTTGCACGAAACCGACCTTGAAGAGGCCGAGCTGATCGAGCCGGAGGAGTAATCGGGGACACAACCCCGGACCTCCGCGCCATCTCGTGGCCTCTCTTCGTTGATACATATCGATAGCGATCACTTCAGAGGAGTTTTTTTACAATGAACAAAACCAAGCGTGTCGCCTGGCACAAGCGTCTCAAGAAGATCAAGAAGCGTGACGAGAAGGCCCGCGCCGCTCGTGGCGCCACCGCGACCCCGCCGCGCGTCGCCGCGCCCCGCCGCTAGCTCTCCACCGGGCGGCTGGCGCGCCATGCTCTAAGGCGCTTCCCTGGCTCGGAGCCGCTGCCCTGCGCACAAACGCTCCGTGTTGACGCGCCGCCGCCGGTTTCTACTGCGCTCAGGCGCCGCTTGGAGGGCCTGACCCCCGTGAGTGGACCAGTTACCGTACGCGAGTTGTTGCTGGGCCTGACCAAGTGGGGCGCGCAGGTCATCGCGGGCGAGAGCGGTCTGGGCGCGGCGGTGAGCTGGGCGAGCGTCATGCGCGCCCAGCCCCCCGCGTTCCAGGATGTCCACCGCGACGAAGTTGTCCTCCTTTCGCTGGCCACGGTTCAGACGCTCGCGGATCGTGGCGCGCCTGTCTCGCTGCCCACCGTCATCGAGCAGCTCGCCGATCTTGGCGCGTCAGGCGCCTTCATCGCGGGCCTCACCCCCGCCAGCGCGCTCCCGCCCGCACAGGCTGCCGCCTTGCGCGGGTTGCGCGCCCGCGCGGATACCCTCGGCCTGCCCGTTATCGCCCTGCCGCAGCATGCCCCCCTCGCCGACCTGCGCGGCGCCATCACCGCCCAAATCATGGAGCGCCGTGAACGGCAAGGCTCCCCACTCGAGCCGGTGGACGCCTACGCCGCGCAGATTCGCGCTAGCCTGCGCGGCGAAGCGCTCGACGCGTTGCTCGCCGGCGCCTACGCCGGAGAAGCCCAGATGCGCCTGCGCGCCAGCCAGCTTGGCTATGACCTCACCCAGCCGCACGCCGTCTTCTGGGTCGAGCTCTCCGCCCCGTCGAAGACCGGCAGGCGTGAAGCGACTCCCGACCCCGCGCTCACCACCGCGCTCGCTGACGCCCTCAGTCTCGGCCTGGGGGCCTGGGCGCAGACACGCCCGCCTGACCAGGTGGTGGCGCTGCTGCCGCTCGCCTCCGATCGCGGCTCACAGGAGTTGATCGAGCGTATCGCCACACTCATCACCCGCACCGCGGGCGATGGCCGCTCCCGTCGCGCGCCGGAGTGGGCCGGTGGTCTGGGCGACCCCGCCACCGCGCCTGTCCACATCCGTCGCTCCGCCTCCGAGGCGCACGACGCCGCGCGGCTGGGCCGTATCGTCCTTGGCCCGCGCCACATCGCCCGCCCCAGCGATCTCGGTGTCTACCGCCTCCTGCTCTCGCTGCGCGAGCATGGTGAACTGGAGCCCTTTATCAACCGCACCCTTGAGCCGCTTCTGCGCGACGAGCGCCACGGCGACACGCTCGTCGAAACGCTGGAGGCGTTCTTCTCTTGCAATGGCAATAGCACTCGCGCCGCTGAGGCGCTGCATCTACACCGCAACTCACTGCTCTATCGCCTCAATCAGGCCAAGGAGCTGCTTGGGCAGGACCTCGATGACCCCGAGCTGCGCCTCGCGCTCCAACTCGCCATCAAGGGGCTGCGCGTGATGCGGCTCCAGGAAGAACGGGATACCTATGTCGGGTGATCGTCAGCGTGGCTCGGCGCATGGCCGCTCGCCCAGCCCGCGCGAGCTGAGCGGCCCGCTCTACGCCCGTCCCGCCGCTCCAGCGGGATACCCTACCGTGGTTTCCCACATCCAGCTCGCGCCCCTGCATGCCGCCTGGCAATCCCGGCCAGACGGGACCGTGGCGCTGGAAGGAGAGACGTCCGCCGACCTCGGTCTCTCCACCGTTCCCGTCAGGATGGATGGTGAGGGCGTCCAATACCCGGATGGCTCGCGGCTCTCCTGGCCCCAATGCTCCCACATCATCGAGACGCCCAACCAGTGCTTCGAGGTCGGCAGCGAAGGTCCCCCGCAAGCCATCGCGCTCTTCTCCGAGACCACCAACGCCTTGCGTTCGCTCATGCCGACCGCTGGCGCGCCCACCATGCTCGTCTCTGGCTTCTCGATGCATCGCATCAAGGGGACCGAGCCGTGGGCCGACACACAGTCCAAGATACGCGCGCTGGCTCCCATCGCCGGGCGTGTCCTCGACACCACGACAGGACTCGGCTACACCGCGCTGATGGCCGCCCGTACCGCTGATGAGGTCGTCACCATCGAGTTAGATCCCACTGGCATTGAGATCGCCCGCCGCAATCCCTGGTCAAGTGAGCTGTTCACCCGTCCCAACATCCACCAGCGGATAGGCGACGCCTTTGAGGTCGTCAATGAACTGCCCACCAGCGGATTCGACCGCATTCTCCACGACCCGCCCTACCTCAGCCTGGCTGGCGACCTGTATTCGGAAGAGATGTACCGCCGCCTCTATCGCGTCCTGCGGCCCGGCGGCAAGCTCTTTCACTATATCGGGGACCCCGCCAGCCAGTCCGGCGCGCGCGTCACCACTGGCGTTCTCCGCCGCCTGGAGTCTGTTGGGTTCCGCGCCATCGCTCGTCAGCCCGCCGCGTTTGGTGTCACCGCGACGAAGTAGTCTCCCTGGAACTGAATTTTACGCGATGCTAACCTGCGCTTAACGTTACCTTCACACGCACACCGTATGCTCGGAGTGTCGTACACGGTACGGGCAAATCCGTGGCGATGAACCGGCGCGCTGGGGTGCGTTCCATGCCTCTACATGGGCGCTGGGGAACCCTCCGCGCCGGGCAAGGAGGTAGGCGAGGAGGCACGACGCCTCTTCTCGCGGGTCGCGCGCTCATCAGGAGGATGGGACAGGCGCGACCCGCGAGGGATGGAGCGGCGCCTGTCGTTTTCTTGACACAGGATTACGCCGACCAGACGCTTGCGCATGGCGTCCCAGCGGCTATTGCGCGCTACCACCCTGGTTCGGTGGCGTTCCGTCTAGCGGACCGCTCATTTGGCCTCTGTCTGGGCCTAGCAGGTCCTGCACGCGAATCGAGCCGGGAGCGGGTGTCGCCGCGTTAGGCGCATCTGGCTGGATCAGCCGTCCCGAATCACTCAATCTGGTGTCCATCTGCAGCGGGCGCGTTGGCAATGGCGAGCGGCGTGCCGTGCTCGGTGGTCCTTGCCTGCTTGCGCTGTCGTCCACCGGATCGACGCCCGTTCCACCGGAGAGCGCCTGGGCCTGCTCCGCTTGCATTTGCGCGGTGTCGAGCGTCTGGAGCGCCTTCACGACATTCGATTCCGTCTGCCGCACCAGCCGTGACAGTACGCCCAAATCGCGCGCTATCGTCACCACATGCCGCTGCTCTTGCGCGACCGCCGCGTGCAACTGCCGCAGCAAGTTCCAGGAGTCCACGAGCTCGCCGGGAAGCTCGCCGGGAGCGAATGAGGCGGGCTTGTGCTCGGGATTGCTCGCTTCAGCGTCTAGCGCTGGCATTGGCACGGTCATCGGCGCGATGCCCACCGTCTGCGCATCGGTGGGTGGCAGCGCGGTATACTCTGACGTCATCCCCGTATTGAGCAGGCCCATGTCAAATCCCAGACCATCGAGATTGCCAGTGGTCGCTGAAGCGGCGCTTGGGGCGTTGAACAGCGGGTCGCGCTCGCCGGTTTTTACCCCTTCCGTCAGCTCACGTGGCAGCAAGCGCGCCAGCAGCCGCCGCGTCTGTGTGACCAGTTCGACCTCGCGCTGCGCGACGCTGGTCAGCGTGTCGGCCAGCGACACTAATTCGCCCGCCTGGCGTCGCGCGGCCGCTGAATCTGTAGTCGCGACATCCAACGACTGCCGGTTATCGCGCAGCGCGTCCACCACATCTGACGCGAGTTGGAAGAGTTGCGCCAGCCGCCGCGCCTGCGCCGTCTGCGCGTTGGAGAGCGCCACACCGACCGGGAAGAGCGCCGTAGTGGAGGCCATTTCCGCTGGCTGGGCTGGCGCGCCTGCCTCTGCCAGGCGGCCCGCGATATCTACCAGCGGCGCCACCTCAGCCTCCATGCGCTGGACCTTTCGCTCCAACTCATTCGTGGAGCGCAGTCGCTCGAAGAGCAGATTGAGGCTCTCAGCCAGCGACGCCAGCTCGCCATTCTCGATCTCTACCCGTGCGTCATACTCGTGGCTCAGCATGCCTGAAACCGCCGCCTGGATCAGTCCGGCCTCGCGCTGGAGTTGCCGCCGCTGCTCGGCCATCTGCCGCTGGAGCGCCTCCAGTCGCGCCTGGGCGAAGCGCAGGTCCTCCACTGTCTGCGCTGCGGTGACCTTCTCGTAAATAAAGGTCGCGAGCTGCCACGACATGTAGCCCACCAGCGCTTCCAAGCCCAGCGCGTATACAACCACCTGATACGCCCCGCCCAGCTCAGTCGCCGAATCACCCACCAGCGCCAGCGCCAGCAATATTGCGCTCGCCGTCAGCGCGGCGGTCACCGCCGCCACGATCAGCGTGAGCTCAGGAGAGAGAAATAGTCCCGCTTCGATAATGGCGGGAATGAAGAAGAGCGCCGCTTGCGCCGTATGTGTCCCGGAATGCGTCAGCGCCGCGCTCAGAAACACCTGCGCCGTGGTGACCAGCCCACCGCCAATAATCAGGGTGTAGATCGCGCGCGAAAGCCTGCCTGGCGTGCGGTTGATGATAAAGGCGCTGGTGTAGACCACCAGCGCGGCGCCCAGCGTCGCCAGCATCGGCGCGCTGACCGTCGGGATGATGAAAGCGGGGATGAGCGCCAGAGTGATCAGCGCCTGCGCCAGGACGACCGTATTCACTAACCAGATACGCTGCCGGTCGCGCGCGGCGGTGGCCTCGATCCGGTTCTCGACCGCCTCCGACAATTGCAGACGGCGCTGCGATGGTGGCCCGCCTACTGGCCGTGAGAGCGGCCCGTGCAGCGGCTGCGAGAGTGATCCGCGGAGTGGTTGCGAGAGTGGCCCGCCAATCGGCTGTGATGGTACTCCGCGTCTTAGGATTGGTTGTGATGGTTCGCCACGTCCCGTGGCGCTTGGTGGGTGCATCATTGTATTCTCTCGCATGTCGCGCATACGCATGTTCTCAGGCGTAGTCAGCCAGCGCCAGCCAGCGCCAGGCCCGCCACCTCGCGGCGACACGCGCCTCCTTCTCTTTTGTCATCAACGGTAGCCAGTGGGTGCGACAAAAAGCGCCAGAGCGGCGCGCTACCGCGCGATAGGTATTGTGCGCGCGGCGTGTGACAGGGGAAATGCCCGCTAGCCCGCGATGGAGGTATTGTAGGCGAGGAGCCAGCGGACGGCAAGGGCAGCCGCCCGATTTTCACCGGGATTGAACGCTGGAACGCGCGCCCGTAGCCCGCTCACACCTCATCCGCCTCATTCCTTCTTCGCGCCCCGTCAGTACTATACACAGGAACGCGCATTCACGCGGTTTGTTCGCCACCGCTTGCCGCGCGCCGCTCCTATCGCGTACACTACGGATGCTTCGCACACGCAAGCCGGCGTGGCGGAATGGTATACGCGGCGGTCTCAAAAACCGCTGCCCTCACGGGCTTAAGGGTTCGAGTCCCTTCGCCGGCACCCATCTCGTCCAGAATACAAGCGGCGTCAGGGCAATAAAGCCTGATGCCGCTTGTATGTTTTTGATGGGCGATTGATGCCAATTGCTGGGGGCAATTCGCGCCCTGCGCCGCTTCCATCGCCGTAGCCGCTTGCTGCTGCATGTTGGGCAGCACATGGCTTGTGCAAACGCCGGCATACGCTTGTTGTCTGATCGCGCGTTGCCGCTGCCGTGGCGGATGGCGCCGTGGACGCCCACGCCGCGACGTTGGTGTTGGGGTCGCCAGCGGCCCCAGCGCCGCCCACGCCCCATCCGCGCCTCACTGCGATACGGGTTTGCCATGGGCTGCGGCATATGCGTTGCGACTGACTGCCAGATTTATCAACGGTTGCGCAGCTGCGTCATGGCTGCGTCTATGGCTGGCGTCGGTAGGCGCTGACGAACTGGGACTGATCGAGCACATGCGTTTGCATCGCCTGGAGCGTCTGCTGCCTGGTAGCGCCCGCGTGCAAACGTAGCGATATGTCGAGGGCGTAGAGGGTGAAGCGATAGCGATGCGACTCACCCCGCGGAGGACAGGGGGCGCCGTAGCCGAATTTCCCGAAGTCGTTGCGCCCCTGAATGGCGCCGTTGATAAGCTGCTCTACTTGCGGGATGTTCTCGTCCAGGTGATCGACGTCGCCAGGAATGTTGAAGAGCACCCAGTGCGTGAAGACGCCGTGGGGCGCATCTGGATCGTCAACGATCAGGGCGAACATCGCGGTATTCTCTGGCGCCCCGCTCCACGCAAGCGGTGGGGAGATATGCGCGCCATCGCAACTGAAACGCGTGGGCAAATCATGATTCGCACGGATCGCGCTGCTGGTGAACTCGAATGTCATGGCGCCCTCCTGCACTCCGTTTTACGCCAGGTATATGTCGACATATCGTACTATCGCAGCAAATTCCGCGCCTAATACCCTGATACCGTGCTGAAGCGCCACTCAGCATGATCGGTCAGCATGGCCGATCATACTGAGTGGCCAAATAGCGCAATGGAGCCGAGATGCTCGCCGCGCTTACCTGGAGTGGCGCCCATCAGCGCTTTTGTAATCTGGAGCCTCGCTGCATTACGCCAGATGTGCCATCAAACCATGAAGACTGATAGAAGTACGCTCCATCTCCGTTACACAAACTGAGCGATGTCCACGAGCATATCTATCCGACCGGAGGAAACAGCGACCCATGTACAGCGCGACGTGCCCCAAGTGTGGGACGACCCTTTACTCCCCTGTTCTCGGCCAGGCATGGTTGGCGTGCCAGACATGCCAGTACTTTGGCATGTTGCTGGCGACGCCACTGCCCGCATCGAAGGCGCCTCCACAGGTCCCGGCTCACGTAGCCGCGCCATCGCCATCCCCATCGCCCACTCCGACGCCTGCGGAATCGCTGCTGGGGGCGCTTCAGCAGAATGCGCGGCTCTATGGCGAGGAGATCGCCGCCGAGCTTGCCACGTTCGCGCCGAACGAATACCGGCTGCCACTTACCCAAGTGTGGGATCGTATGCAGCAGGCGATAGACGCGCTCTTCCGCAGCTTAGGCGAGCGGCGAATGGGTGAGTACGCGCCGGACATCGAGAGCGTCTCCCGAGCGCTGGGAGAGATCGGCGCGTGGCATATCATTGCGCTCCAGGTGGCTGAACGGCTCCATGAGGTGAGCGAGAGGCGATGATTGATGCCGATTGAGGGCCTGAAGGGAGAAATCGCCATATTGGAGGCGTAGCATGCCTCCTCTGTGACATCGAATGGAACAGGGCGCGCTCGACGCCATACCTGCTTCTCGTGCGAACGCCAGACGCAATGGTGGAGGCGCCAGGGCGCATTTGGGCGCAAGGGGCCGCAGCGCGTCCGGGATCGTCGTGGAGAGAACAGCGCAGAGACGCTTTCCGCCCGCTCAATATCCGCCTGTCATGAGCATTGAAAGACCCTGACTGGTGTCAATTTTTCGTTGACACCAGTCAGCAAACTGGGGTATACTTCGTTGGTTATCTGTGGTGTGTGCGACCGGATGTGCATCGAATTCATCTGGCAATCGTCCCCCAGTGAGTCTATCCTCCCCAGTCGGCCTCGTGTGAAGGTTCACTGCGCCTCATGGCATGGTGGACCTTTTTTGTCTGACGCGTATCCGATCCATGTGGTGAGATGAAGCGGCGAGTCCAGGCCCCTTGCAGGGTCCGCTTGCCGGGAAGGAATACGCGTGTCTACTAGCCCGTCCCCTCGAACGTTGCCATCTGTTGTCCAAGCACGTACTAGCGGCGATGCGACCGCCGTCTCGTCGCCCTTTGCCCAACTCGGCGCACGTAGCGCTACCGTGCGCGCGCTTGCCCTGCAGGGCATCGAGACCCCGACCCCCATCCAGGCGCGGGCTATCCCGCCGCTGCTGGCAGGTCGCGACGTCATCGGCCATTCTCGCACCGGCTCCGGCAAAACCATCGCCTTCGGGCTGCCGCTCGTTGAACGTGTGGACCCACGCCTGCGTCAAGCGCAGGCGCTGGTGCTGGTGCCGACGCGCGAGCTTGCCAGCCAAGTGGGTGATGTGCTTGCCTCACTCGACGGCGGGCGCGGCTTGCGTGTCGCTCAACTCGTCGGCGGCCGTCCACTCGGGCCGCAACGTCAAGCGCTGCTCGCCGGAGCCCAGATCGTGGTCGGGGCGCCCGGCCGTGTGCTGGATCACCTCCGTCAAGGCAACTTGAACCTGCAGGGTCTTCGCCTTGTTGTGCTCGATGAGGCCGATCAGATGCTGGACGCGGGGTTCGCCCCCGACATCGAGCGCATCTTGGCGATGACGCCGCCAACTCGCCAGCTCGCACTCTTCACCGCCACACTCCCCGAGTGGACCATCCGCATCGCGGGGCGCTACTTGCACGATCCGGTGCGTGTGGAAGCCAGCTCGGGCGAAACCCGCCCCGCTCCCGCCATCGCCCAGGTTATCTATGCCGTCCCCCAGGGCCAGCGCCTCGAGGCGCTCATGGCGCTGCTGGATCGCCGTCGCAACGCCTCAGGCGCCACGCTTGTCTTTGGCCGGACCAAGCACGGCGTCAAGAAGCTCGCGCGTCAGCTCACGGCACGGGGCTATCCCGTCGCTGCGCTCCAGGGCAACATGAGTCAGAATGCCCGCGATCGGGTCGTCGCCGATTTCCGAGCTGGCCAGGTGCCGGTACTCCTCGCGACGAACGTGGCGGCGCGCGGTCTCGATGTGTTGTCCATTGAGCAGGTCATCAACTATGAGCTGCCAGAATCCGCCGAACTGTTCACCCATCGCATTGGGCGCACAGGGCGCATGGATCGCGAGGGCGAGGCCATCACCCTGATCACGCCGGAAGATCTGCTCGCCTGGAAGAAGATCCAGCGCGACCTCGGTGGCAGGCAGCAGCCACAGCCGTGGCCACATCACGAGATGCCGCTGCCCGATAGGCAGGAGCAAGGAGGGGACGGCGCCGTCGAGGTCAAGCAAAAGGCGTCATCGAGCATTGACCGTCCTATGCGTGCCCAAACCCGCGTTCGTGTTCGTTCCGACGATGCTGGGCGCTTATTGCGACAACCAACCCCCAGAGTAGGCATCAATCAAAAGCGCGCGCCCGCTCACCCTGCCCGTGGCAACGGAGCAAGATAGTCAAGGCGTCCCCCTTCTGTGGTACACCTCATCGGGCGCACGCGCGAGGCGCCGCCATTGAATGCCGGAGTCGTTTGGCGACGTGTGTAAGGTCATACACAATACGACGCCTCCGGCTCTGGCGCGGGCGGCTCCCCGCGTTCGGTCCGGTCCGCCCTGGCTAGTTCGTGGATGGCGTCCACCAGCGCTACTATTTTCGCATGGGTCAGTGGCCCTGGATGCGGGGAGAATCAGCGTCCGCTTCGGCTGTGGGGCGCGTCGTCGCGCGTGGGTGGGGTGTCCGCCATCGTTTAGTCTCCCGGTCGAGTAAGTTGTAGACTGCTTGGTAGGCGCGCTGAACGCGCTCGGACTCATCGGGCAGCATGCGCCGATCGCGTGTGCGCACATACTTTACGATACGGCACGATACGGCGCCATCCGTTATGACGACATCCCGTTCTTCCAGGGGCGGTGCTCGCATCGACGCGCTCATCAAGGGCCTTCGTCACGGCGGCCTCTGGTCTTCACACGGCGCTTGACTTTCTTGTCTCTTCGTTTTTGCGCCGATAACGGCGCCACCATCTCCAGTTTTCTCTCAGCGCCCCAATTTCTCGCGCGTTACACGCCTGTGAGCGCCCTGGCCTGTTTGTGACGTGGATGAGCGCCCGCGATGTCACGTTTGGCGTGGGAGAGCGGCGGAAGGAGGATGCCATGCTTTGGCCGCGATTTGCGCAGCATGCCGTCAGCGGGCAGCCACATTCATCCACACGGCAGCCCGCCGAGTTGCGGTGGGCGTTATGGCGCGAATGGACGCTAGCGAATGCGCTGGCTGAGGCGGTTGGGCTGGGGGCTACATTGCTCGCTGGCGTCCTGGTCTTCGCGCAGTTAGAGCCGCGCATCGGGCCGGTGGCGTCGGCGCTGATTGGCGTCGCGCTGGGCGCGATCGTCGAAGGGGGCGTGGTGGGAACGGCGCAATGGCTCGTACTGCGCGCGCGCCGCTGGCTGGCCTGCGCTGGCGCTGGCGCCGCTGGGTTGTCGCGACGGCGATTGGCGCGGGAATCGCCTGGGCGCTTGGCATGACGCCGAGCGTTATCATGGCGCTGACCAGCCCCGACAGCGGTGGCGGCGCGGAGGTCCAGGGCCCAGAAGGGCTGGCGTTCTACGCGCTGGCGGCGGGGCTGGGGCTGGTCGCGGGTCCTATCCTGGCGGTGGCGCAATGGTGGGTCTTGCGCGACTACCTGCCACGGGCGGGCTGGTGGATTCCGGCGAATGCCCTCGCCTGGGCGGTGGGAATGGTGATTGTGTTCTGGGGAACCAACTTCATCCCCGCCAGCGGCATGACCGCCTCCGTCGCGGCCATCCTTGTTGGCTGCGTCATTCTGGCGGGCGCGGCGGTTGGCGCCATCCACGGGATGGCGCTTATCTGGCTGCTGCGCGAGCGCGACCGCGGGCGGACGGTGTGACGCGCCAGGGAAGGTTGGCGTCTTGGCTGGCTTAGGGAAGCAGCGCGAACGAGTTGAGCGTCTTCATGTAGTTGGCGCGCTCGAACGCCGCTGGATCCCCGACTGAGCGCTGGCTCATGCTGCCGCGCATCTGCGTGATGGAGTCGTACTCGCGCTCGTCCATCCAGCGTTCCATGTCCGCCAGAATCTCGCCCAGCCGCGCCGGGCCGTGCGCCAGCAGTTCCGAAGCCATCATCACCGCGCTCGCGCCCGCCATGACGCCCTTTATCGCATCGGTCGCGTTATGCACGCCGGTCGTCAGCGCGAAATCGGCTTTCACCCGACCGTAGAGCATGGCGATCCAGCGCAGCGGCAGGCGGAGCTCGCTCGATGAGCTCAGCTCCAGGTGCGGCTTGACCGATAAATCTTCGAGATCGAGGTCTGGTTGGTAGAAGCGGTTGAAGAGGGTCAGCCCGCGCGCCCCAGCCTGTGTGAGCTGGCGGGCGAGATGTGGCAGGGAGGTGAAGAACGGGCTGAGCTTCACGGTTACGGGGATGCGCAATTGGTCGATGACATCGCGCGCCAGCGTGACGTACATCTCCTCCAGGTCGGCGCCCGTCTGGTTCGGGTCGGCGGGGATGTAGTAGATGTTTAGCTCCAGCGCATCCGCTCCCGCGTCCTGCATCTTGCGCGCGTACTCGACCCATCCTCCGGTCGAGACGCCGTTCAGGCTGCCGATGACCGGAATGCTTGTCGCTCGCTTGACCTGCTGGAGATGCTCCAGATAGGGTTCCACGCCGATGTTATAGCTCTCCATTTCCGGAAAGTAGCTGAGACTCTCGGCGTAGGAGTGTGTGCCGACCTGTAAATAGTGGTCTAGCTCCAGGCTGTCGTGGGTGATCTGCTCCTCAAACAGGGAATACAACACAATCGCCGCCGCGCCCGCGTCTTCCAGCTTGCGCACCGTATCCAGCCGCCTGGACAGCGGTGACGCGGACACCACCAGCGGATTCCGCAGCGCGAGCCCCATGAAGGGGCTGGTGAGATCAGGCATCGTCGTCCTCCCTCAGCGTGACCTGGGCCTGCGCGTATTCCTGACGCCGCGCCAGCCAGCGCAACGCGGTGTCAGAAAGTACGCGGGAATGAAGCGTCCCCGCGTGTTCGGCGCGGGGAGCCTCGTGTATTCGCGACGTTACTCTTCCTGGGTATTGGTTAGCACTGATTGCTTGCCGTCGCCAGAGCTACTCGACTCCGCTGGCGGCGCCGGGGCTGGCTCTGGCGCCGGCTCGGCGGCCAGCTCGGCGTACTGCGTCCAGCGCGCTCGCACGTCGTGTTGGGCCTCCTTGAGGAGCTCATCCGCGCGCGCGGGATCGCTCTGCGCCAGCATCCGGTAGCGTGTCTCGTTGTAGAGGAACTGCTGCAGCGGCAAGGTTGGCTCACGCGAGTCTAGCGTCAGCGGGTTCTTGCCTTCCGCCACTGCGTCGGGATTGAAGCGGTACAGCGGCCAGTAGCCGGTCTGCGCCGCCAGCTTCTGCTGCTCCAGTCCTTGCCGCATATCAATGCCGTGCGCGATGCAGTGGCTGTAGGCGATGACCAGCGATGGGCCTGGGTACGCCTCCGCCTCCAGCAGCGCTTTCAGCGTCTGGGCGTCATTGGCGCCCATCGCCACCTTCGCTACGTAGACGCCGCCATAGGCCATCGCCAGCATGCCGAGGTCTTTCTTGGCCGTCGGCTTGCCGCGCGCGGCGAACTTGGCCACCGCGCCGCGCGGCGTGGCTTTGGATGCCTGCCCGCCCGTGTTCGAATATACCTCGGTATCCAGGACGAGGATGTTGACGTCGCGGCCCGACGCCAGCACGTGGTCGAGTCCGCCAAAGCCAATATCGTAGGCCCAGCCGTCGCCGCCGATGATCCACACGCTGCGGCGCACCAGTGTATCCGCCAGGCTCAGCAGATCGCGCGCCCGCGCCGCCACATCCGCCGGGGCGTCCGCTGCCAGCGCCTCAAGCCGTTCCTTGAGCGCTGCCACCCGCCGCCGTTGCTCGGCGATGCCGCCGGGCTTGGTCTGGTCGGCGTTGAGCAGCCCATCTACCAGCGTGGCGCCCAGTGGCTCCGCCAGGCTTTCCAGCAGCGCGTGGGCGTGCTCCTCCTGCTGGTCGAGCGTCACGCGCATTCCCAGCCCGAACTCGGCGTTATCCTCGAAGAGCGAGTTCGACCAGGCCGGGCCGCGCCCCGCCGCGTTCGCGCTCCACGGGGTCGTGGGCAGGTTGCCGCCATAGATCGAGGAGCAGCCAGTGGCGTTGGCGACGATCATGTGGTCGCCGAATAGCTGGGTGACGAGCTTGATATACGGTGTCTCTCCACAGCCTGAGCAGGCGCCGGAGAACTCGAAGAGCGGCTCCAGCAGTTGCGAATTCTTGATCTGCGCGGCGTTGACCAGCGCTGGATCAACCTCTGGCAGCGAGGTGAAGAAGCTCCAGTTGGCGCGCTCCTGCTCCAGCAGTGGCGGCTGTTGCTCCATGTTGATTGCTTTGCGCCCCACCTCGCGCTTGTCCTTCACCGGGCAGGCTTCGATGCAGAGACCGCAGCTCGTGCAGTCCTCGGGCGCCACCTGGAGCGAGTATTGGTAGCCTGGAAACTCCTTGAACTTCGCGGGCGTGGACTGGAAGGTGGCCGGCGCGCCCGCGAGCGCCGCTGGCTCGAAGACCTTCATGCGGATCACGGCGTGCGGGCAGACTATTGTGCACTTACCGCACTGGATGCAGATCTCGGGATCCCACACGGGGATCTCATCGGCCAGGTTGCGCTTCTCCCACTTCGCTGTGCCGACCGGGTACGCGCCATCCACCGGCAGCGCGCTCACGGGTATCTCGTCGCCTCGCCCGGCGATCATCATGCCCAGTGTGTCGCGCACGAACGCCGGGGCCTCCGCTGGCACGGGCGGGCGGAGCGCAGCGCCAACCGCCGCCATTTCCGCCGGGATGGCGACCTCGTAGAGATGCGAGAGCGACTGGTCCACCGCCGCGAAGTTGCGGCGCACGACCGCTTCGCCGCGCTTGCCATAGGTCTTCTCGATGTTGCGCTTGATCTCGGTGATCGCCTCATCTCGTGGCAACACACCGCTGAGCGCGAAGAAGCAGGCCTGCATGACGGTGTTGACGCGCCCGGCCATCCCCGCCTCGCGGGCCACCGCGCTGCCGTCAATCACGTAGAAGCGCAGGCGGCGCTCGCGGATCGTCCGGCTCACCGGCTCTGGCAGGTGGCTCCAGACCTCATCAGGGCCCCAGGGGCTGTTCAGCAGGAAGACAGCGCCGGGCGCGGCGTAGCCCAGCACATCCTGTCGCTCCAGCAGGTTGAACTGGTGGCACGCCACGAAGTTCGCCCGCCCGCGCTCGATCAGGTACGGCGCGCGGATGGGCTGCGGGCCGAAGCGCAAGTGCGATGTCGTGACCGAGCCACTCTTCTTCGAGTCGTAGACAAAGTATCCTTGCGCGTAGTTCGCGGTCTCCTCGCCAATGATCTTGATGGAGTTTTTGTTGGCGCCCACTGTGCCATCGGAGCCAAGACCCCAGAACACGCAGCGCACCGTCTCATCCGGCTCGATGGAGAACGCCGGATCAACCTCCAGGCTCAAATGGCTGACGTCATCGGTGATGCCTACGGTGAAACGGCGCATGGACCGCTCTTTGCCCAACTCATCGTAGACCGCTTTCACCATCGCGGGCGTAAATTCCTTGGACGACAGCCCGTAGCGGCCACCGATCACGCGCGGGCGCGCCTTGAATCGCGCCGTTCCCGCCTGGTAGCCATCGTCGAGCGCGGCGACCACATCCAGATACAGCGGCTCGCCCGCGCTGCCAGGCTCCTTCACACGGTCGAGCACAGCGATGGATGTCGTGGTTTCTGGGAGCGTGCTGAGGAACGCGTCCATCGAGAACGGGCGGTAGAGGTGGACCTGCGCGACGCCAACCCTCTCACCGCGCGCGGCCAGGTAGCGCGCCGTCTCCGCCGCGGTTTCGGCTCCGGAGCCCATGATGACGATTACACGTTCCGCGTCGGGCGCGCCGTAGTAGTCGAAGAGGTGATACTGGCGACCTGTGCGCTCGGCGAAGCGGTCCATCGCGCGCTGGACGATTCCCGGACATGCCTGATAGTATGGGTTCACCGTTTCGCGCGCCTGGAAGTACACATCGGGATTTTGCGACGTGCCATGGATTACGGGGCGCTCGGGGGTGAGCCCCCGGTTTCTGTGCGCCACCACCAGATCATCCCGGATCAACGCCCGGAGGTCGTCATCGTCCAGCGGCTGGAGCTTATTGATCTCATGCGAGGTGCGGAAGCCGTCGAAAAAATGCAGGAATGGCACACGCGACTCCAGCGTGGAGGCATGGGCGATGAGCGCAAGGTCTTGCGCCTCCTGTGGCGAGCCGGAAGAGAGCAGTGCGAATCCGGTCGCGCGGGTCGCCATGACATCCGAGTGGTCGCCGAAGATGGAGAGCGCCTGGGCCGCAAGTGAGCGCGCGGCGACATGGAATACCGCCGGCGTCAGCTCTCCCGCGATCTTGTACATGTTCGGGATCATCAGCAGCAGGCCTTGCGAGGCGGTAAACGTCGCCGCCAGGGCGCCGGTTGTGAGCGCCCCATGAATCGCGCCCGCCGCGCCAGCCTCGGACTGCATCTCTATGACGGTGGGAACCGCGCCCCAAAGATTGCGCCTGCCCGCCGCCGACCATGCGTCGGCTAGCTCACCCATCGCTGTTGAGGGAGTTATCGGATAGATCGCGAGTACTTCACTGAGCCGGTGCGCGACACTCGCCACCGCTTCATTTCCATCTGCTGTTATCCACTGGCTTGTCATCAGGGGTCTCCTGCCGCTTGATCCCAGCGCGATACAGTCGCGCCGTTAAGCTTCGTCTCATCCAGTGTCGGTGGGTCGTATCACAGTAATATCACACAGCCGCCAGCTAGCATCACAAACCCCCATGGACACGCTTTCAGCCTCGCGATATGGCCAAAAGACGCCACCACCAGCCGCCTCCTTCCGCACGGAAGGAGGCGGCTGGTGGTGGCGTATTCCAGAGCGATTTCACCGATACCATGACGCGCAAGCTCAGCGTTCGCAGGCCTTTCAGATGGTGGCGGCTTCGGGCTGAGCCGGCGGGGTCAACCGTCCGCGCGCGAGTGTGAGAAAGGCTTCCAGCGCGCGGGGGGCGCACGGCTTGTCGAACACTGGCGCGCCCAGCCGGTTGAGGGTTTTCCCCAGCGCCAGGTCAACGTCGTCCGCTGTTGATGAGATGACCGCGAAGACATGCCGCTGCGCGAGCGATGGGTCCCCCAGCAACGCGCCGATCAGGAACGCATAGCTCTGGCCATCGAGCGTCGCCCCGCGCGCTTCGACATCGAAGAATAACGCCATTGGCTCAACGCTTGTTCGCAGCGAATCCAGCGCTGCGCTCGCGTCAGTCATCACGCGCGCCTCGTAGCCAAGTGAGCCGAGCGTGCGCTGCAGCGCGCCGCTTCCGGTGACATCATCATCGAGAATCAACGCGACCTTCACTGGTCCCGCTGTCCAGTCTTGCGCTTGTACTTGCTCTCGCATAGCGCCCTCTCTGCCTGGGACGCGCGGCCCCGCTTCACTCTGCGGCGGCGCGCAACCCCTGTCACGCCGCGGCGCGTACTCATGGGATAGCTGAAAAATCTCACAAATAGCGCTCGATAGCGGCGCGCAGCCTCGCGTCCATATCACAATTACCCCCGGCTAGGCATTCAAGGGGAACTCGCATCCCGCCTGGCGCGTCCCCTTCATAGGGGGAAGTTCTCTGGGGGAAGTTCTCTCAAGATGGAGGTTTCCTATGCGCCGCCGGCTCATGCTCATCATTTTGGCGGTTGTCGCCGTGCTGGCGGTCTCTGCGGGCATCGCATACGCCGCGCTGACCTCGACGCCTAGCGGTTTGTCACAGCCCACCTGGACGCTCACACGTCTCGTGGTAGACGGTCAGGAGCAAATGCTCTCCACGACGCGGCCCGCTACACTCAGATTCCTCTCCCAGGACCGCCAAATCGCGGGTTCTGGTGGGTGCAACTCTTTCGGCGCGTCATATACCCTTGTTGGAAGCCAGTTGCGCATCGGCGAGATGCGTACCACGCTCATGGCCTGCACTGGGGATGATGGCGCCAGTGTGATGGAGCAGGAATCCCATTACCTGGGAGCGTTGCAACTCGTCACCAGCTACCGCCTCGACGGCTCTACGCTCACGCTGACCGGAGATGGCGGCAAGGTTTCGCTCACCTTCCGGGCCAGCTAGCGGTGGCTACGAAAAGCGGGCCGGAGCCTCTCGATGAGAGAAGCCCCGGCCCGTGTTGTCGCGCGTCGCTAGCTGGCTAGTTCTGCGGGACGCTCGTGCCGCCGGGCATATAGCCCGCGCCCGGCAGCGCCTGGCCGCCGTTCGCTGGGGCGACGTCCAGCGCGGCGGCGCCAGCGGTATCTGGAGCCTCCACGCCTATCGTCTCCGCGCCCGGTGTGGGCGCCACTTCAGCCAGGCTTACGCCTGTCTCCATCAGGATCTGCGCCAGTTGCTTGGCGTCCAGCGTTTCGTGGCGGCGGAGCTCCGTCGCGATCCGCTCCAGCGTCGTCTTGTGCTCGGTCAGCAGTTGCCTGACCTGCGCATAGGCGCTCTGGACCAGTTCGTGTGACTCCTCGTCAATCGCCGCCGCCGTCGCCTCGCTGTAGTCGCGCTGGCCCATATCGCCACCCGCGCCGAACGGGCTAGGACGGTCGCTGAACGAGATCAGCCCCACGCGCTCGCTCATACCCCAGCGGGCCACCATGTTGCGCGCGATGGCCGTTACCTGCTGGAGGTCGTTCTCCGCGCCCGTCGTGATGCTGCCGATTACCACATCTTCCGCAGCGCGCCCGCCGAGCGCTGTCATGATGCGCCCGAACAGATACGCCTTGGAGTAGTTGTAGCGATCGTCAAGCGGGGTGTATTGCGTGACGCCCAGCGCCTGGCCGCGCGGCACAATCGTTACTTTCGTCACCGGATCGGAGTGCGGTGTCAGCAGGCCGACCAGCGCATGGCCACCCTCGTGGATCGCCACAATCCGCAGGTCTTCCTCGTTGAGCACCAGCGGCCGCTCGGCGCCCAGCTGGATGCGGTCCAGCGCGTCGAAGAAGCAGCGCATGTTCACGCGGTCCAGGTTCCGGCGCGCCGCGAGCAGCGCGGACTCGTTGACCAGATTGGCCAGATCGGCGCCGACCATGCCGGTCGTTGCTGTCGCCAGTGTCACGAAGTCCACATCCGACGCCACGGGCACACCCTTGGCGTGGATCTGGAGGATCGCCTGGCGGCCCTTCCAGTCGGGGCGGTCCACCGTCACGCGGCGGTCGAAGCGGCCCGGGCACGGCGCAGCGCCTGGTCCAGGTTATCGGGGCGGTTGGTCGCCGCGACCACGACGACCGCCTGCCGCGTGTCGAAGCCGTCCATTTCAACGATGGCGACCGTAGGCACATCGGGGCCCCGGTGCCGGACGGAACATCGATGCACACGCTTGAGGCACATCGGGGCCCCGGTGCCGAACGGAACATCGATGCACACGCTTGTTCCCGCTCATCGGAAGCCGAACCCGGCACGTACGCTCCCTCCGTGGCCCCCGTCTCGCCGCTGCCCCAGCGGCACGGCCTCGACGCCGTCCGGCTGCGCACCCCGGACGACGGCCCGTGGGCGACGATGCGCGACCACCTCGTCGCCCGCCTGCCGCGGCTGCCCGCGGCGCGGTTGGACGCCATGCTGCGCGAGGGCCGGATCGTCGGCCGAGGCGGCCCCGTCGGGCCGCACGACCCCTTTCGGCCGCGGGAGTTCCTCTGGTTCCACCGCGACCTCCCGTCGAGGTGCCGGTGCCGTTCACCGTGGACGTCCTGCACCGCGACGACGACGTGCTCGTCGTGGACAAGCCGCACTTCCTGGCCACGATCCCGCGCGGCCGCCACATCGTCGAGACCGCGCTGGTGCGGCTGCGCCGTGAGCTGGACCTGCCCGAGCTGTCGCCCGCGCACCGTCTGGACCGAGTGACGGCGGGCGTGCTGCTGTTCGTGGTCCGCCGCGAGCGGCGCGGGGCCTACCAGACGCTGTTCCGCGACCGCAGGGTGCGCAAGACCTACGAGGCCGTCGCGCCGTTCGACCCGGGCCTGACCTTCCCGCGGACGGTGCGCAGCAGGATCGTCAAGGAACGCGGGGTGATCCTCGCCCAGGAGGTGCCCGGGCCGCCGAACGCGCAGACGCACGTCGAGCTGCTGGAGCGCCGCGACGGGCTGGCCCGCTACCGGCTCACCCCGCTGACCGGCCGCACGCACCAGCTGCGGCTGCACCTGCGCAGTCTCGGCCTGCCGATCCTCGGCGACCGGTTCTACGGCACGGCATCCGGTGGCGCCTCGGACCCGGGACCCGAAGACACGGCGCTGGACGACTGGACGCGCCCGCTGCAGCTGCTCGCGGCCGCCCTTGAGCTGCCCGACCCGACGACCGGCGTCCTGCGGCGGTTCACCAGCCGCCGCACCCTGCAGGCCTGGACCGATCCGGCCGGCTGGGCCGCCGGCCCGCCCAAACCCGCCGGACGATCAGCTCACTCCCCGCGAGCTGATCGTCCGGGCCCGAATCGACGCGGAACTGCACGAATAGCCCTCCGACGATCAGCTCACTCCCCTGCGAGCTGATCGTCCGAGGGCAAAACGGCCGCCGCGAGCGCCCGAACCCGCCGGATGATCAGCGTGGGCGCCCCCGGAGCTGATCATCGGGTCCAGA
>CAWEJL010000001.1:0-13145 GCA_963809385.1 uncultured Chloroflexia bacterium | reverse complement strand
GCCCCACTGGGAATCGAACCCAGATGCTCGGTTTAGAAGACCGGTGCTTTGTCCATTAAGCTATGGAGCCGTGGGCGCGTAGATTCCGCGCGCATTCATTGTAGGCATGCGCGGTGGGGCGGCGCAAGCCCGCGCGAACGGCTCAGCGCGCGGGCGTCGCGGTGGGCGTGGGGGGTGGAAGCTGCGCGATGACCGGCCAGAGGGGTGTCAGGATGAGGATGAATACGACGCCGCCGAGGATCGCCAGCGCCAGGTAGACGCGCCAGGTGAGACGGTAGTAGCGCTCGAAGTGCGCGCTGGCCTGCGCGGCGGGCGCGCGGAGCTTGCGGCGCTCGTCCCTGGTCAACTCGCTCATCGCCTCCAGGGTCGCGCCCAGCGCCCTGCGCTCCAGCATATAGCGCGCGTAGCGGGCGCGCAGCAGATACCACATGATGAAGATGACATACGCGATGTAGAGCGCGGCGGCGAAGGCCGCGACGGGCCGCGACGCGGTGGGCTCGATCAGCCCGGCGATGACGACGCCCGCGATCAGTCCAACGGTCTTGAAGAGGTTGTCCACCACATCGCTGGTGAGGTCGCTGACGGCTTTGCGTGTGGCGTCGGCGTAGCCGCTGATGGCTTCCTGGGCGGCGCCGCGGAGCTGGAAGTAGCGCGCGGTGGCGCCGCGCAGGTAGAGCGTCAGGTTGGCGCGGGCGGCGCCCAGGGCTGGCCCCGCCGCCGCGCGCGCGCCCTCCAGCGTCGTCTCCGTCGCGACGGGAAGCTCGCCGCCGAGCGCGTCGCGCGCGATCGCCAGCCGGTCGGGCGAGGCGTCGCGGTAGGCCCAGTCCGCCAGAGCGATCAGCGCGTCCGGCTCCTCATCCAGCGCCTGCCCGGCGCCGGAGACGGGCGCGTCTGGGGGCGTCGAGAGATCCAGCCGCAGGGTGGCGGGGCGGGTTCCGGCGAAGCGCAGGGTGACCATGCGGCCATCCGGGGCGAGGTCGCTGGCCAGCGCGCAGGCGGCGACAGCGGCGCGCAGGGCGGATAGTCGCTCGGCGACCGCCTCCAGGCCGGGCATGCGGGACGTGACACGCAGGTGGTCGGGCATGAAGGGCAGGTCGAGGCCGCTCCAGGCGCTTTCGTCATCGCGCAGCTTCCGCGCTTGCGCGGCCCGCCGGGCGAAGCGCCGCCAGGCCTGTGGGGTGAGTGTGAGCCACTCGGCGGGAGCGGGGCCAGCCGCGCCAATCACCTCCAGCGCGATACCGGCCAGGTAGCCGCTCCCCTCGCAGAGCGCGACGAGCGCGCGCCGCTCGTCGTCGCCCAGCCCGCGCGCGCGCCAGAGCGCCGCCGCGCCGCAGTGAGAGTAGCCGCCGCAGCGCGGCCTCGGTATAGAACACCACGCAGGCGACAGGCGCTTCGGCCGGCGCATCCTGCGTCGCGCGGGCCGCCAGCAGCCGCCGGGCCTGGGCCAGCGCGGCGGTCTTGCCGATGCGCAGCCGCACATCCACCGAGACGCTGTCGCCCTGGGTGGCCGCGACGGCGTCCGCCGCCGCGCGGAAGTCCGCCAGGGCGCTCAGGGGGGCGCTGCCCCGCGCGCAGCTCCGCGGTGACTGGGTCGAATGATGGGTCGAGGCCGGAGAGCGATAGGTCGAGCTCCAGGTCGGCGCCGAAGAGCGCGAAGGCCTCGCGCAGCGCTGTGTCATCCGCTCCAGCGATCTCTTCGACCGTGCGATTGATGTCGCCTTCCACCCGGTCGAAGGCCTCGGCGCTGGCGAGGACGTCCTGGTCGAAGCCGAAGACCAGGCCAAGCGAGCGCGCCGTCTCGCCCATCCGCCGGAGCGCCGTACGGGCCGCGGCGACTTCGGTAGGCTCACTGGCAGGATCGGCTGTGTCCGCTACTCCCTCTAGCCCGCCGCCGCATAACCGCCCGCCGGAGTGGGCGTTCCACCTGGCGGCGCCTCGTGGGCGTCGGGCGGGTAGGCGCGCGGCGCGCTGGGCGTCGAGATCGTTCCGTTCCGCTCACCCTGTCACCTCGCGGAAGATGAGCGACGAGAGGGTGAGTTGCGCTTTGCCCTCGGCGTCGCGCTCTTCCAGAACACGGACAAGCGACTCGAAGCGCGCCGCGCTGACCGTCAGCCGCGCGCCGCCATCCAGCTCAATGGTCACTTTCTCCAGGTAACTTTTGGCGGCGGAGCGGTCAACGGGAAAAAATGGATGGTCGCTCATGTGCTCGTCCAGATCGGCCAGGTCAAAGAGCGCGCTGGTGAGCCGCGCCACCAGGCTCTCCACCTCGCCGGGCCTGCCGGGCAGCGCACGCTCAGCGAAGGCGCGCAACTCGACACGATCACCCATCAGCGCCTCGCGGCGCGCGGCGTAGAATCCCAGCAACTCGCGTGGGGTGAAGTCGCTGGCGTGGCCCTGGAGCCAGGCGTTTGCTCTCGGAGAGGAACAGCCGCGTCTGCCTGCGGGCCGAGGTGGCAAGCGTCGCGGCGAGGAAGTCACGGTAGAAGAATGCGGCCACGCCGTCCGATTTGGGGCCAGCCTGTGTGTCGAGCAGGCGTACGGTAAACTGGCGCGCGCCGTCGCGCGTGGAGCCGCTGGTGGAAATGAGGGCGCACTTTTGCAGGCCCTTCGTCTCTGGCAAGAGGTTGGTGGCGTGCTCGATGGTGACGCGCGCGCGCCCGTTCAACCGCTGGATGGAGCGGGACAGCCGCTGCTGGTCGGGGTCCATCTTGAGCAGCGCGACGTGGCGCTCGTCGCTGTCGCCAGTGGCGTAGGCGATGACGACGAAATCACCGGGGACGATCTGGCCGGCGCGCAGTTTCATAAAGTCGTAGAGACGCTGGGCCAGCGTGCGCGAGGCGGCGACGAAGCGCGCGGAATCGCCCAGCAGCCCCAGGAGATGCTCCGGCATGACGCCGTCATCCTCGCGGATGCGCGCGCGCCAGTCGGCCCGCTCGCTGGCGGAGAGGACGTGGTTGGTGAAGAATCGCTCGCTATCCCCGTCCAGGAGCGTCTCATCGTCCACCAGCTCGCAGCGGTCCGCGCGATGATCCAGGTGATGGAGGATCAGCCGCTCGATGCGAATCGCGGGCGCGGCGGTTTGTCCGGCACGCTGGCCGGATGGCGTGGGTGGGACCTCCTGGCGCTCCGCGTATCCGCCATATCCGTCGCACGCGCGCTGGTCTGGCGCTCGGTGATCTGCCGTCTCGTCATGCTCCGCCTCCACAGTCCTCTGGATGGCTCACCATGGCATGCTATTCCCGTTCAGTGTACAGCAAGCGGAAAGAGGTGAGAAGCGCCGCCGCCAACCGGGCGAGGCGCCGGGCGGACGCGGCCATCATGACCGGTGCGCGGCGGTCATGGCTTGAGGCGTGCGCCAGCGCCCGATTCGCGCGTTACACGCGAATCGGCGTTCGCGCTGTCCGCTGGCTTCAGTCCTGGGGCGTGTTATCGGTGGTAGCGCGCGTCGCTTTCCGCATGGGTCGGTCGGCGTATGCACTCGCCGGTGAGTCGCTTTCCGCATTGGTGATAGCGGCGTCGCCACCATCGCTGGAGGGCGCGTCGCTTTCCCCATCAGTGGCGCCGCTTTCCCCATCAGCGGACGCGCCGGCCTGGTCATCCGTCACGGAAGCGGCCGCTGGAGCCTGAGCAAGTCATCCACCGTGCGCGCATCGCTCGCTGTCCCCCGTGTGCGATGCGCGAACAGGGCCGGGAGCAGGAGCGGAGCGATGAGCGTCAGGCCCAGCAGGAGGAGCAGCGGCAAGGGCGATGACGAGTGGCCCCGGGCTAACCGCTATCGCCGCTATCGCCGCCAGCGCGCAGTTTACCGGCGCGCACACGGGGTCGGGCGTGGGTGTGTCGATAGGCGCTGTCTCCGTCGTGAAATACGTCGACGGCGTCGGCCTGGGCCTCAGTGTCGGTGTCGGTTTGGGCGTCGCCGTGGGTGCGGGCTTGGGCTTCGGCGCGGGCGGCAGCGACGGACGCGGCTTCGGCGGGCGCACGGGTGGCGGCGGCGGCGGCGTGTTGGTTGGCATCGGGACGGTCGGGCCGCTGTAGCCTGTGGGTGTCGCGGGATACGCGCTGTTGGCGTATCCCACGTACAGCGCGCCGTAGGGGGTCAGCTCCCAGTCCGCAGTTGAGACTCGCCGTCGCTGACTGGGCTACTGTCGATAGGTAGACGTAGCTGCCAATCCACATGTGGTTGTACTTGGAGGGCTGGTACGCATACGGCCCTACCGCTGGATCGGGATCGAGCGGCTACGCCCTGATAGACGTTGGCGGCGTAGGGATATTTGAAATAGTTCGAGCCACTCCAGCTGATGATCCCGGAGAGCCAGGTCGTTGATTGGAACCGCTTGCTCCATGTGCGGCTGGATGCCAATTCCATTCACGCCACCGCCTGGATCCCAGACGTGGATCGCGGTGATGCTGTTGGGATTCGTGAGCGGGTCGCCGGTCGCATCCACACCGGACACAACCACCGAGTGCTGGCCGTTGTCCACGAAGACGCTGATCGGCTTCCTGGTCGTGAGCAGATCGTCCACGATATGGATGGTCGTGTCCCATGCGCCGTGGGTGTCCACGATCACGTGATACTGAATGCCGGTCGCCAGCGTCAGGCCTTCGGCGAGTGAGCGCGGATCCGTGCCGAAGTCGCGCGCGATGTCCGTGGGAACGTAGGGTCCCCAGCCGCTCTTCGTCGGATAGCTCCATTCACTGGCGTTGTTGGGATCATTGAGCGTGTATGTGACCCCCTGTTGCGAGACCTGCGCCTGGGGAGCGATATAGTCGGCGATCGCGGCGACGGTCGCGATACCGCACCAGTTGCTGCCTTGTTGTGGCCACCCAGCCTCCGTTATCGCCGCGCTGATGTCGAGCGCATAGGGATTCGGCGGCGGCGTGGGGGTAGCGGTCGGGCCGCTCGTCGCGGTGGCGGTGGGCGTGTCTGTAGGAGTGGGGTAGGCGTGTCGGTCGCCGTCGCGGTAGGCGTGTCTGTCGGAGGGTAACCGGACCGGTTGCGCGGGCGTCGCGGTGGTTGAGCGCGTACTGGTGGCAAGTAGGGTCGTTCGCCGAGGCGCCAGAGGAGCTGTGCGCGCCGCCGCGCTGACGATTTGGCTACTCGAGCAGCGCTCCTGAGAGCACAGCGAGCGTCAGCGCCAGCGTGAGTGTGAGCGTGACCCCATGTGCGGCTCCGCGTAGCTTCCCGCGCCGCCTAACCCATGTGTCGCTTTTCGCCCGATCACCTCGCAACTGGTCCCTCCTCACGGCTCACATGGCGCTATCAATTCGAGCAGGCCCCCCTGGAGCCGTGGCATGGCGCCAGAAACCCACGCTAGCTATATGGCGCAGGTTTTAGCATAGCGGGCGCTTTTCGGGCTGTCAACGCCGCCCCCTATGCGGCTACTTTGCGGGCGCCCCACGCCGGAATGGCCCGATTGGGGCGCCAGGCGTCGGAACGTGGCCCGTTTGCCGGAATGGCCCGTAAGATGCGTAGAGAGATGGACAGATAGTCCATGGTTTTGGAGCCGGTGGCTTCGCAGGACTGTCAGCGCGCGTGGTTACTTCGTCTGTCACTTCTCGTCTCTGCCTGTGAAGCGTGTATGCGCGCGGCGACTGAGCGACCGCGCGGATAAGCGTCACGTCAATGAAGGGGTTGGGCGCTGGTGGAATTCGGTGTCACGGAATACACGCTGGTCTTCCGCCGCGCGCTGCGCCAGCGCGCCGGAGACGGTGTCGCCCGCGCCATCTGGATGGTCGCGCGGCCCATCACGCAGCCTTTCCAGCCTGTGGACGGGCCGTCAAGCGATGTGGCGCAGGTCTTCGCTGTTCCCATCTGCTCGACGCTGGCGCTCGACCGCGCCTCGTACGAGCAGTTCCTCATGCGCAGCGGCGCGTTGACCCGCGCGCTCCGTATCCTGAACCGGCTGACGTTCGCGCAGCCGCAGACGGCGGAGAACGCGCGCAAGCAGATTCAGTCGATCGTGATGGCGGAGGAAGTCAACCACATCGTGCGCCGCCTCTCCGCCTGAGCGATATCTTTGCCGACCCCTCGCCAGCGCTGCGCTGGCGAGGGGTTTTCGCGTGTCTGGCGCATGCGGCGCGCGTAGACGGCGTATGCGAACTGAAAGGTTGAGCGGCCCGCATGATTGACTTCACCGTCGGAACGTCGCGCTTCTTCTACCGGGCGGCAGGCGTGGCGATCCAGGACGATCACGTTCTGCTCCACCGCATAGATGACGGCGAGTACTGGATGCTGCCCGGTGGTCGCGTTGAGATGGGCGAGACCGCCAGCGAGGCCCTCACGCGCGAGATGCGCGAAGAGATCGCGCAGGACGTTCACGTGGACCGCCTGCTCTGGATTGTCGAGAGCTTCCGGGAGGATGGCGGAAAGCGCCTGCACGGGATCGGCCTCTACTACGCCATGTCCTTTGCCGCCTCGTCCCCGTTTCCCCAAGACCGCCAGCCCTTCTCGGTGATGGATGGCCACGCCCAACTGTCGTTCGCCTGGCATCCCCTGAGCGATCTTGACGCGCTGCTCGTGTATCCACCCTTCCTGCGGCGAGCATCTGCGCGCGCTCCCTGATAGCCCCACGCACATCCTCGACATCAGAAAATGATGCGTGGCGCTTTCCTTGGCGCGCGCTGTTTTGGTATGATGCGTTGCGTCAGGAAGGAGGCGGCGGATGACGGATCGAGCGCACGGCTCTATGGCGCCATGTCCCACCGAAACAGGAGCGTGGGCAGTGACCTCATTGATCGCGAGCGGCGTGTTGGCGCCATGGACACGCATGACCTCTATCGCCTTGGTCGTCCTCGTCGGGGCGTTGCCGCTCGCTGGGTGCGGCGCAACGTCGGGCGCGCAGGCGCCGCTCGCGGCGCCTGCCGCGACTGGAGCGCATGTCTACTACATATACCCCACGGGTGTCACAGTACCATCGGGCGCCACCCAGCCGACCGGCGGCGCGGTGGTCGCACTGGACGCGGCGAGCGGCGCGGTGATCTGGCGGCGTCCAACACATAACCCGCTGTTTCAGCCAACCGAGATCAGCCATGTCGTCTATGTGAGCAGTTATACGGATGATCCGCGAACCTCGACGCTGGACGCGCTCGACCCGCGCACTGGCAAAGCATTGTGGTCGCACGCGACCCCAGGCACGTTCGTCAATCCACCTGTCGTCGTAGGTGGGGCTGTGTACGTGTCCGCGTCCCAGCAGGACAGCGGGGGATACGGAGGCGTCATGCAGGCGCTCGATGAACGCAGCGGCGCGGCGCGCTGGCAGGTCTCGACGGACGGGACGCCCTCTCCAGCGGCAGCGGACGGGCAGATCATCTACGTTACAAGCATCGGTTCCCCGTTCGGCGTCAGCGCGCTGTTTGCGCTCGACGCGGCCACCGGGCATATGCGCTGGCGCTACGATTCGACCGCGCAACTCTCGACCCTTGATCCCAGCAGCCATTCGGACGCCTTGCTCCCGCCCATGCCAACCGCCGGACTCGTCATCACCATCAGCACGATTCGCGATAGCCATGGTTTCGCGCTCCAATCGGCGCTGGCGCTTGACGCGGTTAGCGGCAAGCCGCGCTGGGAGTACTCCACTGACGGGATCGCCGGCGCGCCAGTGATCGCGGATGGAACGCTCTACATTAGCGCCGATGTTGTGGAAGGGAACGGCTCGTATTCCACCCTCGCGGCGCTGCGGATTACCGATGGAACCCTCCTCTGGCGGCAGGATGCTGGCGGCGATCCTGCCGCCCAAGTAAACATAACCAGTGTAGCGTTCGTGGAAGGAGCCGCAGGGCTGGGTTCGTCGAGCGAGCCGCGTCTTCTGCTCGTTGAGACGCGCGTGATCAACGGGACCACTAACGCCGCTGTGCTGGGACTCATACCGCGTGATGGTCACACTCGCTGGGCTACCAATGTAGGCCAGTTTGTCATCCGCGAGCCGCTGCTGGCGGGAGACCTCGCGCTGATTCAGGCGGGCGGCAAGTCCGCGACCAATCGGGGCACGATGCGGATGCTGGCCATCCAGCCATCCGATGGAGCCATCCGTTGGCGCCAGGACATCGGGAACTGGCCAGTGTTCAATGATGACACGCCCTGGGTGGATGGTGGCTCGATATATGACACCATCACGAGGTACAACGGCAATACTCCACAGGTCTCGGTCGTAGCGCTCCGCATCATGGACGGCGCTCGCCAGTGGCAGTGGCGCGTGGGCAGCGCGTGAGACTCCGGTGGCAGTACGCAGCTCGCTCGCTCGCTTGTGGATGAGCTAGGAATACGGTCTTGGCCTACCACGATGGCGCCATGCCCTAGCCGCGAGCCGGGATGGCGCCAAGCTGCCGCAAGAGGCCGAGCTCGTCCATGTTGCCCCAATGCTCGACGATTTTGCCATGTTCAAAGCGGACAATGTCGGTCGCGGTGATCGTTACGGATTGGCCGGTGGGAGCGACGCCAAGCAACGGGCCTTGATGGGCGCCGCGTATGACCACCCGGACAGCGACGTGATCGTCCTCGGCGAGGATGCGATCCACGTCGAGGTGAACGTCGGGCAGCGCCTGGCGGCTGCCCCGCTCGCCCGGCGCTTTGGCCTGCTCAACACGATGGTCTTCACGCACCTGCCCTCGAACATCCTGCTGATGCTGGTCGCGTTCATGCCCACCTTCCCACTGGCCGGCGTCACACTGCTCGCGCGCCAACTCCTCTCGCAGATGGACGTGCCGACCCGTCAGGCGTACACGATGGCGCTGACGCCACCTGAGGAGCGAACGGCGGCGGCCAGCGTCACCTCACTCGCCCGCAGCGCTGGCTCCAGCGTCAGCCCGATCATCGCTGGCGCGCTGCTGAGTGGCGCGCTGGTCGCGCTCGGCCTGCCCCTGCTGATCGGCGGTAGCCTCAAAGCGCTCTATGATCTGGCGCTCTGGTCGGTCTTTCGCCACGTCCGCCCGCCCGACGAGCGTTGAGCGCGCCGCCTAGCCGCGGGCCGGGATGGCGCCAAGCTGGCGCAGGAGGCCAACGTTCATATTGCCCCAATGCTCAACGATCTTGCCGTTGGCGAAGCGAACGATATCGGTCGCGGTGATCGTGATGGCTTTGCCCGTGGCGGCGACGACATGAACAGGACCGAGATCGGCGCCACGCATCATTATCCGAAAGGCGACTTGATCGTCCTCGGCGAGGATGCGGTCCACTTCGGCGTGCAGGTCGGGGAATAACTGGCGGAAGCCGGCGATGCGCCGCTTCTGGCCTTCGCGGTCGAGTTGCGCGGTAGGTGTGTAGCGTACATAGTCGGGCGCCATGAGCTCGTCAATGATATCCAGATTGCCCTTGTTCCACGCTTCATCGAGATAGCGACGCACAGCCGCCTTGTTGGCGGCAACGTCTTGATTGGTCATGACGCGGGCTCCTTACAAGAGAAACGCGATGGAAACAGCGCATGCGCTGCGCAACCCAAGCAAGCCGCAGAATGGAGGCCAGGTTGGCTGCTCGCGCTATGGCCGTCCTGTCTTCCCATCGCCGCTTCTCACCACGGCGAGTCTTGCGGCGCCTCCACCGGGCGCGCCGCCAGCCGCATCACGCCGCCACGCCCGCCATAGAGCGCGCCGCAATAGGTGACCAACTTGCGCAGCGTGGGGATGCGCTCCAGCTCGCGGCGGTCACCCAGCACGATCAGCTTGCGCTGGGCGCGGGTCAGCGCGACGTTCAGGCGGCGCGGGTCGGCGAGGAACTCGGCGCCGCGCCCGCCCCATTCCGGCGCGATAGGCGCGCCGCCGAGCGAGAGCAGGATCACCTCGCGCTCAGCCCCCTGGAAGCGGTCTACGGTATCCACCATCGACCGCCGCGGCCCCTTCGATCGCCGCTGGCCCGCAGCGCCTGGATCTCCTGGCGGATGGCGGCGACGTGCGCGCGCCAGGGAGCGATGACGCCGATGCGCTCCGGCGCGACGCCGCCCGCCAGCAACTCGCGCATCGAGCTTGCGCGCCGCCAGCGCCTGCGCCCGGCTGACCTTGCCGGGGCGCTCGCTCTCCAGTGGTGGGATGTCGAGCAGGACGAGTGGGCGCGCGGGGTCGAGGATGGGCGCCAGCGGGCTGGCCGGGTCGAATCGCAGCGTCAGCGCCGCCGTGCGCGCCGCGCCCTCCGTGACCAGCGCGCCGCCGTAGAACGTCTCGCTTGGGAAGCCGCAGATCGGCGGGGCTCATGCGGTATTGCCGCCGCAGCGCGACGCTGGCCGCCTCGCCCCAGCGCTCCAGCAGGTCGGTGAAGAGCGGGCGGCCCAGCCCAGCGGCCCCAGCCTCGGCGCTCATCACCAGCGGAGGAAGCTGGCGCTCGTCGCCAGCGAGGATGAAGCGCCGCGCCAGCCGCAGCGCGCCAAGTAGCGCGGGCGTCGTCAGCTGCGTCGCCTCATCCACGATCGCCAGGTCGAAGGTCAGCGCCTCCCCGGCGTCGTCGTAGCGCTCCGCCGCCCAGGTCGCGGTGGTGGCGGCGACCACCTGCGCGCGGGCCAGCGCGCTCCGCAGCCAGCGCGGGTCGGGCGAGCCGCTAGCGGTTGGCTCCTCCCCGGCGGCTTGCGCGGCGGCGCGGGCGCGCTCGGCCAGCCGCCAGGGATGCAGCGCGGGCGCGACGGCCAGCGCATGGCCCAGCCGCACGGCCTCGACGCCACCCTCGGCGACGGCCCGCGCCAGCATGGTATCCACCGCCTGATTGGTGAACGCCGCCAGCAGCACGCGCTCGCCACGCGCCACCGCCCGCCGGACGATCTCGGCGACGACGGCGGTCTTGCCCGTTCCCGGCGGCCCCTGGATCAGCAGGAAGTCGCGCGCGGCCAGCGCGCGCGCCACCGCCTCGCGCTGCTCCGCGTTGAGCGCGGCGGATGGCGTCATCTGGGGCGATGGCGTCAAAGGTGGGCGCGCGCTCGCCCGCCACCAGCGCCTTCATGCGCGGGTCGGCGTCGAGCCAGCGCCAGAGGTTGCGCGCGGTACGGTCGTGGGTGATGTCGCTGCCGTAGCGGTCAATCAGCGCCGGGCGGCGGATGCGCTCCGGCGCCCAGACGGTCACGCCGCGCTCGTCCAGCCGCAGGATCGAGCCGGTGACGATCTCGCCGCCGATGGGGTCGCCGTCGCTGAGCAGAATAGCGTCGCCCTCGCGTAGCTCGGAGGTGTTGGCGCAGCGGAAGGTGTATTCCCATTCGCCGCTCTCGGTTTGGCGCGGCTCGCCTTCCTGCGTCAGCCCGCCCAGCGCCATGCCCGCCGCGCGGCGCTCCTCCGGTGTGCGGCGCCAGAGCGTGCGGGCCTCCTCTTCGGCGGCGCGCGCCTCCAGCCGCAGCAACTCGCTCCAGTGGCTGAACCACTGCGCGTCGGCGGGGTCCACCGGGACGGCGGGCGTGTCATCGGGCGGCGGCTCCCAGCCGAGCAGGCCAGAGGCGCGCTGGCAGGTGGGCCGCAGCATGCAGCGGTCGCACTTGCCAGCGCCGGGCGGCGCGGGAACGGCGCCAGTGGCGTGGATCAGGGCAAGCTGGTTGCGCAGATCGAGCACGCGCAGCAGGTCGCGTGCGGTGAAGGGGATCGTATGCCCCTCGGCCTGGCCGGGCGTGCCGCTGTAGAGCAGCGTCGCGGCGGCCTTCTGGCGGTCCGCCGGCTGGCGCACGGCGAGTAGCGTCTGGTAGCCGTAGACCTGCCAGCGATGCTCGCGCTTGGGCAGCTGCGCGCGGACCTTGCCCGTTTTGAGCTCCAGCAGGGCGTCGCCGCCGGGGCCGCGCGCGAGGAAGTCGAGCCGCCCTTTCAGCCCGACTTCGGGGGCCAGCAGCAGCGTCTCGGCGCGGATGTCGGGCGGCGCGGACCACAGGCCCGCGCGCTGGCCGCCGTACCACTGCGCTAGCGCGTCGAGGTGCGGCAGGGCGTCGGCGCGCAAGGCGTCGGGGTCAAGCTGGCGCAGGGCGATGTCGGCGGCCTGCGCGCTCATCGCCTGGTCGAGCGGCCCGGCGACATCCGCCTCGCCCGCCTTGAGCATCTCCTTGAACGCCTGATGGGTGATGACGCCCTTGAGCGTGGCCATGTTCGGCGGCGAGGGGACCATGCGGCGTAGTGGGTACTGGCGGGCGCAGTATTCGGCGTTGTTGATGTCGGTGATGTTGAGCAGCAGGTCTGGCTCGAGAATCAGCGGGCTGACCGGGCCAGCGAGGTAGCGCTCCCCGCTCCCATCCTCCGCGCGCTGGAGGTGGTAGACGCGGACGCGCAGCCCGGCGGCGCGCTCGCCCGCCTCAGACCAGCGCGCGGGCGGTGGGGCGGGTGTGGTCGCCCAGCGCGATGACGGCCTCCGCGCCATCATCCAGCCGCAGCCGGACGGCGGGGCCGTTGTGGCCCGCCAGCCGCTCGGTGGCGCGCACCAGCGCGCCTTCCAGCCAGGGGACCGCGCAGGGGTGCGTGTCGAGCCGGCAAACGAAGCAGCCGCCCACGCGCTCCGCGCCTATAGCCGCTACATCCGCCAGTTCCTCGCGCATGCCGCCCTCCGCTCATGTCCGCCTGCCTGTGGGCGCAGTGTAGCCGCCGGGCGGTGGCGGCGTCAACCCGCCGCGATGGCGGGCGCGGGCGCTCCACGGCGCTGGCGCTGGAGGAAGGGGCGCTCGACGAGCTGGTAGGAGAGGTAGGCGACGACGAAGACCAGGACGAGCCGCGCGGCCAGCGGGACGGGCTGGAGGAAGGTGATGTCGGCGTGGAGGATGGGCAGATGCCAGATGTAGACGCTGTAGGAAATGAAGCCGATGAAGCGCAGCGGGGGGAACTCGAACGGCGCGCGCAGCCAGGGACCGCCCCAGACGACGCCGAGCAGGATCGCGCTGTAGCCGATGCCGGTCGCCAGCGGGTAGAGCAGGACATCCCAGCCCCACTGCGCGCCGGCCTGATAGAGGACGGTCCCGGTCTGCCAGGAGATCGCGCAGGGGACCATGACCGCCAGACCGAACAGCGCCAGGCCTAGCGCGATGGGGCGCAGCCGCTCGCGCTGGACGCCGCGCAACTCCGCCATCGCGGTGTAGAGCGTGGCGGCGATGGCGCCAACGAGGAAGACCTCCAGGTATTTGCCCTGCATGCCAATCAGCAGCAGCCCCAGCCACCAGAGCGCGGTGGAGGCGTCGCCCGCGTTTGGCGCGCTGGCGGGCAGGGCGCCCATC